>CAZHOK010000006.1:0-50477 GCA_964534115.1 uncultured Beijerinckia sp.
AATCATACAGCTTGCCGAGATCGATGCCCTCTTCGCCGAGGTCGGTCGTGTCAACGTTGAAATTCTCGGACTTGAGCATCAGCTCGATGCTCTGCGCCGTGGCGCTGTCGTCTTCGATCAATAATACGCGCATGTGAGGTCCCCACCCTTGCCCCCGGAACCCGCGATCGACGCGAATCTCCGGCAGCGCGGCTCAAAAATCCCGGCTCATCAACCTTAACGAGAGATGGTTAACAAAACATGATTCCGGCTTTCCGAATCCCCCGGCCAATCCCCGCAAGAGGATCTAAAGCCTTGAATTAAAGGGAAATTCTCGCCTTTACATGACCCGTGAACCGGTTTGCCAAAACACGCCAAACCACTCTCGCGACTCGAACCACGGTAACTTTCGGGGCAAAAGCCCCGGCGCTTGGGCCCAAAATGGTTAACCAAAGCAGCCAGAAAACCGTTTACGCGCGGCGTTCGCGGCAGACCCCGAATCACTCACACCTCAGAAATAGCATGTGAATCGGCGTTGCGAAGCGCCCTTTTCAGCCTTTTTTCGGGCCGTGTGTCATTCCGGTAAGAAAGCAGCAACTTTGCCCCTGCATTCTCAACCTGTCTCGCGCAAGCGGCTTGGCCCAAGCTTGGCCCAAGGTTGAGCCTTTCCGCGCGAGCGTTTTGGAGTTTCGAGTATGAAATCGCGCGATACATTGATCCGGCTGAAGCGCTTCCAGGCGGAAGAAAAACGCCGGCGCGTCGCCCAGATCGAAGCCATGATTGCGGAATTCTCCCGCATGGCGGGCGACCTTGATCGTGAAATCGCCGGCGAAGAGCAACGCTCGGGCGTGGGCGATCCGGCCCATTTCGCTTATTCAACCTATGCGCGCGCCGCGCGTGTCCGCCGCGACAATCTCCACCAATCGGCGGCGGAATTGCGCGGCCAGCTCGAGGAAGCCAAGGCCCGCCTTGAGGACGCCAATCAGGAGCTTGCCAAGGCCCAGTCCATGGAAGTCCGCGACAAGGGGACGACTGAAACCGTCCGCGAGCGACCCGAAAGCACCGCCGGCATGGTGGGCCTGGCCCGCATCTGAACGGCTGGCACAAAGCCCCTCGCACCGCCGCCTTTCTTAATTGTTATCCGCCAGATGCTTGCGCTGGGACAAAGCGCATGGCACGGAAAGGATCAGGCGGGGGCGGTATGGTTCCGTGACAGCCGCTGCAAGCGCCACGGGCCTTTTTGATGAAGCGCATTCTCGATTTCTTCTGGCCCGCCGTCGGCCTCATTGCCGTCGTCTGGTCGGTCAAGCTGCTCTATCAAAAACTCCTGAGCGAAGCCGCCGTCGATGAAAAGGTGCGCGCCATCCTCGAACAGGGCGGCCTGTGGAGCGACATCAAAACCATTGCCGCGGTGATCGGCGACAAGCTTTCCGACATTCCTGCGCATGGCTATCTGCTGGCTGGCCTGTCCACCCTGCTCGCCTATGCAGCATTGGCCTGGTACGACCGGATCGCGCTGATCCATCTCAAGCGTGAGCGCGGAATTTCCTGGATCTATATTTCCGTCTGCTCCTTCGTCACCTATGCTCTGTCGCACAATATTGGCGCATCGGTTTTTTCCGGCGGCATGGTCCGATACCGCGCCTATACGGCGAAAGGCCTGTCGGCGCCTGAAGTCGCTGTCCTCGTCGCCTTGTGCTCTTACACATTCGCTTTCGGCACGATCATCCTGCTGGCGCTGGTGCTGATCGGCGAGCCCCAGATCCTTGCCCCGCTCGGCTCGCTTTCGCCCCATTTCGCCATCAGCGAGACTTTTGCACGCACGATCGGCTTTCTGCTGCTGGGCCTTTGCGCGCTTTACACGATCGGCTCCTGGCGGCGGTTTCCGCCGCTGCGGATCCGCTCCTTCGAGCTTATGTATCCGCGCCTCAATGTGGTGGCGCGCCAATATATTGCTGCCCCGCTCGAATTGATCGGCGCGGCCGGGATCATCTATTTCGCCCTACCCGAACAGGGCAATCCGGGCTTTTTCATCGTGCTGGGCGCGTTCCTCCTCTCCTTTTCCGCCGGCCTGCTGTCGCAAGTGCCGGGCGGTGTCGGCGTGATGGAAGCTGTCTTTCTGGCGGTCATGCCCGGCATGCCGGCGACGGCGGTTTTTGCCGCTCTGCTTGTCTGGCGCCTGTTCTATCTGATCATCCCGCTGGCCATGTCAGTGCCGGTGATCCTGCTGTTCGAGCGCGCACAGCTCGCCAAGGCCAATGCAGCAAAAACAGAAACGCCGGCTTCTTGAGAAGCCGGCGCGGTCGAAACAGCGAAAAGACGCAAAACTTACTGGCGATATTGCTGGATGCGCGTTGTGCGCAGGCCGGCCAGACCGTGCTGGTCGATCGATTGCTGCCAGCTCAAAAATTCATCGACTGTGAGCGTGTAACGGCTGCAGGCCTCTTCGAGCGAAAGGAGCCCGCCGCGCACCGCCGCCACGACCTCGGCCTTGCGACGGATGACCCAGCGCTTCGTGTTCATCGGCGGCAGATCGGCAACCGTCAGGGGCGATCCATCGGGGCCGATCACATATTTCACCCGAGGGCGGTGAGGTTCGGTCATTTCACTTTACTCGCTACGCAACCAGACTGACTATGCGTGAAGAATAGGGTGCCGGATTTAAGATTTACCTAAGCCGAAGCCCCGTTTTTCTTGCATAAGTCCCGGATTTATTTCCAAATCCTTTCGCAAAACGCAGACTCGTCCTCATCTGGCACAAGTTCTGGCCCACCTCCTGACGCAAGACCCGCGCAGGGCCTGCGGCAAGGCCTCGGTTGCATTTTCCGGGGCGCAATGGTTGATGTGGTGCCATGAACCCTGACGTGACCAGCGCGCCCCCGCGCGCGATCGCCACCATGACCGACATGGACCGCGCGCCACGCCTGCGCGCCGGCCTGAATTCGCTTGGGCTCGCCAAGGCCCCGGCGGATACGCGCGTCGTTGTCGCCATGTCGGGCGGGGTGGATTCCTCCGTCGTCGCCGCTCTGCTCAAGCGCGAAGGTTACGATGTCGTCGGCGTCACGCTTCAGCTTTACGATCACGGCGCAGCCACACATCGCAAAGGCGCCTGTTGCGCGGGCCAGGACATTCACGATGCGCGCAATGTCGCCGAACGGCTCGGCATTCCCCATTACGTTCTCGATTACGAGAGCCGCTTCAAGGACAAGGTGATCGACGGTTTTGCCAAAGCCTATGTGGCCGGCGAAACGCCCATCCCCTGCGTGGCCTGCAACCAGCACATCAAATTCACCGACCTGTTCGAGACAGCGCGCGATCTCGGCGCCGATGCTCTGGCGACCGGCCATTACATTTCCTCAGCAGAGGATGATGAGGGCAGACGTGCGCTCTATCGCGCCATGGATGCCGATCGCGATCAATCCTATTTCCTCTTCGCCACAACGCGCGAACAGCTCGACCTGCTGCGTTTTCCGCTCGGCGATCTGCCGAAACCCGAAGTGCGCAAACTCGCGCATGAATTCGGACTGGCCATCGCCGACAAGGCCGACAGCCAGGACATTTGTTTCGTGCCTGCGGGCAAATATACCGATGTCATCGAGCGGCTGATTCCCGGCGCTGCAGAGCCCGGCGAGATTGTCCATGTGAATGGCGATGTGCTGGGCGCCCATCACGGCGTGATCCATTACACGATCGGCCAGCGCAAGGGCCTTGGCCTTGGCAGCGCCAATGCCGGCAAGGGCGAGCCGCTTTTTGTCGTCAAACTCGATGCTGCCAACAGGCGTGTCATTGTCGGCCCGCGCAGCGCTCTGGCAACGCGCCATGTGCAATTGCGCGATGTGAACTGGATCGGCCAGGGCAAGCTTGAAGATCTGCCCGAAGAAGGCCTGGAAATCGCTGTGCGCCTGCGCTCCACGCGACCGCCCGCCTCTGCCATCCTGCGTCGCAAGGGCGGCGAGACGGTGGTGGAACTGGCAGCGGGCGAGGACGGCGTCTCGCCGGGACAGGCCTGCGTCTTCTATGAGGATGCAGCCCCGCGTGCGCGCGTTCTGGGCGGCGGCTTCATCAAGCCCACGCCTTAAAATTTTTCCATCCAGAGCTGACATTCATGACGCGCGAGTCTTCCGCCATTTCCAATGCCGATGTTGAAAGCGCCTATGCGCGCTGGGCGCCGGTTTACGATGTTGTTTTCACCGCTTTCATGAAGCCCGGCCGCAAGGCGGGGGCTGCTGCGATCAATGCTTTGGGCGGGCGCGTGCTCGATGTCGGCGTCGGCACCGGGCTCGAATTGCCGATGTTTGGCGACCATGTGAAAATCACCGGCATCGATCTCTCAGAGCCCATGCTGGCGGTGGCGCGCAAACGCGTCGCCACGCTTGGCCTCAAAAATGTCGAGGATCTTCGCGCCATGGATGCGATGGCGCTGGAATTTCCCGATGCGTCTTTCGATGCGATTGTCGCACCCTATGTTCTCACCGTCGTGCCCGATGCCCATCGCACGCTGGATGAAATGGCCCGCGTGGTGAAAAGAGGCGGCGAAATCGTCTTGGTGAACCATATTGGCGCTGAAAAGGGGATGATGGCACGCCTCGAGGCCTGGCTCGGCCGCCGCGCCGCCGCCCTCGGCTGGCGGCCGGAATTCCCCTGGTCGACAATCGGCGACTGGCTGGCCAAAAGACCGGATATTCAATTGCTGGAAAGGCGGAAATTGCCCCCGCTGGAGCTCTTTACCCTGATCCGGATGAAGCGGCTCTGAGAGAGGGCGAAGCCCCGCCCACGACGCTTGACTTGGGCAGGCGGGCGCTTCTATATCGCGGCTCTCATACAGGCCGCGTGCGGCCTGTCGGGGCGGGGTAGCTCAGCTGGTTAGAGCAGCGGAATCATAATCCGCGTGTCGGGGGTTCGAGTCCCTCTCCCGCTACCAAAATCCCAAAATCCATCGTCCCGGCTTGCAGACGGAAGATTGCGCTGTCTCATGACGCCAGAGGCGCGATGCATGTTGACCTTCCCGGCCCATCTCTTACCTTGGCCGGGACGCGGAAGTTTCGTGGTGAACGATTGATACCGCGTCCAATGATTTTGGGAGGTTGATCATGCGCCCTGTCGCTTTCGCGGTTTTTGCCGCTGCATCTTTTGTTGCTGTCGCTCCCGTGCTGGCGCAAGACGCCTGCCCCCATCGTGGCCAGCTCGATACAGCCTATTGCGACGCCGATCGCGATCTTGTTGCCGATGTGCCGAAAGATCCCTCCAAACAGCGCGACCCCTCGACCTTGGTCTGGGCCTATACGCCTGTTGAGGATCCCGCGGTCTATGCCAATGTGTTCAAGCCGCTGACCGATCATCTGGCCAAATGCACCGGCAAGCGTTTTGTCTATTATCCCGTCCAGTCGAATTCAGCCGAAGTCGAGGCCATGCGCTCGGGCCGCCTGCATCTGGCGGGCTTTTCAACCGGCCCCACAGGCTTTGCCGTCAATCTCGCCGGCGCCGTTCCCTTTGCCGCCAAGGGCAATGCCAATGGCGTGCAGGGCTATAATCTCTTGGCCATTGTGAAAGCATCCAGCCCCTATCAGCAATTGTCGGATCTCAAAGGCAAGAAAGTCGCGCATACATCGCCCTCTTCCAATTCCGGCCATCTGGCGCCGAAAGTGCTCTTCCCCGAACAGGGCCTGAAAACCGATGACGATTACAAGCCCGTCATGTCGGGCGGCCACGACAAATCGATCCTGGGCGTCGGCACAGGCGATTACGATATGGCAGCTGTGGCCTCCGACGTGTTCGATCGCATGATCTCGCGCGGTACGATCAAGGCTGCCGATTATCGCATCATCTATCGCTCGCCGGTGTTTCCGACATCGTCCTTCGCCCATTCGCACGATCTGAAGCCGGAACTGGCGCAAAAACTGCGCAGCTGTTTCTATGAATTCCGCTTCACGGCGGAAATGCAGAAGGAATTTGCCGGCGACGATCGCTTCGTTCCGATCAGCTATCAGAAAGAATGGGCCGTGGTGCGCGATGTCGCGGAAAAATCCGGCACGCCCTACAACAAGAATGCCTATGATGCGGAAGCCAAGCGCGAGGCCGATGCTCTGGCCAAGAAGAAGGCCGAGCAAATGCAGGCGCCCAAGCCCTGACAAGGAGTGCGGGTGATGCACGCACTGATCATCAAGGGTCTGACGAAAGAATATGTGCCGGGGCGGCCCGTGCTCAAAGATCTCGATCTGACGATCGAAGGGCGCGGGATCACGGCCATTATCGGGCCCTCCGGCACCGGCAAGTCGACCCTTCTGCGTTGCATCAACCGGCTGGTGAACCCAACGACGGGCTCGATCCTGTTTCACGGGATCGAACTCGCCAGCCTCTCGGGACGCGCCTTGCGGGATGCACGCCGCAATATCGGCATGGTGCATCAGGAGTATAATCTCGTTGAGCGCCTGAGCGTGATGGAGAATGTGCTTTGCGGGCGATTGGGCTATATGCCGGCCTGGCGCGCCTGGCTGCGTCGCTATCACCCGCAGGATATTGAGCAGGCTTTTGTGCTTCTCGATGCAGTGGGCCTTGGCGATTTTGCCACGCGCCGCGCCGATCAGCTCTCGGGCGGACAGCGCCAACGCGTCGGCATTGCGCGCGCCTTGATGCAGAACCCGCAACTCATCCTTGCCGACGAACCGACATCTTCGCTTGATCCCAAAACCTCCGTCGAGATTATGGAAATCATGGTGCGCCTGGCGAGCGAGCGAAACATTCCCGTTCTCATCAATATTCACAATGTGGAACTGGCGCGACGCTTCGCCAACCGCATTGTCGGCATGGCAAAAGGCGCGATTGTCTTCGACGGTGCGCCGCATGAACTGACCGATCGCCATCTTGGCGAAATTTATGGCGGCCAGAACTGGATGGAAGCAGCATGAGCGCACCCTCTCAGGCGCGCGTTGCATTCGAGCCCTCCTGGACCCGCCGGATCGGGCTTGCCGTACTTTTCGCCTATGTCATTTATGCGCTCGGCAGTCTGGATGTGAACCTCGCCCGCATTCTGCGCGGGCTGGATCAGGGCAGCATTTTCCTGGGGCGTCTTTGGCCGCCGAATGCGGCCCCCGACAGGCTGTCTCTGATCGGTGAAGGGCTGATCGAATCGATGCAGATTGCTGTCCTCTCGACCGCGCTGGGCATTCTTCTGTCACTGCCCGTCGGCATGATTGCGGCACGCAATATATCGCCGGCATGGCTCTCGTGGACGGGGCGCATCATCATTGCCCTGTGCCGCTCCTTTCATCCGATGATCATTGCCATTCTGTTTGTGAAAGCCGTCGGCTTTGGCGCTCTGTCCGGCGTCCTTGCGCTGGTCGTCGCCTCCATCGGCTTTATCGGAAAATTATTCTGCGAAGCGATTGAAGAGATGAACATGAAGCAGGTGGAAGCCGTGCGCGCCACCGGAGCCTCCTGGGTCAATGTCATCATCATGGGCGTTCTGCCTCAGGTCATGGCCCGCTTCATCGGCTTTTCAGCCTATCAACTCGATTCCAATCTGCGCAATTCCACAATGGTGGGCATTGTCGGAGGCGGCGGCATTGGCGCCGCACTTTTCACCGCCTATCAACGTTTCGATTATGATGTCGTCATGACGATCCTGCTCGCCATTATTGCCATTATCCTTGTCAGCGAGCTTTTGTCCGGATGGCTGCGAAGGCTCTTCCAATGAATGCGCCTCATCGCAGCTGGACGCGCTTTTCGCCGGCGCAACGGCTGGGCCGCTTTGCGATCTATCTTTTGATCGTCGCAGCCATTTCCTTCTCCTGGCAGAATATTGAGATCATCCCTGAATTTCTGGCCGATGCGCCGCAGCAGACGTTCGATCTCTTCGCCCGCATGTGGCCAATCGATTGGGCGCATTATCGCAAGGGCGTTCACCATGCCCTGATCGAGACATTCCACATTGCAACGCTCGGCACGCTTCTGGCGCTGGTGCTCGGCCTACCTGTGGCCTTGATCGCGGCACGCAACATCACGCATTCGCCGCTTCTGCACTGGCTGGCGCAATTCATTCTGGTCGCTTCGCGCTCGGTCAATTCGCTCATCTGGGCGCTGCTGTTCGTCGCCATTTTCGGACCCGGTGCTCTGGCAGGCGTTTTGGCCATCGGCTTCCGCTCCATCGGCTTTGTCGGAAAATTGCTGGCCGAGGCGATTGAAGAATCGAAAGCGGGCCCGATCGAAGCCTTGCAAGCCACAGGCGCTTCGCCCCTTGCTATTCTCCTCAAGGGTCATTGGCCGCAGATCGAGCCGAGTTTCTGGTCTGTTGCACTGTTTCGATGGGACATCAACATTCGAGAAAGCGCCGTGCTTGGCCTTGTGGGCGCTGGCGGCATTGGCGTTGCGCTGGATGCGGCCATGAACAATCTTTACTGGGATCAGGTCGGTCTCATCCTGCTTGTCATTTTCGCCGTCGTCATGGCGACGGAATTGCTCACCAATTCCATTCGCAAGCATTTGATCTGAGCGCCCCACAACAAAACCCGGTCTTGCGACCGGGTTTTGCTTTCCCCCATTTCAGCGGATCGAGACAGGCGCCAAGGCCCGCGCGATGCTGGCTTCTCCGCGGCCGTGAATGGCAACATTGTAATTTTGGATCGTGTCCTGCCGCGCTGTGGCGAGCAATTGATTGGCGATCTGTGTGCCATTGGCGCTGGTGAATTTGCTGCCCAGAACGGCAGCATATCCCGACACAATGGGGGCGGCGAAAGATGTGCCGTAAAGCCCGGTCACATCGCCGCGCACACCGACCGAGAGGAAGCGCGACTGGACGGCAGCCTGGCTGCCCGCTCTGTTCGAATAGGAAGCCAGAGAGGCTTTTTGCGTCGGCGTCCCGTTACGATCCAGCGCGCCAACGAAAACAGCTGATGTTTTTCCTGTCAAAGCGCCATTGAGATAATCGACCTGACCGCCCCGATTGGCTGCACCGATATTGACGCCATCATTGCCGGCTGCTTTGGCAATGAAGGCGCGACCATTCGCATAAGAAATGATCGAACTCTCCTGCGCGCTCCAGCCAATCTGATTGGCGTTAAATCCGGCAGCCGCATACATGCCATAGCTCAGATTCAAGACATTCAATCCGCGCGTTGCAAGCGGCACGGCACGAGCAGAATAAAAATCATGCGAGGCCAAAGTGGCCGAAGGCGCGATCATGCCGGCCTGAAGCCTCGTCCATTCGCCATGCCGCAGATTTTGCACTCCATTTCCCAGATTGCCTCGGTTGACATTTGCGCTTCGGAAATCGTCGATGACGGTGATCGTCGTTCCCTGACCGCGAAATCCGGATTTCCAGGCATTGCTGATTTCCGGGCTCATCCATGTATAAAAATTGGCGGGCCGCGCTGTATTGAGAGTTGCAAATGTTGGAAGCGCACCTCTGTCAGCTGCAAGCGCTGGAAAGACCATGCTGCCGACCAAAATCGATCCTGCGCCAAAAATCATTTTCGACATGAGCAAACCTCGTGGGCAAAAATCAAAATCTGAGCTGATATCGAAAACCGATCCAGCCGTGATCGGGCGCACGCATGTTGAGCGAATATTTCAGCGTCTCGGCAGGCGGGAGCTCGGAGGCGGCAAGACGGCAATTGACCTGCTGAATGCCACCGATGTCACCATAATCGGCCGCGCATGGAAGCTCTCTTAAACGAGAAGCTAAGATTTTACTCATCGACAACGACAGGCTGCTCATCGGTGTGGGCTGCACCTGAAAAATGAAACCGATCTTGAAGCCAGGCGTGATGCGATATTTTGGGCCACGCTCACCCGTGCTGACAGCCCACAGAAGACCGACATTCTCGTTCAATTGCGTGAGGAAATCGAAACGCATCTCGCGCCAGTTCTGGCGATAGAAGGTGCGAAAATCCATATATTCGCCGCCGGCCAATTCATAGCCACCGCGCGACAAACCCTCCGCCGCCTCCGACAATCGTGTTCCATGCGTCACATTGACAAGATGCGTGCGCGCCAAAATCTCCCAGGCCTGTGCCGGCGTCGAAATCGGAATGAAAATGGCGAGAACCGCCGCATATTTGCAAAGTGAGATCATGCAGCCGATCAAGCCGGCTAAAGGTTAGCGATCCCAAAAATCCCGAAATGCTGCCGCAGCGGCAGGCGGTCTTTCTGTGCGGGCAAGGTTAAGCCTTCGATATGGATTTGCGCAGATTTCGATCCAACGGGTTTTCAGCCTCCCCAGACGCTCGCCAAGCTCGGGCTTGACGGCATTCGGCCGCCTCATTAATGTAATAGTATAACATTACAAAAGGCGCCCGACATGCGTTATTCCCTTTTCCTTACCACCCTTGCCCTGCCGCTTGCCGTTGCCATGGCGGGCAATGTCCATGCCCAAACCAGCTCGAGCGGCCGCGAGAGCGTCGAAACGCGGGGCTTCCGGAACCTTGAGGCGGAGAAAGCCGCCCGCGCCCGTGCCGCCAGCGGAGGGCATCATCATGGTGCAGGCGGGCACGCCCATCATGCTCATGGCGGGGCCGAGCATGGCGTCGAGACCGAGAATATTTTTGGCTTTACGCTCGGATCGGACACCGAACATGCCGGCGCCTTCGGCATTGCCGTTGAAAATGTCGGGCGTTTCGGCAAACGCGACGCGTCCTATTCGGCCCTCGGCCAGAAGCTCGAACTGGCCTATGGCGTGAGCAACGACCTATCTGTCTCGCTCGCGCTGCTGGGCGATTTTCACCGCGTCAAGCCGCGCGATGGTGCAACGACATTCGAGCAGGTCGACAGCCGCTACATGTTCAACGGGATCGGCGGGGAAATCCGCTACCGCTTTCTCGATCGACGCAACAATCCTTTCGGACTGACGCTCCATATCGAACCAAGCCTTGCTTTCTCGGATGAAGTCTCAGGCCTGCGCGGACGCAAGTTTGGCGCAGAAAACAAGATCATCTTCGATCGCGAGATTATACCCGAGCGCCTGTTTGCATCATTCAATCTGCTGCACGAAATGGAGCGCATGAAAGAGCGCGGCGCTGACAGCACTGAGCGCGGCACCAAGGTTGGCGCCTCACTGGCACTGGCCTACCAATTCATGCCGAATTTCCTGATTGGCGCGGAAACACGATATGTTCGTGCTTATGAAGGCCTGACCATGACATCATATCTGGGCGATGCTCTTTATGTGGGCCCTACGGTTTCAGCGCGAATTGCTGAAAAATACTGGTTCAGCCTTGCCTACAACGGCCTTGTGGCCGGCCGGGAGAAGGCCTCGGAGCAACGCCTCGATCTTGTTAATTTCGAACGTCATCAATTCCGCCTGAAATTCGGTTACGAATTTTAAGGGGGACGCTGGAGATGATTGAAAGAAGATCTTTCCTTGTCGGGTCGCTCTTGCTGTGCGCCAGCACACCGGCATTCGCTCAGGCACGACGCCTCCGCGTCGTTGCCAGCTTCACCATCCTCGCTGATCTCGTCCACCAAATCGGCAGCGAGCGTGTCAATATTGTCTCGCTCGTGCCGCCAGATGGCGATGCGCATGGATTTGAATATCGACCGCAAGATGCCAAAACCGTCAGCGAAGCCGATTTGCTCGTCACCAATGGGTTGAATTTCGAATCATGGGCCGATCGTTTGTTGAAGACGTCTCAGTTCAAAGGTGAGCGGCTTGTGGCCTCGCGTGGCATTCAGGCTTTATCGATACGCAACCAGATCGATCCTCACGCATGGCATGATGTTGCCAATGTCGAAATCTATGCCGCCAATATCCGCGATACTTTGATCCGCCTCGATCCGGCGGGACGCGAAATATACAGCCGCCGGGCCGACGCCTATATTGCCCGATTGCGCGCGCTCGACAGCGAGATCAAGGCTCAATTAAACATTATTCCTGCCGACAGACGGCGCGTTGTTACATCTCACGATGCCTTCAATTATTTCGGCGATGCTTATGGCATCGCCTTCTATGCCCCCTTGGGATTATCGACAGAGGCTGCAGCTGGCGCCCAGAACATTGCCCGCCTCATCCGCCAGATCAAGGATGAGAAAATCCAGGCAATCTTTCTCGAAAACATGAGCGATCCCCGATTGGCCAAGCGGCTGTCTGCGGAGACGGGCGTCAAAATCGGCGGAACATTATTTTCCGATTCTCTTGGCAAGGGCGCGCCGACCTATATCGCGATGATGAGAAACAATGCGCGGACGCTGGCCGCCGCCCTTTCCTGAAACAGGGACAGGAACAGCATCCGGAATCGCTCTTCATTGTTTTTGCGCGAGCCATTTCTCGCGCACAATGCCGGCGCGTCGAAATCCGGGGATGGTTTCGGCTGCTTCTTCATAAGCGCGGATCACGCCGGGCCAGACGGTCTGGTAATCATCGCCGATCATGACCCCGCCGGGACGCAAAACTTTCCACCAGTTGCGAATGTCGGCAATCACTTCCTCATATTCATGCGCGGCATCGATATAGATGAGATCGGCCTGCAGGGACTGCGACAAAAACCAGCGATGGGCGACAAAAGATGTCGAGGGAAAAGGCGTCACATGGGCCTCGAGGCCCTCGCAGAGAATATTGTTGAGAAAAGTGTAATAGACCGTCGGATAGCCATTCTTCAATTTGAGGCTGAGATAGCGCTGCGGATCGCTTCTGTCGGTCCAGAATTCCGGTGCGCCGAGCCATGTATCGACACAGACAAGCTCGAAATCGCTGCCCAGCTTTTGGCCGGCCTTCGCCAAAGTGATGGCCGATGCGCCTTTCCAGCTTCCGACTTCAATGACGAGCCTGGGCCGCAGCTTGTTGACGACATCGACGAGAACGGGATTTTGTCCATTCCAGCCATGTGCATCGAAATGTTCCGGCTGGGCCAGAAGTCCCTGATAGGGATCGTCGACAAAAAGACGCTCGCGCACGGGCGGAAGGGAATTGGCAATCATTCGCGCACCTGAAAAAACAAAAAAATAATATGCCTGCCTAGCATGCGCCGGCATGGCCATCAATAAAGCCTGGCCCTTGCAGATCAGCGGGCGCTTTTTTGCATTTGCGCCAAAGCGCAATCAGGGCCACTCAAAAAGATCAAACATAGCCATGCCGGACTGACGCAGGGCTGAAGCCGGCCTCAGCCCATTACCGGACGATCATTCCATTTCTGCACGATCCAGTGACGCAGATTTGCAAAAAGATTGCTGCCCTTGAGTTTGGCAAGACGATGCGAGACGGCACCCGACGTCATCATCCGGCCGTATCGGCATGAACAGAGCGCATCATGGGCTTCGGCTTCCGTCATCTCGAAAAAAGCGAGAGCATCGCCGAGCCGGTCGCTGGAAAGACCTGCCGCGCGCAGGCTGGCCTCGCCAAAGGCAATGGACAGGGGCGAATTTTCAAGACGCAAACCCGCACGCTGCGCCGGCGCGATCCATTCAATCTCAGGCAAAGGCTGAAGGACGCGCATGGGATCGCGGTCGAGCGCGGCAATCCAGATCGATATTTTCTGAGCCCGCGTCAGAGAGACAGCAGGTGTCACATCCGCAATCGAACGCAGATCGGCAACGGACTTGAATTCCATGGCAAGCTCCCGGGAGACAGATGAATCTCCCGTGAGAACGTGCAGGGGCCGACTTCGTTCGACAGATCAGGCAGCAAGGCTCCATGGCGCAGCTTCGCCCGAAAACAGGCTGACCAGCTTGCCGGCGCCATCCACTTCGATCTCTTCGGCAATGCGCGCCGGGCGCTCGACATAGGTGACGCGCGCCTCATTCGGCGCCATGCGATAGAAAGCCGGGCCATTGAGCGAGGCAAAGGCCTCGAAACGGTCGAGTGCATTCTCTTCTGCAAAGACCTGCAGATAAGCAGCCACCGCAACGGGGGCCGAAAAGACGCCGGCGCAACCGCAATCGCTTTCCTTGAGATGACGCAGATGCGGCGCCGTATCGGTGCCAAGGAAAAAACAGGTCTCGCCGCCGGTTGCAGCCTTGCGCAAAGCCTGACGATGCTTTTCGCGCTTGAGCACGGGCAGGCAATACATATGCGGACGCAATCCACCCTGGAACAAAGCATTGCGATTGTAGAGAAGATGCTGGGGCGTGATGGTGGCGCCCATACGATCCTTGTGCGCAAGGACAAGCGCTGCACCCTGCTCGGTCGTAATATGTTCCATCACCACGCGCAGCTCCGGCAAGCGCTGCAGCAGAGGAGCCAGAATCTCTTCGGCAAAACGCGCTTCGCGATCGAAAATATCGACATCGGCGCGCGTGACCTCACCATGGGTCAGAAGCGGAATGCCATTTTCGGCCATCGCTTCAAGCACATTCATAATGTGATCGATGGATGTGACGCCATGGGCTGAATTGGTCGTTGCATGAGCGGGGTAAAGCTTGGCAGCGGTGAAAATGCCAGCCTTGTGTCCCGCCACAAGATCGGCTGCATCTGTGTGGTCGGTCAGATAGCATGTCATCAGCGGGGTAAAATCTGTGCCAGCCGGAACGCATTCCATGATGCGCCGGCGATAGGCCTCGGCCATGGCGGCTGTGGTGACCGGCGGGGTGAGATTGGGCATGATAATGGCCCGTCCGAAAGCGCGCGCCGTATAGGGCACAACGGTTTTCATCATCACGCCGTCACGGAAATGGACATGCCAATCATCGGGGCGGCGGAAGGTCAGACTGCGCATAATCATCTCCGGAATCGAACATCCGGCCGCCTGCATCGCATGGCTCAAGGCCAATGCCAAGCCAAAGCCATTCCAGCCGCAGGCGAAAGCCTGGAGGATGAACGCGCCATTTCTGTCAGATGACTGCAAAAACAAAAGCCCCGCCGGTTTGGGCGGGGCATCAGGTTTTTCCAGAGGGCCTCAGGCGCCGGCGTAGAGGAGTCTCGCGCGAATCGTGCCCTCGACTGCCTTCATTTCTTCCAGCACGGCCTCTGCATCGCCGCTGCCGCCATCGGCCTCGACCACGACATAGCCGAGATCGCCTTCGGTCTGCAGATATTGCGCGGCAATATTGACGCCATGACGCGAGAAAACCTCGTTCAGGCGGTTCATCACGCCCGGCACATTGCGATGCACGTGGATGAAACGCGTGCCCTGCGCGCGCGAGGGCAATTGCACCTGCGGGAAATTGACCGCGCCGACCGTCGAGCCGGCATCGCTATATTCCACGAGCTTGCGCGCCACTTCCGCACCGATGCGCTCCTGCGCCTCTTCCGTCGAGCCGCCGATATGCGGTGTCAGAATGACATTGGGGATGCCCTGCAGCGGCGAGACAAATTTATCATTGTTGGAGGCAGGCTCGACCGGGAACACGTCAACCGCCGCACCGGCGAGATGACCGCTCTTCAAGGCTGCTGCCAAAGCATCGAGATCGACAACTGTGCCGCGTGCATTATTGATGAAATGCGCGCCCTTCTTCATCTGGGCGAATTGCGCGGCGCCCATCATGTTGAAGGTCGATGCCGTTTCAGGCACGTGCAGCGACACGACATCGGAAAGACGCAGCAATTCCGACAGGCTTTCGACGGGCTCCGTATTGCCGTGGCGCAGCTTGTCGGTGACATCGAAATACATGACGCGCATGCCCATGGCTTCGGCCAGCGTCGACAATTGGCTGCCGATATTGCCATAGCCGACAATGCCCAGAGTTTTGCCGCGCACTTCAATCGAGCCCTCGGCCGATTTGTCCCAGCCGCCATCATGCGCCGAGACGGAACGCGGGAAGATGCGACGGAACAGCATGACAATCTCGCCGATGACAAGCTCGGCCACGCTGCGCGTGTTGGAGAAAGGCGCATTGAACACCGGAATGCCGCGAATGCGCGCCGCATCGAGATCGACCTGATTGGTGCCGACGCTGAAGCAGCCGACGGCAATAAGTTTTTCCGCCTTGGCGAAAACCTCGTCGGTCAATTGCGTGCGCGAGCGAATGCCGATGATATGGGTGTTGCGGATGGCCTCTTCGAGCTCTTTGCCATCCAGCGCTTTCATCAGACGGGTCGTGTTGGAATAGCCCGAACCTGTGATCAGCTCGACAGCGCTGTCATTGATGCCTTCCAGCAAAACGATGCGGATTTTGTCTTTGGAGAGCGAAAGCTGGTTGTTCTGGCCGTGCATGTCCGAAACCCTGATCTGACCCAGACCCGCGTTCTAAACCCTATTTCGATTGACGCAACCTCCCCGCAATGCGATAGGAGGCCAGCCTCTTCGAGGCGCTTTGCGCTCCAGCCGCATCCGGCGAACCGGCTTACCGCCATCGCCCGCTGTCGAGCGCAGGGGTATCACCCCAGAGGAGCCCAGGATCGCGGGGCTCGTCCCCATGTAGCGAGTCCTGCTCGAGAACCGGCCCAAAGGTGCCGGCGATAGGGCTCATCTTTCTGGAAAGATTGCCAATTGACTTCTTTTAAGGATCTCGGCCTCGCCGAGACCATCCTCCGCGCGCTTGACGAGGAGGGTTATACGACGCCGACCCCGATTCAGGCCCAATCCATCCCGATCCTGCTTCAGGGCCGCGACCTTCTCGGCATTGCCCAGACGGGCACCGGCAAGACAGCCGCCTTCGCTTTGCCCATCATCCAGCAGATGATGGCCTCCCCCGCCCGCCCGGCCCCGACCATGGCGCGCGCCTTGATTCTGGCCCCTACCCGCGAACTGGTCGCCCAGATCGCCGAAAGCTTTCGCAATTACGGCCGCCATGGGCGGCTGCGCGTCGCCGTGATCGTCGGCGGCGTCGGACACCGGCCGCAGGTCGAGGCCATGGCGCGCGGCGTCGATGTGCTCGTTGCCACGCCCGGTCGTCTGCTCGACCATATGGCGGGCGGCACGGTCAAATTGTCCGGCACGGAATTTATCGTGCTCGATGAGGCCGATCACATGCTCGACCTCGGATTTGTCGTGCCGATCCGCAAGATCATCTCGCGCCTGCCGGCCAAGAGGCAGAGCCTTTTCTTCTCGGCCACCATGCCGAAAGAAATTGCATCGCTGGCCGGAGAGCTGCTGAACGCGCCCACACAGGTGACAGTGACCCCGGTCGCCACAACGGCGGAGCGCGTGGTGCAATCGGTCTATCTGGTCGACACCAAGGCCAAACGCGATCTGCTGGTCGAATTGCTGCGCGCGAAAGATTTTTCGCGCGTCATCGTCTTCACGCGCACCAAGCGCGGCGCAGACAAAGTGGCAGGCTATCTGTCCGATTCAGGCATTGCTGCAGCTGCCATTCACGGCAACAAGAGCCAGGGCGCACGCCAGCGCGCGCTCGCTGAATTCAAGGACGGGCGCACGGGCGTTCTGGTGGCCACCGACATTGCCGCGCGCGGCATCGATGTCGATCATGTGTCGCATGTGGTGAATTACGAGCTGCCCGATGTGGCGGAAAGCTATGTCCACCGCATCGGACGCACAGCGCGCGCCGGCGCCGAGGGCATTGCCATTTCCTTCTGCGACAATGAAGAGCGCCATCTGCTGCGCCAGATCGAACGTCTGACGCGCCAGAGCCTGACAGCCATCGACCGCCGCAGCGCCGAAGGCAAGGCACAGCCTGAAACGCAGGCACCTGCAACGCGCGGGCGCCCCGCGCCGCGCTCGAGCAAGCCGCATCAGCAGCGCCGACCCGAGCAAAAGCGCGGACCCGGACCCAACCGGCCGCGCGCAGCGGAAGGCGAGGCCCGCGCACAACAAGGCCCGCGCGGAAATTTCCAGCGCAATGCCAGACCGAATTGACTGAAAAGAGCGCTCGAAAGAGCGCTCTTTTTTCATGTCAGGATTTTATGCGCCAGAAGCAGGCCCTGTCGGGCTGTCACTGC
This sequence comes from uncultured Beijerinckia sp., assembly GCA_964534115.1. GTDB lineage: Bacteria > Pseudomonadota > Alphaproteobacteria > Rhizobiales > Beijerinckiaceae > Terripilifer. The sequence continues at coordinate 17,741 of CAZHOK010000006.1, forward strand.
GGCGCAAATTGGACGACATCGAAGAGCAGCGATTTGATCGTCACCGGCACCATGCCGGAGGGCAGACGAATGCGGCCCATATCGACGAAATCGAAATCGCGCAAAGTGATCCCGTCTATAGCAAGGATCGGGCTTTCAATGCCCTTTTCATCGCGCAGAATGGAACCCAGCGTCAGCGCAGCATCGCCCTCCATCATCAGATGAATCGGCAAGCCGGCCGCCAGCCTGTCGCTCAAACCATCGGCAATGCCATCGGCAAGCGCACGTAAGCGGCTATATTCGGGCGCACCGCGCCACCGCAAAGCCAGTGCAAATTCGCTCTCCGCGCAATCGAGATCGAACATTTTGCGATGGGCGCGAATGTTTGAGGCAATGGCATGCGCATCAGGCATGCCGGAAAATGAAATGGGCGGCAGAAGGACAGGCAGATTGCGGCGCGGCAGCAGCAAGGCCGGATGAGAGATAAAACTTGTCTGGCCGCTCATCTGCACGGTGAATTCCGATGCGCCCAAAGCCGTGGCGCGAATACATTCGCCTGCAGGCAGCAAAGGAGCCGGCGAATCCTGCGCAAGGCGCAGGCGAAGAGCGCGACCGAGCCTTCGGCCCATATCGGAAAAATCGCGCGTTTCGCGCTCATAAATAAATTCGGCAACACCGCCTGAAAAAACCAGACCATCGGCAGGCAGAAGACAGACCGGATCGGTGAGCCAGAGATCTGGCTGCGAAGCCGGATCGCGGATCGCAGCAAGCAGGGAATCCGCCATCAGCACAGAAAGACGCTCGAGCGCGTCGCGATCCACCTTCGATCCGATTGCCCAATCGAGCCCGGCGCGTTGCAGAAAAATCCGCGCGCTCTCATCGCAGCGCACAAGCAGATCATCGCGCGACCACGCCAATTGGCGACCGCCAATGGCAAGCGCGCCGCAGGTTTCGATCCTTCCCTCAACAATGCGCGAAACCTTGGTCGTGCCCCCGCCAATATCGATATTGACGATGCATCCCGAAGTCTCGAGCGAGCGCCGCACGGCGCCCGATCCATAGGCCGCCAGCATGGCCTCCATATGATGACCTGCGGTTGCGCAGACGAGTTCGCCAAGATCTTGCGCAAACATATGGGCAATGGCGGCCGCATTGTCGCGCGCCATGGCCTCGCCGGTCAGAATGACAATTCCCGTCTCAATATCGTCAGGCGTAATGCCGGCAGAGTCGAAAGCGCGATCGATAATGGCGCGCAATTTCGCTGCATCAATGTCATGCGCGCCGCTGAAGGGTGTCAGCGAAACAGGAGAGAGATAAAGCGTCTGGCGCGCTGCTGCATGGCGTCGCATGGCGAGCGGCTCGCCGGGCCCGCGCATCAAAAGACGCGAAAAGGCAATCTGGGTTCCTGAAGAGCCAATGTCGATGCCCATGCTGATGAGCGGCACGCTTTCAAGTGCGCGCGCACCCTCGCCCAGCAGGTGATGTCCCTGCATGTCGTGATCGTGGTCATGATCGGAATTTTCGTCGTGACTGTGGTCAGCATCGGCGCCGAGCAAATGGTCGCGCAATGTATGCTGCAGGTTTTGGCGGGGCGGTGTGTCCGAGGATCGGCTCATTCACAAATCCCGGTGCGCATCCTTCTCCCATCGGGAGAAGGTGGCCGCGGATGCGGCCGGATGAGGGGCACCATCATCAGGAGCTTCGCTCCCGCATGGAACCCCTCATCAGTCTGCTTCGCAGACAGCTTCTCCCCATGGGAGAAGCATGCCTCGTCATTTCTTGGCGTTAAAGCCCCGTTCGCCGCGCAGATATTCGCGCGCGATTTCGGCATTCAGCGTCACCTTCGGATCGTAATCGGGCGAATCCTCGAATTGCTCGAGCGTGTTCAGGCCGATCTGCTTGAAGATGCGGTTGGTGCAGGAAATGAAGCGGCAGGGCTGCTTGGGATCGGCATTGAAATGCTGATGCACCGTATTCGGCGGAATGTAGATCACATCGCCGGCTTCCCATTCGAAGCGCTTCACTTCAGGGTTGATCACCCATTCGAAGACGTCGCCGATCTCGCAATCGCTGTCCTGATGCAGATCATAGCCACGGCCTTCGATCACATAAATGCATTCCTCGGCCAGATGGCGATGCTTGCCCGAACGCGAGCCCGGCGGAATGATCTGCATATAAGCATCGACCGTTTCCATGCGCGTGTTCATATTCTCATTGATGAGATGTTTGAGCAGGCCCTGGCGGGACATTTCCCACGGCATGTCTTCGGGACGGACGATCTTCTTGCGGCGCGAATTGCGCGAGGGCGCATCCTGCGAATCGTCAAGAAGGCGCTGATAGAGACGTTCATTGGCCTTGCCGTCGAGCCAGGCTCCGGTTTCACCCCATGCCATATCAATAGCCTCCCGCCGGATGATTATCGTCCTGCTCGGCTTCGCGCACTTCGAACCCTTCAGAGAGTTCGGAATGCTCGACCGGGCGTGCCTTGACCTGCTTCTGGAACAGCATGTTCAAGAAGAGATACATCGGCTTTGTCTTGATGACGATGGCGCGCGCCGGCTTGGTCGTCGACGCATTGAAATGCTGATGCACGCAATTGTTGTGCACGATGGCCACATCGCCCGCTTTCCAATCGTAGCGAATGCCGTCGTGGATCTCATAGCCTTCGCCATCGAGAATGTAGAAGGCCGCCTCATTCACATGACCATGCTGCTGCGAGGATGCGCCGGGCGCATATTCCTCAAGATGGAAATGGAAGGTCTGCGTGATGCCATCCTTCGGCTCGACATAATGGCGGCTGAAGCATTGCGGGCCATCGATGAACTGGATGTCCTTGGCCTTGCGCACGCGCTCGACAGAGCGCAGGCGATCGAGTTCGGCCTTGATGTTATATTCGCCCTGAATGCCGCGGACGAACACACGGTCCTTTTTGGAATGATAAAGATTGGCGATCTTTTCTTCCTTGGACATGTTCGCCGAATTGTGACCGAGGTCGGCGCTGGCGCCGCCTTTTGTCACGCGTGAATCATCTGCCATTTGCCTCTCCCCATCGATTGCTTTTGGACGGCGCTCCTGCGCCCGGATGAGCGGACCCCGCCTACGCCTTTCGACTGATTGGATCGAATAACGCCTTGGCCCGTCCGACGCAATCGCATCGGGCAGGATTCAGGCGCCCGGCTTCCGCCAGGCCAGTTCGCCCGAGGCAATCCGCTCGGCAACGAGCGGGCGCAGGGCCTGCTCCAGGGCGCGCGCGCGCAGCGGATCGAGCCCGCGCCGCAGCAAAAGCACAAGCGTCCGCCCGATGGTCGGGCTGACAACGCGGCGGGCGACCAATTGGCCGGCGCGGATTTCCTCGAAAAACAGCCCCAGCGGAACAATCGAGCAGCGACCGTGGCGCACCAGCAATTCGCGCTTCACCGTCACAGCCTCGGCCTCGATCATGTCGAGTCTCAGGCCTTTTTCGCGCGCTGCCGCCTCAATCAGGCGACGCCCGGCCTGAAAGCGCCCATCCACCACCAAGGGCAGGCGGGAGACCTCGGCAAATTCAATATCGCCGCTGCCCCCGACCACGCCGGGCGCGCCGACGAGATAAAGATCCTCCGTATAGAGGGGAATGGCTTCCAGACGCTCCGTTCCCAGAGGATCGTAGCAAAGCGCTGCATCGAGCTCGCCGCCCGAGACAGCGCGCGCCAGCTCATCCGACAGGCCCTCGCGCAAAGCCAGCCGGGCTTCTGCTCCAGAGGCAGAGGCGGCCACCAGATCAGGGGCAAGCGCGCGGCCCGGTGTGGGCGCAACGCCCAAGGTGAGGGCTGCGGCAGGGGCGGCCCGCAAGGCGGCCAGCGCGCCCTCGGCGGCCTCGACTTCGGCAAAAATCCGGCGGGTATGATCGGCCAAAATCACCCCTGCCGGCGTCAAAGCGACGCCGCGCGAATGGCGCTCGAGCAAGGCGAGGCCATGGCGCTCCTCAAGCTGCTTGACCTGATAGCCGAGTGCCGGCTGGGAGACATGCAGACGCCGCGCCGCAGCGGTGAAAGAACCCGCTTCGGCAATGGCAAGAAAATAGCGGAGCTGACGCAAATCCATGATCTGCTATAAAAACGATTTATAGCTAACCTTCAAGCTCTGTATTAGCCAGCAGCGTCAGGCGGCGCTATTCCCGACATCAACGGGAGGGCAGCCAATGCGCTACATCGACGCTTTCAATCATTTCTTCCCCCAGGCTCTCTGGGACAAAATGCTCGCCTCCGAGGGCGCAGCCAAGGATATCGGCAAGCGCATGCGCGGCATTCCGTGCATTTACGACCTCAACGAGCGCCTGAAATGCGTCGACATGTTCCGCAAGGATCATGATTACAAGCAGGTCATCTCGCTTGGCATGCCGCCGCTGGAATCGCTCGGCACCCCGGCGCAGGTTGAAGAATTTGCACGCCTCGGCAATGACGGCATGGCCGAACTCGTGCGCAAGCACCCCGACCATTTCTGCGGTTTCCTCGCCTCTCTGCCGATGAATTCGGAAAATGCGGCGAAAGAAGCCGAGCGCGCCTTTGCGCTGGGCGCCAATGGCCTGCAGATCCACACCAATATCAATGGCGATCCGCTCGACCATCCGAAATATTACGGCGTGTTTGAGACGGCAGCGAAGGCCGGCAAGCCCGTCTTCCTGCATCCCTCGCGCGGCGCGGCTGACGTGACGGATTATAAAAACGAGTCGAAATCCAAATATGAAATCTGGTGGACCTTCGGCTGGCCCTATGAAACATCGGCCGCCATGGCGCGTCTCGTCTTCTCCGGCATGATGGACAAATTGCCCGAGCTGAAAGTGCTCGCCCATCATCTGGGTGCCATGGTGCCCTTCTTCGAGGGCCGCGTCGGACCGGGCTGGGATCAGCTGGGCAAGCGCACGTCGGATGAAGATTATTCGGTCGTTCTCGCCGGGCTCAAGAAGCGCCCGTTCGATTATTTCAAGGACTTTTATGCCGACACCGCCGTGTTCGGCTCAAAGCCTGCAACCGAATGCGGCCTTGCATTCTACGGCGAAGACAAAGTGCTCTTTGCCTCCGACTCGCCCTTCGATCCTGAAAAGGGACCGGGTTATATTCGCGACACGATTCAGGTTCTCGCCGGAATCGAAATGTCCAACGAGATGCGCGAAAAAATCTATTATAAGAACGCGCAGAAACTGCTCGGCATCAAATAAAACCAACAGCCGAAGTCAGCAGCCTGAAAAACCCGCCGCGCAATCGGCGGGTTTTTTCATGTGCGCTTCATCATGGCCTCACGCAAAGCCGCATTGATGCGCGACTGCCAGCCAGGACCATCTTTGCGAAAATGCTCGATCACATCCACATCGAGCCGCAAGGTGGTGGAGACTTTTGGATTGGGAATGCGCGGGCGCCCGCGTGAGACGAGTGCCTGATCGAATTTCGCGCGCCAATAAGGCGTGCTGAGATCGGGCGCATCGTCAGGGTCGACCCATTCGTGATCCGTAAAACGCTTGTTCTCGTTCATTGGCCTTCCTCAAAGAAATGACCCGGCAAGTTCCTCTTCGCTCAGTCCAAACGAGGACCACCATGCGCTCATCGAGAAAGCCGACCGTGATATTACGCTTCTCGCCATAATCGCGACGGTCATCATCGAACGAATAGCTAAGGCCTGTCAGAATTTCACCGGCCCGAGCCATATCCAGCCCGCGTGTCTCAAGCGTCAGCAGTCTTTTGCCAAGATCAAATTCGATCTTCATTTTTGTTACTACATAAAATAGCTAATGTCAAATTGTGTAGTAACATTATAAACCCAAAACGGGCTTGGGCGCAGCAAGAAAAAGGCGCCCCGCGGGGCGCCTTTGCCGATTTGACCTTCTGGCCAAGCTCAGAGCGTCGGATCGGTGCGCGAAAAGCCCGGACCCATGTCCCAGCTCTGGGCGCGATAGGGACGGTTGACCTCGCGGCACCAATTTTCCCAGCCGCGCTCCCAGGTGAAGCCGGCGCGACCTTTGGTATTCGCCGCGACTTCCGTGTCGTGCATATATTCCACTTCGCCCATCTGCAGCGCCTTGATGAGCATTTCCGCATTGATCTCCATATAGATCGACGTGAAGACGCTTTCGCGAATGGAACGGCCGACAACAACCGAACCATGGCCGCGCATCAGCGAGACAGTGCGCTTGCCCAGCGTCTTGGCCAGATCGCGGCCCATTTCCATATTCGTCACGAGAAGATTCGTGTCATAGCCGAATTTGTGAGCGATATCCCAATTGGGAATATCCGTGCCGATCGGCGCGCACATATGCATGATCGGGCGCATCTTGCGGCCCGTCACCGTGAAGGGCACGACATTCGGGCTGTGATTGTGCACGACGCACATGACATCGGGACGCGCTTCCATGATCGCGCCGTGAATGAAGCGCTCGGAATAAGGTTTTCCGGGCTCATGTCCAATGATCTGGCCGTCGAGGGTGAATTCCATAATGTCGTTTTCGACCGTGCAGGCCGGCGCACGCGCACGCGACATGAAGAAATGATTTGGATTGTCGGGATGGCGGACGGAAATATGGCCGAAGGAATCCACGACATGGTGATGTGCGAGGATATGGTTGGCCGTGACGAGTTCTTCTTTCAATTGGGCCAGGTCGGTCATGCGTCCTCCATTATTGTTGGCCTTGTGATCTTGGCGCAGCGAGCTTGGCGCCCGCTTTCCTTCTGCTTACAGCCTTTGGTCCGGCAATTCCACGCCGGAGCATCGTTTTTTCATTCCGCCGCTTTCGGCCGCAGGCCCGAGAGGAACCGGGCGGCGCCAGTCGTCTGAACATCCGCCGAGGTTCGCGCAATCGCCTGTGTCAGGCTGGCTGCACCCGCCATAATGCGCGCCGCCAGATCCGACGCACGCGCCGCCCCCAGATCGGATTCGCCGATGGTGACGCTGAGCGAGCCGAGCACATTGTTGCGGCGGTCGAAAATCGGCGCGGCAATGCCGGTGACGCCACGCGTCACCTGGCTTTCGGTCTTGTCGAAACCAGCCTGGCGGATGGCCCGCAATCGGGCACGCAGGGCATTGAGATTTTCGCCGAGGCCCGCCTCGCTCACCGCCTGCGGATCGGCCTCGTAAAGCTTGCGGATCTGCACCGAGGGGAGATGGGCGAGAATGATGCGCGAGGCCGCGCCCGACAAAAGCGGACGCGCTTTGCCGCGCTCATAATTGGAATGAAAACTGGCGCGACCCTGTTCCTGATGGACGCACAAGACGCGCTCGCGATAGCGACGGCACAAAAGCGCAATGCCATCCATATCCGCCACCAGCTCTTCCATCACCGGACGGCTCGCCGTGATCAATGGATCGCGCTCGCGCATATTGTAATCGAGTTCGGCGAGGCGCGGACCCAAAGTATAGCCGATCTCGGGCAATGAGGTGAGCAGGCCCGCATCGGTGAGCACTTTGAGATAGCGATAGAGAGTGGAGCGCGAATAGCCCAGACGCGCCTGCATTTCCTCAAGCGTCCATTCCAGCCGCTCGCCCTCGAACAGGTCGAGGATCACGATCATGCGCTCGAGAGAATTCAATGCCCTGTCCTGCCGATTGGGATTCCGGGCAACATCCAATCCCCGGCACTGCCGATTGGCAAGCCCTAACTGGTCGATCCCGCCAGCCAATGTGCGGCCGCCTGTCCCGCCGCATGGCCGGTGGCAAAACAGGCCTGCAGGAGATAGCCCCCTGTTGGGGCTTCCCAATCGAGCATTTCCCCGCAGACGAAAATGCCTGGGCATGTGCGCAGCATCAGCCCGCTGTCGACCTCCGCGAAGGAAAGACCCCCGGCCGAGGAAATGGCGCGCTCCAGCCCTTTGGCTGCATGCAGCCGCAAGGGCAGATTCTTGATCAGCGCAGCCAGTGCGAGGGGATCCTGCGGCAGATCGCGCGCCGACTCGCGCAGCAACCCCAGCGCCACCGGCGAAAGACCCGTCGCTTTGCGCAGGAAATTATTGCCGGACTGACTCCCGCGCGGGCGCGCCAATTTGGCAGCCAGCGCATCATGCGAAAGATCGGGATGAAGATCGACCTGCAGCAGTGCCTCGCCATGCGCCTCGATTGCATCGCGCAAAAGGGATGACAGCGCATAAATGGCGCCGCCCTCAATGCCGTCATGCGAAATCATCGCCTCGCCCCGCACGCTCGTTCCAGCAAAGGACAAACGCAGAGGTTTTAATGGCGCGCCGGCAAAACGGGTTGAAAACACATCCGACCAGGCAACGAGAAAGCCGCAATTTGCAGGCACAAATGCGCGCACGGACAGGCCTTTTGCACGAAAACATTCAAGCCATGATCCATTCGAGCCGAGCTTTGGCCAGGACGCGCCGCCAAGCGCAAAAACATAAGCATCGGCCAGCGGTGCGCGCGCGCCCTCCAAATTGCGAATGACAGGTGCGCCGCTCGCATCGAAATCCTCAAAAACATGACGCGTGCGCAAGACGACACCCAAAGCATCGAGCCGGCGCAACCAGGCGCGCAACAGGGGCGAAGCCTTGAAGCTTTGCGGAAAGACACGCCCGCTTGTTCCTGCAAATGTCGGCTGGCCGAGCCCGGCGCTCCAGAGCCGCAGATCATCGGGCGAAAAAGCACGAATGAAAGGCTCCAGATGCGCCGATGCCTCGCGATAGCGCGCCAGAAAGGCGTCCAGCGATTCCGTATGGGTGAGATTGAGCCCACCCCGCCCCGCCATCAAAAATTTGCGGGCGGGCGAGGGCATGGAATCGTAGATCGTGACCGCCATTCCGGCCTTGGCCATGGCTTCCGCCGCCATCAATCCGGCTGGACCGGCGCCGATCACGGCAGCTGTTCTGGCTCTGGGTGACGGCAATGTCTTGCTCGCAGAAAAAAGGGTGAAGAAGCTTTAGTCGCAAACCGAGGGACGTGCTATGCCCTGCAGCCATGAACCAATTTGCCAAGCGCCGCCACCAGATGGGCCTGTTCGGCCCGGTCGAGGCGGAAGAGACCGAAGTGCAGAAAGCTGCGCCCGCCTTACTCGCCACGCCGGAGGCGGGCCTCTGCACCTATGAAATCGAAGCCGAGGAGAGCGGGCAGCGGCTCGACCGCGTGCTGGCGGCGCGCGCCGAGGCGGCGCAGATCGCTTTGTCGCGCACGCGCATCCGCACGCTGATCGAGGACAATCGCGTCACGCTGGCGGGAAAGCCCGCGACCGATCCCGGCCAGAAGGTGAAAGCGGGACAGACCGTCACCATCGACATTCCCGAAGCAGCCCCTGCCGAGCCGCAAGCAGAAAACATCCCCCTTACGGTCGTGTTCGAGGATGAACATCTCATCGTCATCGACAAGCCCGCCGGCCTCGTCGTTCATCCAGCCAACGGCCATGAGAGCGGCACGCTCGTCAATGCGCTGATCGCCCATTGCGGCGCCTCGCTGTCGGGCATTGGCGGCGTGAAACGTCCGGGCATTGTCCATCGTATCGACAAGGATACGTCGGGCCTGCTTGTCGTGGCGAAAACCGATGCAGCACATCAGGGCCTTTCAGCCCTTTTTGCCGATCACGGTCGCACTTTGTCGCTGACGCGCGAATATGTGGCCTTTGTCTGGGGCCGCATGGAGCGCCGCTCGGGCATGGTGGAGGCGGCCCTCGCCCGCCACCCGCATAATCGCGAGAAAATGGCCGTGTCGCGTTCCGATCGCGCCCGCGATGCCATCACCCATTGGCAGGCGGAAGCATTTTTCACCTCCGGCACGGCGCAGCTGACGCAGGTCGCCTGCCAGCTGGAAACCGGCCGGACGCACCAGATCCGCGTGCATATGGCCCATATCGGCCATCCCCTGCTGGCCGATTCCGTCTATGGCTCGGGGTTCAAGACCAAGGCCCATCATCTGGGCCCCCAGACCAAAGCCGCCCTTGCCGCCCTTGGCTCGCGACAGGCGCTGCATGCCCGGCAGCTCGGCTTTGAACATCCGGTCACCGGCGAGGAGCTTCTCTTCGAAAGTCCCCTGCCCGCCGATCTCGCCGCGCTGGCTTTGGCCCTGCAGGCAGATGCTGCGGGCTGAGGGCCGGAAACTGACGTCAAAGTGAAGAAAATTTAATCTGCGCCACCAAAACCTTGCACAACGCCTGTCCGGCCTCGCGCTTTGATAGCTAAACCACTGCTATAAAAAGATTTTCTTTGAAATGACGACTTGAACGGACCCCTGCAAGACCTATCTAACCATGTTCTTCGGTTCTGGCCTCGCCCCCTTTTAGCCATTGTTGAGCAAAACTATATGTCTGACGGACCCGGGCGCGACCATCGGTCGGCCGGAGCCGGACCCGCCAATTCTGGGGGTTCGAACAGGAGGGTTGAATGGCTGCTGCGCTTCCCATGATTTCGTCCGAGAGCGGGCTGTCCCGCTATCTCGCCGAAATCCGCCGGTTCCCGATGCTGGCGCCGGAGGAAGAATATATGCTCGCCCGCAGCTGGCGCGAGCATGGCGATCGCGACGCCGCGCATCGTCTGGTCACATCGCATCTTCGCCTCGTTGCCAAAATCGCCATGGGCTATCGCGGTTATGGCCTGCCGATTGGCGAAGTCATTTCGGAAGGCAATGTCGGCCTGATGCAGGCCGTGAAAAGATTCGAGCCTGAAAAAGGCTTCCGCCTGGCCACTTACGCCATGTGGTGGATCCGCGCCTCGATCCAGGAATACATCCTGCGCTCCTGGTCGCTCGTGAAAATGGGCACAACCGCCAATCAGAAAAAACTCTTCTTCAATCTGCGCAAGGCCAAGAGCCAGATTTCGGCGCTGGAAGACGGGGATTTGCGCCCCGATCAGGTTGCCACCATTGCTCATCGTCTGGGCGTGACCGAGCAGGATGTCATCGACATGAATCGCCGCATGTCCGGCGATGCGTCGCTTAATGCGCCGCTGCGCGCCGAAGGCGAAGGCGAATGGCAGGATTGGCTCGTGGACGAATCCTCCAGCCAGGAATCGATTCTGGCCGAGCGTGAGGAAAGCGACAATCGGCTCGATGCTCTGCGTGCGGCGCTTGGCGTGCTGAATGAGCGCGAGCGCCGGATTTTTGAGGCCCGCCGCCTCATCGACGAGCCGGTGACGCTGGAAGAATTGTCCGAAGAATTCAATATTTCACGCGAGCGCGTCCGCCAGATCGAAGTGCGCGCTTTCGAAAAAGTCCAGGCGGCCGTGAAAGCCGGCGTGGCAAAAATAGAATCTCTGCCCGCGGCCAGCCCGCAAATCGAATTGCGCGCCGGCGCGTAACGATCGAAAGACAAAATGCAAAAGGGCGGCCAAGGGCCGCCCTTTTTTGCTTATACAAGCAAATCAGATGCAATCGCATGCACGCCGGGGCGCGCGGCCAAAGCGGCATCGAGCATGGCCTGTGCAATCTTCTGCGCCGGATTGATCCGATATTGGGGCGGCAGAACAGGAGCGATGGCGCCAAACAGAATTTGCAACATGCGCTCGACCGGTCTGCGCTCTGCGCGCAGGCCGCCGATCAGACCGGGGCGCACAAAGGTCAAGGAACCAAAGTCCAGCGCCGCCAGATCGCGCTCTGTTTCGCCCTTGACGCGATTGTAGAAGAACAGCGATTGCACATTGGCCCCGAGGGCGGAATTGAGCACGAAGACATTCACGCCATGCTGCTTGCCCAATTCAGCGACGCGCAGCGGATAATCATGATCGATGCGACGAAAAGCCTTCCGCGATCCGGCCTTGCGCATGGTTGTGCCCAAAGCGCAGAGGATGGCATCGGCCTGCCACCAATTCGCATCGGGCAAACAATCGAAATCGACCACAGGCGCAAAAAGTTTTTCACGCGCCGGAATGGCGCGGCGCACGGGCGCAACAATTTGGCTGACATCTGGATTGGCAAGGGCAAGATCGAGCAAATGGCGCCCGACAAGACCGGTCGATCCAAGAACGATCAGGCGCACAGGCAAAAGCCTCCGTCAGAAACGGCCCGCCGGCGCATCATTTCCAGGCGTCAAAGGCCTCATTGATAATCCGTTCGCCGGCTGCGCCTTTTTCGAATGTGATTTTGGCGATGCGCTGGTCGGACAGAAGCATCTGCACATCGAACCATCCACGGCTGCGAATGAGATCGATATTGCGCGCAGTTGCAAGATCGCCGCGTGTCAGGCCGATGAGAAAGAAATTGCGCATGATCGGCGCCGGCACGCCGGCCAGCGGATCGCCGACGGGCGTGTCATCCTTGCGCATTTGCGGCGTCGAGACTTGCTGCACGCCCGGAATCGGTCCGCCCTCCGTCGGCATGAAACGCAATTCGATCGTATGGGAGGCGGGCAATGTCTCATCGGTGTTTTTCTGGATGAGCATGATTGCCCGCATACGCGCTTCCGGCAGATCGATTTCAGCGCGCACGCCCACTGCAAGCGGCTGACCGGTGCCGCGGCTGACATTGTCGAGCCGCCAGACAACATTGCCGACAAAGGTGCGAACGCGCTGGGGATCGTCGGGCGCATCGACAAGAAGTGCCGCACGCTGGGAAACAGGAACCGCCTGCACATTGGTTGCAGGTGCGGGCGCGCTCGGCTGGCCTTGCTGAGATGGCGCGGACGTTGCCGGCACATTCGGGCGCACCGCCTGCCCGCCGCCGATCCGCTCGACAATCTTGCCGGCATTCGGCTCGCCCGATGTTTCGACATTGGCTGCCGGGCGCAAGCGCGCCAATTCTTCTGGCGTATCGCGCCGGACATAGGCGACGACGGCAATGGCCGCGACCACGGCAATCACCGGCAGGCCGATGAGCAATGGGCGCAGATTGCGCTCTTTTTCATCGGGCGGCAGAGGCGCAGCCGGGCGCACGCCACGCTGTCCGCTCCCGGCATCTTCCTCGGTTTTTTCAGGCGCAGAGGCTGCCGGTGCCGATGGCTCGTCCGGCGGGGGGAAATCGGCAGAAACCCCGGCGGCTTCCGCGCGCGGTCCATATTTGCGCAAAGTGACCGGCGCCCGCTGCTCGGCCGCGGCATCGCCACCCGCAGGCGGCGTGGGCTGGGGCATGGAAACGGCAACCGGCGGCGGCATCGGCGCTTCGGGCGGCGCGACGGGCGCATCGGAGCCCGGACGCGGCGGCAAGGACGGCAGGGGCGGCAGAGGCCGCGCACCGGGGCGGGCAAGCCCGGCCAGCCGCTGGCGAGCGGCCTCAAGCGCACCAAGACCCGCGCGCAGCCCTCCCGGAGGGGAAGAGGCCGGAGCACCCGGACGCGGCGGCAAAGTGGGTCGCGGCGGCAAGGCAGGGCGCGGCGGCAAAGTGGGGCGCGGCAGAGTTCCGGCCGTCGGATCGGGCCGGCGGACCAAAGGCTCCGGCGGATTGCCAATCTCTTGGGACGGCTCCCGGTTGACCGGCCCCGGAGAGGGTTCTTGGGAGGGTTCTTGGCGAGGCTCTGGAGCAGGTTCTGGCGCCGGTGGGGTCAGCGCCTCTGCCTCGAGCCTTTCGATCGCCTCATCGAGGAGACGACCCTCGCGTTCAATATCTTCTTCTGCGATCGGGGGCTGGACGGCGCGCAATTGTCCCATCAGCGCCGCACGCGCACGCCCATAAATGGCGCTGCGCAATTCCGGCGTCGAATTCGGCAGGGCTGCAACTGCCCTCGCGAGGACGGGGTAATAATCAGCCATTTCGCGCTACGCCCAACAGGTCACCAAACTCCGCGACTCAATCCTGGAAGGGATTGTGAACAAGAATTGTATCATCGCGCTCGGGGCTCGTCGAAAGCAAGGCGACAGGGGCCCCGATCAATTCCTCTATGCGCCGCACATATTTGATCGCCTGAGCCGGCAGATCGGCCCAGGAGCGCGCGCCCGCCGTCGTGCCTTCCCAACCGGGGATGGTCTCATAGACCGGCACAACACGGGCCTGCGCTGCCTGGCTGGCCGGCAGACGGTCGATCTGCTGCCCATCGAGCAGATAATGGGTGCAGACCTTGATCTCTTTGAAACCGTCGAGAATGTCGAGCTTGGTCAGTGCAATGCCATCGATGCCCGACGTTTTCACCGTCTGGCGGACAAGCACGGCATCGAACCAGCCGCAGCGGCGCGCGCGCCCCGTGACCGTGCCAAATTCATGGCCCCTCTCGCCGATCAGCTTGCCGATCTCATCCTGCAATTCCGTCGGGAACGGGCCGCCGCCGACGCGCGTCGTATAGGCCTTGGCAATGCCCAGCACATAGCCAATGGCGCGCGGGCCCATGCCGGAGCCCGAAGCCGCATTGGCAGAGGTTGTGTTGGACGATGTGACAAAGGGATAGGTGCCGTGATCGACATCGAGCAATGCGCCCTGCGCACCCTCGAACAGAATGCGCTTGCCCTGGCGGCGCATGGTGTCGAGCAATTCCCAGGTCGCATCCATATAGGGGAGAACCTGCGGGGCGATGGACAGAAGTTCCTCGCGCAGCGCGGCAGGATCGATTTCGGGCAGGCCGAGCCCGCGCCGCAGCGGATTGTGATGGGCGAGCAGGCGCGCAATCTTGTCGTCGAGATTTTTCGGCTCGGCAAGATCCATGACGCGGATCGAGCGACGCCCGACCTTGTCCTCATAGGCCGGCCCGATGCCGCGCATCGTCGTGCCGATCTTGGTCCCGCCTGTGGCCGCCGATTCGCGATGCGCATCGAGCTCGCGATGGATGGACAGAATGAGCGGCGCATTTTCAGCCAGCTTCAGATTATGCGGGCCGACATCGACGCCCTGGGCGCGGATCTGGCCGATTTCCTTGACGAGATGATAGGGGTCGACGACGACGCCATTGCCGATCACCGAGACCTTGCCCTCACGCACAATGCCTGAGGGAAGCAGCGAGAGCTTGTAGACCTTGCCGTCGATGACAAGCGTGTGGCCGGCATTATGGCCGCCCTGAAAACGGACGACGACATCGGCCTCGATCGACAGCCAGTCGACAATCTTGCCTTTACCCTCATCGCCCCATTGGGCGCCGACGACCACAACATTCGCCATGATGATTTCGCTCTTTCGTCTGCGCGCTTCGCCCGACCGGCTGCCCGCGCCTTGCGCGGAACCGGCCCGCGACACAAGCAAAACCCCGGCACAAAGGCCGGGGCTCATTGCTGGAATGGATTACCGAATTGCAGCCCAAGAGGCAAGGCAAACCATAGCGCGAACCGCCGCCCCATGAGCAAAAGAGGCAGGCCTGCGACTTGCTTTCTGGGCGCCCATCCGGCACTCGATGGAACCCGATCCGGATTGCGCCCTTGCCAAACGACCAGCCAGACACGAGCCGCCTGCCCTACAAGGCCTGGATCCTGCTGGTCCTGACCGCCATTTTCTGGGCCGGCAATGTGGTGGCCTCACGCAATGGGGTGGGCGAAATCTCGCCAATGGTTCTGGTGACGATCCGCTGGGGCTTTGTCAGCCTGATCATGCTGGCCCTGTCCTGGCGCCAGCTTGTTGCCGATTGGCCGGCCCTGCGCACCCATTGGAAACTGGTGGCGCTGATGGCGACATTCGGCTTCACCGGCTATCAGGCCCTTTATTTTACTGCCGCCCAGCATACGAGCGGCATGCATCTGGCCATTCTGCAGGGCATTGCGCCCGCTTTCATTTTCGCCGGCGCCTGGATTTGCTACGGCACGCCCATCGGGCTTGCGCGCACCATCGGCCTCGTGCTGACCATGCTCGGTGTGGCAACCGTTGCAACGCGTGGGGAACCGCTGCGCCTATCGGCACTCGATCTGAACATGGGCGATGCCGCCATGGTGATCGCCTCGCTGCTTTACGCCGGCTATACAGTGGCCTTGCGCAAGCGGCCGGCGGTTTCCGCGCTCGGATTTTTCACCTGCCTGTCCATTTTCGCCACGCTCTCATCGCTGCCCTTGCTCGCCGTCGAAATGGCGCAGGACGCGGCGCAATGGCCAAGCCCCAAAGGCTGGATTGTGGTCGCCTATATTGTGATCTTTCCCTCGCTTCTGGCGCAGATTTTCTTCATCCGCGGCGTCGCCGCCATCGGGCCGGGACGCGCCAGCCTGTTTTACAATCTCGTCCCGGTGCTGGGCGCCATCATGGCCGTCACACTGCTGGGCGAACCTTTCGCCGCCTATCATGCCGCCGCACTTGGCCTGTCGATGGGCGGCATTCTGATTGCCGAGACGCTTGGCGGGCGGAAGTTTTGATCAGTCGAACAGATCGCGATTCCCCGCAGCCGCGCGCGCCTGCAAAAGAATATCCGCCATCGTATCCGTAACTTCTGCAGAGGCCTCAGAATGCGCCAAGGCATTGCGCATGCGCTGCAGCTGTTCGTCGCGGGAGAGATTGCGCCAAGCTTCCAGCTCCGCCTCAGTGGGCGTTGCAGAAGGCATCACCTGAGAAAGCGCGTGTGCATCGGACATGGCTGCAAAATAGCAAAGGAGCCGGATTTGATCCAGCCGTCTGCTTACAGCTCGCTCTTCGCCGTCGCAAAGGCCCAGTCGAGCCAGCCCGTCAGCGCGCTGACATCGCTTGTCTCGACAGTTGCCCCGCACCAGATGCGCAGGCCAGAAGGTGCATCGCGATAGGAATCGATGTCATAGGCAATCTTTTCCTCTTCCAGCAAAGCCGCGACTTTTTTGGCGAAAGCGGCCTGACGCTCTTCAGAGAGCGAGGTAATGGCCGGATCGACAATGCGCAGACACACGCTCGTATTGGAGCGCGTTTGCGGGACGCGGGCGAGAAAATCGACCCAGGGCGTGCGCGCCGCCCAATCGGCAATGGCCTTCAGATTGGCGTCGGCACGCGCGATGAGACCATCGAGTCCGCCAATCGATTTCGCCCAGTGAAGCGCATCGAGATAATCCTCATTGCACAGCATGGAGGGCGTGTTGATTGTGTCGCCGACGAAAATGCCCTCGATGATTTTTCCATTGTTGGTGAGACGGAAAATCTTCGGCATCGGCCATGGGGGCGTGTAGCTTTCAAGACGCTCGGCGGCGCGCGGCGACAAGATCAACATGCCATGTGCGCCTTCTCCGCCAAGCACTTTCTGCCAGGAGAACGTGACGACATCGAGTTTCGGCCAATCGAGGCGCTGGGCGAAAGCGGCCGACGTCGCATCGCAAATCGTCAGGCCCTTGCGGTCGGCGGGGATGAAATCGCCATTGGGCACACGCACGCCCGAGGTCGTGCCGTTCCATGTAAAGACAACATCGCGATCGAAATCGATCTGCGCGAGATCGGGCAGATCGCCATATTCGGCTTTGATGACGCGCGTGTCCTTGATCCTGAGCTGTTTCAGGACATCGGCAACCCAGGTCTCGCCGAAACTCTCCCACGCCACCATATCGACGCCGCGCGCGCCCAGCAGCGACCACATGGCCATTTCGACCGCACCCGTGTCGGAGGCCGGCACAATGCCGATGCGATAATCGGCGGGGACGCCGAGAATTTCGCGCGTCAGATCGATCGAGGCTTTCAGCTTGACCTTGCCGACAGGCGCGCGATGCGAGCGGCCGGCGGGCACGCCAGCCAAAGCTGCAGGTGTCCAGCCGGGACGTTTGGCGCAGGGGCCTGAGGAAAAGTTCGGATTGGCCGTCCGCACTTTTGGCTTTTCGATCGCTGCCATATCGCTCCATCCTCTGGCGGGGGCGCGAGCCCGAGCTCATACATGGACTTCGCCTATGCGGGCGCGGCAGGCAGGTCAAGTCAGGTGCGGCTATGGCAACACATATCGCAGACCGGCGCGGATTTCATGCCCGTCTGCCCGGCCGCGCAGGAAATGGGCCGGCATCTGGCCAGATTGAGCGGCCTCGGCCCGAGCGCCGATAAAATTCACATAACGATAGCCGAGGTCGAATATCTGCTGCCCCGCCAGATCGAAACTCATGCCGGCAATCATGGCAAATTGCGAAACGGCGGTCACGCTGCGGCTGCCGGCCCGGCGCGCCGTCGCCCGCCCGGGGCGGCTGGTGAAACCTGGATCATGCAGCTCGCCGAAGGGGGTCTCCGAGGCCATTTCCGGCTCAAAGGCAAAGCCGATCTGGAAGGCAAAATCAGGATCGGCCCTCACGGCGGCCAATTGGAAGCCCAATGAGGCATGGGCCGAGGCAGCGGCCAGTCGCGGGGCGAAAGAGCGCGCGGCGGCCTCCGCTGCAGGCATTGCAGCGCGCGACAGAGACGTGCTGTGCAAAGCCCCTAACCGCCAATCGGGCGACTGGAACATGATCGGCCAGGACAATTGCGTCGCTCGTGCGGAAAAATCGGTTTCGACGAGCAGGCGGCCGCGCAAATTCCAGTCGGCGCCCAGCGACGCCCCCTCGCCTGCATGTGCGCCCCCTGACCAGAGCGCGGCCAATCCGAAAAAAGCGCCCAACCAGCGCATGATGACCCCTCGCTGCCGCAGCGTGCTCGCCACGCCTGCACCGAGTTCAGGGGCAAGAGATTAACCGCGCGTTAAGGTCAATAAATGATTAACGCCAAAGAAAATTTCAGCGTATTTCGCAAAGGACATCCGGGGGATGCCCATGAACTGAAAACGGGCTAGTGGCGCGCTAAAAATCGGCGCTGCGCCTCTCTCAGGCCGCAGCGAGCGAATCGGCCACACGTTTCAGCGCATCGCAGACCGAATCGACGGCCGCCTCCACCGCCTCGTGGCTCTCGCCCTCGCCCATCACACGCACAAGAGGTTCCGTGCCCGAGGGGCGAATGACAAGACGCCCGGTCTTGCCGAGTGCGGCTTCTGCCGCCTTGATCGCTGCCTGAACTTTTTCGTCAGCCAGCGGCTTTGCAAGCGACTTGCCGGCGCCAAAACGCACATTTTTGAGAATCTGCGGACAGGCCTCGAAACGATGACAGACTTCGCTGACCGGACGGTCGAACCGTTTGACCGCGGCCAGCACCTGCAGAGCCGCGACAAGCCCGTCGCCTGTCGTGTTGTGATCGGACAGGATCATGTGGCCCGATTGTTCGCCGCCCAGATTATATCCATCCTCGCGCATGCGCTCGAGCACATAACGATCGCCGACGGCGGTGCGCACGAGCGACAAGCCAAGCCCTGCGAGATGATTCTCGAGGCCAAGATTGGACATGATGGTGGCGACAATGCCGGGCTTCGACAAAAGCCCGTCCATGTGCCAGCATTCGGCAATCAGCGCCATGATCTGATCGCCATCGACGAGCTGTCCGCGCTCATCGACGATCAGCACGCGATCGGCATCGCCATCGAGCGCAATGCCAATATCTGCCCGCATTTCGCGGACTTTTTCGATCAAACGGTCGGGCGCAGTGGAGCCGACATCCTGATTGATGTTGAACCCGTCGGGCTCGACGCCAATGGCGAAAACTTCGGCGCCCAATTCCCACAAAGCTTCAGGCGCAACCTTGTAGCCGGCGCCATTGGCGCAATCGACGACAATGCGCAATCCCTCGAGCGAGATCTGGCGGGGCAAGGTGCGCTTGGCAAATTCAATATAGCGCGCGCGCACATCATCGACGCGCTTGGCGCGGCCGAGATGGCGCGATGCAGCCAGCTGGGGACCGAGATCGGCGTCGAGCAATTCCTCGATCTGTTTTTCGACATCGTCGGACAATTTATATCCGTCGGGCCCGAACAATTTGATGCCATTATCGGCGAAGGGATTGTGCGAGGCAGAAATCATCACGCCGAGATCGGCGCGCATGGAGCGCGTCAGCATGGCCACAGCCGGCGTCGGTACGGGGCCAAGCAGCATGACATCCATGCCCACCGAGGTGAACCCGCTCACCATGGCATATTCGATCATATAGCCGGACAGGCGCGTGTCCTTGCCGATGACGACGCGATGGCGATGTTCGCCGCGATGGAAAACGAGGCCGGTGGCCTGGCCGACCTTCATGGCGAGTTCGGGCGTGATCAGGCCATTGGCCTTGCCGCGAATGCCGTCGGTGCCAAAATATTTGCGTCCCATTCCACCGTTCCCAAAATGCTGCCGCAAAGACGGAGCGGGAAGATCACCCGACCCGAGCAAGTGTCAAGCCTAGCGCCTCCGCAGGGCAAAGTCTGTCGATACAGGATGGAACTTAAGGATGCCCAAACGTGGCTTGCTGTCGCCACAATCGGATGAAAGGGCTAGCGAAACAATGCGGTGACCGGGGGTAGGCTGAAAATGCTGGTCAGGATGATCAGGGCAAAGGCCGCCCGCCGGTACCCGGTCTCGCTCGAGCCCTTAAAGACGCGCGAGCCCAGCCAGAGGCCAGCCGCATAAAGGGGAGCGGCCAGAGCCGCATAGAAAACCGCCTCCAGCGTGAACAGCCCATTCACCAGATAAACCAGATCGGTCCCAAGGGCCGCCAAGGCATAAAAGGCCATAATATTGGCCCGTATCAAAGCGGCATCGGCCCGGCTGCCCAGCCAATAGGCGATGATCAGGGGGCCGGAGGCCCCCGTTGCCGAGGCCAGAACGCCCCCTGCCGCACCCACGCCGAAAGATACGGGCGGGCGCGGCTCGCCGCTATAGCGCCAGCCTGTGGCAAGAATCGCGACCATGACCAGAACCGTCACACCCGTCACCCAGCGCAGGAGGATCGGATCGAGATTGGACAAAATCCAGGCGCCCGCCGGAGCCGCCAGCCAGCTGCCGATCAGCATGGGCGTGATCTGGCGCATGGAGGCTTTTTTGATCATTTTGATGCCATAGGGCGTCGCCGTGACCAGATCGACCAGATAAAAAATCGGCACGGCGAGCCGCGGGCCCAAAATGGCCGACGCCAGCGGAATGAAGACAAGGGCGCCGCCAAAGCCGGAAAAACCCCGCACAATGCCGGCCACAAGGACCACTGCAACCAGAAACCAGGTTTTGGTCTCGGTGAGCACATGGGCGAAAGCGGCGAGGGCAATGCCGTCGGTCATCGGATTCCTTCCGGCAGAGGACAGCACGCGCGCTGGCGGCCCCGCCGCGGCAGGGATAATCAATCTACATGAGTTTGCAAACGATTCGGATTCTCGGTCTCGACCCCGGCCTGCGCAACACTGGCTGGGGGATCATCGATGCGCAGGGCTCCCGCCTGTCTTACGTCGCCTGCGGCTCGGTTCATTCCGACGCATCCCTGTCGCTCGCCGATCGTCTGCGCCAATTGCATGACGGGATCGCCAGCATTGTCCATGCGCATATGCCGCATGAGGCGGCGGTGGAAGAAACCTTCGTCAATCGCGATCCGCAATCGACCCTGAAATTGGGACAGGCGCGCGGCATTGCTTTGCTTGTTCCTGCGCTGGCGGGGCTTCCCGTGGCCGAATATGCCGCCAATCTCGTGAAGAAGACCGTCGTCGGTGCGGGCCATGCGCAAAAGGCCCAGGTCGGCATGATGATCAAAGTGCTGTTGCCCAGAAGCGAAGCGGGCTCGCCCGATGCAGCAGATGCATTGGCGGTGGCAATCTGCCATGCTCAGCATCGCGGTTCGCGCCAGCTCGCGGCAAGCATGAAAAAGGTGCAGGCATGATCGGCAAGCTCAAAGGCATTATCGATTCCTATGCCGAGGATCATGTGATCATCGATGTGCAGGGCGTCGGCTATGTCGTGCAATGTTCATCGCGCACATTGCAAAAACTTCCCCGGCCCGGCGAAGCCGCCACACTCGCCATTGAAACGCAGGTGCGCGAAGATGCGATCCGCCTGTTCGGATTCATGTCGGATGCCGAGCGCGACTGGTTTCGACTGCTGCAAAGCGTCCAGGGCGTGGGCGCGAAAGTGGCGCTGGCCATTCTCGGCATTCTCGCACCCAATGAATTGGCCTCTGCCATTGCCATGCAGGACAAGGCCAGTGTTGCCCGCACGCCGGGCGTCGGCCCAAAACTGGCGCAGCGCATTGTCTCGGAACTGAAAGACAAAGCGCCGGCCTTCGGCCATGTCGATCCAAACCTTGCGCGCCTGTCGGGCGATGACAGCAAATCCGCACCCAAACCCGTTCAGGATGCCATTTCCGCGCTCGTCAATCTGGGCTACGGGCGCCCGCAAGCGGCCGCTGCTGTTGCAGCCAGTATCAGCGCTTTGGGCGAAGACGCGGGGACGCAGGCTTTGATCCGCCGCGGCCTGAAGGAGCTTTCGCAGTGACCGGCTCGCGCTCGGGATGTTCTTCGAGCCATTGCTCGAGCGCCTCATCGATGCGCGTCTGCCAGCCGGGCCCGCAATATTTGAAGGCTTCCACCACATGCTCAGACAGGCGGATGCTGATGGCGACTTTCTTCTTCGCCTTGGGCGGACGCCCGCGCCGGATGAGCTTGTCGCCGATGTATAGATCACCGGCCTCTGCCATTTCCCGCGTCATCTCGGGGATCTCTTCATATTCCTCGCGCGTGATAATGTGGCGATCAACCTTATCCATGTCGCTCTTCACACGCGCGCGTGACGCATCAACATCCATAACGATGAGCGCCGTCTCATCTGGCGAATTGCGGCGTATAGATTTTAATTTCGCGCGCATTGGCCTTCCTCATGCTGATGATGTGACGCATGTCACCACGCTGCGTCCAGACAATAACAACCATGCGCTGCCCCAGATAACCGACCGAAACGATACGATCCTCGCCATAGTCGAAGCGACGATCCGGCCAGTTGATACAGCGCCCTTCAAAAACGCTCTCCGCGCCCTCGAAAGCGAGGCCACGCTCTTGCAGGGTCCAGTCCCGCTTGGCAGGGTCAAAACTGATCTTCATGCAATGAATATCGTATATACAAAAAATAGTCCAGAGGCTGTGCGATCATGACCGATAATCCCCGCCTCGTCTCCGCCGAAAAACGCGACGATGATACGGATGCCTCAATCCGTCCGTTGACGCTGATGGATTTCACCGGCCAGGAAGCGGCGCGCAAAAATCTGAAAATTTTCATCGAAGCTGCGAAAGCGCGCGGCGATGCGCTGGATCATGTGCTGTTCGTCGGCCCGCCGGGCCTGGGCAAGACAACGCTGGCGCAGATTGTGGCGCGCGAGCTGGGCGTCAATTTCCGCTCGACATCGGGTCCCGTCATTGCAAAAGCCGGCGATCTGGCGGCCCAGCTCACCAATCTCGAAGAGCGTGACGTGCTCTTCATCGATGAAATCCATCGCCTCAATCCGGCGGTGGAAGAAATTCTCTATCCGGCCATGGAAGACTTTCAGCTCGATCTCATCATCGGCGAAGGCCCGGCCGCGCGTTCGGTGAAAATCGACCTCGCCAAATTCACGCTGGTTGGCGCCACCACGCGCGCGGGCCTTCTCACCACGCCTTTGCGCGATCGTTTCGGCATTCCGATCCGGCTCAATTTCTACACGGTGGAAGAATTGCAGGGCATTGTGGCGCGTGGTGCGCGCGTGCTGGGCATTCCGATGAATGAAGATGGCGCCAATGAAATTGCACGGCGCGCGCGCGGCACGCCGCGCATTGCCGGACGTTTGCTGCGCCGCGTGCGCGACTTCGCCATTGTCGACGGCAATGCAACGGTGACGCGCGAGATTGCCGACAAGGCGCTGCGCCTGCTCGATGTCGATGCCATCGGCCTCGACATTATGGACCGGCGCTATCTCGACACGGTGGCGCTGAAATTCGGCGGCGGCCCGGTCGGCATCGAGACGATTGCCGCAGCTTTGTCAGAGCCGCGCGACGCGATTGAAGATATTATCGAGCCCTATCTCCTGCAGCAGGGCTTTATCCAGCGCACCCCGCGCGGGCGCATTTTGACGCCTGCCGCCTTCAAACATTTGGGGCTGGAAGCACCCTCGCAGGCGACGCCGCAGTTCGGCCTGTTTGCCGAAGACAGCGAATAGAACTTGCCCGGACCGGGCACAGGGATTAGGTTACATGTAACCTACTGGGAGCATGTTCATGTCCACCGCCCCGAAGCGGCCTGCAGATCAAAAGCGCCTCGCGACGCGCCGCAAGGTCAGCGATTTTCGCAAGCGGCAGCGCGAAAAGGGCCTGCGCCTTGTTCAAATTTGGGTCCCCGACACCCGCACGCCAGAATTTCTCGAAGAAGCACGCCGCCAGTCGCGGGCTGTAGCCATGAGCCCCTTCGAGAAGGACGATCAGGCTTTCATCGATTCCATCTCTGAAATCTGGTCGAAATGAAACGAGGCGAAATCTGGACGCTTGCCGGCGGTTCTGATTATGCGGGCAAGCCGCGCCCTTGCGTCATTCTTCAAAACGACGCATTTGCGGAAACCGCCTCGGTGACGGTCTGCGCCTTCACGAGCGACCCGACTGAAAGCCCAGCCTTTCGCATTGTGATCGAGCCCACCAAGATCAATGGTCTTGAACGCATCTCACGGCTGATGGCGGACAAAATCACGAGCGTTCCCAAAGCGAAGCTGGGAAAAAAGCTCGGACTGCTCAGCGCGGCAGATATCCAGAGAATGAACCAATCCATCACCCTCTTTTTAGGGCTGGCCGACACTAATCATGACACGATGAGCGGCGCATGACCCCCTCCCCCCATACATTCCCCATCCGCGTCTATTACGAGGACACCGATTTTTCCGGCGTCGTCTATCACGCCTCCTATTTGCGCTTCATGGAGCGGGGGCGCACGGAAATGCTGCGGGCCAAGGGCATCGACCAGGGCGCCAGTCTGGCGGGCGAGGCGGGTGCGCGTTTCGGCTTTGCCGTGCGAGCGATGAATGTCGAATTTTTGAAGCCGGCCCGGATGGACGATCTGCTCACGGTGGAGACGGGGGTGGCCGAGCTGGGCGGGGCCTCGATGGAGCTCATCCAGCGCATTTTGCGCGGTGCCGACGTGCTGATCGAGGCCCGCGTGCGCATTGCCTGCGTGGCGGAGGGCCGACCCTGCCGCATTCCTGCCGCGATCCGCGCCACACTCGCCTGAGGCGATTCGGGCAGCGCTGCGCTGCAGCAGCGCTAACCCGATATTAACCCTGAACAATGCTTAACTCGTCCTTGGTCAAAGGCTTGTCCTGCGCTGGTGCAGGCGGGCCCCAGAAAGGACCGATTTGTCGCACAGGACATTCGGGGTGAAAGCCCCGGCATGGTCCGCGGGATCGAGCAAAGGACGGATCACAAGATGAACCCTGCCGACATTGCTTCCGGCGCGCTTGGGGCGCCCGCAGCCGAAATCACCTTCTGGCACATGTTCTGGCAGGCCCATTTCGTCGTGAAAGCGGTCATGATCGGGCTGCTTGCCTCCTCGGTCTGGGCCTGGGCGATCATCGTCAACAAATTCATCCTGTTGAAACAGGCCGAGAATTCGATGGACCGGTTCGAAGAGAGCTTCTGGTCCGGCAATTCGCTTGAAGATCTCTACAATGCTCTGGCCAACCGGCCGACCACCGCCATGGCAAGCCTGTTCGTTGCTGCCATGCGCGAATGGAAACGCTCCTTCTCCACCGCCTCCTCATCCTTCATGGGGCTGCAGGCGCGTATCGAGAAAGTGCTCGACGTGTCGATTGCGCGCGAAGTGGAGCGGCTGGAATCGCAATTGCTCGTGCTCGCCTCCATCGCCTCGGCCGGCCCCTTCGTCGGCCTGTTTGGCACGGTCTGGGGCATTATGAGCTCCTTCCGCTCGATTGCAGCATCGAAAAACACATCGCTGGCGGTTGTGGCGCCCGGCATTGCCGAGGCCTTGTTTGCCACCGCCATCGGCCTGTTCGCCGCCATTCCGGCGCTGATCTTCTACAATATCCTGTCTGGCCGAGTGGCGCGCTCGCAAGCGCGCATGGAAAGCTTTGCCGATGAATTCTCCTCCATCCTGTCGCGCCAGATCGACACGCATGTCGGTCGCGACAGGGCTGCCTGAGAGGAGCGCGCGCAATGGGAATGTCGGTGGGAGCCGGCGGCAAGAGCGGACGTCGCAGACGCGGCGTGCCCCGCTATGGCGCCATGGCCGAAATCAACATGACGCCGTTCATCGACGTCATGCTCGTTCTGCTCATCATTTTCATGGTGGCAGCACCGCTGCTGGCGACCGGCGTGCCGATCGATCTGCCGCAGACGAGAGCGGCCGCCCTGAATATCGATCAGAAGCCGCTGTCTGTGGCAATTGACGAAAAGGGCTCGATCTTCCTTGCCGACCAGCCGGTCGCGATCGAAGAACTGCCTGCGCGCCTGCAATCTCTGGCGAAAGAAGGTTTTGACGAGCGCATTTATGTGCGTGGTGCAAAATCGGTCAATTACGGACGCGTTGCCGAAGTCATGTCGATCATCACGACCGCCGGCTACAAGAAAGTCGCTCTGGTGACGGAGCAGGAAAGGAAGTGAGCGCTTTCCCGTGAAGTTCAGCCTGTCACAGCCCGGCACAATCATTTCCGCAGCAGGCCATGCCGCTCTGCTGGCGGCGACGCTTGTTGTTTTTTCGGATGCGCCGAAATTCAGGGAAGCACAGGAAAGCGTGCCGGTCGAGATCATTACCGATGCGCAATTGAATGAAATCATGCGCGGCGAAAAGACTGCACCGGAGGTCAAGCCCACGCCTCCGCGCGCCGATCGTGTCGATGAGCGGACCGAAACCAAGCCGACGCCCGTGGTCCGCGAGGCCAAAGTCGATACAGCCGCACCCGTGCAGGAAGGCCGCCGCGAGCCCGATCCCGGTCGCGATGAAAAACCTGTTGCCGCCCCACCGCGCCAATCGAGCCCGACGCCGCCAAAGCCCGAGCCGGTGAAAGAGCCGCCGCGCCCCGAGCCGCCCAAAGCGCCTGAAAAAGCCGAAGCGAAAAAGCCCGATCCGAAAGAGGCCGAGGCGATCGAACAGGCGAAGGTGCAAAAGCCGAAAGAAGAGACGAAAAAAACCGTCGATGCGCCGGTGCCGCCGCGCATTCCCCCGCGCCCGCGCGAAACGCAGCCCGAGCCGCCGCGCCCCGATCAGGTGGCGAAATTGCTTGAGCAGAAAAAGACCGAGGAGCGCGCGCAAAAGCCGAAGACCGGCGATGAGCAGGCCATCAAGGCACGCACCGACCCCACCGAGATCGCGCGCCTGCTTTCACGCGAACAGGCGCAGCAGCGCGCTTCCACCGGCCAGCAGGTCAGCCAGCAAACCTCGCTGGGCACGCAGACAGCCAATGCATCGCGCATGTCGCCCTCGCTTGCCGCCCAGCTCGATGGGCTGATGCAAGAACAATACAAGCAATGCTGGTCCTATTTCGGCACCAGCACCGGCCATCGCTACATTCCGCAAATCAAGGTGGAATATTCGAAGGACGGCTCGCTTGTCGGCCAGCCCAGCCTGATGAATCCGCCCTCCGATCCGGCGCTCAATTCGCTCGCCGAAAGCGCGGTGCGCGCCGTGCGCCGCTGCAATCCGCTCAAAATACCCGCGCAGTTCCAGCCCTATTTCGAACAATGGCGCGCCCGCATCCTGCGCTTCGACCCCGAAGACATGCAGGGATGATGGCGCATTGACCCAGACACGAAACGAGACTTGTCCATGACGGATCAAAAATTTCCAGCCATCACACGCCGCCAGGCATCGGGCTTTTTGTCGGCCGGACTTGCCGGAGCACTGGCCCCACAGGGCGCATGGGCGCAATCGCGCTTTCTCGACATTCGTCCCGGCTCGTCTTTTCGTCCGATCCCGATTGCGGTGACGAATTTCGCCGGCGATCAGGGCCCTGCCCTGTCTGGCATTGTGACGAATAATTTTGCCCGTTCGGTTTTCCTGCAGCCGCTGGAGCCGCGCTCCTTCCCGCAGCAGATCACCAATCCCGATGTCGCACCGCAGATGGATGCCTGGCGCACGATCAATGCGCAATTTGTCGTCACCGGCCGCGTCACGCGCGCGCCCGACGGTCGCCTGCAAACGCAGTTCCGCTTGTGGGATGTTGCCACCGGACAGCAGGCCACCGGCCAGCAATATGTGACCGATCCCAATAATGCGCGGCGCGTCGCCCATATTGTTTCGGATGCCATTTTCAGCCGCATCACCGGCGAAAAAGGCTTTTTCGATTCCCGCGTCGTTTTCATCGATGAATCGGGACCGAAAGAAAGACGCGTGAAGCGCCTCGCCATTATGGATCAGGACGGCGGCAATGTGCGCTATCTGTCGCGCGGCGACGATCTCGTCGTCACGCCGCGCTTCTCGCCATCCTCGCAGGATGTTGCCTACATGGCCTTCGGCCAGGGCGATCCGCGCGTCTTCATTCTCAATATCGAGACCGGGCAGCGCGAGGCCGTCGGCAATTTTCCGGGCATGACATTCGCGCCGCGCTTCTCGCCCGATGGGCAGCGCATCATCATGTCGCTGTCGCAGGGCTCGGCCTCCAATCTTTTTGTGATGGATCTGCGCTCGCGCGCCACCACACGGCTCACCGATACGGCGGGCATCGATACGTCGCCCTCTTTCTCGCCCGACGGCTCGCAGATTGTCTTCGAAAGCGATCGCGGCGGAACGCAGCAAATTTACGTGATGGGCGGCAATGGCGGCGGCGCCAAACGCATTTCTTATGGCGAGGGTGCGCGCTATTCGACGCCTGTCTGGTCGCCGAAGGGCGATCTGATTGCCTTCACCCGCCAGAAGAGCGGCGGATTTGCCATTGGCGTCATGCGCCCCGACGGCTCGGGCGAGCGCATCATCACCGAGGGTTTCCACAATGAAGGCCCCACATGGGCGCCCAACGGCCTCTATGTGATGTTTTTCCGTGAGCCCGGCGGCTCGGGCGGCCCGCGGATTTTTATGGCCGACGTCTTCGGGCGCGGCGAATTCCAGGTGAATACGCCAACCTTCGGCTCCGACCCCGCCTGGGGCCCGCTGCTGAGCTGATCGCATGCGGGGGCGCCGCGAGACGCCCTTTGCAAAGTCTTGCAAAAAATCTCCATCAAGGTTGATGGAACCTTATCTTAACCAAAAAAGGCTACGACTTGGGCCAATGTCCGGTTGCAGTGAAGGAGTTCCGGGATGATTTTTTCGTTTGATGCGCGGGCCCTGAAGATCGCGGCGGCGCTTTGTGCAGCGCTGGCGGTTTCGGCCTGCTCCAAAAATCCGAATGAAGACGGCGCTGCCGGCGCCGGCGGGCTGGGCATGGGTGCGGGCGCTGCCACGCCAGGCTCGCAGCAGGATTTCGTCGTCAATGTCGGCGACCGCGTCTTTTTCGAAAGCGATTCGTCGGAACTGACCTCGGTGGCGCAGGCCACGCTCGACAAGCAGGCCCGTTGGCTGTCGCAATATCCGCGCTACACGATCACCGTCGAAGGCCATGCGGATGAGCGCGGCACGCGCGAATATAATTTCGCGCTTGGCCAGCGCCGTGCGGAAGCGGCGAAAAACTATCTCGCCGCCCGCGGCGTGCCGGCCTCGCGCATTCGCACGATCAGCTTCGGCAAGGAGCGCCCGGTCGCGGTCTGCAACGACATTTCCTGCTGGTCGCAGAATCGTCGCGCCGTCACCGTTCTGGGCGGGCCGAGCTCCTAAAAACTTCAAGGCGCAAGCCTGAAGGAGGACCGGCGCCGCAACGCGCCGGTCTTTTCGTATCTGCGGGGCAGCGCAGTCCAACTTTGGCCGAACTGTCGCCGTATGTTAACCCGAGAGAGCCGCGGGACGCTGCGGCCGGAAGGCTGATCCATGCAGACAAAATTTCGAAGTTTGATGGCCGCGCTGCTTCTGGCACTCGCCTGCGCCGCACCGGCGCAGGCACAATTGTTCGGCCGCTCCGAACCTCAAGGCGATACGGCCGAATTGCTGTTGCGCATCGACCGTCTGGAAAACCAGGTGCGCACGCTCAACGGCCGTCTGGAGGAAACGCAATTCCTCCTGCGCCGCAGCGAAGAACAGCTCAAAAAATTCCAGCAGGATGTGGATTTCCGCTTCCAGGAATTGCAGCAGCAGCGCGGTGGCGCCCGCCCGGCACAGACAAACCCGCCACAAGCAGCACCTCCCGCCCCGCCGCAGCGCCGCTCCGATCTCGAGCCTGAATCCGGCCCGGCTTTGGCGGAGGCCGCCACCCCGCGCACCGGCGCGGGAACGGGCGCGAATGCCGGCGTGATTGCGGGCGCCGGCATTGCAACGCCGCGCAGCGGACGGGGCGATGCTTTCGATCCCGCTGCCAATCCCGATGCGCCGGGCGCGCCCCGGCCGCTCGGCTCTGCCGCATCCGCCGCAACGCCTCCTGCCCGCACAACGCCGCAAGGCCCGCTGGGCGCCGACACGGGGGGCGGCGCGCCGCTCGATCTCTCAGGCGGACGCGGGCGCGAGGCCAATGCCGCAAGAGCCCCTGCGGCAGCTGCAGCGCTTCCTGCGACCACGCCGCGCGATGAATTCGATACGGCCTCTTTCTCGCTGCAGCAGGGCCAGTATGAAATGGCCGAAACCGGCTTCAAAACTTTCTTGCAGCGCTATCCGAAAGACGCGCTGGCGGGCGACGCCACTTATCTGCTCGGCGAGAGTTTTTTCCTGCGCAATCTCCACCGCGACGCGGCTGAGCAATTCCTGAAAATCTCGACCGATTATCCGCGCATTGCCAGAGCGCCCGACGCCATGTTGCGGCTTGGCCAATCGCTGGAAAAACTCGGCGCACGCGAACAGGCCTGCGCATTTTACGCAGAGATTCCGCGCAAATTTCCCAATGCCAATACGATCAAGGCCAGCGCACAGCGCGAGGCCCGCCGCGCCAAGTGCTGATCCCCGACGAAATTTTCGCGCCCCATGCGAGCGCGCGCGGCCTGCTTGTCGCCGTTTCCGGCGGCCCCGATTCCATTGCGCTTCTGGCGCTTGCGGCACAATGGTCGAAGGGCGCCAATCGCCCGCCCGTTTTTGCCGCCACTTTCGATCATGGATTCCGAAAAGCCTCACGCGCCGAGGCTGAACTTTGCGCCGCGCTCTGCGCGCGCCTCGACGTGCCGCACACAATTCTCGAATGGCACGGCGAAAAACCTGAAACACGCATTCAGGAAAGCGCCCGCGAGGCGCGCTATGCCGCTCTTGTCGACCATGCCAAAGCCATCGGCGCCGATCGTCTTCTCACCGCCCATCATGCCGACGATCAGATGGAGACCATCCTGTTCCGGCTGATGCGCGGCTCTTCCATCGGCGGGCTGGCGGGCATGCGCGCGCAGACCCAACGCGGGGGGATTGTTCATGCCCGCCCGCTGCTGGCCCAGCGCAAGGCCGCACTCGTCGCCTATGCCAAGGCGCACGACCTGCCTTTCGTCGTCGACCCCAGCAATGTGGATCCCCGCTTTGCCCGGACGGGCCTGCGCCGTCTGACCCCACAGCTCGAAGAGGCGGGCCTCGGCCCGGAGATTTTCGCCCGGCTGGCCATGCGGGCAGAACGGGCCGATGCGGCGCTGGACTGGGCCGCCCAGGAATTGGCGCAGCGCGCCATTTTATCGCGGGAGGCTGGCCAAACGCAGCTGGCAGGGCGCCAAATGGCCCAGGCTCCAGAGGAACTTGCACTGCGTCTGCTGCTTGAGGAAATGAGCCGGCTCGACGGCCGGCCCCGGCTGGAACAGGCCGAGCCGCTGATGCGCAGCCTGCGCGAGGCTGTGCGGGAGGATCGCAGCTTCCGGGCCAATCTGGCCGGCCTGCTCATCGACCTGCGCCGCGATGGCACAATCGTGATCTCGCCGGAACCCGCCCGACAGAGCTGAAAAGCCTCCGGCAAGCCGTCAGCAACAAGATAGACGAGGGCTTCACTTGGCAAGGGGCCAGTGCGCCCCTACATTGATCCCAGATGGAACGAACCCTCGTAGGGCTCTCTCGGGACGGCGGTTTCCGCCGCATACAGGACTGAAATGAATCCGAATTTCAGGAACTTCGCCCTCTGGGTGATCATCTTCCTCCTTGTCGTCGCTTTGGTCATGCTGTTCCAGAACCCTGGACAGCGTCAGCAAACGGCGGAAATCCCGTTCAGCCAGCTGCTGAGCGAGGTCGATCAGGGACGTGTGCGCGAAGTGACGATTTCGGGAGCCGAGATTTACGGCCATTTCACCGACAATCGCGCCTTCACGACCTATGCGCCCAACGATCCGACGCTGGTCTCGAAACTCTATCAGAAGAATGTTTCGATCACCGCCAAGCCGCCATCTGACGGCAATAATTGGCTCGTGACCTTGCTCGTCAACGGCCTGCCGCTGATCGCCTTCCTCGGCGTCTGGATTTTCCTGTCGCGACAAATGCAGGGCGGTGCGGGCAAAGCCATGGGCTTTGGCAAATCGAAAGCCAAAATGCTCACCGAGGCGCATGGGCGCGTGACATTCGAAGATGTCGCAGGCGTCGATGAGGCCAAGGAAGATTTGCAGGAAATCGTTGAATTCCTGAAGGACCCGCAGAAATTCCAGCGGCTGGGCGGACGCATTCCGCGCGGTGTTTTGCTGGTCGGCCCTCCAGGTACGGGCAAGACCTTGCTCGCGCGCGCCATTGCGGGCGAAGCCAATGTGCCCTTCTTTACGATCTCGGGCTCGGACTTCGTTGAAATGTTCGTCGGCGTCGGCGCAAGCCGCGTGCGCGACATGTTCGATCAAGCGAAGAAGAACGCCCCTTGCATCATCTTCATCGACGAAATCGACGCGGTCGGTCGCCACCGCGGCGCGGGCCTTGGCGGCGGCAATGATGAGCGCGAACAGACGCTCAACCAATTGCTCGTTGAAATGGACGGGTTTGAGGCCAATGAAGGCATTATCCTCATTGCCGCGACCAACCGCCCCGACGTGCTCGATCCCGCGCTGTTGCGTCCCGGCCGCTTCGATCGCCAGATCGTTGTGCCCAATCCCGACGTCACCGGCCGCGAGCGCATTCTGAAAGTTCACGTCCGCAAGGTTCCGCTGGCTCCCGATGTCGATCTCAAGATTGTCGCGCGCGGCACGCCGGGCTTCTCGGGCGCCGATCTGATGAATCTCGTCAATGAGGCAGCGCTGATGGCGGCGCGGCGCGGCAAGCGCATC
>CAZHOK010000006.1:50487-62980 GCA_964534115.1 uncultured Beijerinckia sp.
TTCGAAGACGCGAAAGACAAGATCATGATGGGTGCGGAACGCCGCACGCTCGTCATGACCGAACAGGAAAAAATGCTGACCGCCTATCACGAAGGCGGGCATGCGCTGGTTGCTCTCAGCGTGCCGGCGACCGATCCCGTCCACAAGGCGACGATCATCCCGCGCGGGCGCGCTTTGGGCATGGTGATGCAGCTGCCCGAGCGCGACAAATTGTCGATGAGCTTCGAGCAGATGACATCGCGGCTTGCCGTATTGATGGGCGGGCGCGTCGCAGAAGAGATCGTCTTCGGCAAGGAGAAGATCACCTCGGGTGCACAAAGCGACATTGAGCAGGCAACGAAACTCGCGCGTGCCATGGTCACGCGCTGGGGCTTCTCCGATGAGCTGGGCACCGTCATGTATGGCGAGAACCAGGAAGAAGTCTTTTTGGGCTATTCCATGGGCCGCCAGCAGAATATTTCGGCAGCGACCGCACAGACCATCGACACGGAAGTGCGCCGCCTCGTCGAAGACGGCCTGCAGGAAGCGCGCCGCATTCTGACCGAAAAGCGCGATGGTCTTGAGGCTCTGGCACAAGGCCTGCTCGAATATGAAACGCTGACAGGCGATGAAATTATCGGCCTGCTCGAAGGCAGAGCGCCCGTGCGTGAAAACGATGACGAGCCCTCGCCGCCGCGCTCCTCGCCCGTGCCGAATTCCGGCAAGGGCCGCCCCCGCCCAGAGGGCGGAATGGAACCGCAGCCGCAAGCCTGAGGCTTGATGCAGACATGAGAAAACCCGGCGGTGACGCCGGGTTTTTTTTATTTGTGCGTCCGTCATTGCGAGCGCAGCGAAGCAATCCAGAGTCGCCGCATGCTCTGGATTGCTTCGTCGCCTTGCTCCTCGCAATGACGAGACTTCGGCGACCAACAGAGACTCGTCGGCCCTCGTAAAACAAAAAAACCCGGCGTTTCCGCCGGGTTTTTTGCATTCACTTTGGCCGAAACAATCAGCCTTCGAGGCTCTTGCTCCATTCGCCCCTGGAGGCGAGGCCGTTCATTTTCGCCCTGTGCGAGAAGGCTTTCTGCGCATTGACGACATTGGCTTCCTTGCCGGCCCAGGCCTTTTGCGGGGCGGCCTGCAAAGCGCGGCCGTAAGAGAAGGTCACGAGCCAGGGCAGCGGGCCCATTTTGTTGATCGCATCGAGATTGGCGGTCGCCTCGACATCGGCCTGACCGCCCGAGAGGAAGGCAATGCCCGGCACAGCCACAGGCACCGTCTGTTTGAAGACGCGGATCGTCTCGCGTGCGACCTGTTCGGGTGAAATCTGCGTCGCGCATTTCTTGCCCGGCACGATCATATTGGGCTTCAGCACCGTGCCTTCGAGGAAGACACGTGCTTCATAGAGCTCGTTATAGAGCGTCTTCAGGACGAATTCGGTGACTTCATAGCAGCGCGCCTGATCGTGGCCGCCATCCATCAAAACTTCCGGCTCGACGATCGGCACGATATTATTGGCCTGGCAGATTGCGGCATAACGCGCCAAAGCCTGCGCATTGGCGAGGATCGCACCACGCGAGGGAATGCCATCGGCAATATCGATCACGGCGCGCCATTTCGCGAAACGCGCACCGAGCTTGTAATATTCGGCCATGCGCTCGCTCAAGCCATCGAGGCCTTCAGTGATCGTCTCATTGGCGAAATTCGGCAGCGGCTTGACGCCTGCATCGACCTTGATGCCGGGGATGGAGCCGGCAGCCTCGATCAGCTTGACGAGCGGCGTGCCGTCTTTGGCATTCTGGCGGATCGTCTCATCATAGAGAATGACGCCGGAAATATGCTGCGTCATGGCTTCCTGCGTGCGGAACATGAACTCGCGATAGTCGCGGCGCGTGTCGGCGGTCGATTCCACGCCAATCGCATCGAAGCGCTTCTTGATTGTGCCGGAGCTCTCGTCGGCTGCGAGAATGCCCTTGCCGCGCGCCACCATGGCCTGTGCGACTTTTGCGAGTTGGTCCTTGTTCATCTGAAAAATCCTCCGCAGAGATTAATTTGACTTGATGCGCAGCGCCTCGACGCCAGGCAGAACCTTGCCCTCGAGCCATTCGAGGAAAGCGCCGCCGGCTGTCGAAATGTAAGTGAAGTTTTCAGCCGCACCCGATTGGTTGAGCGCAGAGACTGTATCGCCGCCGCCTGCCACTGTGACGAGCGCGCCTTTTTGCGTCAGCGCAGCGGCTGTTTTCGCCACTGCATTGGTGCCGGCGTCAAAAGGCTGCAATTCAAAGGCACCGAAAGGGCCGTTCCAGACAAGCGTCTTGCAGGCGGTGAGAATTTTTTCGACTTCGACCGTTGAGCGTGGGCCCATGTCGAGGATCATTTCATCGTCCTGAACATGGCCGACATCCGTGACGCGCGCATGCGCATGCGCCTTGAATTCCTTCGCCGCAACAGCATCGGAAGGCAGGACGATTTCGCATTTGGCCGCTTTGGCCTTGGCGACAATCTCGCGCGCTGTGTCGAGCAGATCGTGCTCGCAGAGCGACTTGCCGACCTTGTGGCCCTGCGCAGCCAAAAACGTATTGGCCATGCCGCCGCCAATGATGATGAAATCGACTTTCTTCGACAGATTGCCGAGCAATTCGAGCTTGGTCGAAACCTTCGCACCGCCGACAATGGCGGCCACAGGACGGTTGGGCGTTTCCAGCGCCTTGGTCAGCGCCTCAAGTTCAGCCTGCATGCCGCGCCCGGCGAAAGCTGGCAGGACATGCGCGAGGCCTTCCGTGGAGGCATGGGCGCGATGCGCCGCTGAGAAAGCATCATTGACATAAAGATCGCCAAGCTTGGCGAGGCTGGCGACAAAATCCTTGTCGTTCTTTTCTTCCGCTTTGTGGAAGCGGGTGTTTTCAAGCAGAAGAATCTCGCCATCCTTCAGCTTGGCGACAGCATCTTGCGCGACTGCGCCAATGCAATCGGCCGCGAAAGCAACCGGCGCGCCCAGATGTTCAGGCAAAGCCGCCGCAATGGGCTTCAGCGAATTATCCTCATCGGGCCCATTTTTAGGCCGCCCGAAATGCGCCAGCAGAATGACGCGCGCGCCCTTGCCGGTCAGTTCGCGAATGGTCGGCACAATGCGCTCGATGCGCGTGGCATCCGAGATGCGGCCATTCTCCATCGGCAGGTTGAGATCCACGCGCAGCAGCACGCGCTTCGATTTTACATCAGCCTGGTCGAGAGTGCGGAAGCCGCTCATGCCTGCCTCTTTTGTTCTGCGCAATGAAAAGGGCGCGCTCCCGAAGGAAACGCGCCCGATTGACTTAAAGAAGCTTGCCCATGGCGACAGCCGTGTCGCTCATGCGGTTCGAGAAGCCCCATTCATTGTCATACCAGGACAGGATGCGCACGAATGTGCCTTCCATGACCTTGGTCTGGTCCATGTGGAAGACGGATGAATGCGGATCGTGGTTAAAATCGATCGAGACATTCGAAACATTGGTGTAGCCGAGAATCCCCTTGAGCGGGCCATCGGCCGCAGCCTTGATCGCCGCATTGAC
Source organism: uncultured Beijerinckia sp. (assembly GCA_964534115.1). GTDB lineage: Bacteria > Pseudomonadota > Alphaproteobacteria > Rhizobiales > Beijerinckiaceae > Terripilifer. The sequence goes on from CAZHOK010000006.1 coordinate 54,018, forward strand.
TTCAGCAACCGTCGTCGCGCGCTTGGCGACGAATTTCAGATCGACAACCGAGACATTCGGCGTCGGCACGCGGATGGCCGAGCCATCGAGCTTGCCGTTGAGCTCAGGCAGCACGAGGCCGACGGCCTTGGCAGCGCCCGTCGATGTCGGGATCATCGACAGAGCCGCAGCGCGGGCGCGATAGAGATCCTTGTGCATCGTGTCGAGCGTCGGCTGGTCGCCCGTGTAGGAATGGATCGTCGTCATAAAGCCCTTTTCGATGCCGATCGCATCGTTGAGAACCTTGGCGACGGGGGCGAGGCAGTTTGTCGTGCAGGATGCATTCGAGATCACGACGTGATCTTTCGTCAGCTTGTCGTGATTGACGCCGAAGACGACCGTGAGATCGGCATTGTCGCAGGGTGCGGAGACGATGACGCGTTTGGCGCCGGCCTCAAGATGGGCAGCTGCCTTGTCGCGCGTCACGAAAATGCCCGTGCATTCGAGCGCAATATCGACACCCAGAGCCTTATGCGGAAGCTCGGCCGGGTTCCTGATCGCTGTGACCTTGATCGGACCGAAGCCGACATCGATCGTATCGCCATCGACTTTCACATTCCCGGGGAAACGGCCATGGACCGAGTCAAAACGCATCAGATGCGCATTGGTCTCCACCGGGCCCAGATCGTTGATCGCGACGACCTGAATGTCCTTGCGGCCCGATTCCACGATCGCGCGCAGAACATTGCGACCGATACGACCGAATCCATTGATCGCGACCTTGACCATCCCTCATTCTCCTCGACTTGAATGTCCGGACGAGACCGTCCGTTTCATGGGTGTTTCATACATTCACGATATCAGCGCGGCAAACGCTGCAGGGCGGCTTCTGCCACGGCCTGCGGCGTAATGCCGAAATGCTCGTACAATTTTTTGTAAGGCGCGCTTTCGCCAAAGCTCTTCATGCCGATGAAGACGCCTTTCTCGCCGATAATCGCTTCCCAGCCCATTTTCACCGCCGCTTCCACGGCAATGCGCACGGGGGCTTTGCCGATCACCTTTGCTTGATAGGCGCCATCCTGCTGGAAGAAGAGATCCATGCAGGGGACGGAGACGACGCGCGCGGCAATGCCTTTCTGCTTGAGCAGGTCGCGGCCCGCCAATGCGATTTCAACCTCGGAGCCCGAAGCAAAGATCGACACCTGCGCTTCGCCCTCAGCCGCAGCAAGCTCGTAAGCGCCGCGGGCGGAGAGATTGTCCTCGACAAATTCCTTGCGCACCTGCGGCAGGTTCTGGCGCGTCAAGGCGAGCGCCGAAGGCGTCCCGCGCGCTTCGAGCGCTGCCTGCCAGCATTCCAGAGTTTCTGTCTGGTCGGCCGGACGGAAGACATAGAAATTCGGAATGGCGCGCAAAGAGGCCAGCGTCTCGACCGGCTGATGCGTCGGCCCGTCTTCGCCAAGGCCGATGGAATCATGCGTCAAAACCTGGATATTGCGCGTCTTCATCAAAGCGGCGAGGCGCAGCGACGGGCGCATGTAATCGGCAAAGACCAGGAAGGTCGCGCCCGAGGGAATGTAGCCGCCATGCAGCGCCATGCCATTGATGGCCGCTGCCATGCCATGTTCGCGAATGCCCCAATGGACGAAACGGCCGGCATATTGGCCCGGCGCAATCGCCGGCGTTGCCGCAACCTTGGTGTTGTTGGAGCCCGTGAGATCGGCCGAACCCGTGACGAGTTCCGGCACAACGGGGGCAATGACGGCAATGGCTGCCTCGGACGCTTTGCGCGTGGCAATGGGCGTTGCATCGGTGGCGAGCTTCTGCTTTTGCGTGCGCACGGCATCCTTGAGCGCTTTCGGCAGATCGCCTTTCATGCGCCGTTCGAATTCGGCGCGCTTGTCGGCGGGAAGGGCCGCAAGCTTGCCGGTCTTCCAGGCCTTGTTGAAGCGGCGGCCTTTTTTACCGGCCTTGCGCCAGGCGTTGAGAATATCGTCCGGCACCACGAAGGGCGCATGCGGCCAGTTGAGCGCAGCGCGTGCACCGGCAATTTCTTCTGCGCCCAAAGGTTCGCCATGGGCCTTGGATGTGCCAGCCCGCTTGGGCGCGCCATAGCCGATCTGCGTCTTGCAGGCGATGAGCGTGGGCTTGTCGGATTTCTGTGCCTTGCGCACCGCGCGCAAAATGGCTTTCGGATCGTGGCCGTCGATGCGCATGGCATTCCAGCCGCAGGCCTTGAAGCGCATGATCTGATCGACTGAATCGGCCACCGACAGCGGACCGTCGATGGAAATGCCATTGTCGTCCCACAGGACGATCATGCGATTGAGTTTGAGATGGCCGGCAATCGCAATCGATTCCTGCGACACGCCTTCCATCAGATCGCCGTCGGAGGCGAGCACATAAGTGAAATGATCGACCACATCGCCGAATTCGGCATTCAGCATGCGCTCGGCCAAAGCCATGCCCACGGCTGTGGCAATGCCCTGTCCCAGCGGGCCGGTCGTCGTCTCGACGCCCTTGGTGACGAAATTTTCCGGGTGCCCCGGCGTCTTCGAGCCGAGCTGGCGGAAATTCTTGATCTCATCGAGCGTCATGCCCGGCACGCCGGTCAAGAACAGCAGCGAATAGAGCAGCATCGAGCCGTGGCCGGCCGAGAGCACAAAACGGTCGCGATCGGGCCATGCCGTATCGGTCGCGTCATATTTCATCACTTGCGTGAAAAGGACGGTGGCTATGTCGGCGGCGCCCATCGGCAAGCCGGGATGGCCGGATTTCGCCTGTTCGACCGCGTCCATGGAAAGGGCGCGGATCGCATTGGCCATCTGCTGGTGGGTCACGCTCATGTTGCTCTCACTCTTGGCGCGGACGCCGCCGCAGGCGGACGGGCCCGGAGGGGAAGGAGCGGCTTTTCAGCCACAGACTCGAGGGAAATCCCTGAAAAATCGCAGGCGGGCGTTTGATAACAGGGCCATGCCCGGTGTCAACGCAACGCTCCCGCCGAAGGCTGCCAGAGCACGGGTACACCACAGGGAATTACCCTCATCGACGCCGTTTGCTGTGCGGCGGGCCGCCCGGCGCGTTGACGGCACCGTGCAAACCGCCCCTAATGGACAGAATCGACCGTCAGGACCGCATGAAACTGCCCGATCGCCTCGAAATGCCCCTCAAGCGCCTTGCGACCGCCCTCGACCATCTCGAGGCGGCGGCGGAGCGTCGCGCCGAGGCGGATTCGCGCCGCGGCGATCTCGAAGAAGAGCTGGTCGTGATGCAGGACGACCGCTCGCGCCTTGCCCATGAGCTCGATGGCGTCATGGCGCGCGCCCGCAAGCTCGAAGAGGCCAATGCGGAGGTCGCCCAGAGGCTGGCCGCCACCGGCGCCGCCATTCGCTCCATGCTCGGCCAGCCGGACACGGCCGAGCCGCAAGGCGGGGAATAGACATGGCCGAGGGCGCGGGCGCATCTTCCGTCAATGTCACCATTGCGGGCCGGACATTCCGCATGGCCTGCGGCGCGGGCGAAGAAGCCCATTTGGAGGCGCTTGCCGCCCAGATCGATTCCCGGATCGGCGAATTGCGCGGCGCCTTTGGCGAAATCGGCGACCAGCGCCTGACCGTCATGGCAGCCATTACCATTGCCGATGAATTGTCCGAGAGCCGGCGCCGGATCGCCGAACTGGAAAAGAAAATCGACGACCTCTCCCACGCCGCCCTGAAGGCCGACGATCACGCCATGGCCTGGATCGAAAGCCTCGCCCAAACCATCGACCTCGCCGCCCGCCGCATCGAAGGCCTCGCCCAGGCGATGGGTGGGACGAAGGGGTAATTGTTCCCGTTTTGGGAGCATTCTGATTGATCCCAATTTGGGAACATGTTATTCATGCGTGTCATTGCAAAATCGACCCTTGTCGCATTTTGGACGAGGCACCCGGAGACGGAGACGGCGCTGCAGCGCTGGCATGCTGTCGTCAAAGCTGCCGATTGGCGCTCGACGCAGGATGTTCTTCGAACCTTTCCGAAAGCCAAGGCTATCGATGCGCAAAGAATTCGCTTTGCCGTGCATGGAGGCGATTACCGGATGATTGTTGCTTTCGATTTTGTCCGGCAAATCGCTTTTGTGAAATTCATCGGCACGCATAGCGATTATGACCGCGTGGACGCGACCCGCATTTCGCTTTTCTGAAGGTCTCGCATGGATATTCGCCCGATCCGCAATGACGAAGAGCTGCAGCAGGCGCTGGCAGAGATTGAGACTCTCTGGGACGCGCCCGCTGGCTCGCCGGAGGGCGAGCGCCTCGAGCTGCTCGCCATGCTGGTCGAAAAATATGAGGATCGCCTGTGGCCGCAACGCGATCTCGATCCGGTGGAATTGCTCGAATATGCATTTTCCGAAATGGGCCATTCGCAGGCGGAACTGGCGCGTCTCATCGGCTCGCGCTCGCGTGCATCGGAGATCATGACGCGCAAACGGCCGATGACATTGGAGATGATCCGGGCCATCAGCCAAGCCTGGCACATTCCAATCGCCTTGCTGGCGAAACCTTATCCGCTTGCAAAAAGCATGTCCGCTCAGGCCGCGCGCTGAATAGGCAGCCTTGCGCCCTTCCTTTCGCAGGGCGCATGCCCTAAATTGCAAGTGCGGCGCTGCGGGGTGCGTGTGGATTCAGTATTCCCGGGGCCTTATCGATCTCTCAGGGAGCTGTCCCTGGCCTTGTCCGTGGACTTGGTCACATGGCGCCCACCTACGTTGTAGGTTCCCGGGGTCGATGTTCCCACGGCTTTTGTGGCCCGCACCCTTTCTCCTTGCGCCGGTCCCGGCGCGGATGATCCGATGGGACCGATTGCTCACCCGACAAAATCCGACATGCGCGCCGCCGCATTGGCACGACGCGAGGCAATGAGCGTCAGCGCGCGCAGTCACGCCGCCCAAGCCATGGCGCAAAGACTGGCCAATCTGCCCCTTCCTGCCGGACCGCTTGCCCTCTATTGGCCGATCCGCTCCGAAGCCGATCCCCGGCCCGCCGCCCAGATTTGGGCGGGGCAAGCCCGCCCGCTCTGCCTGCCCGCCGTCACGCAAGACGGCCTCATCTTTCGCGCCTGGACGCCGGGCGAGGCGCTGACAGCCGGGCCCTTCGGTCTCAGCGAGCCGCCCGAAAGCGCGCCCGCCGTGACGCCGGCGGCGCTCATTGTGCCGCTGGCGGCCTTTGACAGGCGCGGCCACCGCATTGGTTATGGCAAGGGTTTTTATGATCGGGCGCTGGCGCGCCTCGGGCCCGTCATGGCGATCGGGCTGGCCTTTGCGACACAGGAAATTCTGCTCGTTCCCGACGAGCCCCACGACCGCCAACTCGATTTCGTGGTAACGGAACGCGAGACCATCGACACGCGCACGCCCTAGAGGTTTTTCATGCGTCTGCTTTTTATCGGCGATATTGTCGGGCGCGCCGGCCGCGCCGCCTTTCTCGAACACGTCCCGTCTTTGCGCGCGCGCTACAATCTCGATTTCGTCGTGGTCAATGGCGAAAACGCTGCCGGCGGTTTTGGCATTACGGAAGCCATCTGCGACGACCTTCTCAATGCCGGCGCCGATTGCGTGACGCTCGGCAATCATTCCTTCGACCAGCGCGAGGCACTCGTCTTCATCGAGCGCCAGCCCCGCCTGCTGCGACCGGCCAATTATCCGCCCGGCACGCCGGGGCGCGGCGCCAATGTTTTTGAAACCGCCAAAGGCCAGCGCGTTCTCGTGATGAATGTCATGGGCCGGGTTTTCATGGATGCGCTCGACGATCCCTTCGCCGCCGTGGAGCGCGAAATGGGGGCCTGCCCGCTGGGACTGGGCTGCGATGCTTTCGTGCTCGATCTCCATGCCGAGACGACATCAGAAAAAATGGCCATGGGCCATTTCTGCGACGGGCGTGCGAGCCTTGTCGTGGGCACACATACGCATGTACCGACCGCCGATTATCAGATTCTGGCCCAGGGCACGGCCTATCAATCGGATGCCGGCATGACGGGCGATTTCGACAGTGTCATCGGCATGGACAAGGAAGAGCCCTTGCGCCGTTTCATCCGCAAAGTGCCGGGCGCACGTTTCGAAGCCGCCGAAGGCCCGGCGACGCTCTGCGGGCTGGCAGTGGATATCGACGATGCCACGGGCCTTGCCTTGAATGTCGGCCCGGTCCGGATCGGTGGACGGCTGTCGCAGGCTTTGCCGGAATTTTGGGGCTGAGTTTCCAGCTAATTGTCGTGTAAATTGTCCACGAACGTCGCGACGCGCCTTTTATTCAGCGGGCTCCCTGCGGATATGCGACGCAGTGCCTCAATCGCTTTCCGGGATATGCTGCGTTGAAACGCAGTCGCATTTAAAATTTTGGAGAAAAACAAAGCTCCATTAATTAACGCGGAACGTTGATCACCTTTAGCACTGGTGAAAAGTGAAAAAAAATCATCCTCAGAAAAATGATTAAATACATGCTCATCTTCAGATAACCAACCTTTGCCTTCAGCGATCCCTATCAGCAAATCAGCAACAGATTTTTGGGGTCGTATTTCACTTTCTTTCTTGATCAGCGCCTCTCGCAACCCTAGGTCTTTGACTCCGCCAAAAAGCCGCGCGGTTCTAAATACCTCTGTTATATCTTGCTCTTCACCGTTCACGTAAATCTCTACTAGCTCATTAGCTTGATCATCTCTCCCGAGCTCTCTAAGAATCTCAATAACAGAACTAGCACTTATAGCGTTAACCTCGGAATAGTTGTTCTTCAGACCCACATACAAAGAATCAGCAACTTCAGCCTCATTACTCTCGAAAGAATCATGGAAGGGTATCCATGCCTTGCGGAAGGCATCACGACGCATAAGTGCTTCCACGTTTGTATGTCTCCCGCGCCCATAGGCCCTCAATTCTTCGATGCCAAAATATCCACGCTGAATGCCCTCAGACAAAACGCTGTCATTTTTTGGATCGAAAGACCAATGTACGCTATCCAGAATCGATGCCCAATATATCTCTTGTTGTGCAAAATTTTTTCGATCCATAGCCAAGTGATATCGCTTAGTCAGGAATTCGATGGGTGGCCCGCCACCAAACTGCCCCCACACAATCACTGTTATTTTCAAAATCACTTCTTCTTGGACTCTCCAATCGAAGTATCCAATCTCTTCAAAAGCAAGCTCAACGAACTTAAGAACCCGGCGGATTATGCGGATGTTGTTTATTGAGAGCTTAGCACAAACAGAACGCACGTTTTCGTTTACTCGACCGCCACTCTGGATTGCGATCAGTCCAGATTCGTCAGGCGTCGGTTCGTAGCAAACGGAAACATCGATGACTTTTTCAAAATAAAGACGAAACTCTTCTTTTTCGCTTCTTAATTCGTCTTCATTTAAGATTAAGACCACCCTGCAAGATTTTTGTTCCCGCAGATTGGACACAATGCCAAGCACATCTTTGACACGAAGATCTTCTCCTCTCCGCTCAATATCGTCCAAGCAAATAATTCTTTCTCGGACGACAAGCTCCATCGCGCCAAAGGCAAATGCTGGAGCCAAGTCTTTAGTGTAAGGAATTTCAAATTTACCTAAAGCTCCAATGGTCTTGCGACCCATCATGCGAAATATTTCATTGGTGTTTTCAGCATAGGTTTTCAGACTAGATGGCTGCCCAATTGCCCCGCCACTAGTAGTGTTCCGAAAAATTGCTTGGGACACGTCACTAATCGAATTCAAGCCAAACAGAGAGACATAAGCGTACGAATTCAGTCCAAGCTCCCGGCGTGAAATCATCTCTTCGAGACATTTTTTCCAAGCATAAGTTTTACCGACGCCCCAAGCGCCTCGAATGCAAAGAACTTCGGGCTGGCTGCCTTTAAGAAATCGTCTGATTTCATTTTTTGCGGTCTCTAGGGACAAAATTCCCCTCCGTCACAAAGCAAAAAAATTTGGCTGAAAATGCAAACAATCCCATTCAAGTATCCTGCGACGAAAATTGGGACTTTGTCACGCAAAGTGACGCGCTCACCATCACCCTTGAAAAGATCTGTTTAGAGTGCTATTCAGCGTACCTAAAGAGGGTCTTTCCATGGCACATCACATTCATGCAGCGGTCGCGGCCAGCGTCTCGGAGCTGAAGAAAAACCCGATGGGCACGGTCGCCGCCGGGGAGGGCTTCCCGGTTGCCATTCTCAATCGGAACGAGCCCGCCTTTTATTGCGTGCCGGCCAAGGCCTATGAGGCCATGCTGGAGCGGCTGGAAGACCTGGAACTCAACGCCATCGCCGATGCGCGGGCGGGGCAGGCCATCCACAAGGTTTCGCTGGATGAGCTATGAGCTCGCCTTTCTCGACGAAGCCCTGAGGGAATGGCGCCAGCTCGACAGCGCAACGCGCGACCAGTTCAAGGCCAAATTGGCCGAGCGGCTCAAGGAGCCGAAAATCCCCTCGGCCCGGCTGCGCGGCGGCAAGGAGCGCTACAAGATCAAACTGCGAAGTGCGGGCTACCGCCTCGTCTACGAGGTCAGGGATCGCGAACTTCTTGTGCTGGTGGTCGCTGTCGGCAAGCGGGAACGCAATGCCGTCTATAAGGCCGCGCTCCGGCGTGAGGCCGATTGAAATCCTCGCCCCTTCAAAAACACGCATCCGCGGCGTATAAGGCCGCCCATCAATTCGCATTTCTCCGAGGAGTCCATGGCAGGCCATAGTCAGTTCAAGAACATCATGCACCGCAAGGGCAAGCAGGACGCGGTGCGCTCCAAGCTGTTCTCCAAGCTTGGCCGCGAAATCACGGTCGCTGCCAAAATGGGCCTGCCAGACCCCAATATGAACCCCCGCCTGCGCGCCGCCATTATCGCCGCGCGTGCGGAAAACATGCCGAAGGACAATATCGAGCGCGCCATCAAAAAGGCGGCCGGCGCCGATTCCGAAAATTACGATGAAGTGCGCTACGAGGGCTATGCGCCCGGCGGCGTCGCCGTCATCGTCGAGGCGCTGA
>CAZHOK010000007.1:0-11613 GCA_964534115.1 uncultured Beijerinckia sp.
CGAGATAGGCCTCCGCCGTTTCCTTCATCTTCTGGAGCGTGAAGGCGGAAATCTGCGAGGGCGAATATTGCTTGCCGTCGGCCGTGACCCAGGCATCGCCATTGCCGCCCTTGGTGATCTTGTAGGGGACCAGCGACATGTCCTTCTGCGTCATCGGATCTTCGAATGTGCGGCCGATGAGGCGCTTGATCGCAAAGAAAGTGCGCTCGGGATTGGTGACGCGCTGGCGTTTGGCCGGCTGGCCGACGAGGCGTTCGCCATCATCCGTAAAGGCGACAATCGAAGGCGTGGTGCGCGCGCCTTCCGCATTTTCAATCACTTTCGGCGTGGCGCCGTCCATCACGGCAACGCAGGAATTGGTCGTGCCGAGGTCGATACCGATGACTTTTGCCATTGTACTCATCCTTTCTGTGGCGGAACCCACGGACCCCGAAGCGATCCGATCTGGGCCGGGCGGCGCCATGGGCGCGGGCCACGGTCCGGGTCCCCGATATTGGCTAGCGTAAAGAGCGGGGAGGCCGTTCTGATGGAGGGGATATGGGAACGCCCCCCCAGCGCTGCAAGACGGGGCAGGGGGCTAAAAAGACAGGTTTTTTGCAGGGAAAGGAGAGGTGCCCGCCCCTCTCCCGTTTGGCGGGAGAGGGTGGCCTGCGAATGCAGGCCGGGTGAGGGCGCTGGGCATGAAGCGAAATGACGAAGGTGAGTGGGGTGGGGTCACCCTCATCCGCCCTGCTCCGCAGGGCACCTTCTCCCGCCAGCGCGGGAGAAGGGAGTGGGCTGCTCAGCCCCTATTCACCGTGAGCCCGAGCTTGGGGGGCTTGTTCAGCGTCTGGAAGATCACGCAATAGCGCTCGGTCAGCTTGATCAGCGAGGCGATCTGCTCTTCGGTGGCATCGGTGTCGATGTCGAAGGACAGGCGGATCTCGCGGAAGCCCACGGGGGCTTCCTTGTCGACGCCGAGCGTCCCGCGGAAATCGAGGTCGCCTTCGGCGCGCACTGTGCCGGACTTCAGCGGAATGGCGAGGGCGGTGGCGACTGCCTTCAGGGTCACGCCGGCGCAGGCGACGAGCGCTTCGAGCAGCATGTCGCCCGAGCAGAGTTCGGCGCCCGAGCCGCCGGTGGCCGGGTGGAGGCCCGCCACGGCGAGTGCGCGGCCGGTCTCGACCTTGCAGGCGATCTTGCTCTCGTCCAGCGTGCCATGCGCCTTCAGCGTGATGACGGCAGCCTCCGGATCGTTTTTGTATTTGTCTTTATACGGGGCCTGCATGGCGCGAAGCGCATTGGCGTCCATTCTGCGATCTCCTGTCTTAAAAACTGCCGCCGGCGGTGGGGCTTTGAACATGGCCCGGCCGGTGAAGATGGGGCTGATTGATCGAACCGTCGAGCGCGGCGAGAACGGCGCGTTTGCTCTCGGCGAAATCATGCGAAAGCCGGTCGCGCGGGCGCGGCAGATCGATTTTGATGTCTGCGAAAATGCGCCCCGGCTTGGGCTGCAGCACAATGGCGCGATCGGCCAGTGCCACGGCCTCTTCGACATCATGCGTGACGAGCACAAGAGTCGGGCGGTGCTGTTCCCACAAAGCGAGCAAATGATCCTGCAGGCTTTCGCGGGTCAAAGCGTCAAGCGCGGAGAAAGGTTCGTCGAGGAGCAGCGCTTTGGGCTGCGTGACGAGCGCGCGCACAATGGAGACGCGCTGCGCCTGCCCGCCCGACAATTCGCGCGGCCAGCGCCCGCCATAACCGGCAAGGCCGACGCGCAGCAAAGCTTCATCCACGCGGGCATCGCGCTCGGCTTTGGGCAGATCTTCAAGGCCGAAGGCAATATTTTGCGCAACCGTCAGCCAGGGCAAAAGGCGCGCTTCCTGAAAGACGATCCCCACAGCCGGATGAGGTGCGGCAATCGTCTCGCCATCAATGGCAACTGTGCCGCGGCTTGGCATTTCGAGGCCTGAAATCATCCGCAGCAAAGTTGTCTTGCCGCAGCCCGAGCCGCCCACCAGCGCGACGATCTCGCCAGCGTCGACATCGAGCGAAATGGTTTCCAGCGCATGCGTGCCATTGGGATAGGTTTTGCAGAGCCGATCGATGGTCAGCATCACGCGCCCCTTTGATGCGTGTCCTGCCAGGACAGGAATGGCTTGGTCGCAACAACGATCAGCCAGTCGCCGATCTTGCCGAGAATGGCAAAAGCAATAATCGCTGCCAGAATCTGCGCCGGCTTGCCGAGCTGCTGTCCATCGACAAGCAGATAGCCGAGCCCCTCGGAGGCGCCCATGATCTCGGCGGCAACAACGAACATGAAGCCGAGGCCGAGGCCCGAACGAATGGCGATGACGAAATCGGGCAGGATGGCGGGCAAAAGCACGCGGCGCACCAGCGAGAGGCGCGACAGGCGAAAGGCGCGCCCGACTTCGACGATCTTGCGATCCACATTGGCAATGGCCGCCATGACGCCGAGATAGACGGGGAAGAACACGCCGGTGGCGATCAAAGCGATTTTCGAACTTTCGAAAATGCCGAGCCAGAGAATGAACAAGGGCACCCAGGCGAGCGAGGGAATGGCGCGCAGCGCCTGCAGCGTGGGGTCGAGCAGGCGGCGCGCCATGCTCGAGGCGCCGGTCAAGGCGCCCAGCAGCATGCCGATGAAAGCGCCCAGCCCAAAACCCATGAGCACACGCCAGACCGTCGCACTCACATGGGTCGCAAGTTCGCCGCTTGCTGCCAATTCCCAGAGTGTCGCGAAAATCCGGCTTGGTGCGGGCAGCAGGCGCGCCTGCACAAGGCCCAGCCGGAAGGCGGCTTCATAGAGGACGGCCGCCGTGACCGGCAAAACAAGGCCGAGAAGGAAAGCGGTTCCAAACACGGAAAATCGCGCGCCGGCGGGGCGCGCGGCTGTCGCTGTCGCTTGTTCGAGCGTGCCGGCCTCGCTCATCTCAACTCCACAGAAAAAGGGCTCCGGCGGGTCGACCCGCCGGAGCCCAGCCTTCTAGCCTTACTTGGCGGCGACCGCAAAGCGCGTGTCGATCAAAGACTCGACAGTCGCCTTGATATCCGTCTCCGGCTTCAGAACGCCCGCCTTCTGCAGGGCAAGGCCGGCCTCAATGATGGTTTCGCGGGTGGCGGATGTGATGCCGGCATGGGTCAGGTCGGTGCGCTCGAGCTGGCGGGTGATGACCGGGTCGGGCAATTTGGTTTCGGCGATCAGGGCGCGCTTGAGCGCGTCCGGATTGGCGCGCGCCCAGATGCGGGCTTCCTCATAGACGCGCAGAACGCGGCGGACGAGTTCCGGGTTTTTATTGGCGAAATCCTCGCGCGTGTTGAGCACGCCCCAGGTATTGTCCTCGGCGCGGCGGTAGAGAAGCTTCGCGCCATCTTCAATTTCAGCCTGCGCCATGATCGGATCGAGACCGGCCCAGGCCTCGACATCGCCGCGCACCAGCGCGGTCTTGCCATCGGCATGCTGAAGCAGGACGAGGCGCACGTCTTTCTCGGTCAGGCCGGCTTTGTCGAGCGCGCGCACGAGGAAGATGTGCGGATCGGTGCCGCGGGTAACCGCGATCCGTCTGCCCTTGAGATCGGCGACATTGGCGATCTTGCTGTCCTTGCCGGTGACGAGCGCAGTCCATTCGGGGCGCGAGAAAATGCCGATGGTCTTGATCGGATTGCCGTTGATCTTGCCGACCAGAGCGGCCGCGCCGGCGGTCGAGCCAATGTCGAGCGAACCGGCATTGAGGAATTCGAGCGCCTTGTTGGAGCCGGCCGAAAGAACCCAGCGGACGTTGATCTTGTCCTTCTCGAATTCCTTTTCGAGCAGCTTCTGCTCGCGGATGACCAGCGAGAGCGGATTATAGGTGGCGTAATCGACGCGGATTTCCGAGACCTGCGCAAAAGCGGGGGTCGAGGCGGCAATGGCGAGCGCAAGGCCCGCGGAAATGGTCTGGCGACGGGTGAAAGCGAACATGGGGCAATCCTTCGAAACGGGTCAGGCGCTGTTCTTTAAAACAGACCGTGTTTGATTTCTAGGACGGATCGTTCTTTTTGTCAAACGATCCCGGAGCCGCCCATCAGCCGCTTTTCCCAGTCAAGGATCGCCTGTTTGCGCGCCAATCCCCAATGATAGCCGGTGAGCGCGCCCGACCGGCCGATAATCCTGTGGCAGGGCACGAGAAAAGCAATGGGATTGCGCCCGACCGCTGCCCCAATCACACGGGCAGCCTTGGGCTGTCCGATCTTGGCAGCCAGGTCGGAATAGGTCGCCGTCTGGCCGAAGGGTATTGTCAGCAGCGCTTTCCAGACCCGTCGGTCGAAATCCGAGCCGATCGGCAGGATGGGCAAGGGTTTTGCAGCCTGCCAGAGCGTGGGATCGAAGGTGCGCGCCACAAAGGGGGCGCTTGTTGCTTGATCCTCGCGGACAGCGGCTTTCGGCCAGCGTCGCATCATGTCGTCCAGCGCCAAAGCGCGCTCGCCGCGCTCGACGAAACCAAGACCGACCAGTCCTTGCTCTGCGACAAAAGCAAGTGTCTCGCCGAAGGGCGAGGGGTGAAACCCATAGGTCAGCGACAGGCTTGCGCCCCGGCTTTGGGCGATCTCGGGCAATATTTCCTGTTCGGCAATAAAAACGTCCGGCATCGGCGTCATGCGCCTTTCGCAAAAGAAGAAGGATCAATCGAAACGGGGGCCGCGGCGCGCCTCGGCCAGCGCGCGCGACAGATGATCGGCAAATTCAGCCTTTTCCTCGGGCGCAAGATAATAAGCGATCTCGACGCTCGATCCGCGCGTGGCGAGGGCGAGCTTTTGCAGGCCGAATTCCTCATCCTCTTCCTTTTCGATCCGCACCCAGAGCGGATTGAAATGGAAATCGCGCCGCGCCCCTTGCGCACTCACTTTGGACAGATGCAATTCGACCGGTGTCACCGTCACATCTTCATAGGCGCGCGCATCGCGGAAATTGGCGCGAAAGGCCCAATAGAGCAGGGCAATGTCGAGCCCCATGAACCCCGCCACCGGCCAGGCGCCCAGAAACAGGAAGGGCAGGGAGGTCAGGATACAGGCGCCCGCAAACAGCCCGATCAGCAGGCGCATATTGTCCCGGCTCAGCGAGCGATGGGGCGTCAGCCGCGCGCTGAAAATGGGCCTGTCCACTGCCGATTGAAAGTCCAAGCCAGCCTCTTGCCGCTCGTGCCTTTGGCGTTGCGCCATTCCCCTTTATAACGCGGTTATGCCCACGAAAAAGAGACCTCCTTCTAGCAAATCTTCCGCAGCCAAGGCGACGGTCAAAAAAGCCGCAGCCAAGCGCATTGCGAAAAAGCCTGCCGCGGCCCCGGCAAAAAAGCCGCGGGGCCGGCGCCGGCCTGTGGGCCCGCAGGTCGTGCAGGAGATTTTCACCCGCTTCCAGGCCGCCAATCCCGAGCCCAAGGGCGAGCTGGAACACGTCAATGCCTATACGCTGCTGGTCGCCGTCGTCTTGTCGGCGCAGGCCACCGACGTTGGCGTGAACAAGGCAACGCGCCCGCTGTTTGCCGTCGCCGACACGCCGCAAAAAATGGTGGCGCTCGGCGAGGACAAGATCCGCGATTACGTCAAGTCCATCGGCCTCTTCCGCACCAAGGCGAAGAACGTCTATTTGCTCTCGCAAATTCTGATCGAGCAATTCGGCGGCGAAGTCCCGCGCCAGCGCGAGGTGCTGGAGACGCTGCCGGGCGTGGGCCGCAAGACCGCCAATGTCGTGCTCAATATGGCTTTCGGCGAGCCGACCATTGCGGTCGATACGCATCTCTTTCGTCTGTCGAACCGCATTCCGCTTGCCATCGGCAAAACGCCTTTGGCCATTGAGCTGGGACTGGAGAAAATCATCCCGGCCGAGTTCAAGCGCCATGCCCATCATTGGCTCATTCTGCATGGCCGTTATGTCTGCAAGGCGCGTCGGCCCGAATGCGAGCGCTGCCTCATTGCCGATTTGTGCACATCGTCTGAGAAAAGCGTCTAAAGCCTGCTTTCCCGTGTTTCCCGCGCTCTTGACCACGCAAAGCTCAAGCCCATGCTCGGACCCGCAGATCTTGCCGACTGGACCTTCGACGAGCGCGACCTCATTCTTGCAATGCTGCGTCGTCACGATGCCGTGCATGCTCTCATGACGGGTGCGGATTCGGCCGCCAGCGCTTTTCCGCCCGCTTTGCGCGGGCTTGCACGACGCTTTGCTGCCCATGAGGATTTGCCGCTCGCAGATCTCCAAAGGCTCGCCGAGGGCATTGGCGCAGCCCATGCTCTGGCCTGATCAGCGCAGCAAGAAAAGGCCTGCGAGCCCAAGCGTGCCGACGATGATCCGCCACCAGGCGAAAAAGGAAAATCCGTGACGCGACACAAATTGCAGAAAGCCGCGCACAACAAAAAGACCTGAGACGAAAGCGGCGACAAAGCCGATGACGATCAGTGCCACATCGTTGAACTCGAGCAGCTTGTAATTTTTGAACAGATCATAGGCAAAAGCGCCCGCCATGGTCGGCATGGCCAGAAAGAAAGAAAATTCCGCCGCCGCGCGTTTGGACGCGCCTAAAAACATGGCCGAGACAATGGTCGCGCCTGAACGCGAGACGCCCGGCACCATGGCGACACATTGGAACAGGCCCACCAGAAGCGCCGTCTTCAGGGGCATGTCCATCGCATCGTCGTAGCGCGCCTTGGGTGCGAGATCTTCCACAGCCAGCAGAACGAGACCGCCTGCAATCAGCATGGTGCAGACGATGAGCGGATTGAACAGGACGCTTTTGATGAAGGAATGCGCGACAGCCCCGATCAGGGCAGCCGGCAGAAAGGCCAGCAAGACGGCGAAGACAAAATGGCGCGCCTTGGGATCGTCTTTCAGGCCGAGGATGATGGAGATGATCTTGCGCGCATAGACCAGCAGAATGGCCAGGATCGCGCCAAGCTGGACCAGAACTTCAAACGTCTTGCCCTTGGATTCGAAGCCGAGAAAATGGCCGACCAGCAGCAGATGACCGGTTGAGGAAACAGGCAGAAACTCGGTCAGGCCTTCGATGCCGCCCAGCAGCAGGGCTTTGAGGGCGTCTGTCAGGCTCATGTCTGCTCTCCGGCTGCGGCGGGGTTGAACAAGCTTTTGCGATTCGGGTTGTGACCCGCGCCCGGCGGTTCTATACGGAGCCCCTGATTCATTCCACCGAGGCCTTTGCTCTTTTCGAGCCCGGCCCCCCATCGGGCTCTCAATTCACTCAATGGCGCAGCTTTATCACTTTCCGCTTTGCCCCCATTCGCGCTTTATCCGGATCGCGCTCGGCGAATATGGCATTGAGCCAGAGCTGATCGAGGAACGGACTTTTGAGCGCCGGGAGGCCTTTCTCGCCCTCAACCCCGCCGGCCTCACGCCTGTCCTCACCGATGGCGCCAATATGGCGGCTGTTTCGGGGGCCAATGTCATTGAGGAATATCTGGACGAGACGCGCGGACTGGCGCTCGAGCAGCACCGCCTGATGCCCGAGGATCCTGCCGGCCGCGTCGAAGTGCGCCGCCTGCTCGAATGGTTCAATCTCAAATTCTTCGCCGAAGTCTCGCAATGGCTGGTGCATGAGAAAGTCACCAAAAGGCTGATGCCGCCGGGCCAGGGCGGCGGTGCGCCCGATATGGAACTGGTGCGTGCCGCGCGTCACAATATTCGCTATCATCTGCGCTATATTGGCTGGATGCTGCAGTCGCGGAACTGGCTGGCGGGCGATCGCCTGACCTATGCCGATCTGGCGGCGGCAGCGCATCTGTCGAGCGTGGATTTCCTGGGCGACGTGCCATGGGGCGAAGACGAAGCGGCGAAACATTGGTACGCGCGGGTGAAATCGCGCCCGTCCTTCCGCGCCATTCTCAACGATCGTCTGCCGGGCATGAATCCATCGCCCGTTTACGCGGATCTCGATTTCTGACCGGCCCGTTCCTGACAAAATTGCGCACCCGCGCGGCCGAACTGGGCTTCGATGCCTGCCGCATCGCCAAGCCCGATGCCATTCCTCAAGCGCCGCAACGTTTGCGCGAATGGCTTGAAAGCGGCGCCCATGGCGGCATGGACTGGATGGCGGAGACAGAAGATCGCCGCGCCGATCCGCGTGTGCTCTGGGCCGATGTCAAAAGCATTGTCATGCTCGGCATGAATTATGGACCCGATGAAGATCCGCGCGCGCTTCTTGCGCAAAAAACCAAGGGCACGATTTCCGTCTATGCGCGCCACCGCGATTATCACGATCTCATCAAGGGGCGGCTCAAAATGCTCGCCTCATGGATTGCGGGCGAGGCAAAAGACGATGGGCTTGCGCTGAAAGTCTTCGTCGATACGGCGCCGGTGATGGAAAAGCCTCTGGCGGAAGCGGCAGGAATCGGCTGGCAGGGCAAGCACACCAATGTCGTCTCGCGCGATTTCGGCTCATGGCTGTTTCTGGGCTCGATTTTTCTCACCCTCGATCTGCCTGCCGATGAAGCCGAGATCGATCATTGCGGCTCATGCCGTGCCTGTCTCGATGCCTGCCCCACGCAGGCATTTCCCGCGCCCTACAGGCTCGATGCGCGCCGCTGCATTTCCTATCTCACCATCGAACATCACGGGCCGATCCCGGATGAATTTCGCGCCGCCATGGGCAATCGCATCTATGGCTGCGACGATTGTCTGGCCGCCTGCCCCTGGAACAAATTTGCCCAAGTGGCGCGCGAGGCCAAATTGCAGGCGCGCGATGATTTGCGGGCGCCCGATCTTGATTTTCTCTGCACGCTGGACGATGCGGGCTTTCGCGCTTTCTTTTCAGGTTCGCCGATCAAGCGCATCGGCGTCGCGCGGTTTCGCCGCAATCTGATGGTGGCCGTCGGCAATTCGGGCGACACAGAATTGCTGCCGCGCGCGATTGAAAATCTGGCGCATGGGGATCCGCAGGTGCGCGCCATGGCAGTCTGGGCCGCACGCCGCCTGCTCGATCGCAAATCCTTTGCCGCGCTGGCGCAAGAGCATGCCGGCGAGATCGATGGCGATGTGCAAAGCGAATGGCAGGCTGGCCTGACGGAGATGCAAGCATGAATCTTTTTGTCTTTGGTCTGGGCTATTCTCCGCTGGCTTTTCTGACGCGCCACGCATCGCATTTCGACAAAATTTCCGGGACCGTGCGTCAGGTGGAAAAGGCCGAGCGTCTGGCGCGCGAGCGCCAAATCGAAACCATTGTTTTCGATGGCAGCGCCGTGAGCCCTGAACTTGTGCGCGCTCTGGCGCAGGCAGATGTCATTCTCGTTTCCGTGCCGCCCGGCGAGCGGGGCGATCCGGCGCTGAAAATTTTTGCGCGCGATGCCATGGCCACGCCTGCACTCCGGCGCATTGTCTATCTCTCCACCATTGGCGTCTACGGCGATCATGGCGGGGCCTGGATCGATGAGGATACGCCGGCGCGCCCCGCGGCTGGGCGTTCGGATGCAAGATTTGCAGCCGAAGAAGGCTGGAGCGCGCTTGCGCGTGAGCGGCATGTCGAGATTGACATTCTGCGGCTTGCCGGCATTTACGGGCCGGGACGCAATTCGCTTGCGGCGCTGAAAACTGGAACGGCCAAGCGCATCGTCAAGCCCGGACAGGTCTTCAATCGCATTCATGTCGAAGATATTGCCGATGCGATCATGGCCTGTATTGCGGGTGCAAAAGCGGGCGCCATCTATAATGTGACGGATGACGAGCCGGCGCCACCCCAGGATGTGGTGACTTTTGCCGCCGATCTGCTGGGTGTTGCGCCACCGCCCGAACAGGATTTTGCCTCTGCAGAACTCACGCCCATGGCGCGCAGTTTTTATGCCGAGAACAAGCGCGTTTCCAATGCGCGCATCAAGCGCGAGCTGGGTTTTGCCTTCAACCACCCGACCTATCGAGCGGGCTTGCGCGCATTGCTTGCCATGGGCGAGGGGCGCTGAGATCAGGCTGCCCGTTTCTCCGGCGAGAAGTGGTCGAGATATTTGGCGTCGATTTTCGATACCGGCATGATGACCAGAACGTCGACCGTACCGAATTGGCGGTCGACGACCGCGCCTTCGCCGAAAGTTGCGCCAAGCCGCAGATAGCCGCGCACCAAAGTTGGCAGCGCATCGAGTGCGCGGCGCAGATCGATGGTTTCAGCCGAGATCATGTCCATGCCGATGCTTTGCTCAGGCAGCGCGCGCGCCGCCCATTCGCCCTGCGCCAGCGCATGATGATGGAGGAAAGACAGGCCGAGCGCATGTTTGAGCGGGTTTGCGCCCTCGAAAGACGCGCAACCGATCATGGCATCGATGCGATAATGCTGCACATAGGCGGCAATGCCGCGCCACAAAAGTTCAATCGTGCGCTTGGAGCGATAGGCCGGCAGGACGCAGGAGCGCCCGAGCTCAAGAAAATTCTTGTCGCCATGCTTGGCCAGCAGCGGCGCAATGTCGAATTCCTGCGCGCTGTAAAAACCGCCGTTCTTGTCCGCAATATCCTTGCGCAGCAGGCGATAGGTTCCCACCACTTTCGGCTTGATCCGCCCGAAGCGATTTTTTGCGGCATGGTCGATGACGAGAATATGGTCGCAAATGCGGTCGAAGGGGCAGATGTCGCGCCGCGACAGAGCCGAGCGCGCATCGGCCGTCGCGCCGCCCTCTTCGAAAAAGACGCGATAGCGCAATTTCTGCGCCCGCCGAATGTCCTTCTTGGTGATGGCGAGGCGGGCTTCCAGCGAGCCCATGCGCCCGAGCGAGGGATCGAGTGCGCCATGATCGCGCACGGGGCGCGGCATTTTCAACGGCAATGCGCGGATCGTGCCGCCAAACCCTGTGACCACGGCCTGCTTCAGGAAAACGGCTTGCGAAACAAAGAGAGCCATCTGTCTCCACCTCTATGTCTTCCTTTCAGAAGATCACGATCAGCCGACGCTTTTATGACGGTTTCGCTCAAGCTGGAAAGGTTCTGAAATCAGAAGCTTGTCAGGCAGCCTCCGCGGCCCCTGCGACAGAGCCGCGATAGGTCAGGGCTTCCGCCACATGGATACGCTGCACGGCATCCGATTCGTCGAGATCGGCGAGCGTGCGGGCGAGTTTCAGCACACGGTGAAATCCGCGCGCCGTCAGCCGCATCCGGTCGGCCGCCTCGCGGATGAGCTTTTCGCCCCCCGCATCGGGACGCGCCGCCGTCTCGATCACTTGCGCGGGCGCTGCGCTATTGGTGGCAATGCCCGGCAGGCCAAGGGCTGCATAGCGGTTGCGCTGGATCTCGCGCGCATGCATCACGCGCGCGGCAACCTCGCGCGAGCCTTCTTCTGCAGGCGGCAGCAGCAGATCGGCAGCCGAGACAGCCGGCACTTCGAGCACAAGGTCGAAACGGTCGAGCAAAGGGCCCGACAGCCGGGCCTGATATTGCGCCATGCAGCGCGCATTGGGCTGGCGCTTGCAGGCATGGCCCGGATCGGTCGCATGGCCGCAGCGGCAGGGATTCATGGCGGCAACAAGCTGAAAGCGCGCCGGATAGGTGACGCGATGATTGGCGCGTGCAATGGCCACTTCGCCGATCTCGATCGGCTGGCGCAGCGAATCCAGCGCCTGCATGGAAAATTCCGGCAATTCGTCGAGAAACAGCACGCC
>CAZHOK010000007.1:11623-42645 GCA_964534115.1 uncultured Beijerinckia sp.
GAGCGAGACTTCGCCGGGCCGCGCATGAATGCCCCCGCCCGTGAGCGCCGCCATGGAGGCGGAATGATGGGGCGCGCGAAACGGCCGCCGGTCGGTGAGTTCGCCTCCCGCCAGCGCACCCGCCACCGAATGGACCATGGAGACTTCGAGCAATTCGCGCGGATTGAGCGGCGGCAGAATGGAGGGAAGGCGCGCCGCCAGCATGCTTTTGCCCGCACCCGGCGGGCCGTTCATCAGCATGTGATGGCCACCGGCGGCAGCGATTTCCAATGCGCGCTTGGCGCTTTCCTGCCCTTTGATGTCGCGCAGGTCCGGCTGGGCCGCGCCTTGCGCGCGCATGGCCGGGGTGGGGCGGGCGAGCACTTGTGTGCCGCGAAAATGATTGGCGAGCTGGATGAGCGAGCGCGGCGCGATAATGTCGATCTCAGATGAGGCCCAGGCGGCCTCCGGCCCGCAGGCGGCCGGGCAGATCAGCCCCTGTCCGCGCGCATTGGCGGCCACCGCTGCAGGCAGGCAGCCGGCCACGGCCGTGATCGATCCATCGAGCGCCAATTCGCCCAAAACCGTATAGCCCGCCAGCGCATCGCTCGGGATGGCGCCGATGGAAGCCATAATGGCGAGTGCAATCGGCAGGTCGTAATGGCTGCCCTCTTTCGGCATGTCGGCAGGGGCGAGATTGACCGTGACGCGCCGCGCCGGCATGGCAAGCCCTGCCGCGATCAAAGCCGAGCGCACACGCTCGCGCGATTCCCCGACCGCCTTGTCGCCTAGGCCAACGACGGAAAAGGCGACATTGCCATTGGAAATCTGGACCTGAACATCGACCGGCCGGGCCTCGATCCCCTCGAAGGCGACTGTCGCGACCCGCACCACCATGACCCGGCCTCCTGACGCAAGGACAGGCGTGAGCTTGACCCATGTTTCAGATCTTGGCAAGAACATTTCATGAACTGCGCATTTTGGGGCGGGTGGGCCCCGGTCACGTCCCGCGCGGCTTGGCGCGCGTCGTCGGTGCGGCTTGGGCTGGATCGTCCGGCCAGGGATGGCGCGGGTAGCGGCCCTTCATTTCAGCTTTCACGGCGGCCCATGAGCCTTTCCAGAAACCCGGCAGATCTTTGGTGATCTGGATCGGGCGATGGGCTGGGGAGAGCAGATGCAGCGTCAGCGGCACACGCCCGCCCGCAAGCGATGGATGTGTCGAGAGGCCGAAGAGTTCCTGCACGCGGATGGCAAGCACGGGCCCGCCTTCAGCTTCATAATCGACAGCCACATGCGAGCCTGTGGGCGCGGTAAAATGCGTGGGGGCTTCAGCCTCGAGCCGTCGCATCATGTCCCATGGCAGCAGTGCCGACAGCGCCGCATCGAGATCGCTTGCCGTGATCGCATTCAGCGATATGCGCCCGGTGATGAAAGGCGCCAGCCATTCTTCCGCGCTTTTGGCCAAAGCTGCATCGGACAGGTCAGGCCATTCCTCGCCCTCTGCGCGGCGTAAAAACATGACGCGGTCGCGCCATTGTTTTTGCGCTTTCGTCCAGGGCAGGCGCTCGATGCCGATGGCGGCAATGCCGCGCGCCAGCGCTGCAGCAGTTTCTGCACCTGCTTCAATCGGCAAAATCTGTTCGGAGAGAACAATCGCACCAAGCCGCCGCGCACGACGACGACGCAGCGACAGGCTCGCGCGGTCGAAGCTCACATCATCGCGTTCTTCGATCTCGTCTTGCGCAAGCGCAATCACCTGATCTTCGCTCAAGGCAGCAGCGGCAAGAATACGCGCGGCGCCAGCGCGTCCGCTCACTTCGGCAAGGGCGATGAAAGGCTCGCGCGCAAGGCGCTCATGGGGTTCGAGTGCGGCGGCGCGGCCATTGGCCATGAGAAATTCCCCCGCCTTGCCGCGCGCTTTTGCAATGCGATCGGGAAAAGCAAGCGCGACAAGCCGTCCGCAATCGGACAGGTCGCCGCCGTCCTGATCCTTGCGCCCTGTTTGCCGGGCAGCGACATAGGCAAAATTGCGCGCCAGGCGACGTGCATCTTCGGCGCGTTGCGCGCGATCGCGGCGCAGATTTTCAACGCGTTCCGACAGATCCGTGCGCTCGCCGCCAAGCCCGCGCTCCACCAGCACGGCTGCAAGATCGGCCGCCAGCCGCGCCTCGCCCATATGTGCCGCGGCAATCACCATACGCGCCAGACGCGGTGGCAGAGCAAGCGCACGAATGGCGCGGCCTTGGGTCGTGATCGCGCCCTCTTCATCCAGCGCATGCAATGAGCGCAAAAGCGCGCGTGCTTCTTTGACAGCCGGTGCAGGCGGGGCGTCGAGCCAGGCAAGTTGCGCCGGCTCGCGCACGCCCCAGGCCGCGAGATCGAGCATCAGGCCCGACAGATCGGCGGAGAGAATCTCGGGCGCGGAAAAAGGTTCGAGCGCACCGGTGGCAGCTTCTTCCCACAGGCGGTAGCAGACGCCGGGCTCTGTTCGTCCCGCACGTCCGCGCCGCTGGTCGGCGGCAGCGCGCGACACGCGCATGGTTTCAAGTCGCGTCAATCCAAGATCGGGCTCATAGCGCGGCACGCGCGCAAGCCCGCTGTCGATGACAACGCGCACACCTTCAATGGTGAGCGAGGTTTCTGCAATGGACGTGGCCAGTACAATCTTGCGCCGTCCCGTTTTGGCCGGTTGCACGGCGCGATCCTGCGCAGCGCGTTCCATCGCGCCATAGAGCGGCGCAATATCGATCGTGTCGGAAACCTTGTCTTCCAGCATGGAGGCAAGGCGGCGGATTTCGCCTTGTCCGGGCAGGAAGGCAAGGATCGAACCGCTTTCGGCGCGCAAGGCCGTCAAGATGACGCGCAGCATATCGTCTTCGAGCCGCGCGCGGGGCTCGCGCGGCGCATGTCGCGTCTCAACAGGATAAGCGCGGCCCTCGCTGGCGATCACAGGGCAATCGCTCATGAGTTTCGAAACACGCGCGCCATCGAGCGTTGCCGACATGACAAGAATGCGCAGATCCTCGCGCAATCCTGCTTGGGCTTCGAGCGCCAGTGCGAGGCCGAGATCGGCATCGAGCGAGCGCTCATGAAATTCATCGAAAATCACGCAGGCGACGCCCTCGAGCGCAGGATCGTCGAGGATCATGCGGGCGAACACGCCCTCAGTGACAACTTCGATCCGCGTTTTTGCCGAAATGCGCGATTGCAGGCGCACACGCAGACCCACTGTCTCGCCGACATTCTCGCCCAAAGTCTGCGCCATGCGCTCGGCAGCCGCGCGCGCGGCCAACCGGCGCGGTTCCAGCAAAATGATCTTGCCGCCCTTTGCAAAGCTCTCGTCGATCAGCACAAGCGGCACGCGCGTTGTTTTGCCCGCACCCGGCGGGGCGACGAGCACAAGCCGCGTCGTTTGCGCAAGCTTTTCGCGCAAGTCGCCGAGAATGGCATCGATTGGCAGGGCTGTCGTGAAAATGGCGGCCATAAGGGCATGAATGGCCGAGCCTGTGGCGGGAGGCAAGCGGGGGGAACACAAGAGGGTGATTCAACCCGCACGTGCTTGCCTCGCGCGCGGGCGGCCGATCACCATCCCGCCAAGGAGGTTGTGTCATGATCGGGACATTCATCTGGACTGAATTGATCACGGCAGATGTCGAAGCGGCCAAGGCCCATTATGCGGAACTCGCCGGCTGGACCTATGAGCCTCATCCGATGCCGCAGGGCGGGACCTATTGGGTTGCAAAAATAGGTGACCGGCCATGCGCTGGCATCATGGGTCTTGAAACCCTGCCGCCGGGAGAGACCCCGCATTGGTTCGTCTATCTGGCAAGCGGGGATGTGGACGGCTCATGCGCGATCCTCGCGAGCCAGGGCGGTCGTGTGACCCAAACGCCTTGGAATGTGCCCGGAGTCGGGCGTCTGGCCGTGGTTTCCGATGCTCAGGGCGCCTGTTTCGGCCTGATGAAGCCCGAATGATGATAAGTGCCGGCTAAAGCACAGAACTTGCTTGTTAAATCAAGACTCCCCGTCTGGCGCTGCGGGGGATCGCTTTTGCGGCGAACGGGTCCGAAAGGTGATTGTCGAGGGGCGGCAAAGTCTCTTCTCCTTCGACCCGGAAAGGAGTATAGCCCCGTCCCGGTCCAGAGATTGCGCCCTTGGCGGCGCTATCGAGCGCGGACCGTCGAAGGATTTTCCTATGCCGCAAGGCGTTTCTGAGGAATCTGGTTCCGCCCAGTCAGAGGCCGGCTCGCATGCCGCTCAGGCGGGTGGCGAAGATGGCCATGGCCATTCCAAGGCGAGTCTTTGGACACTGACGCTCGGATCCATCGGCGTCGTCTATGGCGATATTGGCACGAGCCCCCTCTATGCCTTGCGTGAATCGCTGGCGCATACAGCGGGCATGGGCACGACCGAGCAGAATGTGCTGGGCATTGTTTCGCTGCTGATCTGGGCTTTGTTCCTGATCGTCACGATCAAATATGTGCTCTTCCTGACGCGCGCCGACAATCGTGGCGAGGGCGGAACTTTGGCCCTGATGGCATTGGCGCAAAGCGCTTTGGCCAAACGCTCGCTCATCGTTCTTTTTCTCGGCATTATCGGCGCTTCGCTGTTTACGGGCGACGCCATTATCACGCCGGCCATTTCGGTTCTTTCCGCCGTCGAGGGTCTGAAACTCGTCACGCCGAAATTCGAGACCTATGTGCTGCCGATCACCTTTGTGATCCTGATCAGCCTGTTCATGGTGCAAAGTCACGGCACGGGACGCGTGGCCGGATTTTTCGGCCCCATCATGCTGGTCTGGTTCACCACGCTGGCCGTGCTGGGTCTCAGCCATATTGGCGATGATCCGCGCATTCTTCTGGCCTTCAATCCCGAGCATGCGCTGCGGTTTCTCTTCTCGCATGGCATGCTCAGTTTCGTGGTCATGGGCAGTGTCTTTCTGGCCGTCACGGGTGCGGAAGCGCTTTATGCCGATATGGGCCATTTCGGTCGCCGGCCGATCCAGATTGCCTGGACGCTGCTCGTCTTGCCCGCACTGGTGCTGAATTATCTGGGCCAGGGTGCGCTGATCCTCGACCGGCCGGAGGCGCTGGAAAATCCCTTCTTCCTGCTTGCGCCCGATTGGGCGCTGCTGCCGCTGGTCATATTGGCAACTGTCGCCACGGTGATCGCCAGTCAGGCGACAATCACCGGCGCTTTCTCGCTGGCCCGTCAGGCGATCCAGCTTGGCCTCCTGCCAAGGCTTGAAATCCAGCATACGTCGGACAAGCAGGAAGGGCAGATTTTCATCCCGCGCGTCAATCAATTCCTGCTCGTCGGCGTGCTTCTGCTGGTGGCCATGTTCAAATCCTCCAGCAATCTGGCATCGGCCTATGGCATTGCTGTCACGGCATCCATGGTGGTCGATTCCCTGCTGGCCTTTGTCGTCGTCTGGCGCGTCTGGAAATGGCCGCTTTGGGGCGCTTTCTCCGTCATGGGCCTGTTCCTCGTGATCGAGCTGGCCTTCTTCTCCGCCAATCTTCTGAAATTGTTCGATGGCGGCTGGGTGCCGGTCTTGATCGGCGTCACTGTCGTGCTTGTCATGTGGACCTGGATGCGCGGATCGGGGTTTTTGGCTTCCAAAACCCATCGCGATTCCATCCCGATGCGCGATCTCATCCGCATGCTGGAGAAATCGAAACCGACGCGCGTCAGCGGCACGGCCATTTTCCTCACCAGCGATCCGCAGGTTGCGCCATCTGCCCTCATGCACAATCTCAAGCACAATAAGGTTTTGCACGAGCGCGTCTTCATTGTGAATGTGCGAACCGAGGAAACGCCGCGCGTCAGTGCCAATAAAAGATGCGAAGTCGAGCAATTGTCGGATGATTTCACCCGCATCACATTGCATTTCGGCTTTATGGAAAGTCCGCGCGTTCCGGCCGCTCTTGCCAGCCTGCGCAAGGCCGGGCTGAAATTCGACATTATGACGACGTCCTTCTTCCTCGGACGACGCACCATCAAGGCAAGCCCGAATTCGGGCATGCCGATCTGGCAGGACAAGCTCTTTATTGCCATGTCCCGCCAATCTGCCAATGCGACAGACTTTTTCTCAATTCCATCCGATCGCGTCGTCGAGCTGGGTGCGCAGGTGACGGTTTAATCGCCGTTACGGCCGCCCGATACTTGAATATGTAAACCCGTTTTTGCGCATGTCGGCGGGGCGATAAATGTTGCGCAGGTCGACCACAACCGGCGCTTTCATGCTCTCCTTGACGCGCTTCAGATCGAGCGCGCGGAATGCATCCCATTCGGTCACGATGACAAGCGCATCCGCGCCCTCAGCGCAGGCATAGGGTTCGTCCTCATAGGCAATGTCGGGCATGATCGCGCGGGCCTGGCTCATGGCTTCCGGATCGAAAGCATGGATGCGCGCGCCCGCCGCGCCGAGTGTCTCGACAATGTCGATGGAGGGCGCATCGCGCATGTCATCCGTGTTTGGTTTGAAGGCGAGGCCGAGCAAAGCGATTTTCTTGCCCTTCACCGAGCCCCCGCAAGCTGCGATCACGCGCTGCGCCATATTTTTCTTGCGCGTTTTGTTGACGCGCTCCACCGTCTCGACAATCTGCACGGGCGCACCTGCTTCCTGCGCTGTGCGCACGAGAGCGAGCGTGTCCTTTGGAAAGCAGGAGCCGCCATAGCCTGGCCCTGCATGCAGGAATTTCCCGCCGATACGATTGTCGAGCCCGATGCCGCGCGCGACATCCTGCACATTGGCGCCGACCTTTTCGCACAGATCCGCCATTTCATTGATGAAAGTGATCTTGGTGGCGAGAAAGGCATTGGCGGCATATTTGGTCAGTTCGGAGGTGCGCCGGCCCGTGAAGACGAGCGGGCTCTGGTTGAGATAGAGCGGGCGATAAATCTCGCTCATCACATCGCGGGCGCGTTCCGTCTCAGCCCCGACGACAATGCGATCCGGGCGTTTGAAATCGGCAATGGCGGCGCCTTCGCGCAGAAACTCGGGATTGGAGACGACGGCAAATTCCAGATCTGGCCGTGCCTCGGCAATGATGCGCTCCACCTCATCGCCGGTGCCAACCGGCACTGTCGATTTGGTGACGATCACGCAATAGCCGGTCAAAGCCTTGGCAATCTCGGCTGCCGCGCCATAGACATAGGAGAGATCGGCATGGCCATCGCCCCGGCGCGAGGGCGTGCCGACAGCAATGAACACGGCATCTGCGCCGGCAACAGCCTGTGCAAGATCCATGGTGAAGGACAGGCGTTTCTGGCGCACATTGGTTGCGACAAGATCGTCAAGGCCGGGTTCGAAAATCGGAATCTCGCCGCGCAGCAGCATGTCAATGCGTCCGGCATCCTTGTCGACGCAAATGACAGTGTGGCCGAAATCGGCAAGGCACGCGCCTGAAACAAGCCCGACATAGCCCGAGCCGATCATTGCGATACGCATGGAAAAACCTCTTCCTGAAAGCGAGCCGGAGAAGTCGCGGCTTGGGGCTGGTTTCAGCCACTCACATTATAGGCTGCAAGTGCAGCCATGTTGACGATGTCGGAATCTTTTGCGCCAAGCGGGATGATCTGCACCGGCTTGTTGAGTCCGACGATGAGGGGACCGATGACGGTCGCGCCGCCAAGCTCCTGCAGCATTTTTGTCGAGATCGATGCTGAATGGAAAGCCGGCATGACCAGAACATTGGCCGTATCGGTGAGGCGGCAGAAAGGATAGGTCGCCATCAGCTCCTTGTTGAGGGCGACATCGGCAGCCATTTCGCCGTCATATTCGAAATCGACACGCTGGGCATCGAGAATTTTCACCGCCTCGATGACGCGCGCCGAGCGCTCGCCTTCCGGGTGGCCGAATGTGGAGAAAGCGAGCATGGCCACGCGCGGCTCATAGCCGAGACGACGCGATACGCCGGCAGCCTCGATGGCGATCTGGGCAATCTCTTCGGCGGTCGGCATTTCGGTAATGGCTGTGTCCGCCACAAGCACGGGCTTGCCGCGCGCCAGGATCAGCGACAGGCCGATCACCCGATGGCCGGGCTTGGGATCGATCACGCGGCGCACTTCCTCGAGCGCGATCGAGAAATTGCGGGTGACACCTGTCACCATGGCATCCGCATCGCCGAGCGCCACCATGGCGGCGGCGAAATGGTTGCGGTCCTGGTTGATCAGGCGCTGGCAATCGCGGAACAAATAGCCCTTGCGCTGCAGTCGTTCGTAGAGGAATTGCGCATAGACATTGTTGCGGTGGGAGACGCGCGCATTGGCGATCTCAATGCCCTTGTCGAGCAGATCGACGCCGGCAAAGGCAGCCGTCTCGGCAATGCGCTCTTCGCGCCCGACCAGCACGGCCGTGCCGAGCCCCTGATTAACGAAGGACACGGCTGCACGCATGACCTGCTCTTCCTCGCCCTCGGCGAAGACGACGCGCTTGGGATAGCGGCGCACACGGTCGATGACACGCTGCAGCGCGCCGGCAACCGGATCGCGGCGCGCCGAGAGTTGTGCGGCATAAGTCTTGAAATCGACAATCGGCTTGCGGGCCACACCCGATTCCATGGCGGCTTTGGCCACAGCAACGGGAATGACGCTGATCAGGCGCGGATCGAAGGGCACGGGAATAATATAATCGGCGCCAAAGCGCGGGCGCGCACCCTGATAGGCAACGGCCACTTCATCGGGCACGTCTTCCTGCGCGAGTTCGGCCAAAGCCTTGGTCGCGGCGATTTTCATTTCCATATTGATTGTCGTGGCGCGCACATCGAGCGCGCCGCGGAAAATATAGGGAAAGCCCAGAACATTATTGACCTGGTTCGGGTAATCGGAGCGTCCTGTAGCAATGATCACATCGTCGCGCACCGCATGGGCGTCTTCCGGCGTGATTTCGGGATCGGGATTGGCCATGGCGAAAATGATCGGGTTGGGCGCCATTGCCTTCACCATATCGGTCGTCAGCGCGCCTTTCACCGAGAGGCCGAAGAAAATATCGGCGCCTTCCATCGCTTCTTCGAGCGTGCGCTTTTTCGTCTCCACCGCATGGGCGGATTTCCACTGGTTCATGCCCTCAGTGCGGCCCTTGTAGACAACGCCTTTGGTGTCGCAGAGCAGAACATTTTCTGGGGCAAAGCCCATCGCCTTGATCAGGTCGAGACAGGCAATGCCGGCAGCGCCCGCGCCATTGCAGACGAGTTTCGTCTTTTTGATATCGCGTCCCGTCAATTGGATCGCATTCAGCATGCCGGCGGCTGCGATAATGGCGGTTCCGTGCTGGTCATCATGGAAGACGGGAATATCCATGAGTTCGCGCAGGCGCTCTTCGATGATGAAACATTCGGGCGCCTTGATGTCTTCCAGATTGATGCCGCCGAAAGAGGGGCCGAGATAGCGAATGGCGTTGATCACGTCATCGGGATCTTCGGCATCGACCTCGAGATCGATGGAATCGATATCGGCAAAGCGCTTGAAGAGGACCGACTTGCCCTCCATCACCGGTTTGGAGGCGAGCGCGCCCAGATTGCCGAGGCCCAGAATGGCCGTGCCGTTGGAGATCACGGCGACCAGATTGCCCTTGGTGGTGTAATCATAGGCGGTGGAGGGATCGGCGGCGATCGCCTTCACCGGCACGGCGACGCCCGGCGAATAGGCCAGAGCCAGATCGCGCTGCGTTGCCATGGGCTTGGTGGCGACGATTTCGAGCTTGCCCGGGCGCCCCTTGGAATGGAACTGGAGCGCCTCCTGATCGGTAATGGTCGGGCGCTTGGGGCGGGTCGGGCGCTTGGTCCTGTCCTCAGTCATGTCCTGCTCAAATGGTCTGGTCTGATGGGCTGGCCGCGACCTTACCCGTCCACGACAGCGGTTCCAAGCCAAGATCGCCGCGACCTTTGGGCCGGTGGGTGCACGGGCGAGGGCAAGAGCAAGAGCAAGAGCCGGGTCTTGGGAAGACGTGGACAAGTGGTCTGCCCGCCATGCGCGGGGCCATGGGCTTTGCTAGGGTCGCGCCCATGTCCTCCTCGCAAACGCCAGATCTTGCCCCGACGGATCGCGACCCCGCCGCATCGGGCCGCGTCACGCCCATGATGGCGCAATATATCGAGATCAAGACCGCCAATCCCGATTGCCTGCTGTTTTACCGGATGGGCGATTTCTACGAGCTGTTTTTCGAGGATGCGGAAACGGCCAGCCGGGCTTTGGGGATTGTGCTGACCAAACGCGGCAAGCATCTGGGCGAAGATATTGCCATGTGCGGCGTGCCCATCGATCGCGCCGACGATTATCTTCAACGCCTGATCGGGCTCGGCCATCGGGTCGCTGTGTGCGAACAGATGGAGGATCCCGCCGAGGCGCGCAAGCGCGGCGCCAAATCCGTGGTGAAGCGCGATGTCGTGCGCTTGGTCACGCCCGGTACAATCACCGAAGAGCGTCTGCTCGATCCCGGCCGCGCCAATCTTTTGCTGGCGCTCGCGCGCGTGCGGCAATCGGATGAGAGCGCGATCTACGGGCTGGCGGCGCTCGATATTTCAACCGGTGCTTTTGCTGTTACCGAAGCCCCTGAGGCTGCGCTGCCAACCGAGATCGCCCGTTTCGATCCGCGCGAGATCGTTGTGCCGCAGGCGCTTGCCGATCTGCCGGAAATCATCCGGCTGGCGGAAGAAACCGGCTTGCCGCTCGGCCCCGTGCCGCGCGAAAGCGGCGAACAAGCCTCGGCAGAGCGCCGTCTGTGCGATTATTTCGGCGTGGCGACGCTCGATGGATTTGGCGCTTTCACACGCGCGGAAGTGGCGGCTGCCGCTGTTGCCATTGCCTATGTCGAGCGCACGCAGATCGGTGTGCGCCCGCCGCTCGCCCGCCCCGAGCGGTTGCAGCGCGGTGCATCGCTTGAAATCGATGCGGCCACGCGCGCCAATCTCGAACTCACACGCACATTGTCGGGCCATCGCGAGGGCTCGCTGCTGGCGGCCATCGATTCCACAATGACGGCGGCAGGCGGGCGTCTTCTGGCGCAGCGCCTCGCTGCTCCGCTCACCCAGGTGGCCGAAATCGTCCGCCGTCAGGATGTTGTCGCCTTTTTCATCGAGCGTGCGCCCTTGCGCATGGAGCTGCGGCAGAAATTGCGTGCGGCGCCCGACATGTCGCGCGCTTTGTCGCGGATTGCCCTGCAGCGCGGCGGCCCACGCGATCTTGCCTGTCTGCGCGACGGGCTTGCCGCAGCGCGCGAGATTGTGCGCCTGCTCGGCGATGTGGATGAAAAGCCCGATGAGATCGGCACCAATCTGGCCGCTCTGCAGGCTTTGCCGCCGTCGCTCGAAGCGCGGCTGACGACAGCTTTGAGCGATGAATTGCCCTTGCAAAAGCGCGATGGCGGTTTTGTGCGGACGGGTTTTGAGCCGGCGCTCGACGAGCTTCGTGCCTTGCGCGACGAGAGCCGTCGCGTCATTGCCGCCATGCAGGCCGATTATTGCGACAAGGCCGAGACCAAACAGCTCCGCGTCAAGCACAATAATTTTCTCGGCTATTTCATCGAAGTGCCGCAGGTGCAGGGCGAGAAACTGCTCAAAGCACCCTTCAATGAAACCTTCATCCATCGCCAGACCATGGCGGGTGCGATGCGGTTTTCAACAACGGAACTCAACGAGATCGAGGCCAAGATCGCCTCTGCTGCCGATCGCGCCATTGCGCTCGAACTGGCTATTTTCGATGGCCTCGCCGATGAGGCCCTGCGCGCCACAGATCTTTTGAAACAGGCATCCGATGCGCTGGCTGCCATCGATGTCGGCGCCTCTCTGGCAGAGATTGCGGCTTTGCGCGATTGGGTGCGCCCGGCCGTCGATGCCTCGCTCACATTCAAAATTGTTGCAGGCCGTCATCCCGTGGTGGAGGCAGCCCTGCGCGCCAAGGGACAGGGCTTTGTCGCCAATGATACGGATCTGGCAGATGCCGGCGGCAAGGCGGCGCGCATTGCCGTCATCACCGGTCCGAATATGGCCGGTAAATCGACCTATCTGCGCCAGAACGCGCTGATTGTCGTGCTTGCGCAAATGGGCGCTTATGTGCCGGCGCGCGAGGCCCATATCGGCATTGTCGATCGTCTCTTCTCGCGCGTTGGCGCGGCTGACGATCTGGCGCGCGGACGCTCCACCTTCATGGTCGAAATGGTCGAGACAGCGGCCATTCTCAATCAGGCGACCGAGCGTTCGCTGGTTATTCTCGACGAGATCGGTCGCGGCACGGCGACATTCGATGGGCTGTCCATCGCCTGGGCGACGGTTGAACATTTGCACGACGGCAATCGCGCGCGCGCTTTGTTTGCGACCCATTTCCACGAGCTCACGCAATTGTCGAAACGATTGCCGCGCTTGATGAATCTCACCGTGCGGGTGACCGAATGGAACGGCGATGTCGTCTTCCTGCATGAAGTGGTGCAAGGCGCAGCCGACCGTTCTTATGGCATTCAGGTCGCCAAACTGGCGGGCCTGCCGTCTGCCGTTGTCGAGCGCGCGCGCCATCTTCTCAGCGAGCTGGAAGCGGGCGAGCGCGCCGCACCCGTCCAGAAAATGATCGACGACCTGCCGCTGTTTGCACCCTTGCTGGCGCCGTCATCGTCCCCCATCGCCGCGCCAAAACGCGATGAGTTGCGCGAGGCCCTCGATGGGATCGACCCCGATGAGCTCAGCCCCAAAGCGGCGCTCGAGGCCCTCTATGCGCTCAAGAAGCACCGGGGCACGGAAACCGGATCGTAACCTCCCATGGGTCAAGTGAATGTGCTGCGCCGGCATCTCAGCGGCGGGGCTTGAGCAGATTCGGCCGGGCAAGACATTTCCGGCCGCGCGTCTCGCTTTTGACGTCATCTGAGCTAAATTGAACCTTGCCGGGCAAGACCCGGCCCGAAGACAGAGGCTTTCTATGTTTCCCAAGCCCGCCCATCAGCTCAGCCCGAATTCCTACGCTTATGAAACCCGGCCGATGGTCAAGCCGACGGGCTTTCGCGAATATGATGCGCGCTGGCTGTTCGAAAAAGAAATCAACCTGATGGGCGTGCAGGCTCTGGGCCTTGGCCTCGCCACGCTGATCCATGAGATGGGCGTGAAGCCTGAACTCGTCACCGGCCATGATTACCGCGCCTATTCGTCCTCCATCAAACATGCGCTCATCACCGGCCTCGTGGCGGGTGGCGTGAAAGTGCATGACATTGGTCTGGCGCTTTCGCCCATGGCCTATTTTGCGCAATTCGAACTCGATGTGCCCTGCGTTGCCATGGTCACGGCCTCGCATAATGACAATGGCTGGACGGGCGTGAAAATGGGCGTGCAGCGCCCGGTCACTTTCGGCCCCGATGAAATGGGGCGTCTCTCCGATATTGTGCTCAATGGCAAGGGCCAGACACGGACGGGCGGCGGCTATGTCTATGTCGACAATTTCCCGGCGCGCTATATTGGCGATCTCACCAATCGCGCCCCGATCAAGCGCAAGCTGAAAGTGGTTGCCGCTTGCGGCAATGGCACGGCGGGCGCTTTTGCGCCGCAGATTCTTGAAAAGCTCGGCTGCGAAGTGATCCCGCTCGACGTTGAGCTCGATTACAATTTTCCGCGCTACAATCCCAATCCCGAAGATATGGAAATGCTGCACGCCATTGCCCATAAGGTGAAGGAAGTGGGCGCCGATGTCGGGCTCGGCTTCGATGGTGATGGCGATCGCTGCGGCGTGGTCGACAATCATGGCGATGAAATTTTCGCCGACAAGATCGGCGTGATGCTGGCGCGCGATCTGTCCGCCTTGCATCCGG
The DNA here is from genome assembly GCA_964534115.1 of uncultured Beijerinckia sp. Taxonomy (GTDB): domain Bacteria; phylum Pseudomonadota; class Alphaproteobacteria; order Rhizobiales; family Beijerinckiaceae; genus Terripilifer. The sequence continues at coordinate 25,389 of CAZHOK010000007.1, forward strand.
GCGCCACTTTCGTTGTCGATGTGAAATCGACCGGCCTGTTTGCAACCGATCCGGTGCTGATCGAGCGCAAGGTGAAAGCCGATTACTGGAAGACGGGACATTCCTATATCAAGCGGCGCGTCACCGATCTGAAGGCGCTTGCAGGCTTTGAAAAGTCCGGGCACTTTTTCTTCAATGCGCCGGTCGGGCGCGGCTATGACGATGGAATCGTCACGGCGATCCAGGTGATCGATATGCTCGATCGCAATCCGGGCAAGTCGATGGCGCAGCTCTATGCCGATCTGCCCAAGACCTGGGGTTCGCCGACCATGTCGCCCCATTGCGATGACGAGATCAAATATCAGGTCGTCGAGCGCGTGGTGAAACGCTTCCAGGACATGCAGGCGAAGAATGAGCCGGTGTCGGGCCAGAAGATCCGCGATCTCGTGACGGTCAATGGCGTGCGCGTGACGGCGGAAGACGGCACATGGGGTCTGGTTCGTGCATCCTCCAACAAGCCGGAGCTTGTTGTTGTGGTGGAGAGCCCGGTTTCAGAACAGCGCATGCGCGATATGTTCAAGGCCGTCGACAGTGTGATGCGCGAGAATCCGGAAGTCGGCGCCTATAATCAGACGATCTGAGCGGATCGATCTTTCCCTCAAGAAAGCCGCGGTTTCATCCGCGGCTTTTTCTTTAGCGCATGACGCCGGCATTTCCGCCGGTGGCAAAACTGTTGCGCTGTCCGGTCTGGCCGATGATCTCGCCCATATGTCGCGATGTATCGCCAAGGCTGATGGTTGGCTGACAGCGCGGGTTGCAGGAATAGGATTCGCGCTCCATGCCACGCTGGACCACAAGCGCATGATCTGAAGCGATCACGCGCAAAATGCTTTCTGCCACAGCCTCGCCGCGCTGATCGAGCGCCAACAGATTTGTCTCGCCGAAGGATTTGGCCGTGAGCACGAGCCGGTTCTGCCCCTTGAGCAGAGTGACGTCGGCAATGCCCGGATTGCCGACAACAATCGTTGTCGCGCCCGGCGGCAATTCAACGATTTTCGCCCGATCGAGATGAAGTTGCGTGACCTGCTGTGCCATCGCCGGAGCGGTAGCCAGACACGCCAAGAGGGAAAAGCCGGCCCAAACGCGCCGTAACTCGAACTTGAAAACAAACATCACGGCCTCACGGACCATCCAACAAGCCGCATGAAAGCGGAAAAAAATGAAGGAAGACTGAAGCTCCGCCGATCCATTTGATCCCGCTGGTGTCGGGGATGGTGGCGTCTCAGCTGAGGGTGATACTAAGAGTCATCTAGTTGCAATGTAACTTATTATGTTTCATATATTTTCAGACTGGAAATGAATACAGTTCAGGTCCAGTTATCCGCAATGTCGATGTTAAGAGGAACAGTGCATGAATGTCATGACGCGTTTTTTGAAAGACCAGTCCGGTGCGACCGCCATTGAATATGGACTCATTGCCGGTCTGATTTCTGTGGTCATCATCACAGCCATCACCACCATCGGCACCAATCTCGCAACCAAATTCACCGCTGTGTCGGACGCTCTCAAGTAATTCCATGAGGAGGGCGCGGCAGCGCGCCCTCCTTTTATGGTTAACCGAAATTAAACATCACGCTGCGTAATCTCACTCACAAGCCCGATTCATTGCCGGCGGAACAGACTGATGATTCCTTTTTTTGCTCTTATGTTTTTTCCACTGTGCATGGCCTATGCAGCGGCTTCCGATCTGTTGACCATGCGCATTCCAAATCTGCTCTCCATTGCGCTGATCGGGGGTTTTCTTCCCTTTGCTCTGGCCGCCGGCATGGATGGCTGGAGCATCGGGTTGCATCTGGCTTGTGCCGCGGTGGTTCTGGCTGGCGGCTTTGCCCTTTTCGCGGCCGGATGGATTGGCGGTGGCGATGCCAAAATTGCAGCGGCCGTCGCCGCCTGGTTTGGCTGGAGCCATTTGCTCGAATTTCTTCTTCTGAGCTCCATCCTTGGCGGCGCTCTGACGCTGCTCATCGTCCTGTGGCGGCGCTGGCCGGTGCCTGCGCGCCTGAATGGCGCGGAATGGATTGCGCGCTTGCATGAGCCCAAACAGGGCGTGCCTTACGGTATCGCCTTGGCCGCCGCCGCCTTGCATCTCTATCCGACCACACCGGTCTGGCTGGGGCTGCTCCCGACCTGAAATTCACTCTCCGTTAACCATGTGCGCGCATAAATGACGTTACGTTCATTTCATTTATCAAGACATTGAAGCGGGGCGGCTATTGCGATGAATATCGTCCGAATGACATTGCTGGGCCTCTCCCTTTTTGCAGGCTTGGGCGCTTATGCCATCGTGAGCCAGCCAGAGCCGGCTCCGCTCACGGGTGCCATCGCCCAGCAACCCCAGACGCCGAATATTGAAACAGACGATATTTTGGTGGCCGCCGCCGATCTGCCGGCCGGTCGCGTCCTGGCCGAAGGCGATCTGATCTGGCTCGCCTGGCCTGCAGGCACAATCCAGCCTGGCATGATCCGGCGACGTGCCGGCGGCGATCCGATCGGCGAAATACGCGGTTCATTTGTGCGAACGCCCATGTCGCAGGGCGAGCCGATCCGCCGCGAGAAGGTGATCCGGGCAGGGCGTGCGGGTGGTTATATGGCTGCAAATCTGACGCCGGGCATGCGTGCTGTTGCCATTCCCATCGATGGCCAGGGCATTGCAGCCGCGGGAGGCTTTATTCTGCCCAATGATCGCGTCGATGTCGTGCGCATCGGTCGCGATGACGATGCGCGCACAAACGATGCCTTGAGCGCCCAGACCATCATGACAAATATTCGTGTGCTCGCGGTAGGCCAGAATGCGCAGGATCGCGTGAATGAGCGCAGCGCGATTGGTCCAACCGCGACGCTCGAGGTCACTCCCGAACAGGCCGAGAGTCTCGTTCTGGCGCAGCGGACCGGCCAATTGTCCCTCATCTTGCGGCCTTTGGGCGAAGCGACAACGCCCGCGCGCCAGACGGGGCGCGAATCCACTTTATCCATCATTCGCTATGGAAATATGCAGGTGGCGCGATGATCGCTCGTTTTTGCATGATATTTCCGATCCTCCTGGCGCTTTTGGGCCTGCCTGCTTCGGTTCGGGCCGCCGATGACGCCCTGTCGCGCCGCATCAGCATGGGCGTCGGAAAGTCGATCATTCTCGATCTGCCGCGCGATGCTTCTGAGATTTTTGTCGGCAATCCCAAAGTCGCCAATGCAGTCGTGCGCTCACCGCGCAAAATCTACATTATCGGCATAGATGGTGGGCAGACGACCATTTTTGCGCTCGATGCAGCTGGCCGGCAGATTGTCACGGTCGATATTTCCATCGGTCGCGACATTCAGGAGCTCGATCGCATTCTGAAATCTGCCGTGCCGCGCGCCAATATTGCTCTGCGCACGGTGAATGACACGATCATTTTGTCCGGGCTTGTCGATTCCGCCCGCGACGCACAGCAGGCGCTGGATATTGCGGCCGGCTTTCTCTCGCAGGGAAATGGCGCGAGCAATGGGCGGATCGTCAATTCGCTCACGATCCGCGGGCAGGACCAGGTCATGCTGAAAGTCACCATTGCCGAAGTGAAACGGCAGGTGATGAAACAGCTCGGCATTTCCAACATCAGTGCATCGGGCAATTGGGGACGGCTCGATCTCTCCAATCCTTTCGGTCTGGGATCTGGCGTGCCGCCCAACAGCATTGCCGCCAACGGAAACATTACCGCCACGCTGCAGGCCTTCGAGCGCTATGGCGTCGCGCGCATTCTTGCCGAACCGACAGTCACGGCCGTCTCGGGCGAGAGCGCAAAATTCACCGCAGGCGGCGAGATCCCCATTCCCTCGGGACAGAATTGCACGATCGATCCGGCGACCAATCGCAACAATTGCTCCTCGACAGTGACCTTCCGCCCCTATGGCGTCACGCTCAATTTCACGCCCGTCGTTCTCTCGGAGGGGCGGATCATGCTGCGCGTGGCAACGGAGGTCGTCGATATCGATCCCACCCAGACCTATAGTTTTGGCAATACAAGCATTGCCGGATTTCTCACGCGCAAGAACGAAACCACGGTTGAACTGCCCTCAGGTGCGTCCATTGCTTCGGCGGGTCTCATTCAGACGCGCTCGCGCCAGGTCATTAATGGCATGCCGGGCTTGATGAACCTGCCTGTTCTGGGCGCGCTCTTCCGTTCGCGCGATTATCAACGCGAGGAAAGCGAATTGATGATCGTTGTGACGCCTGTTCTCGCCAAGCCGACGCAGCCTGGCGAACTCAATCGGCCGACCGATCATTTGGCCGATTCTAGCGATCCGCAGGCCTGGCTGCTCGGCCGCATGAACCGGCTCTATTCCTCACCGGCCGGAAACCGGATCGAGGGATTTAAGGGACGTGTGGGGTTCATCAATGATTGAACATGCGCGAAAAACGATTGCCGGGGCAGGCTTGTTCATCGCTCTTGTCGCGCTCGGGGGTTGCGCATCTGCGCCCGAGCAGATGATGGGCCATGACAGATCGCTGCTCGATCACAAAGCGCGCCACCCCATCTTGGTCGAGCAACGTCCCTATGAAATGACCATTGTGCCAGCGCCCGCTCTCGATCTGCGCACCCGCAGACAGATTGAAGAATTTGCTCTGTCCCATGCGCGTTTCGGCAAGGGTCCGATGGTCATCATTATGCCAGAAGAGCCAGCAAAAAACCGGCGGCTTCCCCAACAGGTCAATGAAATTCGCCACGCCCTTCAGGATGCCGGCGTGCGGGGCCCTGTCAGAGTCGATGTCGCACCGCGCGTTGAATCCCTGCAGGCTGCGCCCATCAAATTGACCTTTCTGGGATTGAAAGCAGGCCTGCCAGCACCCTGCGGACAATGGCCGGAGGATCTCGCCTCCGGATCTTCGCTGACAGGCTGGAGCAATCGCCCCTATTGGAATCACGGCTGCGCCAATCAGGCCATGTTTGCAGCCCAAGCTGCAGATCCGCGCGATCTCATCGGCGCACGGGCATTGTCGGCTTCCGACAGCGAAATGCGCTTGCGCGGCATCGCCAATGTCAGGCGCGGAATCGATCCTGGCACGGCATGGCGCGAAAATGCACAAACGATCGGAACGGGAAATGGAAAATAGGTCGGAGGGCCGGAACGTGAACGATGTCTATTCCAAGCCGATCGCATCGATCCCGCGCATTTCGCTGCAGGCCTTTTGCGAGCAGGCCTCGACGCGCGAGCTGCTCGAACAAGCCTTGACAGACCGTCGTTTCGGGCGCGCGCAAGCCCGAGTCAATTCCGGCGGCATATCGATGGCCATCAATACTTTTCAAAATGCGCCGACACCGAATCTGATCGTCATCGAAAGCTTTGCCGAACGCGACGTGCTCCTGTCACAGCTCGATGCGCTGGCAGAGATTTGTGACGCCGAGACAAAGGTTATTGTCATCGGTCGCGTCAACGACATTATTCTCTATCGCGAACTGATTGCGCGTGGCGTCAGCGAATATATGGTCCATCCCTTCGAGGCGACGCATTTCGTTCGACTTGTTTCGGAGCTCTATACCAAGCCTGGCCAAAAACTCATCGGACGCATGATTGCAGTCACCGGTGTCAAGGGCGGTGTGGGCGCCTCGACTGTTGCCCATAATCTTGCCTGGGCGCTCTCTCATTCTCTCGATCAGCCGGTCATCATCGTCGATCTGGATTTACCCTTCGGAACGGCGGGTCTCGATTTCAATCAGGACCCACCTCAGGGAATTGCCGATGCCCTTGCTGCGGGCGAGCGTCTGGATGTGGCTTTGGTCGAACGTCTTCTGACCCGTTGCGATGCGCGTTTGAGCATTCTCAGCGCGCCTGCCATGCTGGATCGCACATTCGATCTTGCAGAACAGGATTTCGATCCCTTGCTGCAGATTCTGCGCAATTGTGCGCCCTATATCGTTCTGGACCTTCCACATGGCTGGCCCGGCTGGAAAAGCAATGTGCTTGCCAGCGCCGATGAGGCTGTGATTGTGACCTCGCCAGATCTGGCAGCCTTGCGCAACGCCAAGAGCATGTTCGATTTTCTGCGCAATGCGCGGCCGAACGATCTTGTGCCCAAGCTCGTGATGAATGGATGCGGTCTGCCAAAACGGCCTGAGATTCCGCCCAGCGATTTTGCCAAAGCGCTGGGCAGTCAGCCCGTTTGTATCATCCCTCACGATGCAAAAACTTTTGGCACGGCAGCCAATAATGGCCAAATGCTCGGCGAGCTGAGCGGCGCAGACAAAATAGCCCAAATCTTTTTTGACCTGGCCCGGAAGATAAGTGGGCGCATGGATCAGCGCGGAAACAGAGCAGGGCTGATCAAGCCTCTCGTATCGAAATTGCGCAATGTATTTGCATCTTGATGAAGAGGCTCATCTAGAGACATTCAGGAGTGAGTGAGATGTTTGGCAGGCGTCCGGGTACAGGTGGCGGATCGGCAAACACGCCGCCAAAAGATCTGATGCCCTCGACTGCGTCGCGCAGAACAATGCCGATGAAAAGCGAAAGCGCAGCAACCGAGGGATCGGCTGACGCGATGCGGCGATCGGATGATTATTATGTCACAAAAGGCATGATTGTCGGCGCTCTGATCGAAGCCATCGACCTGTCGCAATTATTGCGTCTCAATGCCGATGCCGCGCGCGGTGAAATTCGCGATATTGTCAACGAGATTATCGCGCTCAAGAATTTGGTCATGACGATTGCCGAGCAGGATGAAATGCTCGACGATATTTGTAATGACGTTCTTGGTTTCGGGCCGCTGGAGCCATTGCTGGCGCGCGATGAAATTGCCGACATTATGGTGAATGGCTGCAACCGGACCTATATTGAGGTCGACGGAAAAATTCAGCTGACGAATATCCGTTTCAAGGACAATACGCAGCTGATGAATATCTGTCAGCGTATTGTCAGCCAGGTGGGTCGTCGCGTCGATGAAGCCTCACCGATCTGCGATGCACGTCTGCTTGATGGATCGCGCGTGAATGTCATTGCGCCGCCGCTGGCCATTGATGGGCCGAGCTTGACGATCCGAAAATTCCGGCGCGAGAAACTGACCCTCGAGCAGCTTGTCCGTTATGGCTCAATCAGTCCGGAAGGCGCCGAATTGCTGAAAGTCATCGGCCGGGTGCGTTGCAATGTCGTCATTTCAGGAGGAACGGGATCGGGGAAAACGACTCTCCTCAATTGCCTGACCCATTTCATCCAACATGATGAACGCATCATCACATGCGAGGATGCAGCCGAGCTGCAATTGCAGCAACCCCATGTTGTGCGGCTTGAAACGCGACCGCCTTCGCTGGAAGGCACAGGTGCGGTCACCATGCGCGATCTTGTCCGCAATTGCCTTCGTATGCGACCGGAGCGCATCATTGTGGGTGAGGTGCGCGGTCCGGAAGCCTTCGATCTTTTGCAGGCGATGAATACCGGTCATGACGGCTCGATGGGCACATTGCATGCCAATTCGCCGCGGGAGGCCCTGAGCCGTATCGAATCGATGATTACCATGGGCGGTTTCTCGCTGCCGTCGCGCACAGTGCGGGAGATGATCGTCTCGTCCATCGACATTATCATTCAGGCGGCGCGTCTGCGCGATGGCTCGCGGCGCATCACCCATATTACCGAAGTCGCAGGTCTTGAGGGCGATGTCATTACGACACAAGATCTCTTCGTTCATGAAGTTCTTGGCGAGGATGCACATGGTCGCCTGATCGGGCGGCACCGATCGACGGGTATCGGGCGTCCACGCTTCTGGGATCGTGCCCGCTATTTCAATGAAGAGCGTCGCCTGGCTGCCGCTCTTGATGCTGCTGAATTGCACGATGAACCCAAATTGGCCGGAGGCTGAGATGCATCTCTCCACCTTCGATCTCTTTCTTGTCCTGACGCTGTTTCTGGCAGCTCTTGGCCTGTTTTATGCGCTTGTCTATCCATATTTGTCAGGCGAACGAGCAGCAGAAAAGCGCCGTGCCATGCTCGTCCAGCCGGGCAAGCACGCAATGGCTCCGCGTCATTCCGACAATTCCCAACGACGCAAGCAGATTTCAGAGAGCCTGAAAGATCTGGAGCGCCGCGGTCATTCCGATCGCAGCATCAGCATAGAACAGAGGCTGATGCAGGCAGGTCTTCGTATTTCGAAAGTAAAATTCTATCTGGCGTCGCTGGCTTTTGGTTTTCTGGCCATGCTGACGGCCGTGATCTTTGTCGAGGATCGGCTTGTTCACGGCGCGGTTTTCTTTGTCGGTGCGATCGGTATCCCACAATGGCTGCTGATTTATTTGCGTAATCGGCGGCTCAAGCTTTTCATCCAGAAATTTCCAGATGCCATCGATGTGATTATTCGCGGCGTGAGAGCAGGGCTTCCATTGGTTGATTCGCTGCGCGTTGTTGCCTCGGAAATGCCAGAGCCCATCCGGTCGGAATTTCTTCTTGTCATTGAATCGCAGGCTGTCGGCATGACAATTACCGAGGCAGTCGATCGTCTGTCCGATCGTGTGCCGATTTCTGAGGCGCGTTTCTTTTCCATTTTGATCGGCATCCAGCAGAAGTCTGGCGGCAATCTGGCAGAGGGGCTTGGCAATCTGTCGCGCGTTCTTCGCGATCGCAAGCGTCTGTCGCAGAAAATACGCTCCATGTCGTCGGAGGCAAAGGCTTCGGCCGGCATTATCGGGTCTTTGCCATTTCTTGTCGGCGGTCTCGTTCAATTCACCAGCCCCGGCTATATGGACATGCTTTGGACCACGCTGGAGGGGCGCGTCATGCTGGCGCTTTGCGCCATTTGGATGGGCATTGGCATATTGGTCATGCGTCGCATGATCTCTTTCGATGTGTGAGGCGTCATGCGCGATCTGATGCTTCGCTTAAGCGATCCCAATTTTCTTGTCCCGCTGCTGGCAGCGATCAGCGCCATAGCCACTGTTCTGACGCTTGCCTTGCCTTATGTCGCGCCCAATGGTTTGCAGCGCCGCATGAAGGCGGTTGCCATCGAGCGCGAAAGGATAAGAATGCGCGAGCGCGAAAGGCTCGCCAAGACAGCCAAAGCCAGTTTGCGCCTTGAGCAAAAGCCTTTTGTCAAAGAAATTGTCGAAAAGCTCCGTCTGTCGGAATGGTTGAATATTGAAGATGCCGCCGCGCAACTGGCTGCGGCTGGTTTTCGCGGCCGTGCAGCCGAAACCGCTTTTGTGTTTTTCCGTGCGGTCGTTCCGCTCGGTCTTCTGATCATCGGGACGGTTTATCTCTTCTTTATCGATGACATGGGCTATTCGGGGCTGTTTCGTTTCGCCGGTCTGATCGCGCTTGTCTATATCGGCATCAAATTGCCCGAGATTTATCTCGACAATCTTTCAAAGCAAAGGCGTCTTTCGATCCGTAAGGCTTTTCCCGATGCGCTCGATCTTCTTCTGATCTGCGTTGAGGCTGGCATTTCCATTGAACATGCTTTTCGGCGCGTGGCCGATGAAATCGGCAGACAATCTGTTGCTTTGGCGGAAGAGCTGACTTTGACAACGGCTGAATTGTCTTTTCTGCCGGATCGCCGGCAGGCTTATGAAAATCTTGCCCGTCGTGCTGATGTCGATTCCATTCGTCAGATTGTCACGGTTTTGAATCAGGCAGAAAAATACGGCACGCCTTTGGCCGGCGCCCTGCGTTCGGTCGCTCAGGAAAGCCGCGAATTGCGCATGGCAGAAGCCGAGCGCAAGGCCGCATCCCTTCCGCCGAAGCTGACCGTGCCAATGATCATTTTCTTCTTGCCGGTCCTGTTTGTCGTCATTCTCGGTCCTGCCATTTCGCAGGTGGTCAAGACGTTCTGAGCTTTTATCGCAGGCCTGCTGTGGCGCTGTTTTGATCGAGCCGGCGCAAATCGCTCCAGCGATCGGGTTCGCTCATGCTCTGGCGCACCGATGTGATATTGGAAGCAACACGTTCGGGCGGTGCATCCTTGCGTCCAATCGTTTCGGCTTTTTTGAAATCGCCGCGTAAAGCCAGAACCAGCGCATAATTTTGTCGGACGCGCTCATCGGCATCGGGCTGGGCAACGGCAAGGCGCAATGTTTCCTCGGCGCGCGCAATATCTTTCGACAGCGCATAGGACAGGCCGAGATTGGACAGGATCGAGGATTCGTTGGGGACGATTTTGAGGGCAGCCTCATAATATCCCTGTGCAGCCGCATGGTTGCCCATGCGATCGGCGACAGATCCTTGCGCTGAGAGCACCGACCAATTCGGCCGTTCCGGCGTATGGGCGCGCGCCAGCACGGCAGCGGCTTCCGTCAGGCGACCGGCATCGGCCAAGGCCTTGCCGAAAGCGCCGAGAATTTCGAGGTCGTCGGGTTTGCGTGCCGCTTCTTTCTGCAGGACGGCCGCGGCTTGCTCCATCTGGCCCAGCCGGCGCAGGATGCTTGCATAGGCCAGAACTGTTTCGCGGTCTGCCGGATTGCGGTCATATCTGCGACCGAGGCTTTCGGCCTGCTGGCGCAGGCTATTGTCATCGCCCTTCAGGGCCGCATTGTCGCGTCCTGAGAAACTGCCGATTCCATCCATTGTCTTGCAACCGCCCATCGCCAATGCGAGACAAAGGATAAGCGGGAGGCCGGATCGAATGCGCGGCACGAAAATGCGTGCGGTCTGGGTCATGAAAAGGTCTCGTCGCAATGGAATAAACAAGCGTGACAATAAAAAATTAACCCTAATGAATTCTTAAGATACGAAAGCAGAGTCCAGCGAGGAAAGATGGTCATGTTGCTCACCCATGCGCGCGCCGATGAAAAATCTGTCCCGATCATGCTGGTGAGCGCAGCCGACTGGGATGTGCGCCAGGCGCAACTCTCGCCGATGGCCAGGGCCTTTTCCGCTGCGCAGGGTTTTGAGCCCAAGCCCGGGCGCTTCTGTCTCCTGCCCGATGCGACGGGCGCTCTGGCGCTTGTGCTGTTTGGCATTGAGCCCGCGGATGGGGCGCGTGCCGATTCCTTTGCGCCGGGCAGGCTGGCGACGCTTTTGCCGGCCGGGCTCTATTCTTTCATGCCGGAAGGATTGGGCGATCCTTTGGCGGGGGAACATGCGGCCCTGTCCTGGTGTCTTTCGGCCTATCGTTTTTCCCGCTATCGCAAGGCCGGTGGCGATCAGCCGCGGCTTGTCTGCCCAAAGGGCGTCGATCTGGCGCGTGTCCAGCGCATGGCGGAGGGCGTTGCTTTGGCGCGCAATCTCGTCAATACGCCCGCCAATGATATGGGGCCGGAGGCACTCGAACAGGCGGCGCGCGAACTCGCCAATCGGCATGGCGCCAATCTGCGCGTCATCTCGGGCGATGATTTGCTGCGCGAGAATTTTCCGCTCATTCATGCGGTCGGGCGCGCGGCGGCTGAGCCCCCACGCCTCGTCGATTTCACCTTCGGCAAGGAGGATGCGCCGAAAGTGACATTGGTCGGCAAGGGCGTCTGTTTCGACACAGGCGGGCTCGACATCAAACCGTCCAGCGCCATGCTGTTGATGAAGAAAGACATGGCTGGTGCTGCCACCGCTTTGGCCTTGGCACATATGATCATGGATGCAGGCCTTGCCCTGCGCCTGCGCGTGCTTTTGCCGATTGTCGAAAATGCCGTGTCTGCGGAGTCTTTCCGGCCGGGAGATGTCTATCCCAGCCGCAAGGGGTTTCATGTCGAGATCGGCAATACGGATGCAGAAGGCCGGCTGATTCTGGCCGATGCCCTGAGTCTGGCGGCGGAGGAAAAGCCCGACCTCATGTTCGATTTTGCCACGCTGACGGGTGCCGCCCGTGTGGCGCTCGGCCCCGATCTGCCGCCTTTCTATGTCAATGACGAGGCGCTTGCCCAATCCATTGCCGAGGCTGGTGTGCGTGCCCATGATCCGGTCTGGCGCCTGCCCTTGTGGGAGGCCTATGATTCGATGCTCGACAGCAAAGTGGCCGATTTCAACAATGTCTCCTCGGGCCCTTTTGCCGGTTCGATCACGGCGGCTTTGTTCCTGCGTCGCTTTGTGGAAGGCGCCCGCGCCTGGGCGCATTTCGACATTTATGGATGGAACCCCTCCACCAAGCCCGGTCGGCCCGAAGGCGGCGAAACGCAGGCAGCGCGCCTGCTCTATGATTTGCTGGAGCGCCGCTATCCTGCCGCTTGAAAGAATATGCAGGCGCGTCAGAATGGGGCAGGACAGGTTTTGAGGGCCCATGTCGATTGAAATCAGGCCGGAGCAGGGTCTTGCTCTTCTGCACGACATTACGCTCGCCATTGTGCGCGAAGCCAAGCCCGACGGCATGGCCGATTTCACGCATCGCCAATTGTCGATTCTTCTGACCGTCTATCTGGAGCGCCCGCCGCATACGGTGCGCGGCCTTGCCAAAAAACTCGGTGTCACCAAACCGGTCATCACGCGCGCTCTGGATTCCATGGGCAAGCAGGAGATCATTGCGCGCCGTCGCGATGAAAACGACAGACGCAATGTCATCATCCAGCGTACGGTGAAGGGCGCGCTCTATGTTGAAAAGCTTGGCGACATGGTTGCGCGCAAGGCCGCTGATTTGCGCGGGGAGGATTTTGCGTGACCAGTCTTTTCGATCGCCGACGCACACCCGCCCGCCCCGATCTTGCCGCCGCCCATCTGGAAGGCCTGGTGCCGGCGCAAAAATATGTCACGGGCCGGTCCATGCGCGTGATCGATGAAGCGATCGGCCTGCGTGCGCAGCCGGCGCAGGATTGTCCGCTCGACACGCAGGTTCTGCATGGCGAAGAGGTCATTGTCTACGATATGGACGAGGGCTGGGCCTGGGGACAGATCGTCAGCGACGGTTATGTCGGCTATATGCCCGCTGACAGTCTGCACGACACGCCCATGACGCCAACGCATCACGTGCATGTCACGCGCACCTTTCTCTATTCCGTCCCGAATATGAAAACGCCTGCAATTGCTGCTCTGCCTTTGGGCGCACAGGTGGAAATCCGCCAGATGAAGGGCGATTTTGCGCAGGTCACAAGCGGGCTCTTTGTCTGGGCGGCGCATCTGTCGCCAGCCGGATCGCATCAGACAGATTATGTGGCAACGGCAGAGAGCTTTATCGGCGTACCTTATCTGTGGGGCGGGAAAACCTCTCTCGGTCTCGATTGTTCGGGTCTGGTCCAGATTGCGCTGCAATCGGCGGGAATGAATGCGCCGCGCGATACGGATATGATGCAGGCCGAATTGGGCAAAGAAGTGCAGGATGGCGAGAGCCTGCGGCGCGGCGATCTCGTCTTCTGGAAAGGCCATGTCGGATTGCTGCAGGATCAGCATCGGCTGCTGCATGCCAATGGGCATCACATGCAGGTCGTATCGGAAGATTTCTTCCAAGCCCGCGCGCGTATCGCCGAAAAAAGTTTTGGCGAGATTGTTGCCATCCGCCGTCTATGAACGGCTCGATTGCACACGTGCCAGAATGCAGGATTTTTCTGCCGGCTTGACCGGCCCGATCTCGATATGGCGCGCCAATATACCCGCCGCGCGGGCCGCGGAATCGGGATCGGCGGCGTGGACATAGCCCAGCGGCTCGCCGCGCGTCACCTGCTGGCCAAGACTGACAAGCGCTGAAAGGCCGACCGAATGGTCGATTGTATCCTCAGGCCGCACGCGCCCGCCGCCCAGACTCACAACGACAAGCCCGATATCGCGCGCCGCCATGCGCGTGACAAAACCATTGCCGGTGGCCGGCACAGGCACGGTGAAGGGCGCACGCGGCAGATAGGCGCTGGGTCTGTCGAGAAGATGCGCCGGCCCGCCGAGATCGGTGACCATGCGGGCAAATCTTTCCGCTGCACGACCGCTTTCGATGGCTGCTGCAATGGCTGCACGTCCGGCTTCACGCGTTTCGACGAGCTTGCCAAGCAACAGCATTTCAGCGCCGAGTGCGACGATGATTTCCTGCAGACGCGGTTCGCGTCTTGCGCCCGTCAGATGGGCAATGGCATGAGCTGTTTCGAGACCATTGCCGGCAGCGCTGGCCAGCGGCTGATCCATATCGGTGATCAGCGCGGTTGTCTTGAGCCCGGCATGGGATGCAACATTGACGATCGATTGCGCCAGCTCGCCCGCCGTCTCGATCGTCTGCATGAAGGCGCCTGAGCCGGTCTTGACATCCATCACCAGAGCATCGAGTCCGGCTGCCAGTTTTTTCGAGAGAATGGATGCGGTGATCAGCGGTATGGATTCAACCGTCGCCGTCACATCGCGAATGGCATAGAGCTTGCGGTCAGCGGGTGCGAGTTGCGGTGTCTGTCCAATGATGGCGCAGCCGATCCGCCGCACGGTGCTGACCAGCCGCAAAGGATCGGGCGTCGTGCAATAGCCTGGAATGGCCTCAAGCTTGTCGAGTGTGCCCCCGGTATGGCCCAGACCGCGACCCGAGATCATCGGCACAAAACCCCCGCAAGCCGCAACAGCCGGCGCCAGTATCAGGCTGACATTGTCGCCAATGCCACCGGTCGAATGTTTGTCGAGCACAGGACCATCGAGCGCGACGGCGCGCCAATCCAGCACATCGCCCGATTTCATCATGGCTTTGGTCAGTGCGGCGCATTCTGAGGCTTCCATCCCGCGCAGAAAAACGGCCATGGCGAAAGCTGCCGCCTGTCCTTCGCCGATGCGCTCATGCGTCAGAGCATCGACAAAAAAATCGATTTCCTCCGTACTGAGTTTTTCGCCATCGCGTTTTTTGCGGATGATTTCCTGCGGCAGGATCATGTGTCGCCTCAAAGCGCTTCGAGAAGCGGATCAAGCAGGCTGCTCGCGCCGAAACGAAATGTTTCCTTGCGCGCCCAGCCAGGCCCCATAATGGCATCGGCCAGATCGAGATAAAGCCGCGCCTGTTCGATCGTCCGCAAGCCGCCCGAGGCTTTGAAGCCGACAGGCTTGCCGCTCACCGCAATGGCCTCAAGCATGATGCGCGCGGCCTCTGGCGTGGCAGAGATTTTCGTCTTTCCGGTCGATGTTTTCAAAAAATGCGCGCCCGCGTCGATGGCAAGCGCGCTGGCCCGGCGCAGGGATGGGCCGCTGCCCATCTCGCCGCTTTCAAGAATGACTTTCAGCCGGGCCTGTGCCGGCAACAGCTGCGCAACGGCGCGGATCATGTCATGGGCGACAGTCTCGTGGCCCACCAGAAAAGCGCGCCAGGGAAAAACCAGATCGATTTCATCGGCGCCATCGCCAAGCGCTGTTTCCGTTTCCTTGCATGCAGCCGCAATATTGTCACCGCCATGGGGAAAATTGACGACTGTCGCGAGGCCGATGTCCGAGCCCGCAAGAAGGGCGCGCGCCTGCGCCACGAATGGGGGCCAGATGCAAAGCGCGGCGACATGGACCGGCAGATCGAGAGATTTGCGGCAGAGCCGCTCAATATCGGCCGGCGTGCACGTGTCGGAGAGATCCGTGAGGTCGATCAGGCCGATGGCGCGGCGTGCGAAAGCAGCATCAGCCATGTTTCTTATCCTGCTCCAGAAAAGCTGCGATCAATTGCGCCATTTTTTCTGCGCCTTGCGCCGCAATGCGTTTGGTCTCCTGATGCGAGGGTGCAAGATCGGACAGGCCCGCAGCATGATTGGTGACAATGGACAGGCCGGCAACCCGAAGGCCCAGATAGCGCGCCAAAATCACTTCCGGCACGGTCGACATACCCAGCAGATCGGCGCCGAATGTTTTCGCCATGCGCACTTCGGCGGGTGTTTCGAAAGAGGGGCCGGAAAACCACATATAAATGCCCTCATGCAAGGGAATGTCGGCTCTCTTGGCCGCCTGATGCAGGCTGGCTGCCAGCGCGCCATCATAGGCATCACTCATGGGCACGAACCGACGATCGTCGCTGACACCGATCAGCGGATTGATGCCGCTGAAATTGATATGATCGCGCAGCAGTACAAGAGCACCCGGTACAAGATCGGCGCGTGTGCTGCCGGAGGCGCAGGTGACAAGCATTTTTTTGGCGCCGCATTCTGCAAGTGCAGAAAGAGCGCCTGCCATGGCACGCGCATCGCCATTTTCATAAAAATGCGCGCGACCGAGGAGAAATGCGATGCCATGCCCGCCTTGGGTGCGAAGCACAAGGCGGCCATCATGGCCCGAAACACGCGCCTGCGGAAAATCGGGGAGATCGCGATAATCGACGATGCAATCATCCGGCTGGATGCGCGCCACCTCGCCGAGGCCGGTGCCGAGAATGACAATGGTTTCGATAGAGCGCCCGCCGAGGCGCTGACGCAAAAGATCGATTGTTGCAGTGCTCCTCATGGCAGGCTGTCTCGCCCAAAACCATGCGGCAATAATTCTTCCATGAACAGGCTGTGCCGCAGGCCGGCCAAATTGCCGGCATGGATTTGCGTGCGCGCATCGGCGAATTCAAGGATTCGCTGACGGCAGGCGCCGCAGGGCATGACCGGGTGGGGTGCATCGCCGAGAATGGCAATCTCTGCAATCTGGCGTTCGCCCGCCACGACCATGGCGGCTATGGCGCCCTGTTCGGCGCAGGAGCCTGACGGATAGGCAGCATTTTCAACATTGCAGCCGGTATAGAGGCGGCCCGAGGCGCTGCGTAGGGCCGCGCCGACCGCGAAATGCGAATAGGGCGCATGGGCATTGCGGCGCGCCTCGGCGGCGGCCGCAAACAGCGCATCCAGTTCTGCAGCCCTCGAATTTTCCGCCATTCCGCGCCTCTCCTTTTCGGCCCTCACAATGCCATGGCCGGTTCAATCAGCCAAATGTCGCCTCAGCCATTGCCTTATGCGTCACGCGTGGCAAACTGGAGCGAATGAACCGTGGAGCGCGCGCATGGCTTCGCCTTTTGTCTTCCTTCGATGGGCCATGTGCGCCCTTGTTCTGAGCCTCGTGCAGACGATGCCAGCCACCGCCCGCGGCGGCGCGACCGAGGTCGATGTTGAGCTGGTTCTCGCGGTCGATATTTCTTATTCGATGGATACGGAAGAGCAGCGCCTGCAGAGGCAAGGTTATATTGAGGCTCTGCGCTCGGAACAATTTCTCAATGCGCTGAAATCGGGACCGAGGGGGCGTATTGCCCTTGTCTATATGCAATGGGCCTCGGAAACCGATCAGGATACGCTGATCGATTGGAGCCTGATCGATGGGCCGGAAAGTGCCAGCGCTTTTGCCGCAAAACTGGCAGCCGCACCCTATCGGCGTGCGCAGCGTACATCCATCTCCGGGGCCATCGATGGCGCGATGAAATTGCTGGAAGGCAATGGTTTCGATTCGC
>CAZHOK010000007.1:42655-48223 GCA_964534115.1 uncultured Beijerinckia sp.
CGATATTTCGGGCGATGGGCCCAATAATAGCGGCCGGCCGGTGACGCAGGCCCGCGATGAGGCTGTGGCGCGTGGCATTACCATCAATGGCCTGCCTTTGGTCGGCATTCGCAGTTTCGTCAGTCCGGCCGATATTCAGGAGCTCGACATTTATTTCGAGGATTGCGTCATCGGCGGATTCGATGCTTTCATGATTCCGATCCGCGATGCGCGCGCCTTCATTGAAGCGACGCGCACAAAATTGGTGCGCGAAATCGCCGCCCTGCCGCAAGAGCGCCCGCTTATTCATCGTGTTGCCGCACGTGAGCCGCGGATCTCCTGCCTGATTGGCGAGACTTTGTGGCGAAACAGGTGGGGCAATTGAAATTATTCATCGGTTGTCTTGCGGCCCTTCTTTTTGTCGCGCCGGTCGCACATGCGCAGAATTTGCCCGAGCCCATCGTTGCCGGCCAAGCCCGCACTTTGCCCGTTGCAGCGCGCAGCGGCATGGTGGTGGCGCAAGAAGCGCGTGCCGCACGGATTGGCGTCGATATTCTCAAACAAGGCGGCAATGCGGTGGATGCCGCAATTGCAACCGGTTTTGCCCTTGCTGTGACCTTGCCGCGCGCCGGCAATATTGGCGGGGGCGGTTTCATGCTGGTGCATCTGGCCGGTCGCGGCACAATAGCGATTGATTATCGCGAGACGGCTCCCGCAAGCGCCACAGCCGATATGTTTCTCGATGCGCAGGGTCGCTTTGTGCCGGCGAAATCGCAATCGAGCGGACTTGGCGTTGGCGTGCCCGGCACGATTGCCGGTTTTGCTCTGGCGCATGAAAAATATGGATCGGGTAAATTCACTCTCGCCCAATTGCTGCAGCCTGCCATTGCGCTGGCGCGCGAGGGGTTCGAGGTTGAGGGCGATCTGGCCTATTCTTTGGGCGAGATCGGCACGCGCGTTTTGCGCTATGCTTCGAGCCGGGCGATTTTTGCCCGTCCCGATGGCACGCCGCTTCGCGATGGCGACAGGCTTGTGCAACGCGATCTTGCTGCCTCTCTGACGCGGGTCGCCGAACAGGGTGTCGATGGTTTTTATCGCGGCGAGACCGCGCAGCGTCTCGTTGCATCGGTGCGCGAAGCCGGCGGCGTGATGACGCTGGAGGACCTTCGCGCCTATCGCGCCATTGAGCGCCCGGTTCTTGAGGGCCGCTATCGCGACCGCACCATTGTCTCCATGCCGCCACCCTCATCAGGTGGGGTGCATCTCATTCAGCTGTTGAACATTCTGGAAGCCTGGCCATTGACCGAACTCGGGCATAATTCGGCCGCCTCCATTCATCGCATGGTCGAGGCGATGAAACTCGCTTATGCAGACCGCGAGGTTTTTCTCGGCGATCCCGATTTTGTCAAAGTGCCCGTGAGTGGGCTTTTGTCGAAGGCCTATGCTGCGCAATTGCGCAGCCAGATCGATCTGGAGCGCGCCCGCCCCTCTGCCGAGATCAGATCAGGCGATCCTTTGCCGCATGAAAGCGATCAGACGACGCATTTTTCCGTTGTCGATGTTCACGGCAATGCAGTGTCCAATACATATACGCTGAATTTTTCTTACGGCCTTGGCCTTGTCGCCGAAGGCACGGGC
Source organism: uncultured Beijerinckia sp. (assembly GCA_964534115.1). Classification (GTDB taxonomy): domain Bacteria; phylum Pseudomonadota; class Alphaproteobacteria; order Rhizobiales; family Beijerinckiaceae; genus Terripilifer. The sequence continues at coordinate 44,273 of CAZHOK010000007.1, forward strand.
ATATTGCTCAATAATGAGCTCGATGATTTTGCCGCAACAATCGGAGCGGCCAATGCTTTCGGTCTGCGCGGGGCGCAGGCCAATGCGCCAGCCCCCAACAAGCGGCCGCTCTCCTCCATGACACCGGCCATGGTGTACCGGAACGGCGAATTGGAAATTGTGACAGGTTCACCGGGTGGATCGCGCATCATCACGACTGTGCTGCAGATCATTCTCAATATTGTCGATCACGGCATGAATGCGGCTGAAGCCAGTGAGGCCGTGCGCGTGCATCATCAATTATATCCGGATGAATTGCGCATCGAGCGCGGCCTGTCGATCGATACGATCCGGCTTTTGCAAGGCAAAGGCCATCAATTGCGCCAGAGCCGCACCATGGGATCGACGCAGACCATCCATCGTGTCGGCAATTTTCTCTATGGGGCTGCAGATACGCGCCAGATGGGCACGGCCGCCATCGGCTATTGATCGTCCTGCCAGGCGCGACCGGCTTTTGTTGCAGGCAGGCCGAGGTGGCGCGCAAGACTGGCGCCCATATCGGCAAAACTTGAACGCATGCCAAGCGCGCGCGGCGAAACGTCGGGGCCAAAAGCCAGAACCGGAACCTGTTCGCGCGTATGGTCGGTTCCTGTCCATGTCGGATCATTGCCGTGATCGGCAGTCAAGACGCATAAATCGCCGGGTCTGAGCGCTGCGAGCAATTCCGGGATGCGGGCATCGAAACGTTCAAGCCCTGCCGCATAGCCTGCAACATTGCGACGATGGCCGAAATCCGTGTCGAGATCGACATAATTGGCGAAGATGAAACCGCCATCGGAGAGATTTTTCAGCGCGTCGATTGTCATGGAAAAATGTTCCATATCGTCGCGACCTTTGAGCTCACGGCCTGTGTTGCGATGGGCGAATATGTCGCCGATCTTGCCGATGCTGATGATTTCGCGCTGCGCTTGGGCCGCCAAATCGAGGATCGAGCCCTGCGGGGGCGGCAAAGCAAAATCCTGGCGATATTGCGTGCGCTTGAAATTTGCGCTGCTCGTGCCGATGAAAGGGCGCGCAATGATCCGTCCGATATAAAGCGCATTGCACAGACGCCGCGCAATCCGGCAAAGCTCGAAAAGCCGTTCGCGGCCGAAGGCCTCTTCATGTGCGGCGATCTGGAGAACCGAATCGACAGATGTGTAAATGATCGGCTTGCCGCTGCGCAGATGTTCTTCGCCCCATTCCTCGATGATCTCGATGCCCGAGGCATGGCAATTGCCCAGAACGCCGGGAAGATGGCCCTCGCGGATCAGCGCATCGACGAGTTCTTGCGGAATGGCAGGGGTTTTTGGCGGAAAATAGCCGAAAGCAAAATCCGCCGGCGCGCCGGCAATTTCCCAATGGCCGGAGGGCGTATCCTTGCCGGGCGAACATTCGATCGCACTTCCCCATGCGCCTTGTGCCGGTGCGCCCGAAAAGCCCGGCGGCAGATGTCCTGCCACCATTTGAGCGGCAAGGCCAAGGCCGAGGCGATCGAGATGGGGCATGTGCAAGGGCCCGGCGCGCAGGCCTGCAACATCGGCCTTTCCAGCTGCGCAGGCTGCTGCAATATGGCCGAGCGTATCGGCACCTTGGTCGCCGAATTTTTCGGCATCCGGCGCATGGCCGCAGCCAAAGGAATCGAGGACGAGGAGCAGGGCGCGCGTCATGCGCCGAATGTTTCGACATTTTCCGCCTCAATGGAAAAGGCGGCAGCAAACAGGGTGCGTGTATAATCGTTCTTCGGCGCAGCAAAAATGTCTTTGGCCGGCCCGCTCTCAACCACTTTGCCATGGCGCATGACGATCAATTCGCTGGCCAGAGCGCGCACGACTTTCAGATCGTGGCTGATGAAGAGATAGGCGAGATTCCGCTGCTTTTGCAGATCGCGCAGCAGATCGACAATCTGTGCCTGGACCGACATGTCGAGCGCCGATGTCGGTTCATCCAGCACAACGAATTTCGGATTCAAGGCCATGGCGCGGGCAATGGCGATGCGTTGACGCTGGCCGCCGGAAAATTCGTGCGGATAGCGATCCATCGAGGCGGGATCCAGTCCCGTATCGGCGAGCGCGCGCGCAACAATTTCGCGCCTCTGGGCTGCATTCAGGCCCTTGTCCTGCACAGCCAGTCCCTCTTCGACAATATCGGCGACAGACATGCGCGGCGATAATGAGCCATAGGGATCCTGAAACACGATCTGCATATGGCGACGCAGTGGGCGCATGTCTTTTGAGCCAAGCCCATCGATGCGCGATCCCAGATAGGCAATGGGCCCTTCCGAGCGGATGAGACGCAAGAGCGCAAGGCCAAGCGTTGTTTTGCCGGAGCCCGATTCACCCACAACGCCGACTGTTTCGCCTTCACGCACGGTCAGCGAAATGCCATCGACCGCTTTCACATGGCCGATCGTGCGGCGCAGAAAGCCGCGTTTGATCGGGAACCAGACCTTGATGTCTTCTGCACTGACAATCGGTCTGGCATCGGGATTGGCCGGCGCAGGCGTGCCTTTGGGCTCAGCCGCCAGCAATGCTTTTGTATAGGCATGCTGGGGGTTTTGAAAAACCTCCTCCACTGGGCCGGATTCGACGATCCTGCCTTTCTGCATGACGCAGACATCATCGGCAATTTTGCGCACAATGCCGAGATCATGGGTGATGAAGAGCATGGCCATGCCAAGCTTGGCCTGCAGCTCTTTCAGCAATTTCAGGATCTGCGCCTGCACGGTGACATCGAGCGCAGTTGTGGGCTCGTCGGCGATGAAAAGATCGGGGCGGTTGGCAAGCGCCATGGCAATCATCACACGCTGGCGCTGGCCGCCTGACAATTGATGCGGATAGGCTGACAGGCGCGTTGCCGGATCGGGAATGCCGACTTCGCTCAAAAGTTCGATGACACGCTGGCGCAGCTGCGCCTCGCCGCGCATTCCGTGCAATTCGAGAATCTCGCCAATCTGTTTTTCGATCGAATGCAGCGGATTGAGCGAGGTCATGGGTTCCTGGAACACCATGGTGATCTCATTGCCGCGCACCTCGCGCAGCTTGTCGTCATCGGCCAGAAGAAGATCGTCGCCCTTGAAGAACACATGACCGGACGGATAGGTGGCCGAAGTTGCGCCGAGCAGTTTCACAATCGACAGCGCCGTGATCGACTTTCCCGAGCCCGATTCGCCGACCAGCGCCAAAGTTTTGCCGCGCTCCAGCGTGAAAGAGACCTTGTCGACCGCAAGCGTTTCGCGCCCGCCCTGATGGAAGGCGATGGAGAGATCGCGAACGGAAAGGAGCGGGGCGCTCATGAAAATGTCTTTCGCGGGTCAAAGGCGTCGCGCACGGCTTCGCCGATAAAGATGAGCAGCGACAGCATGGCGGCGATCACGAAAAAGCCTGCAAGGCCAAGCCATGGCGCTTGCAGGTTGGACTTGCCCTGCAGCAGCAATTCGCCGAGCGAGGGGGAGCCGGGCGGCAGGCCGAAGCCGAGGAAATCGAGCGAGGTGAGCGTCGTGATCGAGGAATTGAGCACGAAGGGCAGGAAGGTCAGGGTCGCCACCATCGCATTGGGCAGCAGATGCCTCGACATGATCTTCCCGTCCGAGAGACCAAGGGCGCGCGCAGCATTCACATATTCGAAATTGCGCGCGCGCAAAAATTCTGCGCGCACGACATGGACGAGCGAAACCCAGGAGAAAAGCAGCAATATGCCGAGCAGAACGAAAAAGCCCGGCGTGATGATGGATGAGACGATGATCAGCAGATAGCGATGGGGCAGCGATGACCAGATCTCGATAAAGCGCTGGAAGATCAGGTCCGTCAGGCCACCGTAATAGCCCTGCACCGCCCCCGCCGCCACACCGACCAGCGAACTGAGGACCGTCAGCACAAGGCCAAAGCTGACGGACAGGCGGAAGCCATAGATCAGCCGGGCCAGCACATCGCG
>CAZHOK010000007.1:48233-55882 GCA_964534115.1 uncultured Beijerinckia sp.
CAGCCGCCGAAATAGCCCTGCACGGCGCCGGCAGCAATGCCGATGATGGAGGAGACGCCGGCCAGAATGAGGCCGAAGAGAATTGAAATGCGAAATCCATAGATGAGGCGGGCCACAACATCGCGGCCCTGATCATCCGTGCCAAGCCAGTTCCATTCTATATCGCGGCAGCCGGCATTGGGTTTGGGCGGATCGAGAATTTTGTCGGCAACGGCTTTGCATGTTTCATTTTCCAGCCACCATGTCGGCGCCGATGGTGCGGGTGTGGGCAGATCGCGCTGGTGCGTGCGGTAGGAAAAGCGGATCGGCGGCCAGATCATCCAGCCATTGTCTTCAATCTCTTTGGCAATCACCGGATCGCGATAATCGGTCTGCGCCAGAAAGCCGCCGAATTTTTCTTCCGGATAATTTGTCACCACGGGGAAGAGAATTTCGCCTTTGTAGGCGGCAAGGATCGGTCGGTCATTGGCGATCAATTCGGCAAAGAGCGACAGGATGAACAAGGTGATGAAGATCCAGAACGACCAATAACCGCGGCGATTGCGCTTAAAATTGTCGAGCCGGCGCCGGTTGATCGGCGACAGTCTGATCCAGCCTTTCTGCTCGAGTTTTGGCGCCAAAGGTGCCGCTGCTTGGGCCGTCAATTCATCGCTCAGGACGGGAGCGCTCATCTCAGACCTCCCGCGTTTCGAAATCGATGCGCGGATCGATCCATGTATAGGTGAGATCGGAGATGAGATTCACCACCAGGCCCAGCAGCGCGAATATGTAGAGATTGGCGAAGACGACCGGATAATCGCGGTTGATGATGGATTCGTAAGACAGAAGCCCAAGCCCATCGAGCGAGAAAATGCTTTCGATCAGCAGCGAGCCCGTGAAGAAAGCATGGACGAAAGCTGCCGGAAAACCTGAAATGACGATCAGCATGGCATTGCGGAAGACATGGCCGTAAAGCACCTGCCGCTCATTCAATCCCTTCATGCGCGCTGTCTGCACATATTGCTTGCGGATCTCGTCGAGGAAGGAATTTTTCGTCAGGAATGTCGCCGTCGCAAAAGCGCCGATCGCCATGGCGGTGACGGGCAGTGCAATGTGCCAGAGATAGTCGAGCGCCTTCATGTGCCATGGCAGATCGGCAAAATTTTCCGACCACAAGCCGCGCAGCGGGAAAATCTGCCAGAAGGAACCGCCGGCAAAGAGCACGATCAGCAGAATGGCAAAGAGAAAGCTGGGAATCGCATAGCCGACGATCACGACGGCCGAGGTCCATGTGTCGAAGCGCGATCCGTCCTTCACCGCTTTGCGAATACCCAGCGGAATCGAAATCGCATAAGAGAGCAGGGTCATCCATAGGCCCAGCGAAATGGAGACCGGCAGTTTCTCCTTGATGAGCTGAATCACCGGCGTGTCGCGGAAATAGGAGCGCCCGAAATCGAAGGTCGCGTAATTTTTCAGCATGATGAAAAAGCGTTCATGCGCGGGCTTGTCGAAGCCGAATTGCTTTTCAAGCTCGGCGATAAATTTGGGATCGAGTCCCTGCGCACCGCGATAGCGTGAATCCCCGCCGGCCGATTGCGCCATGGAGCCGAGATCGGTTGCGCCGCCGCCAAAGCGCGAGGTTGCCCCTGAATCCAGTCCCTGCAATTGCGCCAGCACGCGCTCGACCGGCCCGCCCGGCGCAAATTGCACGATGATGAAAGAGATCAGCAGAATCCCGAAAATGGTCGGGATCATCAGCAGCAGGCGGCGGGCGATATAGGCGAGCATGTCTTCCTTTTCGGCCGTGTGGCCGGTCAGCCGCGATAATTGATGCGTTGCGCCTTGTCGGCGTCCCACCACCAGGTGTTGGGCGCGCCGGTGGAATAGCGTGGCGATTTTTCAGGGCGTGAGAACACGTCCCAATAGGCGATCAGGCTCTTGTCCTTATACCACATGGGAATCCAATAGCGCCCGGCGCGCAAGACGCGATCGAGCGCGCGGCAGGCGATATTGAGTTCCTCGCGGCTCTGCGCGCGTGCAATCTTGTCGATGAGAAAATCGACTGCCGGATCCTGTACGCCCGCGACATTGCGCGTGCCGGGAGTTTTTGCCGCCTCCGAGCTCCAGGTGATGCGCAGACCGTCGCCCGGCGTGAACGATCCGCCCAGCGCCATGGTGACGATGTCGAATTCGAAAGCATCAAGCCTGCGCTTGTATTGTGCCGCATCGACCTGTCTGTATGTGGTGACAATGCCAAGCTTGCGCAGATTGGCCTGCAGCGGTTCGGTATGCGGCTTCAGCGCGCCAGAGGAATCGAGAAACTCGATTTCGAAGGGCTGGCCATCGGGCAGGAGAAGTCTGTTGCCGTCGCGCCTGCAGCCGGCAGCGCGCAGCAATTCATCGGCGCGGCGCAGCAGATTGCGGTCCGAGCCGGAGCCGTCGGAAACGGGCGGCACATAAGGCTCGCCGAAAACTTCATCCGGCACTTTGCCGCGAAATGGTTCGAGCAGCGCCAGCTCTGCTGCGCCGGGCATGCCCGTTGCCTTCAGCTCCGAATTTTCAAAAAAGGACGCCATGCGCTTATAGGCGGAATACATGATGTTGCGATTGGTCCATTCGAAATCGAAGGCCAGGCCGAGCGCCTCGCGCAGGCGCGCATCCTTGAATTTGGCGCGACGCGTATTGAAATACCAGCCCTGGCTTGGCGTCGGCGCGCCATTGGGCAATTCCTCGCGCTTCACGCGGCCTTCGCGCACAGCGGGAAAATCATAAGCCGTCGCCCACAGGCGCGCTGTATATTCCTCGTTGAAATTGATCTGGCCGGATTTGAAGCCCTCGAAAGCGACCTGTCGCTCGCGGTAATATTCATAGCGGATGCGGTCGAAATTATTCTGCCCGATATTGACCGGCAGATCCGCCGCCCAATAATCGCGCACACGTTCGAATTCGATAAAGCGTCCCTGTTCGAAACGCGCGACTTTGTAGGGGCCGGAGCCGAGCGGAGCCTCAAGCGTGGAGGCTTCGAAATCGCGCCCCTGCCAGTATTTTTCCGAAAAGATCGGCAGGCCCGCGATTACCAGATGCAGATCGCGCGAGCGCCGCGGTGAAAAACGCACGACCAGCATGTCGTCGCTTTCAGCCTCTGCGCCGACAAATTCGGTGAGAATGGTGCGATAGACCGGGTGGCCTCGGCTCTTGAGAATGTTGAAAGAGAAAGCCGCATCGCGCGCCGTCAGTTTCGATCCGTCATGGAAACGCGCTTGTGGACGAATGCGGAACCGATAGGTCAGGCGATCGGGCGAAATGCGCACGCGCTCTGCCACAAGCCCATACATGGAGCCCGGCTCGTCGCCCGAACCTGCCATGAGCGAATCGTATGTCGCATCCATGCCGGCGGCGCCATCGCCTTTGAAGACGAAAATATTGAGCGTGTCGAACGTCTCGAAATTCTGGTTGCCGCTTGTGTTCTTGATCTGGATCGAGAGCGTGCCGCCGCGCGGCGCCTTGGGGTTCACATAGGCGAAATGGGGAAAGTCGGCCGGCAGGGCCAGTTCGCCGAATGTGGAGAGGCCGTGGCTTTCAATCTCGTCGGCGGCAAAAGCCCGGCCGATGCCGGGGGGCACAGCGAGAGCGCCCAGCGCAGCGGAGCCGAGCTTCAGCGTGGTGCGGCGTGTCGGGGCCATTCGATCCTCAAGGCAAAAACACCGCATCGGGCGGCATTCGATGATTCGAGGCGATTATGTCGCTTTTTGCGGAGGCCGCCAGCGGGGCCGGCGGACACGTGCGCTTGATTCGCACCCACCCAACGAAAAGGCCGGGCTTTCGGCCCGGCCTTGTCGTGAATGGCTGCGCCTGTCCGCTTATGGCAGCGGCGCCGGCGTGTCGGCGAGGCTGCGCAGATAAGCGATCATATCGGCGCGGCGTGTGGGATCCTTTTCGCCGCCATAGGCCATTTTCGTGCCGCTGGCGAAACCCTTGGGATTGGCGATGAAAGCGTCGAGCGCTGCATAGGTCCAGGGTCCGCCCTTGCTCTTGAGCGACTCGGAATAGGCGAAGCCCGCATGGCCGCCGATCTGGCGGTTCACAATGCCATAAAGGGCAGGACCGACCTTATTGGCGCCGCCCTTGTCGAAGGAATGGCAGGAGGCGCAGGCCTTCATCAGGCTTTCGCCCTTTTTCACGTCTGCCTTGGCGAGGAGTTCGGGAAGCGGCACGGCAGCCGCGGCCGCGGTGGCTGCGCCCGGAGCGCTTTCTTCAGCGGCAGGCAGGTCATAGCCGGGCTTTTTGGGTGGGCCATGCTGGAAAACAGCGTCGGAGACGATGCCGAGCCCCATGAGGAACAGAAGTGAGCCAAGCACCGCGCCGGCGATTTTGTTCAATTCAAAGGAATCCATGTCTCAAGGGCTCCGCCAGATTTGATTGGGCTGCGGCAGGGCCGCGACCATGCATGCCGTGTCCTTAACCGGACATCATGCGCGGGGTTGATTACCCGCTTTCCCGGTGGCTTGGCAACACGTATAAGCGGCTTGCGGCTGATACCTTTTGCCGCCGAGCCCGTGCCTGCCGTGATCGGGCGAATTCCACAGGTCAAATCCGCGATTAAAGCCATGTCAGATCCCATCGTCCTTGTGCCGGCCCGCCTGGGCTCGACCCGCCTGCCGGGCAAGCCGCTGGCCGATATTCACGGCGAGCCGATGATCGTCCATGTCTGGCGTCGTGCCTGCGAGGCGGGAATCGGGCCGGTTCTGGTGGCAGGCGATGCGCCTGAAATCATTGAGGCGGTCCAGAAGGCGGGCGGGCAGGCCGTGCTCACCCGGCCCGACCACGAATCGGGTTCGGACAGAATTTTCGAGGCGCTGGAGACATTCGATCCGCAAGGCCAGCACGATGTCGTCGTGAATGTGCAGGGCGATCTGCCCACCATCGAGCCTTATGCGATTCAGGCTGCGCTTTTGCCGCTCGCCGATCCGGCGGTCGATATTGCCACGCTGGCGGTTGAGATCGTGCGTGAGGAAGAGCGCCACGATCCCAATGTGGTGAAGATTGTTGCCAGCCCGATTTCGGCCGGGCGCCTGCGCGCGCTTTATTTCTCGCGCGCCACCGTGCCCTTTGGCGAGGGGCCGCATTATCATCACATCGGGCTTTATGCCTATCGTCGCAAGGCGCTCAACCGTTTTGTCGCCTTGCCGCCCTCGCCGCTCGAAAAGCGCGAGAAACTCGAACAATTGCGTGCGCTCGAAGCCGGCATGCGCATTGACGTTTCGCTCGTCGATGCTGTGCCGCTTGGCGTCGATACGCCTCATGATCTCGAGCGCGCCCGCGCATGGCTCGCAAAAGGCTGAACACAATGTCGAAGAAGATCATTTCCTATCAGGGCGAGCCGGGCGCCAATTCCCATATTGCCATTCGCGATGTCTATCCCGATTGGGAGCCCTTGCCCTGCGAGACATTCGAAGATGCTTTGGGCGCGATTCAGGATGGCATTGCCGAACTCGGCATGATCCCGATTGAAAATTCAATCGCCGGGCGCGTGGCCGATATTCATCATTTTCTGCCGAATTCCGGCTTGCATATTATCGGCGAATATTTTCTGCCGATCCATTTTCAATTGATGGCCATCAAGGGTGCAAAACTGTCGGACATCAAACATGTCTACAGCCATATCCATGGGCTTGGCCAATGCCGCAACATCATCCGCAGACTCGGATTGAAAGCCCATAATGGCGGCGATACGGCGGGCGCTGCGCGCCAGGTGGCCGATTGGGGCGACAGAACGAAAGCAGCCCTTGCGCCCGCGCTTGCCGCGGACATTTATGGCCTCGATATTCTTGAGCGCGATGTCGAGGATGCCAAGCACAATACGACACGTTTCGTCATTCTCTCGAAAGAGCCGAAATGGACGGAGCCGTCCGGCCCGATGGTGACGACATTTGTGTTTCGCGTGCGCAATGTGCCGGCTGCCCTCTACAAGGCGCTCGGCGGTTTTGCCACCAATGGCGTGAATCTGTCGAAGATCGAGAGCTATATGGTGGGCGGCGAATTTGCGGCAACGCAATTCCTGTGCGATGTCGATGGGCATCCGCAAGATCCCGCGCTCGCACGCGCGCTGGAGGAGCTGGAATTTTTCACCCGCGAAGTGCGCATTCTGGGTGTTTATCCGGCGCATCCTTTCCGCATCGAATCGCAAAAAGCGGCCGAGTAAAGGGCCCTCTATCTCGTCATTGCGAGGAGCGCAGCGACGCGGCAATCCATCTTTGTCGCGTGAGGCCTGTGTCGCTTGCGGGCAAGATCCTGCGATTCTGGATTGCCACGTCGCCTTCGGCTCCGCGCAATAACGGGCCCGGAGGGTGCAGCCTTTCCACCGTCATTGACGAGGGTTCAATAGCCGGCAACCCGCAGGCTTTGCGTAGCCTGCGCATCGCACATGACTCCGCTGACATCCACATCGGCAAGCAAAGCGATCACGGGCTTGTCGGCGATCTTTTCCTTGGGCGCAATTTCGGCCAGCGGCACGAGCACAAAGGCGCGTTCATGCGCATGCGGGTGCGGCACGTTGAGATCGGGTTCGTCGATGCGTGCATCGCCATAGGTGACAATATCGATATCGATATTGCGTGGCCCCCAGCGTTGCTCGCGCACGCGGCCGCTCTGGCGCTCAATGTCGAGGCAGAGCGCGAGCAGATCTTGCGCGGAGAGATGCGTCTCCACCATGGTGGCCATATTCAGGAAATCGGGCTGTTCCGTCACGCCCCAGGGCGGCGTGCGATAGATGCTGGAGGTCGCCATCACATGCGCACCGCCTTTCTGCAGCGCATCGAGCGCTGCGACAAAGGCTGCGGTCACATCGCCCAGATTGCCGCCCAATGCGAGCAGGGCGCGCGTCATGCGTTGCGCGACAGTCGCAAATGGATGCCAACCGCCGAAAGCCGTTCGGGGATCGGCGGCTTGAGTTTGCGCACGCGCAGATCGACTGTTGTGACGGCAGGAAATTGAGCCAGCAGGCCTTGCGCCAGAGAGGCTGCGGCAGCCTCGACGAGCTTGTAGCGCGTGTCGACGAACAGGCGTCGCATGGTTGCCACGATCAGCGCATAATCCAGCGCATCGCCGAGTTCGTCGGTTGCAGCAGCGCGCGCAATGTCGGTTTCAAGCTCGACATCGAGCAGAAAGGGCTGTCCGAATTCGCCCTCGTGTCGGTGCCAGCCGTGATAGGCGTGGAGTTCGAGGGCTTCGATGAGAATTTTACCGATCATGCTCTGGCCTGTTTCGTCGATTTGAAGGCGGCGACCATTTTCATGGCATCCACATGTTCCCCAACATCATGGACGCGCACAAGATGTGCGCCCCCTTGGGCGGCGAGTGTGTGAAATGCCAGCGAGCCCGCCAGCCGTTCGGAAGGATGGGTGCGGCCCGTCACCGAGCCGATGATGCGTTTGCGCGAAGCCCCGATCAGCACCGGACAGCCGAGTGCCGCAATCGTCTCGATCTCGTGCAGCAGGATCATATTCTGCTCCGGCGTCTTGCCGAAGCCGATGCCCGGATCGAGAATGATTCGATCGAGCGAAATGCGTGCATTCTGCGCAATTTCCATCGAGCGCAGCAGGAAGTCGCGCACATCCGCGACAATATCGATGGCGGCATTTTCGCTCATGCGATTGTGCATCAGCACGGCG
>CAZHOK010000008.1:0-46142 GCA_964534115.1 uncultured Beijerinckia sp.
TCGAAACATTTCGTTGCCTTACTTTCCAGGGTCGATCTTGGGCAAAACAACGTATCGCGGAAAGAGGTTGAGGACATTTTGGCGCATCTTGAAGCCGCGATTTCTATTCACGAGTTGCCCTGCGGTCAGCGGGTCAAACAGCTGTCTCTTGGGAAATCATCTTTATATCAATAACATATAGGTTATCTGCTTTATCCCGTCCGGCGCGCCATTCGCATGCAAAACCACAAACATGTCCCGCTTGGGTTTGGTTGCCGGCGATCATGCTGGCGAGTCTCGCCTGGTCTTCGATGAGCGGGAGCTTTGGATCTTTTTGTTGGTTTTGAGACCGCAGCCCGCAATGGCTCCTGAGGGTTTGCTCGTTGCCGCCGCTGCACTCTTGATGATTGGCATGGCGGTCCGCTCGACCCGCTCAAGATTCGATCGATGATTTTTGTGCGCGCTTTCTTTGCTTCGGCAAGCTTCGTTTACACCGGCACCGCTTGCGTGATTGCCGTCGTACATTGTGCCGATGAAGCTTGTGCTTTCATCCTCCTTTGTCATTCCAATTCTCCGCCATGCTGCGTGAACGTCTACCAGAAGAGCGAGAGCTGATCTGGCTCTCACATGAGACGTGAGAGGCATGAGATCTGCTTTCTGATTTTGCGTTTGATCAATGCGCTTTACTGGCGATCTGCCAGCATTTCGGGGTCGAGTGATCTGGAGGAATGAATATGTTGAAGACAGCCGCCGTCTTTATAACAATTCTCTCTATTTCTACGCCCGTTTTTGCGCAGGCTCCGAAGAAGACGTTACCGCCAAGGCCAGCCTATAGTGCCGCCTTGCCGAATACGTTGAGCATGACCTGTAACGAGGCGCGCAATTTGATTTTATCCAAGCCCGAAGGTCTCACATTGCGAACTGGTGCAAACCGCTGGGAACATTATTTCCACGATGCGGAATATTGTCGATCTGGATCGGCCAATCTTGTCCCTCAATTCGTTGAGACGAAAGATAATGGATCGTGCCATATCGGCTTTACATGCCTGAGCGTGGCTGAATAAGCCATGCTGCTCGCTATGCAGGTGCCCGACCCCTGGCCGGGCACCTGAGTCCAGAGCGTTCAGAAATTCTCTTGTCGTGCGAGGCGTCCCAAAAGGGCGGGCCTGCCTTCGGCTTTGGAGCGCGCCATTCAAATGAGATTTTTCCGGCCTCGGCTCAGATGGTTTTGGCTTGGCTTGCAGATGTCGCCAGATAAATTTTCCCGGGCGTAGCGCCTCGTCCATTCATGGATTAGCATTCCCAAACGATCAGCCAATCGGGGCAGAAAGCCTCGCGCTCGACAGAAAAACGGCTGGGGAGGGGGGCAAATGCGGCATGGGTTTTCGAAAGCTGTGGCATTGGCACATGCGCGTCACCTGCTTGTACGATTTTTCTGCGTTGGACTGTCGATCAGCCCCGTCCTCCTCAGCGCTCAATCGTCTCTGGCGTCGGATGTCTTCCCGGCCAAATCTGTCGAGATGATTGTCGCCAATACGGCGGGTGGCGGTTATGACCAATATGCGCGACTTGTGGCCCGGCATTTTGGCCAGAATCTTCCGGGCCGCCCTTCCGTGATTGTGCGAAACATGCCGGGGGCAGGGGGTGTTCGCGCGGCCAATTATTTGTTCAACATTCCCGCACGCGATGGCTCTGTGATTGCTCTGTTTACGCGTGAGGCTGCGCTGGCGCCCTTGCTCCTGCCAAGCCAGGGTGCCTATCAATTCAAGGCGGAAGAGTTCAACTGGATCGGCAGTCCGCAGCAGGATCTTGGCCTGTTGCTGGTGACCACGAAAGCCGCATCAAATCTTGAGCAAGCCAAACAGCGCCAATTGGTGATGAGCGGCACGGGCGCGGGCTCCGGTCCGACAACCTTTCCCATTTTGCTCAATCAGGTTCTGGGAACGCGTTTCAAGGTGGTCGCAGGCTATCCCGGTTCGCAGGAGGCTTTGATGGCCGTCGAGAATGGCGAAGCCGATGGCCATGTTTCGGGTGGATCTTCGGCTGCCTTCAGGGCGCGCATCGATCCGCTCATCGACAAGGGACAATTGCAAGTTCTGATGCAATTGGGGATGAGCCGCGACCCGGCCTATTCGGCGCCGCTCGCTCTGGATTTGGTGAAAGAGGCGCGTGACCGCCAATTGCTCGAGCTTGCCTTTACACCGCAATATCTGGGGCGCCCGATAGCAGCGCCGCCCGGCGTTCCGCCGCAGATTGTGGCCACGCTTCGCAGGGCTTTTGAGCAGACGATGCAGGATCCGAATTTTCTTTCAGAAGCACGGGCCCAAAAGCTCGATCTGAATCCCGTCACTGGGACGCAGATCGAGGACATTCTGAAGCGTGTCTATGCCATGCCACCCGAATTGATCGCGCGGGCAATCGAGCTTGGAAAATAACGGGGCGCCTATTTGCCCCGTAATTTTTCGGCAATCGGTTGCCATTGATGATATTGGGCCTGAATAAACTGCCCGACTTCAGCCGATGTCATCGGCCGCGGTTCGGCGCCTTCGAGCTGCAATTGCTGTTTGACCCGATTGTCGTCGAGGGAGGAGACGACAGCAGCATTCAACTTGGCGACAATGTCTTTCGACAGGCCGGGAGGGCCGGAAATGGCATACCAGGTCGTCATGACGAGATCCCTGTAACCCATTTCATGAAAGGTCGGCGTATTGGCAAGATCGGGCAGGCGGTTTTGCGAAGTCACGGCAATCGGCACAAGCGAACCTTTGAGCACATGTTCGCGCGCAGTCGACCAATTCATGCTGGCGAATTTCACATGGCCTGACACGACGTCAAAAATGGCTGCTCCGCCGCCCTTATAGGGGACATGCTCAAGTTTGATATTTTCTGTCTCGGCGAGATATGCAGCCGCTATATGCCCACCGGTTCCAAAGCCCGGCGAGAGATATTGCAAACCATCCGGCGTTGCCCGGGCTGCAGCCAGAAATTGCTGCATGTCGCGAATGCCGGTTGACGGATGTGCAACAAGAATGCTGGGCGCACCGCCAAAAAAGCCGATATGCGTCGCATCGCGATTGGGATCGAAGCCCGGCTCCTTGCTCATCAATGGCGCAAGAACATGTGAGGCCATGCCTGAAATGACAAAGGTCTTGCCATCGGCTGCAGCGCGCGCCGCATTGCGTGCACCAACCAAACCGCCTGCACCGGCCTGGTTTTCGACGATGAAGGGCTGGCCGAGGCGGCTGCCGACGGATTCCATAAAAATGCGTCCCATCACATCGGCAGCTCCGCCTGCCGCATAGGGAACGATGACCTTGACCGGGCCATTCGGCCATTCAGATGCAGAAGCATGTGTGGCAAGGGCACAAAGGCCCGCTACAAGGCCGATTGCGATCTTCATCATGGATGATCCTCCCCTGCGCCTTTATTGCGCCATGGCTCTGCGGATACGCTCAATGACGGCAGAGGGCGCTGCATAAACGCGCTCAACCATTTTTTCCATATCTTCGCCCGTGTTCGGTTCTGCATCGGTCATCATTTTGGCGGCCTCTTCCTGGAAGGCCGGGCTGCGCACCGCATCGATGAAAGATGTCCGCATCAATTGGACGCGGTCTTTGGGAACGCCGGGCGGCATCATAAAGGCGCGCACATAAAGACCCTGCGAATAGAAAATCTCGAGCGCCTCGCGCGTCTCTGCATCTTTGGCAGAATCGATCGTCAGCGGAATTTTGGCCTTGTCGAGTTCGGGATAGCCGACGGAACCGACCTGCGCGATAATGCGGAATTGACCCTTGCCTTCAAGCGCATCGGGGAATTGCAATTTGGCCGATGAATAAGAGAATCCGCAGACGCCCTGCACTTCGCCGCTTTGCACGGCCATGACGATTTCCTTTGTCCCCGGATATCCAGTGACGATTTTCAATCGCGCATTCAAAAGAGTCTTCATGACCGTCGTATAGACATGGACGAGGCTTCCCCCGCCGGGCGTGCCGACGATGAATTCCCGCTCATACATGTCCTGGTTTTTCTGGATGGGTGAATCGGTTCGCGCCAGACAGACAAGCGATTCAGCATTGCCATTGCCGATGAAATTGAAGCGGGTGGGATCGTATTTGTCTTTTGAATCGCCCGGTTGCGGGCTGAACAAAGGATCGAAAACAGCTCCCGGCAAGAGGCTTGCCATATGCGTCCCGTCTTTCGGTGCGATTGTGTATAGATGGCGACCGGCAACCAGCGAACCCGCACCTGGCATGTTCTGGACAACGATGGTCGGATTGCCGGGAACGAAGCGGCCGAGATGGCGGCCCACCAATCTTGCAAAGAGATCGACGCCGCCGCCAGCCGATGCGCCAACCGCAATCGTCACTGTTTTTCCCTTGTAGAATTCATTTGCAGCCTGCGCCAGCGCATGTGTGCTGACAGCGCTTGCCAGCAGGGCGGTCGCCAGACATGTGAGGCGGCTCCGGTGAAAGATTGTGTTGACCATGTCACCCTCCGGGAATGTTGCAGGGAATTTTTTTGAGATCAGCTTTTCGCGGGCGCTTCACCGAGCAGCCAGCCGAATTTCTCACGTGCCTTTTTGGCAATGGCGGGGCTCGGCGTATTGGCAATGGGAAATTGATCGCGCCAATGGAACGGCCGGCAGGCATTGATAATGGCAAGCGAATGGCTGATGTCGCCGACTTTGCGTTTCTCCGGCGGGATTCGCGGATCGGCAGGCGAATCCCACACACCGTCGATGATCTGGATGGAGTCGCGCGGATCGCTGCGCGTCAACATGGCCCAGATGAGCGAATCGAGATTTGTCACATCGATATCTTCATCCGTGACGACAATATATTTTGAGGCATAGGCCGAGCCACCGCATTGCGCGGCGATGGTTCCTGCCTGGACAGCATGGCCCGGATAGCGCTGCTTGATCGAGACGCCGTGAAACATGCGTGCGCCAC
Source organism: uncultured Beijerinckia sp. (assembly GCA_964534115.1). Lineage (GTDB taxonomy): Bacteria > Pseudomonadota > Alphaproteobacteria > Rhizobiales > Beijerinckiaceae > Terripilifer. The sequence goes on from CAZHOK010000008.1 coordinate 4,929, forward strand.
CGACTTCGTGACACCAGACCTGTTGCACGTCTGGCACGCCGGCATTGGTCATATTCTGTTTGATGGTTGCCGAGCGCATGACGGCGCGATAGCGGGCCATTTCATCCGGTCCGGCACCCATGGGCGGAACGCCGAGGAGGATTGGATCGTTGCGATGATAAATGGCTTTGACGTCGATGACCGGGCAGGGCTTCGCGCCGCCCGCATAATGCCCCGTCCATTCGCCGAATGGTCCCTCGATGATTTTGCGATCGGGATGAACAAAGCCTTCGATCACGATTTCCGCATTGGCTGGAATGGGCAAACCCGTGATCTTGCCGCGGACCATTTTTTCAGGACGCCCGCGCATGCCTCCGATCATGTCGAATTCGAACGTGCCATAGGGCGCTTCAAGTCCGCCGAGCAGGAAGGCCAGCGGATCGCCGCCGACCACCATAGCAACGGGCATGGGTTCGCCACGTTTAAAATATTTGTCGCAATGAATGGCGCCGTGATGACCAGCCGCCATCAAAATACCGACGGTCTTTTCGTCGAAAACCTGGCCCCTGTAAGCGCCCGCATTATACCAGCCCTCATCTGGATCTTGCGTGATGGAATAGGTGCCTGTGCCGATATAGCGCCCACCATCATGTTCGTGCCAGATGGGGGATGGAAATTGCGTGACGTCGACTGCATCGCCGGTCAGAATATTTTCGAAGATCGGACCGGTCTCGACAATTTCATGGGGAATATTTTCAGGCCTTGTCAAAAAGGCAGCCCGATAATTGTCGCTCAATTCCCATTTTGTCAGATCAGGCGGAAAGCCAAGCGTCATGTTGCGGCGTCGACCCGCAAACATGTTGAGCAGAAGCCGAAAACCTTTGGGGCAACCCGGCACATCCTCAAAGACGACGCAGGGGCCATTTTCAGCGCGCAAAATCGCTTCTGCCACAAGGCCCATATCTTCCTGCCATGTGCAGCCGCTTAATGTCTTGACCTCGCCGAGTCTCTCGGCATGAACGAGCCATTCTCGTAAATCGTCATAAGCAATGACGGCTTTGTCATTCGCGCTCATGATCCCACTCCCGTCACGGCGCCCAATTGCTTTGCCAACCAATCGGCAGATTGGTTGCGATATTTGTAAAAGCGATTATGCGCGACATGGTTTCCATCCGGAACAACCAGCAATTCGGTCGGGCCTCCGGCTTCCTCTGCCAGACGCTTAGCATCTTCAGGCGGACATAATTTGTCGAGACCGCCGGCGATCACGAACATCGGACATGTGATCTTCTCGGCTATGCCCTCAAGCGACAGCTGGAATGCTTTCTCTTTCGCCTCGGCGGCGCTCTTGCTGTGGCTGCGGCGAATATAGGCATCGCGCGTGAGGCCGGGCAATTTGTCCCACAGAGCGCCCCAATTATAGGGACCGCAATTTGAAACGCAGGCCTTGACCCGTTTTTCGAAGGCCGCCGTCCGGGGCGCATAATATCCGCCAAGACTAATGCCCCACACGCCGATCCTGTCTGTATCGACGTCCGGCCGCGTGGCGATCAGCCAATCGATGACCGGTCCGACAACATGTTCGTAATCATAGCGGATGGGAAAATCATATTCGGCTTCGCCCTGGCCCGGTCCGTCAAACGCAAGGATGGCCATGCCGCGATCGAGAAAATTCTTTTCGAATGTGAGCAATTCCTCTTTCGTGGAATCGAGCCCCATCGTCATCAGGACGATGGGCGGCTTTGCAACGCCCTTTGGCTTGCGCAGCGTTCCCGCCAGATGCTTTCCGCAATAGGGGATCATCACACGCTCGCCGGGAGGATCAAGATAAGGCAAAGCGAGATCGAGGCATTTGACAGCCTTCATATGCGCCGCACGCATCTGATCCATATCCTGAACGAAAAGATATTTTGCGAAATGATAGGTCGCTGCGGCACGGCACAGATGATCGGCGGCACTGACATAATTTTTTTGCTCAAGTGCCCCGACACCCATGTTTTCGTGAATGGCCGCACGCGCAGACCAAGCCCTGCACCAATCGTCCCAGCTTTCGAGCGAATTGAGGACATCTTCGAAATCGCTTGCGGCAACGCCGTTGACGGTGAAACGCGACATGAAATGTCGGGCATGGGTGATGTGACTGTCAGCCACTGGCTGTCTCCCTTTGTTGCCGGGCTTTTTGCGCCCAGATGATGTCGTGCAGGACCGATGGTGTGATCGGCAATTGGTTGATTTCGACGTTCAACTCGCTCAAGGCATTTTCAATCGCAGAAACGATGACGGATGGTGCGCCGATCGTCCCGCTTTCAGCGGCACCTTTGACGCCCAGCGGATTGAGGGGCGTTGGCGATTCCATGTGATGAATTTCAATTTTTGGCGCGACATCCGCCGTTGGCAGAAGGTAATCGGCGAAATTCACCGTCAACGGTTGCCCGGATGAATCGTATCGCATCCATTCATAGAGGGTTGCGCCGATCCCGTGGACAATGCCGCCGCGCACCTGTCCCTCGACCATCAGCGGATTGATCATCCGCCCGCAATCGTGGACGACAATATAGCGCAGAATTTTCACGCCACCGGTGGCGGGATCGACTTCGACTTCAGCAACATGAGTCCCATTGGTGTAAGTGAGCCCGCTCGTCATGAAATCAGCGGCGGCAGAAAGCCCCGGCGGAAGATTGGCGGGCAGAGCGAAGCCGGGCGTTCCGGCAAGGGCGCGGGCAATATCTGCAAATGATTTTTCGTGCCCGGGAATGCCCTTCACGCGCGCGCAACCGTTGCTCAATTCGATATCGTCAGGCGCAGCCTCAAACAGGGCGGCAGCGGCAATCTTGATTTTATCGGCAATCATCAAAGCGGCGTGATGGGCAGCATTGCCTGCGGTGACCGCTTGGCGGCTGGCATAAGCACCAAGGCCAGATGGCGTGGCCGCCGTGTCGCCCGCGATCACATGGATCAGGCGCGGATCCGTGTGCAGCACATCGCCAATGATCTGGGCGATCATGGTGTTGACGCCTTGGCCTTGTGCTGTTGCGCCCGTGGAGGCGACGATTTCTCCTGACGGACCGATCCGCAGAGTCACGCTTTCAAACGGACCGCGCCCGGTGGCCTCAACGTAATTGGAAAGACCTATGCCCAGATAACGTCCCGCACGCCGCGCCGCTTTCTGGCGTTCGGGGAAACCGCTCCAATCGGCTGCGGCCAGCGCGCGACTTTGCGATTGCGGATAATCGCCCGTGTCATATTCCATCGTACTGCCGTCGCGCTGGCGAACCGGAATCGGAAAGGGCATTTGCTCAGGCTGGATCAGATTGCGCCGCCGCACCTCATCGCGTGAGAGGCCAAGCTGCTTGGCGATGCGATCGAGAAGTCGCTCCATCACAAAGGTGCCTTGAGGCCGCCCTGCGCCACGCGTCGGCGCGGAGGGTGTCATATTGGTGAGGCAGAGATCGATCTGGATTTTATAGGCCGGGAGAATATAGGGGCCGATGAGATTGGTGGCGGCATTGTAGGGAAGGGCAATGCCATAGGGCGTGGCCGCGCCATGATCATATTGCAGGCGACCGCGAATGGCCTGAAGGCGCGCTTGCGCATCGAATGCGACTTCCATCGTCCAGATCTGATCGCGCTCGCCGCAGGTCGCAACGAATGCCTCATAGCGATCCTCAACCCATTTGATGGGCCTTTTCAGCAATAGAGCTGCTGCAGGTATCGCCAATTCTTCCGGGTGAAACACGGCTTTGGGACCAAAACCGCCACCGACGTCGGGCGTGACCACGCGCACTTGCGATTCACGCAAGCCAAGCGCATCGACGAGAATGGCTTTTGCGCGATGCGGCATCTGGGTGGAATTCCAGACGGTCAATCTGTTTTCAATCTCGTCGAAAGAAGCCAGAACGCCTCTGCCTTCCATGGAATGGCCGCCGCCTTTGCTCAGGCGGAATTCCTGTTTGATGACATGCGTTGCTTCGGCAAATTTCGAGTCTGCATTGCCGTAATCGATAAATGTTTGCGCCACGAGATTGTCGGGGCAATCCCGACGGACCTGCGCTGCGCCGGGCTTCAGGGATTCCGCAGGATCGGCAATGGCAGGCAAAGGATCGATATCGATGTCGATCTTTGCAATCGCATCTTCGGCAATGGCACGCGTTTTCGCAATCACCAAGGCGATGGGCTCGCCCACATAGCAGACTTCTTCGCGCGCCAAGACATCGGGGTCTGCCACATGGCGGAGGCCGCCCGCAGGCAAGGCAAGCGGCATGTGATCGCAGGTGAGGAGCGGACGCAGATCCTCATAGGTCAGGACGGCATAGACATCTTGGAGCGCGCGGGCAGCGCTCGTATCGATCCGCCGGATCAGACCATGCGCAACGGGGCTGCGCAGGAATGCGGCTTCGAGGGCGTCATGGATGTGAATGTCGTCAAGGAAGCGGCCTGCGCCACGCAGCAGAGAATCGTCTTCGAGGCGGAGCAATGCATCCCCGATGCGCGATTGCCCAGGCGCGTGGCCCATCCTTTTCCCCCGTTCGACGTTTTTGCCGATGCAGTCTTTTCCGGCAGCAGAATTCTGGAAATCAGCCGCCGCCGGTGACCTGTGCTTGTTTGCGCGTTGCCCATCCCGTCATGCGAACCTCTATAAAGGCGCAGATCAGATAAGTGCCGATCCCCATAGCTGCTATCACAAGAAGGCCGGCAAACATAAGCGATGTTCTGAATTGGGATGCCGCTTGCAACATCAAATAACCGATACCGTCATTGGAAGCCAAGGTTTCGGATATGACGGCACCGACGAAAGCAAGCGTGACTGCAACTTTCAAAGATGCAAAGAAATAGGGAAGGCTTCGGGGCAGGCTGACCTTGGTCAGGACATCGATCTTCGATGCGCCAAGCGAACGCAGCACGTCTTCCAGTTCCGGCTCCACCGTTGCGAGGCCTGCAGCGACATTCACCGCAATGGGGAAGAAGGAAAGCAGAAAAGCCGTGGCAATGGCCGGCGGTTGACCGATGCCAAGCCAAATCACCAAGAGAGGCACGACCGCCGCCTTGGGAACGGAATTGATGCCGATCAGCAGCGGATAGAAACCGGCATAGATCAGGCGGGATGAGCCGATGAATATGCCCAGCATGGCGCCGACCAAAATACCCAGACCGAAGCCGATCAATGTATTGGTCAGGGTGAAGAGCGCATGCGCCATGATCGGATCGCGATAATCGATGAAGGAGCGATAGACCAGCGCGGGCGATGGGAGAATGAAGGGTCTTGGATTGAAGATGAAAATGGCCGCCTGCCAGATCGTGAACAGACCGGCGATCACGACCCAGGGTGCCATTTTTTCAGCGAGTTTGCGGTGCTTGGCTTTCATTGGACCTGCTCCTGCGCGGCAGGCCGGACCGGGGCCTTGCCCTCTTTGCGCACTTGAGCAATCTCGGCGCGAATTTTCTGGACGATTTCGACAAAAGCCGGATCGAATGTGCTCTCGATCGTGCGCGGCCTTGGAATGTCGACACGATGGGTTGAAATGACACGGCCCGGGCGTGCCGACATGACGAAGATCACATCGGCCAGATAGGCGGCTTCGCGCAGATCATGTGTGACGAGAATGCAGGTAAATTGTTTTTCAAGCCACAGGTCTTGAAGGACAGACCAGAGTTCTTCGCGTGTAAAGGCGTCCAGAGCGGCGAAAGGTTCATCCAGCATGAGCAATTGGGGCTCATGAATAAGCGAACGGCAGAGGCTGACACGCTGCTGCATGCCGCCTGACAGCATCCATGGATGCTTGTCTTCAAATCCAGCCAGGCCGACAGTCGCGAGAATGGTTTTGGCCTGGGCAACATATTTTGCATATTCCGCCCGCAACCGCGATCTGTGCGGCTGGACGATTTCAAGCGGCAACATCACATTGCGCAATGTGTCGCGCCACGGCAGAAGCGTGGGATTCTGGAAGGCCATTCCGGTGATTTTGAGCGGTCCGTTCACCGGCGCTCCAGCCACGCGGATCGAGCCCTCTGTTGCCGGGCATAAGCCTGTTGCCAGTTTCATGAATGAGGACTTGCCGCAGCCCGATGGCCCGACGATCGCGGCGAATTGACCTTTCTTGATTGAAAGGTCAACGCCAGAGAGTGCAAGCGTGCCATTCTCGTCTCCGTATCGAAGTGCGACATTGGAGAAATCCACGAATGGATCGTTGGCATCATTCTGCGGCAAGTGTGTCATCGATCTTTCTTTCTCAGCCCATAATCCGCTCGGAAGCGGGCGGCATAAAATTCAGGTCGAGCAGGGTTTGGGGTGTCGGGGCTTTGTCGAGGCCAAGACCATCGGCAAGCACGGCAATCGAATCTGCCACCCGCTTCATCTCAAAGGCACCAAGCCCGTTGTTGCGGACATTTTCGGTCCGGATCAAACGGTCGATCACCCAATCCATGCGCGCGCGCTCGATCTTTGGATTGAGCAGTTTGTCGCGCTTCATCACCGCATCGATGGCCTGATCGCGGTTCTTATGGGCACCCGTCCAGGAGCGCGCAATGCCCAGCGCCATGCGCTTCACGACATCGGGCTTGTCCTTGATCATTTGCGGGCTGGTGATCAGCGAATTGCCGAAGAAGTTGAAGCCGAAGGAATGGTAATAGAGGAGCGTGACATCCTCCATTGGAATTCCATTATCCATCAGATTGAAAATGGCCGTGTAATCGAAGGCAATGACAGCATCGACATCGCCTTTGAGGAGCATTGTATCGCGCAGCTTCACATCGACCGTGATACGGTTCACGCTCTTGGGATCGATCTGGTTGCGCGCAAAAAGCGCCGGCAGAATTTTTGAGCCCGCATCAGCCGTGCCCACACCAAGCTTGGCGCCGACGAGATCCTTCAGGGAGCGGATGGGCTTGCGCTTCAGGCTGAGAACGACGGCGGGGAAGACGTCGAAAATCGGCATGATGATTTTGGGCGCTGCCTCGGGATGGCGGCCGGCAAATTCCACCACGGCGGAAGCATCCGCCAGGCCGAATTCATAGGCGCCGGTCGCCACGCGTGTGATGGCTTCACCCGAACCGGAAGATCCGTCTGCCGTGACATTGAGATTCAGATCCTTGAAGATTCCGCGCTCAATCGCATAAAAGCTCGGCGCATTGCCGCCGTAAATGCGAAATTCAAGGGCCAGTTTCACTGCATTGGCGCTTTGCGCGAATGCCGGAATATGCGGGGTGAAAAGGCCAGCTGCCGCTGCAGCGCCGGAGATAAGGGTCTGGCGGCGTGTTGTTCCCGAACGCGTGCTATCCATATCAGCCTCCTGATTTGACCATTTATTCTGACAGTTTTTTGCTGGCGCGTGCGACGGCCCTGACAATGCCCGCATAGCCGGTGCAGCGACAAAGATTTCCCGCCAAAGCCTCGCGAATCTCCTGTTCATCGGGATTTGGTTTTCGCAGAAGCAGATCGCGTGCGGCCATCAACATGCCCGGCGTACAAAAGCCGCATTGCAGCCCGTGCTCGTGGTGAAAACCCTCGCGCAGCGCGTTCATGACGGCGTCCTGATCGAGGCCTTCGAGCGTTGTGACATGGCGGGCATTGCATTGGACTGCGAATTTCAGGCAGGAGCGTGTCAGCACCCCATCGACCAAGACGCCGCAAGCCCCACATGCGCCATGTTCGCAGCCAAGATGCGTGGCGGTCAGATTGCAGGTGTCGCGCAGAAAATCTGCAAGATTCGTGCGATCTTCAATATCGCATCTCACCTTTTTATCGTTGATCGTCAGATTGATCACGGTCATGGCCTCATGACCTCATCGATGGCGCGCTTCACATTGGTGGCATGCACATGTTGCAGATAGGCATCGTCTTCTGACACAAGGCCAGAAATATCTTGAGCAATGGCTTGCTCGAGGGTGGGGCTCTTGTCGGCTCGCACCAAAGCCATGGAGGCATTGACGAGAATTCTGGCTCGTGGACCTGCAGCCCCCAGGACGACCCTGGAATTTTTACCATTACGCACAGCAGTCACAATGGAATCGGCAAAAGCGCCGGTCTTGCGATTGATCTTGGATGTTGCCGCGCGCGCATCGGGCGGCAATTTCGGAATCTCGAAAGCGCGAATGATCTCGCCTTGCTGCAGAGATGTTTCATAGGTTCCCACCAGCAGACGATCCATCGGGACGCGCCGGTCTCCATCGGTACCTGCAACAAGGGCAATGGCATCCAGCGCCAGCAAAATGCACGGCCAATCTGCAGCAGGGTCAGCCATGGCCACAGAGCCGCCGATCGTTCCGTGGCAGCGAATGGCGCGATAGGCAATTTTCTGTGCGGCACGACGCATCATGCCATGAGCGGGATCGGGCACAGACCCGTCTTCGATCATGGCATGGGTGATTGCAGCGCCAATCGTCACATGATCGCGCGTCTCGCTGGCAACCCGAAGCTCCTCGATTGAACCAATATCGACAAGGCTTTCGCAGATTGTCATGCGCAGATTGAGCATGGGGGCGAGCGACTGGCCGCCGGCCAGCGGCAGGCAATGAGCGTCGGCGCCAAGCATGGCGAGAGCTTCAGGAAGTGTCTGCGCGCGCGCATATGTAAAGGGCGCCGGTTTCATGCGGCATGGTCTCCCGATCTTCTGGCAGCATGGGCGGCCTGCCAGATTCGACGCGGAGACAGGGGCGTCTCATTGAAGCTGACGCCGAGATCGCGGAAGGCATCCCCCAGTGCATTGGCAAGCGCTGCCGGTGGCGCAATGGCGCCGCCTTCGCCCACGCCCTTGACGCCATATTCGGTGACAAGTGCCGGTGTCACCGAATGCGCGATACGAATTTCGGGCACATCTGTCATGCCCGGCATGACATAATCGGCGAAAGTCGTGGCCAGCGGCTGGCCGTCGGAATTGTAGGGTATTTCCTCGAACAGGCCGGTGCCAATGCCTTGTGCAATCCCGCCCTGCACCTGCCCATCGACGATCATCGGATTGATCATCGTGCCGCAATCCTCAGCCACAGCATAATCGAGGATTTGCACATGGCCGGTGTCTTCATCGACACTGATGACAACAGCATGGGCGCCATAGGAAAACACGCCGGCAGATTCGGCGGGCTCATATGTTCCTGTTGCTTCCAGTGTCGGCTCAACGCCTGCGGGCAGGTTTTCCTGTCGCACATTGGCGGCATAAGCAATTTCGCGGAAAGCCACACTGCCTTGCGCGGCGATGACATGGCCGTCTTTCAGTTCAACATTTTTCGGATCGGCCTGCAGAATATGCGCGCCGATCAATCTGATCTTTTCAGCAAGCTTGCGCGATGTGGTGCCAACAGCGCCGCCGGCAAAAACGATGGAGCGCGAGGCAAAAGTCCCAAAACCGAAGGGCGTCGTTGCCGTGTCGCCATAACGGATCTTGATCTGGTCTGGGTGCAGGCCCAATTCGTCAGCAGCAATTTGCGCGAGCGAGGTTTCATGTCCCTGTCCGTGATTTTGCACGCCGACATGAATATTGACCGATCCGTCTGGCAGCATGCGGACATTGGCCGCTTCATATCCAGGCACGATGCGGGATTTGCGTTTTGACCATTCGGCAACACCATGGCCGCTCTGTTCGGTGTAGATGGCAAAGCCGACGCCGATGCGCTTTTTGCCTTTTTGGTGCTGTGCCTGCTGGCGGCGGATCTCGGGGACATTCACCATTCGTGCGGCTGTTTCCAGCGCGTCGTGATAATTGCCTGTATCGAGTTTCAGGCCTGCCACAGTCATATATGGCATTTCTGCTTTGGTCACGAGGTTCTTTTTGCGCAATTCATAGGGCTCTATCGCCAGATGATGGGCGAGTTCATCCACCATGCGCTCGATGGCAAAACAGGCGCCCGGCCGTGCCACGCCGCGATAGGGGCCCATGGGCGCCTTGTTGGTGGCCACAGTCCATGTATTCACATTCAGCCCGCGCATGCGATAGGGGCCCGGCAGATTGCCCGCAGCCATGCTGGCTTCCATGAAGGAACCGGTCGGCCATAAAGCATAGGCGCCAGCATCGATATGAATATCGCCTTCAATGCCGATAATGGTTCCATCCGTCTCGGCGCTGATGATCAGATCGTAATGGTGGTCGCGGCAATGGACCGATGCGAGGAGATGTTCGCGGCGGTCTTCGATCCAGCGCACCGGATGATTGCGCTTCAGCGCAATGGCGCAGACAGCGACTTCTTCCGGCAGAAGACGGTTCTTGCCGCCAAACCCGCCGCCGACATCGGGAACGATAACGCGTATCTGGTTTTCAGGAAGCCAGAGGGCGCGGGCGAGACCAAGGCGCATGACATGGCCGCCCTGTGTCGACAGATAGACGAGGAGTTCTTCGTTGCGCGCGTCCCAATAAGCGACACAGCCCCGCGGCTCCAGCGAAACAGTGGCCTGCCGGTTCATCCGGAATTTGCGGTGCAGGCGGATCGGCGCTTTGCCCATGAGGCTTGTGTCGCCGGCGCTGATCGTGCGGGCGATATAGGCATTGTTCGGCCAGTTTTCGAAGAGCCGGGCAGCCTCTGGCTTCATGGCGTCAATTGCATCCACCACAGCCGGCAATTCTTCGGCATCCACACTCACACGTTCGGCGAGGTCTTCGGCCAGCGCGCGCGTTGGTGCGATACAGGCGGCAATGGATTGGCCGACATAGCGCATCTTGCCCTGGGCGAGAGCAGGGTAGGGCGATTGCCGAAAGGCTTCGAGTTCGGGTCCGGCCTCCAGCACATTCAGATCGGGTAGATCGGCGAATGTGTAAACGTCGCCCGCACAATCCTGCGGCTTGTGTATCTCGTTGAGTTTTGCATGGGCGAATTGGCTGCGGACGAAAGCAATGTCCTGCATGCCAGGCAATTTCACATCGGCAACGAACATGGCTTTGCCGGCAAGGTGGCGCGCGTCCTCCTTGCGCAAAAGGCTGGCCCCAATCCAGCCGGAAGCAACATGCGTTGCATCACCGCCCATTCGTGTTCCGGCTCCCCTGCCGTTCTCGTCTTTTGCCCCCGGAAAGCTCCGGTGTGCGCTTTATTTTATTTCCCGATTACCCCGGTTATTTCTTTTATTTCAGAGGCTTCCCGTGACCGGTGAAGCTTTGGAGGGCAAACTGTCCCAAAAAGCTGACACGCGACCATGATGCTGTAAAGCTCTTTTTTGATCCGGTCTGGCGCTGTCCCGCTTTCTGTCCGGTGGCTCGGGCCTCTTGAGATTGTTGCGGGCGGGTCATCCGGGTTTCAGCCTTGCGGCTGGGTGCGTCTGAAAATAAGCTCGCCGCGCTTGGTGCTCTCCAATCGGTGCGGGATTATTGAATGAAACGCTTGTTTGCTGGCCTTCTCATCACAGCCTGCCTCTCGGTTCTGCCTGCCGCGGCGCAGGAATGGCCGTCGCGTCAGCCCATCAAGGTCATTGTCACTTTGTCGCCTGGCAGCGCCACCGACGTGTTGGCACGCCTCGCATTCGAACAGGTGAGCAAGCAAATCGGTCAAGCGATCGTGATTGAGAATCGCGCCGGCGCCGGGCAGAGGATCGGCACAACGGCTGCCGCACGCGCCGATGCCGATGGTTATACTTTGCTGGTCAATTCCTCGACCCATACGCTGTTCTCATCGATCTTTTCCAATCTCGCTTTCGATGTGACCCGCGATTTCCTGGCCCTTGGGCCTTTGGCCAGCATTCCCACTGTCATGGTCACGCCTCCCTCGCGCGGGTGGAAGACGCTGGGCGAGTTTGTCGCGGCGGCGAAAGCCAAGCCCGGCTCGATCAATTTCGGCTCCGGCGGCATTGGCAATTCCACCCATCTGGCGGCCGAGCGCATGCGCATGGCCGCCCGGTTTGAGGGCGTGCATGTGCCCTTCGCGGGAGCCCCGGAAGCCATCAATGAAGTTGTCGCTGGCCGCGTGGATTTTTATTTCTCGCCGGTTCCGCCAGCCCTCTCGCTCATCCGCGACGGCAAATTGTCGGCGCTGGCCGTCTCAAGCTCGCGTCGCTCGTCCGTGCTGCCGGATGTGCCGACCACGGTCGAATCCGGCCTGCCGGATTCGGGCTATGAATTCTGGGTTGGCGCTTTCGCCCCGGCCAAGACGCCTCAGCCCATTGTCGATCGCCTCGCGCGCGAATTGCGCATTGCTTTGGACACTGAAACGGTGCGCGCAAAATATGCCGCTCTGGGCGCCGATCCCATGCCGATGAGCGCGCGGGAATTCGATGATTACATCCGCAAGGAAATCGAATTGAACGGCGCTATCGTCAAATCGGTTGGGATCAAGCAGGAACAATAAAGAAGGTTGAGTGGAGCCCGGAGCGGAGCTCTGGGCTCCGCTTTCAGAATGATAAAATTCAAGGGGGAAGCGGAATGAAACTGGGCGCCGGATTGAAATTCACCGGCATGGCGTTTGCGCTTTTGCTTCAGACCCCTGCTTTGGCCCAGGATGCGGGCAGTTTCTATGCCGGCAAGGCGCTCAATATGATTGTCGGCATCAGTGCGGGTGGCGGCTACGATCAATATGCCCGTCTGCTGGCGCGTCATTTTCCCAAATATATTCCGGGCTCCCCCTCCATTGTTGTTCGCAATATGCCGGGTGCTGGCAGTTTGACAGCTGTTCTCTATACGCGCGATGTCGCACCGCCCGATGGCCTGACCGTCACAACATTCAATTCAGGCCTGATGAATGAATCCATGAGCGATGGCGAGGCTGCAAAAGTGCGCTTCGATCATTTTGCCTCGATCGGCAGTATGGCCCGCGATCTTCGCGTTTGCTACGCATGGCGGGAAACGCGGCTTTTTTCATTCAAGGATTTCGCATCGCGACAGGAAGTTGTTTTTGGCGGGGCGGGTCCCAATTCAAGTTCGACCAATAATGTCGCCATGCTGCGTAATCTGTTCAATCTGAATATCCGCATCATCCCGGCCTATCGGGGAAATACGGAAATGAATTTGGCCGTCGAGCGCGGTGAGCTCGATGGATCGTGCATTTCCTGGTCGTCCATTCCCGACGATTGGATTCGTAACGACAAAATCATTCTTCTGGCCCGGTTGTCGCGCGAAAGCGCGCCTGAAATCCCCGCTTCGGTGAGGTTTCTTGGCGATATGACGGACAATCGCGAGCACAAGGACATTATCGATGCGCTTTTGCTGTCAGGCGAGATCGGGCGACCCTTCATTCTGTCGCGCAAAGTTCCACAGGAACGCGTCAATATTCTGCGCCGGGCTTTTGATGCGGCCATGCGCGATCCGCAATTGATCGATGAAGCGGGGCGCCAATTGCTGCCGATTTCGCCCGTGAATGGTGCCGAGGCGGAGGAGATTGTCCGCAAGCTCTATGCATTCCCGCCCTCAATTGTCGAAAAAGCCAAGCTCGCCATCAAGGATTGATGCGGCCGCCAGAAAAATAAAAACGAGAGGAATGAATCCCATGTCGCAGAAACGATTGCCGGTGAGCCTTGGTGCGGATCCGAATACGCGCACGCCGAACTGGACGCTGCCACCTGGCGCCTGCGATACGCATGCCCATATTTTTGGGCCGCCGGATCTGTTTCCCTATTCGGAATCGCGCCGCTATACGCCGCCTGCCGCGCCTTTGGAACATTATCGCAATATGCAGAAGATCACGGGTTTGAGCCGCGTGGTCTTTGTGACACCGACCGCACATGGTTGCGATAATCGCGTCATTCTCGATGCGATTGAGCAATTGGGCGATTCAGCCCGCGGCATCGCCAATATCGATCCCAGTTTCGATGACAGGGCCTTGGATGAATTGACAGCGGGCGGCTTCCGCGGCGCTCGTTTTCACCTGATGGACGACAGGCCCGGCAGCGAGGACTATCTCACCGCGCACCTGCCAGTCCTGCGCAAGCGCGACTGGATTCTCGATCTCCATGTCGATCCGAAAGATCTCATTGACCACGAAAAATACATTCGCTCCTTGCCGGTGGTCACGATCATCGACCATATGGCGCGCGTGCGTGGCCAGGACGGGCTCGATCAGCCGGCCTTCAAACTTCTGCTCGATCTGTTGAAGGACGATCGCTTCTGGGTGAAGCTTTGCAGCCTCGACAAGATCAGTGCGGTGCCCAAAGCCCGCGTCGAGGGCAGTCTTCCCTTCATGGATATGGTGCCCTTTGCGCAGGCCGTGATCGATATTGCGCCCGATCGCGTGATCTGGGGCACGGATTGGCCGCATGGCAATACATTTACGCCCGGGCGCACGCCCAATGAGGGCGATCTTCTCGATCTTCTGGCCGTCATCGCCCCTGATCCGGTCACCCGGAAGAAAATTCTGGTCGATAATCCGGCGCGCATGTTCGGTTTTGCGCCAGCCTGAAGAAGCAGCGGTCCGCTTAAGGGCGGATCGTCCTCTTTTCCCTGTTCGATCGCTTCTCCGGGTGCGTCTTGCTTCCCGCTGGGGCCAAAAGACGTTCCGCCGGCCTCATGTTTCAGATCTCCTTTGAGACTTTGTTCCAAATTTGGAGCAGGGCTCGCCGTCATCGTCGATGGGCAGGGGGATCGAATGTAAATGAACGAAAAATAAGGCTGCAGGGCTTCGATGGGTTCAGGTTTGCGGTGCTGAGACGCAAATTGCTGTGCCCCTGAGCAGGCCCGAAGGTTGCGATTGTTCCATTTCTGGAGTAAATCCAAAAAATAATAAATAGAATGACGCGGCCTGTGCCTCCAGGCAGATTCGGGGCGCACCGCGAACCGCAGCAGTCGGACAAATGGGAGAGGACATGAGCAAGTTGAAGCTGACGCTCGCCATGGGGGATTACGAGATCACCCGCGCCCTGAAGGAGGGGCTGGTTCAGCCCGACGGGATTGAGCTCAACGTGCTCACCGCAATGGATTCGACCACGCGCCACTGGCGCTTCCTGCGCAATCGCGATTTCGATGTCGCCGAAGTTTCCTGCTCTTCCTATATTGCATCGAAAGACAAGGGCTTTGCCTTTGAGGCGATCCCGGTCTTTCTGCATCGCCGTTTCCGGCATGGCTTTGTCTTCATCAATACGACGAAAGGCATTCGCGAGCCGAAGGATCTCATCGGCAAGAAAATCGGCCTGAAGCAATATCAATCGAGCGCCATTCTCTGGCTGCGCGGATTGCTTGAACATGAATATGGTGTGCCGTTCAAATCGATCGAATGGTATACCGAATTGGCTGAGGCGATCGATTTTACACCCCCACCGGGCCTCAAGCTCCAGCGCGTGCGCGACGACCAATCGGTGGAAACCATGCTGGCCGAAGGCGAGCTGGATGCTCTGATCCATCCCGATCTCATTCAGCCTTTGATCGATAAAGATCCGCGCGTCGGCAGGCTCTTCCCAAATTACAAAGAAGAAGAAATCGCTTTCTACAAGCGCACCCAGATTTTTCCGATCATGCATGTGATGGGGATCAAGAAAGAAATCGTCGATGAGCATCCGTGGGTGCCGCTGAATCTTTACAATGCCTTTAACGAGGCCAAGCGGCTTGGCATGAAGCGGATGGAAAACCCGCGCATTGCGCCGGTGGCCTGGTATCGTGAGGCCTGGGAAGAGCAGGAAGAAATTTTGGGATCCGATCCGTGGGAATATGGGCTCACCGAAAAGAATGCCAAACAGCTCGATATGCTCGTTGGCTTTTCGCACGAGCAGGGATTGATCACGCGTCGTATTCCGCTCGATGAATTGTTCCTCAAGGTCGATCAAGGCCACAAGCGCGGGCATGTTTTCCGCGTCTGAGAATGGGGAACCGGCACAGACGTGCTGATTTGAAAATCTTGCAATCGATGGGACAGAGATGAAACTTCCCGATTTCGAATATCGCGCCCCCGATACGCTGGCAGAGGCCGTGGACCTGCTGGCTTCCTCTGAAGGCGCGCGCCCGCTTGCGGGTGGACAGAGCTTCTTGCCGATCATGGCGTTTCGGCTTGCCGAGCCGACCATGCTGGTCGATCTCAAAAAAATCCAGGAATTGCGCGGGATCCATGTCTCGGAGCAGGGCGTGCGCATCGGCGCCATGACTCGCTGGCGCGAAATTCTGGACGATCCGCAGTTGAAAAAAGCCATTCCGCTTTTGCCGGAGGCCATTGAACATGTCGCCCATTATCAGGTCCGCAATCGCGGAACGATTGGCGGCAGTCTGGCTCATGGCGATCCCGCAGCGGAAATGCCTGCTGTTGCCTTGGCACTCGATGCGCAGATCGAAGCCATGGGTCCAAAGGGACGGCGCATGATTGCCGCGCAGGATCTTTTTGTCGGCCCGCTCATGACCTCGCTCGAAACCGATGAGATCATTGTTGCCGTGCACATTCCTGCCTGGGGTGCCAATCGGCGCTATGGTTTTCAGGAATTTTCACGTCGGCGCGGCGATTTCGCTCTGGCAGGTGTTGCCCTGGCCTATGATCAGGATGCGCAGGGCCGTGCAACAAATATTCGTATTGCGGCTTTGTCCATTGCCGATACGCCTGTTCGTCTGAAGGCTGCAGAAGCCGTTCTGAACGGCAAAATTGTCGATGCTTCGACCATTGCCGCTGCCGCTGCAGCGGCCTCCGGCGAAGTCGATCCTGCCGGCGATATTCATGCAAGTGCGCGTTACCGCAAGGCGCTTGTCGGAACCATGCTCACCCGCGCTTTGGAGCGGGCTGCAGCAGATGCGAGGTAACATGGCCACCCAATTCGAAGTCAATGGCCGCAAGGTCAGTGTCAATGTCAAACCGCGCACGACGCTCGCCGATTGTCTGCGTCACGACCTCAAGCTCACCGGCACACATGTGGCCTGCGAGCATGGCGTGTGCGGCGCCTGTACAGTGATTATGGATGGCGAGGCTGTCCGCTCCTGCCTGACCTTGGCGGTGCAAGCGGAAAATTCGAAGATCGTGACAGTTGAAGGACTGTCGCCCGCAGAAGGCCTCTCGCCGCTGCAGCAGGCTTTTAAACATCATCACGCTCTGCAATGCGGCTTTTGCACGCCCGGCATGCTCACCACTTTGCACGCCTTGCTGAGCCAGGAACCCAATGCCACCGAAGAGCGCATCCGCGATGTGATTTCGGGCAATATTTGCCGCTGCACCGGTTATGTCACCATTGTCGAGGCTGCTCTCGATGCGCGCTCCGCCTATCAGGCCGGGAGTGAAAAAGCATGAAGCCGCAAGCCCATTCGCACACAAGCAACACCTATATCGGCGCGCATATCGAACGTGTGGAAGATTACCGCTTCCTGCGCGGTGAGGGGACCTATCTCGACGATATTGCCCGCGACGGGCAATGGCATGCGGCCTTTGTCCGCAGCGCGGTCGGCCATGGCATCATTCGCAAGATCGATCCATCTGCAGCCTTGGCCATGCCGGGTGTCCATGCGGTTATCACAGCCGATGATATTGGCGCTGAATTGCCGACGATTCCGTTTCGCCGTCCCAATCCGACGATTGGCCCCTATGCGCAGCCCATTATAGCGCGCGGTCGCGTTCGTTATTTCGGCGAGCCGCTTGCGATGGTTCTGGCCGATACACCCGAATTGGCAGAAGACGCTCTGCAGGCCATTCATGTCGATATCGAACAATTGCCAGCGGTGGTCGATTGCCAGACCGCCCGCGCTGACAAAGTCAAATTGTTCGAAAATACGCCCAGCAATGTTGCCTCCGTTTTCAATGCGGAAAAGGGCGATGTCGATGCGGCTTTCAAGTCTGCCCATTATGTGATCCGCGATCAGTTTTCGACGCAAAGACAAACGGCGCTGCCGATGGAAACGCGCGGACTTTTGGCGGAATGGGACGCAAAATTGGGGCGCCTCACTGTCTCGGGCGCTGCCAAATTGCCGTTCTTCAACCGGGCGGCCATGGCGAAAATGATGAATCTGCCCGAAACAGCGGTGGATTATATCGAGCTCGATGTCGGCGGCGGTTTCGGTGCGCGCGGCGAATTTTATCCGGAAGATTTTCTGGTGGCATTCGGTGCCCGGAAATTCGGACGGCCCGTGAAATGGATCGAAGATCGGCGCGAACATTTGATGGCGATCGGTCATTCGCGCGAAGCATCCTGCGATGTCGAATTGGCCTTTGCCAAAGATGGCACATTGCTCGGCATGCGCGGCGATCTGTTCATCAATATCGGCGCCTATGTTCGCCCCAATGGCATGACGCCGGTTCGCAATGCCGCGCAATTCATGTCCGGGCCCTATCGCATTCCTGCAATCAAGATCGAGGCCTATGCTTGCGTGACCAATAAAACGCCGGCAGGCACCTATCGCGGGCCGGGACGCTATGAGGGAAGCTATTTTATCGAGCGGCTGATCGATCAGGCCGCTGGCGCGCTGGGGATCGACCGACTCGAGATTCGTCGCCGCAATCTTCTGACGCAGGAAGAAATGCCCTATTCGCTGGCCACGGTTTTGCCGAGCGATGGGCGCGCCGATACGCAATGCGATTCAGGCGATCATCGCGTCGCCTTCGACGAGTGTATCAAGCAATCGAACTGGCACGAAAAGGCCCATCTGCAGGGCAAGCTGGTCGATGGGCGCTACCATGGTTTGGGCGTTGCCTGTTTCATTGAGGGTGGAGCCTCCGGCCCTCAGGAAAATGTGCGGATGGTTTTGGAGCGTGATGGCTCCGTCACGCTTTATGCAGGCTCGTCGGCCATCGGACAGGGGCTTGAGACCATTCTCTCGCAAATCGCAGCCGATGCGCTCGAATTGCCGATGGAGCGTATTCGTGTTTTCCACGGTTCGACAAATCTGCTCAAAAAAGGCTGGGGTTCCTATGGCTCGCGCGCGACCGTCATGGGTGGCTCTGCCGTTCTCGACGGTGCGAAAAAACTGCTGGATCTCTTCAGAGCCTCAGCAGCGCGCAAGCTCGGTGTCGATCCGCAATCGCTGAAAATTTCCGAAGGCGTTGCCAAAGCGGGCGATGGTCGCTCCGTACCGCTCTCAGAAATTGCCAATGAAAATCTTGAGGTCGATGGCGAATTCAAGAACGATCGCCCAACCTATACATATGGATCGGCTGTTGCCCATGTGGCCGTCGATCCCGGTACAGGCCATGTCGAAATTCTCGATTATATTGTGGTCGATGATGTGGGTCGTATCATCAATTCGATGACGCTTCATGGTCAGGTCATGGGCGCGGCGGTCCAGGGTTTCGGCAGCGTGTTTCAGGAAGAACTGATCTACAATAGCGACGGGCAATTGCTCGTCGGCTCTTTGGCCGATTACCTTGTTCCCACTGCAACTGACTTTCCGGTCGTTCGCTGCGTGTCGATGGAATCTTTCCCGTCGCCGACAAATCCCTTGGGTGCCAAAGGTGCAGGTGAAGGCGGCATCATCCCGGTGGGTGGATCGGTTGTGAATGCCGTGGCAAATGCACTCTCCTCCTTTGGCGTTCAGCCCAAGGTTCTTCCTCTGACACCCTCGCGTGTCTGGGAATTGATTGAGGATGCAAAAGCATCCCGGTGATTTGTCTGAGTCCGAATGAAAGCCCTGCATTCCATGAATGCAGGGCTTTTTTGTGCCTGAGCTTTGCAGGCATGGCTCAGTTCGCTTTCGATCATTGTCAGCCAGAGGCTTTCCGCCAAAAGAATTTCCTTCCATGATCTGTCTTTGCCGTTTCCAAGATGTGGAGAAACGATGCCAAGCCAGGGCTCAACCATTGACGACAAGCAGAGACCGGCATCTGGACTTCGCGTTTTTTACGGGAAAATATTTTGTCTGGCGGCAATGGTTGCATCCATCATTGGCGGCCTTGTTTTGTTCGTGCCCGATGAAAATGATTATTCACAGGCCAGCATTCTGAAGCATGAGAGACTTGCGCAATTACCCTCACCGAAAATCGTTTTGGTCGGGGGGTCGAATTTGGCTTTCGGTCTCGATAGCCAGAAGATCGAAGAAGGTCTGAAATGTCAGGTCGTGAATATGGGGATGAATGGGTGGCTGGGTATCCGGTTCATGCTCGCGGAAGTCCGCGGCGCGCTTCAAGCCGGAGACACAGTTGTTTTATCGTTTGAATGGGACAATTTCTTCAAACCTGTCGAGGGCCATGGTCCCTCGTTTCTGGGCATCATCAAGTCCAATCCGGGCGCATTGGTTTTTCTCACCCTGGAGCAGTTCAGATTTGTGCTGAAGGCTTTTTCGGAAGTTGCACAGGCAAAAACGGAACGGCTCATCAAGCAGGCCTTGGTCAGGGCTGGCCTGCGTAAAGAAGATATGTCAGCCAGAGCCCAACGCGAAGCATTTCTGAATCGGATTGAGGCTCTCGATGGTTTTTCCTCACATGGCGATTTGGTGAGCCATTTGAGCGTGGAGACGCCTCTGCCATTCCCATTGGGTCAAGATCTCATTCAAAAGGGAACGCCGGTTGAGAAAAAAGCCATCGAGATGATGGTCGAATTTGCAAAAGAGATGCGGTCCCGAAAGGTTCATGTGCTCGTTTCATATCCACCCATTCCACCCGATATTTTTGAGCGCCACAGGGACTCTTTCAATGACATTCATCGGGTTCTGGTGACGCATGAGGAGCTTTCAATTCCGCGCTTGCCGGAAGATTTTGTTTTTGATCGCATGAAATTTTTCGATACAATTTATCATCTCAATCGTTTCGGGAGACCTTTGAGGACAGAAAAGATCATCGAAGATCTAGCCTCAAGCTCGAGTTGCTTGCCGTCCTGGCCTCGGCAGGAAATCGGTAGGTTGTGATCTCAAAGAGCATTTCGATCAATCTGTAAAAATGTATTATTTCGCCTCCGGCAGACGAGTGAGCATCGGCGTATAAACATGTATCTTTCATCTTTTGATTTGCCGAAGTGAATCTTCTTTCTGTCGGGCTTGGAAAGATCAACGACGATGATTTTGAGCATTTTTAAATCGTGATGTGTCGGTGATGAAAGGCTCCCGATGTTGCGCTCTCATCTTTCAAATCAGAAAAGAATCGTCGCATTCATTCTCGTTTCATTGACAGTTTTTTGCATTCAATTGTCATCTGCTCGTACAGCCTATTTCTTTATCGACTTTACCAAAGGCTATTATCCAGCCGCTCGCGCAATGATTGAAGGCGATATGAGTCTTTTGATTCAGCTGATAGAGGCGGCTGCTTTTGTAAATATTCCTGTTTTTGCCAGTCTTTTTGTCCCGCTGGCATGGTTTGGGCTCAAAGTGTCCAAGATCATTTTTTTCCTGCTTGGGCTCCTGTCAATTGCATTTTCATTTTTATGGATGTGGCGTCGCTCCGATTTTCGTTTCCGGATGTTTCTTATTCCGCTTTTTTGGGGAAATGGGCCGCTGTGGAACAGCTTCATGATCGGCAATATCACGCATTTTGTTTTGCTGGTTATCCTCCTGTCCATATCTTTTCTCGAGGTGCGGCGAAATTTTCTTGCAGGTGTTCTGCTTGCTCTGGCAGTCATTATGAAGCCGATGATTTTTCTCTTTGGAATCTATCTTCTTTGGCGGCGTAATTATTCAGCGGTCATTGGCGGCGCCACATGTCTGGCTCTGGTGGTTGGCTGTTCGCTTATTCTCCTTGGACTTGAGCCCAATCTTTTCTGGTTCAATCATGTCTTGATTGGTTTTGCAGGAAAGGCGATGGGTGTTTTCAATATGGAATCGATCAATGCATTCGTATTGCGTTTGTGGATCGGTCCTGCGCTTTTGGACGATTGGAAAAGTATCGGTCTTTCTCCGATGCAGACGCTTTTAAAATTTATCCTCCTTGCAGCTCTCGTTGTTCCGGTTTCTTTTGTCCTTTGGCGTTTCAGGCGAAAGGATCGGAATTTTTCGTCTAGCCCCCAGGATCGAATTGAATTCGGATTGGTCATGATTTTGTCTATTGTGTCCTCGCCCATTGCTTGGACGCATTATTATTTACTTTTGCTTGTCGTCTGGTTTTTGCTTGCCGAGCAGGTCTTGCGTGGAGCATCGAAAATCTCCTTGTCGATCTATCTGGCAAGCCTGGTGATGGCATCCTTTCCTGTTTTGAACCTGAGCAAGGCAGCTGTTTTTCTCGGGATACCGGAGTGGTTTGGATCGCGCAGCTTCCAGTCCATCTGGTTGTTCGGTGCCGTTCTCTTGTTCATTCTGCTTTTGACCATGGCAGCGCGTTTGCCGCCCGATAGGGCAGATCTTGAGGATCCGATCCCGCGTGTTTGAGCATTGCTTAATTGGGTTCTATTTGCCTAATATATGCGTGGGTGAATGGTGGCCGGTTCACGCAAAAGAGGACCCCGGTTCAGCGGGGCCAGATATACAGGCCTATGGGGGGACATGATGCGTGGCATTGGTCATAAGCTTGGGTTCGCGGCTGTTGCTGTTGTCGCGTCTTGTGGTTCATCGCTGGCGCAAACTCCTGCTGAATTTTACAAGGGAAAGAATGTCAATATTGTCGTCGGTTTCACACCTGGCGGGGGCTATGATCAATATGCGCGTGTCTTCGCCCGTCATTTCGACAAGCATATTCCCGGGCGCCCGAATGTTGTCGTCCAGAATTTTCCAGGCGCAGGAAGTCTCGCGGCTGCCAGACGTGTCGATAATGGTTTGGCCGAGGATGGGACGAATATCGTCACTTTCAATTACGGGCTGATTACGGAATCTCTGACCTCGCCCGAGAAGACAGCCAATATCAATTTCTCCCAAATGCGCTGGCTTGGCAGTATCACCCGCGATTTTCGTGTCTGCTACATGTGGCATGAGACGGGGATGAAGACTTGGGAGGATGTGGCCAAGCGTTCTGAAGTCATCTTTGGCACCACTGGCCCGGGCACGAGCGTCTATATCAATGGCGCGATGATGCGCAATGTCTTCGGTTTGCGGATCAAGCAGATCCTTGGCTATCCCGGCAGTGCCGAGACGCGCATTGCGCTTGAGCGCGGCGAATTGCAGGGCGATTGCAATTCCTGGAGCAGCATCCATGAGGATTGGATCCGCGACAAGAAAATCAATCCTTTTGTCTTGTTCACGCCCTCGCGTTCAGCCGATATGCCAGCCGACATTCCCTATATCGGGAATTTTGTGAAGAATGAGGAGCAAAAAGCGATCGTCGAGATTTTGACGGCGGCGGGCGATCTCGGCAAACCTTATGTCATGTCGCTCAAAGTGCCTATGGATCGCACCCGCGCACTTCGGGCAGCTTTCGATGCGACGATGAAAGATCCCGATTTTCTGAGCGAGGCGCTGAAGCAGAAATTGCCTGTCACGCCGGTGGCCGGAGAGGAAGCGGAAGCCATTTTGAAACGAATCTATTCATTTCCGCCAGAATTGGTTGCCAAGGCGAAAAAGGCCAGCGAATAGCTGCAACTTGAAAGGGCCGCAGTTTGCGGCCCTTTTTTATCTGCGTCTTGCGCGGGCATGAGCCGCGATGGGCACTTCATCGCGGGCATCGTCGAGGGCGGGCGGCGCGCCATTTGCGTAAAATTTTGCAAAATCGTTCCGGTCCATCGTCTTGCCGGGATTGGCGAGAAGGTGGCGGATGCAGGCGGCAGCTTCCGGGCCTTTCAGCGCGCGGCCCCACATGTCATTGACTGATTTTTCATGCAGTGAGATGGCATCGGGCGCCGATGTGATCATGGCCACGCCGACGCTGACATTGGGTTCGCCGCCGAGACGGAATGGCGACAGGACAAGGCTCTTGCGATCGGGTTGCCGAATGATCTGGAAGCCCGTATTGGGCAAAGTATCGAGCACAATGCCGATCTGAATGCCGATGGGTTGCGCTTCGACAATAGCCGCGAAATGCTCGATTTCCTGTCTGGCGAGAGCTTGTCTTTTCGCTTTCACGCTGTCGCTGAGATCGGACCTGCCGATGAATCCATGATCGAGGAAACGTTCGATTTCCAGTGCCGAGATCAGATTGACGACATGCGGCATGCGCTGGCGATAGCTGCTTTTGCGTTGGTGCAGAATGTCGATGATTTTTGGAATGTCGTTCAGCGCACGCGTCCGGTCGAGCGAATTCTTGCTGATGTTTTCTGTCAGGACATCCTGAAGCGTCGGCAGGAATGTGTCGGAGGCCAGCAGAAAGGAAATCGGCCCCGCGAGAACGACAATATGTTCGGCGCTTTCTTCCAGCTGGCGGACACGCTCGAAATAGGTGACGGCAGTCGGGATATATTCAATGCCGACGCCCAGCAATGTGGGGATTGAGACGCCAAGCAGTTCCGCCAGCCGGTCGAGCGTGTCGATTTTGGCAAGCTCGCCTTTTTCGAAGCGATAGAGAGCGGTGCGCGAAATGCCAAGCTTGTTGGCAATTTCTTCGGCACTCAGTCCCGAGCCCAAGCGATAGGCTTTGAGTCGGTTTCCAATTTCATCGGAGCGAAAGGTCATTGGACTTACTCCACATCTCCGAGCGGCGTCGTTGTTTGGCGGGAATCAGCAGTGGCTTGTTTTTAGGCGTGCACGAAGAGCGCTGGCAATTGGCCAAAGGGTGGCCGGATTGATGAAAGGGGGCCGGTCTGCACCGGCCCCCGTTTCTCACCAATCCTTCGGGAGAAAATGGCCGAAGCGCTCACGCACCTGCTTTTCCAGCTTGTCGCTGTTTTTGACCACCGCCGGCCATGTGTCGCGCCTGTTCCAGGGCGTGCAGGCGTCGATCACGACACGCGAATTCATATTATGCTTGTCCGACGGATAGGACATGGGATCGAGATGGGTGCTCCAGCATCCGTTGAGGATCTGAATGTCATCCTTCGGGTCGCAGCGCGTGCACATGGCCCAGACGACTTTGTCCATATCGGCCGGGTCGATATCTTCATCGACAACCACGACGACGCGATTGGCATAGGCGCCGGCATGGCATTGCGAGGCGATCAGGCCCGCCTGTTTGGAATGGCCGGCATACATTTGCTTGATGGAGACGGTGAGCCACATGCGGCTGCCACCCGCCTCGTGCGACCAGACACCCCGGACTTCGGGGACGCCGGCGGCCTCCAATTCATGCCAGACGACGCCGGCACGCGCCGTGCCGCGGTAGAATGTATCGTCATTGGGCGGAATGCCCGGAATGGCCCCAGTCAGAATGGGATTGTTCCGATACCAGAGGCGCTCGATGCGGATGGCGGGGCGGTCGGCACGGCCTCCCGCATAATAACCGGTCCACTCGCCCAGCGGGCCTTCATCGATCAGGTCATCCTTGTGGACGAAGCCTTCGAAGGCAATTTCGGCCTCTGCCGGGATCGGCAGGCCGGTGACGGGGCCGCGGATGATGCGCACCGGCTCGCCGATCAGGCCGCCGGCGGCGTCGAATTCATTCTTGCCATAGGGAATTTCCAGGCCCGCCACAGCGAAAAGGCCGGGATGGACGCCCACGACCACAGCGATCGGGCAGGGCTTTCCGGCATCGTGATACTTGCGCATCAGAATGTCGCCGTGCTTGCCCTTGGAGATCATCACTGAGGCGGTTTTTTTGTCTTGCGCCTGAACACGATAGGCGCCGTAGTTCACCCAGCCCGTTTCCGGATCTTTCATGATGACCATGCAGCCGGTGCCGATGAAATAGCCGCCGTCGCCCTCATGCCAGCGCGGGGCGGGGATATCGAGCAGGTTGATGTCGTCGCCTTCAAAGGCATTGTCGAGCAAGGCGCCGGTATTGACCTCGACCGGGGCAATGGTGGGGGCATCGCGCATATAATCGCGCCAGAAGCGCACCAGATCGACCTGGGACGTATTGGCCGGCAGGCCCAGGGTCAGCGCGATGCGCTTGACCGAGGTGAGCAGATTGGCCAGCACCCGGAAGCCCGGCTTATAGCCCGGCACATCATCGAAGAGCACGGCCGGCCGGCCCATTTTGCGCATGGCAATGTCGATAATGCCGCCGATCTCAGCCTCGCGGTCGGCGCCCTTGACGTTTATGAGCTCGCCGGCGGCTTCCATTTGTTTCAGCCAGTCGCGCAAATCCTGGCTTTGCTTCTTGCGCTGCATCTCTGGCACCGGCGTCTCCCGCACATGACAATGTTAAAATTCCTGCGACGGTCTTGGCCGCCCGGGCAGCCCCCCTGATCCGGCCGAAGCCTAGAAAATGGCGAACTGTCCGAAAATTGTAACGCCGAACAATTTTCGTGACAAGCTCGTCCCCGTTTGATACTCACCGAAAAACAAGAATCTCCCGCCGGTTTTCTGGAAGGGGCGGCGTCCATGGGCAGCGTGTTCGGGCAAAATATCAGGCGCCTGGAAGATCCGGCATTATTGACCGGCAAGGCGCGTTTCGTCGACGATATCCAGCTGCCCGAAATGCTGCATTTGGCTTTCGTGCGCAGCCCCCATGCCCATGCAAAAATCACAGGAATCGATACGTCGGCGGCCTGCGAGGTGCCCGGCGTCCATGCGATCTGGACCGCGGCCGATCTGGCCGGTCGCGTGAGCGAAAATCTGCTGCGCGTTGCGCTTCCCAGTCCGAGCTATCGTCTCGAATTGCACCGGCCCATTCTCGCCGAGAGTGAGGTCGTGCATGTGGGCGAGGCCGTGGCCGTGGTCATCGCCAGCAATCGTTATATCGCCGAAGATGCGGCGGCTTTGGTGATGGTCGATTACGACACGCTGCCGGCAGTCGCCAATTGCGTCGATGCTTTGTCGCCCGATGCGCCGGTGGCGCATTCAACAGCCACGCATAATCTGGCTGCGCAGTTCGACTTCAATTATGGCGATATTGACGAGGCTTTTCGCTCTGCCGCGCATGTTTTCAGCGAAACATTCACGCAGCACCGCGGTGTCGCCCATTCCATGGAATGCCGCGGCGTTGTCGCCCATTATGACGATCTGCAGGATCAGCTCGTCGTCTGGTCATCCACACAGACGCCGCATGCCGCCAAGCGCTATTTGAGCGACCTGTTGAATATTGACGAAAGCCGCCTTCGCGTGATCACGCCCGATGTCGGCGGCGGTTTTGGTCCCAAACTGGTCTTCTATCCCGAGGAGGCGCTCGTCGTTCTCGCGGCTCTTCATCTCAAACATCCGATCAAATGGATTGAGGATCGCCGCGAACATTTTGTTGCCACGACACAGGAGCGCGACCAGGTCTGGTCGATGGATATTGCCGTCGATGCACAAGGGCGCATCCTCGGTTTGCGCGGCGAATTGATCCATGATCACGGCGCTTATACAGCCCGCGGCGTCAATGTGCCGTATGGTTCGGCGGCCGCACTGACTTTGGCCTATATGGTTCCCGCCCTGAAACTCGATATCAAACTGGCGGTCACCAACAAGACATCTGTGACGCCGATCCGCGGTGCAGGCCAGCCGCAGGCTGTCTTTGTGATGGAGCGGCTTCTCGACAAAGTGGCGCAGGAGCTTTCCATCGAACGGGCTGAATTGCGCCGTCGCAATCTCGTTCCGGCCGATCGCATGCCTTATGCAACGCCCATGCGCACGCGCGGCGGCATGCAGGTTGTTCTCGACAGCGGCAATTTCCCGCGCAGTCAGCAGCAGGCGCTGGAAGAGGCAGCCTGGGATGATTTTCCCCGCCGTCAGGCAGAAGCGCGCGCGAAGGGCGTCTATCTCGGCATTGGCTTGGCCAATTATGTCGAAGGCACGGGTCGCGGGCCTTTCGAGCCGGTCAGCATACGCGTGATGGAAAATGGCCGCATCCATGTGGCGACAGGTGCTGCCGCCATGGGGCAAAGCACCAAGACGATGATCGCCCAGGTGGTGGCCGAGCAATTGGGTGGCGATGTCGCCAATCTGGTGATTTCTGCCGGCGATACGGGCACGATCGAGCTTGGCATGGGCGGTTTCAACAGCCGCCAGGCGGTGATGGCTGGCGCTTCCGCGCATGCAGCCGCGCTTGCCGTGCGCAAGAAAGCCCTGACAGTTGCGTCTCACATGCTCGATGTTGGCGAACAGGCGCTGGAAATCGAGGGCAATCGCATTCGCGTGCGTGGCGAAGGCGGCGCCTCGGTGTCGCTCGGCGAGGTTGCACGCGCTGTGGCGGGATTGCCGGGCTATTATATTCCCGGCGGTGTCTCGCCGGGGCTTGAGGCCACCGAGCGCGTGATCATCAATGACATGACTTATGCGAATGGCTCGGCCGTCGTTGAGGTCGAAGTCGATATTTCGACCGGGCAGGTGATCGTGCGCGATGTTGTCCTCTCGCATGATTGCGGTCGCATGATTCATCCGCAGATTGTTGAGGGCCAGATCGTTGGCGGCATTGTTCATGGTTTGGGCAATGCGCTTTACGAGCAAATGTCCTTCGATGAAAATGCCCAACCGATCTCCATGACATTGGGTGAATATTTGCTCGTCACCTCGACTGAGGCGCCGGCGCGTATTCGCCTCGTCCATCAGGAATCGCCGACGCCGCTGAATGAATTGGGTGTCAAAGGCGTCGGTGAGACAGGTGTCATCCCGATGACCGCTGCAATTGCTTCTGCGGTCGAGGATGCCCTTTCACCGTTCAAGGCACGTATCGTCAAAACACCCATCGCGCCCCACGACATTATCGCCATTGTTCATGGCGCAGGACATTGAACGAGAGCAGGAAAATGACGCAACGGATCACGATCATCAGGCCTGACGACTGGCACTTGCATGTCCGCGACGGACATATGCTGAAAGCTTCTCTGCCGCAGACTGCGCGCTGTTTCGGCCGGGCCATTTTGATGCCGAATTTGCTGCCGCCGGTGCTGACATCCAAAGATGGCGCCGCCTATCGCGAGCGCGCCATGGCCGTGCTGCCGAAAGATACGAAATTCACGCCGCTCATGACCTGCTACATGACCGATGACACCGATCCAGACGATGTCGAATATGGATTCAAGCAGGGCATTTTTACCGGCGTTAAAATCTACCCCGCAAATGCAACAACCAATTCCGCCGCTGGCGTGACCGACTTCCGCAAGATCGAGCGCGTGCTGGCGCGGATGGAAAAAATCGGAATGCGTCTTCTCATCCATTGCGAAGATGTCGATCCGGCGCTCGATGTTTTCGATCGCGAGGCGGCTTTCATCGACCGCAAACTCATCCCCATGACGAAAAATTTTCCGGGGCTGAAGATCATCTTCGAACATCTCTCCTCCAAATATGGCGTGGAATATGTTCGTTCTGCCGCACCGCAGATTGGCGCGACCATCACGCCCTATCATCTGCGCCTCAATCGCACGGATTGGCTGGGCTGGGGCAATCGCCCCTATATGTATTGCATGCCGGTGATCAAGACCGAGCAGGATCGCCTTGCGCTTGTGGATGCTGCCACATCCGGTGAGGAATGTTTCTTCCTCGGCACGGATTCTGCGCCTCATTCCGTTGCCAAGAAATTGGCCGTCGTCGGCGCTGCGGGCCTGTTCAATTCGCCTGTGGCGATTGAGACCTATGCGCAGGTTTTCGAGGAACAGGGCAAGCTCGACAAGCTCGAGGCTTTCGCATCCCTCAACGGGCCAAAACATTACGGCATGGCGCCCAACAAAGACACGATCACGCTGGAGAAAATCGATTGGGTTGCGCCCATGGAGATTCTTGTCGAAGGCGATGAAGAACGGGCCATCATTTATCGTGGCGGAGAAACCATTCCGTGGAAGGTGGTTAGCGCGTGACAATCGATCGCGAGCCCAATCATCTGTCCTTGGTAGAATCTGCTGAAGCGATACGCTCCGGCAAGATTTCCGCTGAGAAACTGGTCAGCGCATGCCTGGCGAGGATTGAATCGCGTGAAGGCTCGATTAAGGCTTGGGCGAGCGTCGATCCTGAAAATGCTTTGCGTCAGGCTTATGCCTGCGATCGCGGACAGATGTCAGGGCCTATGCGCGGCGTTCCGATTGGCATCAAGGATGTTCTGAATACATTCGACCAGCCAACCCAAATGGGTTCGCCCATCTATAGCGGTCACCAGACCCGCAACGATGCATCTTGCGTGGCGCTCCTGCGTGCGGCCGGAGCGATTATTTTGGGCAAGACGATCACCTGCGAATTTGCCGGCACATTCCCCAATGTCACGGCAAATCCGCTTGCCCCGGAGCGGACACCGGGTGGCTCGTCCAGCGGTTCGGCGGCAGCCGTGGCCGATTTTATGACGCCGCTGGCCGTCGGCACGCAAACTGGCGGATCGGTTTTGCGCCCTGCATCTTTCTGCGGGCTGGTTGGATTCAAGCCGACCTATGGAACCTTCAATCGCGAGGGGCTCAAATTCGCAGCGGAATCCATCGATACGATTGGACTGATTGCGCGACGCGTGGAAGATGTCTCTTGCGTGACCTCCGTGCTCACGGGCCGGCAGGATTATGTCGCCACACCGCTCAACCACCCTCCGCGTATCGCGCTTTGCAAGACGCATCTCTGGCCGTTGGCGCAAAGCGAGTCACGTGAATGTCTGGATCTGTCTGCTGCCAAGGCACGCGCTGCCGGCGCCACAATTGTGGAAATCGATTTGCCCGATTATTTCCCGGAGCTCACCGCAGCCCGCGGCATCATCAACGATGTCGAGCGCGCGCGGTCTCTGGCGTGGGAATGGGCCCATCATCGCGAGCTTCTGAGTGAGGTTCTTCAAAAGACCATGGTCAGCGGCTTTGCCATTGACGATGCCGATTATCGTTCTGCGCTGGCGCTTGTTGCCCGTGCGCGCGTCGATATCGCATCCATTCTCAAGCCCTTCGACATTGTCCTGGCCCCTTGCGTGAATGGTGAAGCGCCCGTTGGTTTGCATTATGCGGGCGATCCATCCTTCCAGGCGCTTTGGACATTGCTTCATCTGCCATCGATCACGATCCCTGCGCATCGCGGTCCCAATGGCATGCCCGTAGGGCTGCAGATCGTCGCCGCCGCCGGCGAAGATGACAAACTGCTGTCGGCGGCGCTTTGGATGCAGCGCTCCGCATCCGTAGCTTTGGAAGTGCTTGCATGAAAAACACGACGCTCACCCTTCTCAATTATAAAGAAGCGCTCGATTTTCGCCGCAAGGGGCATTGGGGTGATACGACCATCTATCAGCGCACGCGGGAGCAGGCCGAACGGAGTCCGGATGCTTTCGCCATCCGGACATCGCAGGATCGCCTGACCTATCGCGAGATTGTCGCGCGTGCAGATTTGTTTGCTGCCGATCTTCATCGCAAAGGTGTTCAGGCCGGCGATCGGGTGGCGGTCTGGTTGCCGAGCTGCGCCGATGTGGCCATTGTCATCCTGGCCTGTTCGCGCAATGGCTATGTGTGCTGTCCATCGCTGCATCGCGATCATACGGTGGAAGATATCGATGGCTTGTTGCAAAGAATGCGCGCCTCGGCCTTTGTCGGTCGGGATGATTATGGCGCTGATGCCGACAAGAAAAATATCTTCGACCTGAGCGGCCATTGGCCGACGGTCAAGGCCGTCTATAATCTGAGCAAGCAACCGCTGGTGGATGCTGCCGCAAAAGGACAGGACAGTCCGCGCGTCGACGATCCGGACACGATTGTCTATCTGGCCTTCACGTCAGGCACGACCGGCATACCCAAGGGTGTGATGCATTCGGACAATACATTGCTCGCCAATGCGCTTGCCATTTCCAAGGATTGGAAGCTCGGCGCCGATGCTGTGAATTATTCCATGAGCCCGCTCAGTCATAATCTGGGACTGGGTGCGCTGATCATGACCTTGGTGCGCGGCGGTGAATTTGTTGTGCATGATCTCGGCCGTGGTGCCAGCGTAGTCGAGCGTATCGTTGAGACCGGTGCGACTTTTGTCATCGGTGTGCCCACGCATGCCATCGATATGCTGGCCGAATTGCGCAAGCGGAATATGAAAAGCCTCGGCAAGGTTCGTGGCTTCCGCATATCAGGTGCGCCTGTACCCCCAAGCGTTGCTGCAGGCCTGCTCGAGCATGGCGTGACGCCGCAAAGCGGTTTTGGCATGACGGAGGCGGGATCGCATCACTACACATTGCCGGATGATGATGCGGCTACCATTTGCGAAACGTCTGGTCGCGCCTGCGAGACATATGAAGTCCGGATTTTTAAGGCAGATGATCCGGAGACCGAGGCGGCTCCCGGCGAAGCCGGACAGATTTGCGGTCGTGGCGCGAGCCTGATGCTGGGTTATTTTGACGATCAGGCCTCGACCGAAGCCAGCTTCAACAAGCAGGGCTGGTTCCTGACGGGCGATCTCGGCATGATCGATCATCGCGGATGTCTGCGCGTCACGGGCCGCAAGAAAGACATTATCATTCGCGGTGGGCATAATATCTATCCGGCCCGCATCGAAGGATTGGCGCTGCGCCATACTTCGATTCAGCGCGCAGCCGCTGTGCCTGTGGCCGACGCTCGTTTGGGTGAAAAGGTCTGCCTTGCCGTCTCTTTCCGTTCAGGCAGCGAGCTTTCTGCCGATCACGTCTTGCAGCATCTCGATGAATGCGGTCTGTCGAAATTCGATATGCCCGAATATTTTCTCGCTTTGGCTGACTTGCCGCTGACTGCGAGCGGGAAAATCCTCAAACGCGAACTCGTTCGCCAGATTGAAGATGGTGCAGTTCGTCCTGAACCTGTGCGTTTCGTTGCCAAAGCATCGTAAAGGGGCAGGGGTTCATGAAGGCCATCATCTTCGAAAAATTCGGTCCGATTGATGCCGGCAGGCTGGCTGAATGCGCGCGTCCTGAACCTGCGAAGAATGAAGTCGTCATTGAGGTCCATGCTGCGCCCGTCAATTATGTCGACCTTGTCGTCACGGCCGGCAAATATCAGTTTTCGCCGCCGCTTCCCTTCATTCCCGGCAAGGGGCCTGCGGGGATCGTTTCTTCTGTCGGGAGCGAAGTGACGGGCATTCAGGTGGGCGATCGTCTTCTCGGCATGGCTGAGACCGGCGGTTATGCCGAATTTGCGCGTATCCCTGCAAAAGATTGTTTCAAGCTGCCGCCAGCCATGAGCTTTGCCGAGGCGGGCGCTTTGTCTCTGGCCTATGACACAGCCTGGTTTGCTTTGCGCGATCGTGCGCGGATTGCGCCTGGCGATTATCTTCTGGTTTTAGGATCGACCGGTGCTGTCGGGCGTGCCGCCATGCAATTGGGCCGGGCCATGGGCGCCAAGGTGATTGCCGCTATATCCTCGCCTGCGCGTGCCGATGCTGCGCGACTGGCTGGAGCCGATTTTGTAGTCGATCTCAGCGTCGACGATCTGCGCGAGAATTTTCGCAAGCAGGTTTTCGATGTCACGGATGGGCACGGGGCCGATGTGATCATCGATATGCTGGGCGGCGATCCTTTCGATGCTGCGATCAGGGCCATTGCATGGCGTGGTCGCATGGTCATCGTCGGTTTTGCATCAGGCCGTATTCCAACAGTGAAGATCAATTATCTCATGTTGAAAAACATGGAGATCAGCGGATTGCAGGTGAGCGATTACCGCAAGAAGCGCCCAGATATGATGCTCGAATGTTATCGGGAATTGTTCCAATTGTTTGAGGATGGAAAACTCGATCTTGGAAAATTCGTCGAGCTGCCTTTGGCTGAATTTGCCAAAGCCATGCGGATGGTCGACTTCGTGAGGAGAGTCCCTTATGTCGCATGGTCCTGCTTCTCAAGTGTTTGCATCTGTCATGACGATGGGCCTCGTCCTTGGGGCCGCTTGCACAGCGACGCAGGCCCAGGAAAACGCATTTTATGCCGGCAAGAATGTCTCGATCATCGTCGGCTTCGGTCCCGGCGGCGGTTATGATCTTTATGCGCGTTTGCTCGCGCGCCATATGGATAAATATCTGCCCGGCAATCCGAAGATGATCGTGCAGAATATGGCAGGCGCCGGTGGCGTCACCGCAGCCAATCACGTTTATACAGCCGCCTCGAAAGACGGCACTGTGATCGCCGGTGTCAATCAGGGCGCTGCCATGTATCAGCAGCTCGGCGGCAAGGGCACGCAATATGATCCGATGAAATTCCGTTGGATCGGCCGCATCGGCTCCTCCAACAATGTCATGTATACATGGGGCGCGTCCGGCATTCGCACTCTGGAAGATGCGAAGAAGCGCGAAGTCGTCATGGCCGGCAGCGGCATTATTTCGGATGCGAATATTTATCCGAATGTTTTTAATGCGCTGCTGGGGACAAAATTCAAAATCGTTAACGGCTATACAGGCACGAATGAGAGCAATCTCGCCTTGGAGCGGCGCGAAGTCGATGGACGCGGCGGCGGGTCTTATTCGAGCCTCCAGAGCACGCGTCCGCAATGGTTGGCCGATGGGCTTGTCTCCATTCTGGCGCAAATCGGTTTCGAAAAGGAGCCCGATCTGCCGAATGTTCCGAGACTGATGGATCTCGTTTCTTCTGAAGCAGACAAGCAGATTGCGCTGGTCGTCACTCTGCCGGTGGAAATCGGATATAATTATTGGGTTGCGCCGGAAGTGCCGAATGCGCGTGTCAATGAATTGCGCCGGGCTTTCGATGCGGCCATGAAGGATAAGGCTTTGCTGGCCGAGGCCAAGACAATGGCTCTGGATATCCGCCCCAAAACCGGTGCTGAGCTGGAAGACATGGTCGTGCGTTCGGCAGCCATACCCAAGGATGTTTTGAAGCGCACCGCAGAGATTTTGGGATGGTAGATCCGTGAAACCACCTCCTTTCACTTATCATGCACCCAGTAGCGTCGAAGAGACGCTCGGACTTCTCGCGTCTCTCGAGAATGTGCGGATCCTGGCTGGTGGGCAGTCGCTTTTGCCCATGCTTAACATGCGATTTTCTTTGCCCGATCATGTCATCGACATTAATCGCATCCCGGATCTCGCTGGTATTTCCATCGCAGGCGATACGATCCGCATCGGCGCCATGACACGTCAGCGCGATCTTGAATTCAGCCCGCTCATTGCACAGCATCTCCCCCTGATGGCAGAAGCCATGACCTATGTGGGTCATCGACAGACGCGCAATCGCGGGACGATTGGCGGCTCGCTTTGTCATCTCGATCCGGCGGCGGAATTGCCCTGCGTCGCTGCTGCCTTTGATGCAGAGATTGAAGTGATGAGTTCTGCTGGCGTTCGGAAGATCGCCTTTGCCGATTTTCCGCTGGGCTATCTTATGCCTGCACTTGAGCCGGAGGAACTTGTCAGTGCGATTCGCTTCCCCCTCTGGTCGGGCAATAGTGGCGCGGCTTTTGTGGAATTTGCCCGACGTCATGGCGATTTCGCCATTGTCTCGGCTGCCGCTTTGCTTGAGCTTGATGAGGCTGGGCATATCTCGCGCTCTGCATTGGCCCTTGGCGGCGTAGGCTCGGCGCCATTACGAATGGCCGAGGTCGAGGCTCTTCTGATCGGCAAGGAAGCAGATGAAGAGACTTTGAAACAGGCAGGAGATCTGTGCAGCGAGATCGCGGTTGAGGACGATCCCTATACGCCGGCCAGCTATCGCCGCCATCTTTGCAGCGTTCAGGCGCGCAAGGCTCTCGCTCTCGCCTGGCAGAGGGCGCTGGAGGCCAAAGCCAAAAGAAAGAGCAATTTATGACGGGCGACGAGACCAAGCTTGTATCTGTGACAGTCAATGGAAAGACCTATAGCCGGTCGGTCCCGGTGCGCATGCTCTTGTCGGATTTTTTGCGCCATGACTTGCGTCTCACGGGCACGCATGTCGGTTGCGAACATGGCGTGTGCGGAGCCTGCACCATTTTGTTCAATGGCCGGAGCGCACGTTCATGTCTGATGTTGGCCGTCCAGGTCGATGGTCAAGAGATTGTGACGATTGAGGGTCTCGCGGCTGCCGATGGCACGATGCATCCCCTGCAAGAGGCCTTCAGTGCGTATCATGGTCTGCAATGCGGATTTTGCACGCCCGGCATGCTCACCACTTTGATCGAATTGCTGGGCGACACACCCGATCCGAGCGCAGAGGAGATTCGCCTCGCCATTTCGGGAAATTTATGCCGATGCACCGGCTATGCCTCAATCGTTGAGGCAACGCTCGATGCAGCCAAGAAAATGCGCGAGACGGCGGCCGGTTAAGTTTTACCGGCCGAGTTTGCTCATCAATGTCTTCAATCTTTGCGGTGTCACCGGGATTTGGGTGACAGAGCCCGGCACGCCGAGCGCATCTTCCACAGCAGAGGCAATGGCCGCGCCCACAGCGGCAATGCCGCTTTCGCCAGCGCCCTTGATGCCGAGAGGATTGCGTGTGCTTGGCGCATCTTCTGCGATCAGCACATCGACGGGCGGCACTTCGGCCATGGTCGGGATGAGATAATCGGCAAAAGTGACCGACAGCGGCTCGCCACTGGCATCGTATAAAAACTCTTCATAGAGCGCGCCGCCAAGTCCCTGAACGAAGCCGCCCAGGATCTGGCCGCGCACCAGCAGCGGATTGATAGCGCGCCCGATATCATAGGCGATAACATAACGCTCGACTTTGATCGCCGCGCTCTCTCGGTCAATGGAGACCAGCGCAATCTGATTGCCATAGGGATAGGTCTGGTGATCGGTATCGAACCAGCCGTCGGATGAAAGGCCCGGATCGCGTCCACGCCTTGTGCTCGAGGCGGGCCGCAGATGATGGGCAATCTGGCCAAGAGCGATCGAAGGGCCGTCGGTGCGACCGCGTTGAATGACCTTGCCGTCGACAATGTCGAGACTGTCGGGATCGGCCTGCATGAGCTGGCCGGCCATGGAGAGCGCTTTTTCGCGCACTTTCAGGGCGGCTGCATGCACGGCATTGGCGGTCATCACGGTTGCGCGCGAGGCATGTGCGCCGATACCAAATTCAATACGGTCCGTTCGTCCATGGACGACGCGCACCTTGCGATAATCGGAGCCCAGTGCCTCGGCGCAAACTTGCGCCATGACGGTTTCAAATCCCTGACCGACGGATGCGCCGCCTGTGAGGACTTCCATATGTCCTGTCGTGTCGACATTCACATGCGCGCCGTCGCTCGGACCAAGTCCGCTTTTTTCGACAAAGAGCGCGAGACCTGCGCCGACAATTTCGCCATTGGCACGACGCCGGGCGATCTCGACCTGCAGTTCATCCCAGCCGATCAATGCCAGAGATTTGTCGAGCAGCCCGGCATAATCGCCAGAATCGTAAGAAACAGCATCTTCGAGAACGCTCAAGGGCCGCGCGAAGGGCATTTCCTCTTTTTTGATGAGATTTTGTTTGCGCACGGCGATGCGTGAAATATTCAGTCGCGCGGCAATGGCATCGAGCAGGCGTTCGCGGACAAAGTTCGTTTCATAGCGCCCCGGAGCGCGATAGGTCGCAGCCGGTGTTTTATTGGTCAAACGATAATGGCCGATGGCCCGATAGGCGCCCAGATGATAGGGGCCGGGAAGAATGCCGCAAGTCGTCTCGGCCACGCGCATGGCATGCGTGCGCGGATAAGCGCCCTGATCGTGCCAGAATTCATTTTCAATGGCGAGCAAAGTGCCCTTCTCATCGACAGCCGCGCGGATCTTGTGGCGCTGTTGGCGCGATTGATTGGCTGAAATCAGATGTTCGCGCCGGTCCTCGATCCATTTGACCGGGCGCTCAAAGCGCAGAGCAGCCGCAAGCACGAGAATATCTTCCGGATAGATCTCGCCGCGAACGCCAAAACCGCCGCCGACATGGCCTTCAAAAAGATGCAGAGCCGATGTGCTGCGTCCAAAGAGACGCGCCAAAGATTCACGATTCTTGTGCGGCACCTTGGCAGCGCCATGCAATTCGAGCACGTCGCGCGCTGCATCATAACGGCCAATGGCGCCGCGCGTTTCCAGTGGCACGCCGGAATGACGGCCCACTTCAAGATCGAGTTCGACAATGGCATGGGCTGTCGCAAAAGCTGCAGCCGTGTCGCCAAAACCTTGATTGACGATGGCGGCTTCAGTTGAAAGACCGGGTGCAAATTCACCGGGCGGTGCATCGGCACGCGTAATGACAGGCAGATCTTCAACCTCGATGGTCACAAGATCTGCAGCATCTTCGGCTATATAGGCGTCATTGGCGAAGATGGCAGCGACAGGCTCGCCGATATAGCGCAATCTGTCGGTGGCAAGGACTGGCTGACGATAGGGTTCAAGCTTTTCGATCTTGCCTTCGCGAAAATCGATCGGGCCGATTTCGGGAATATCCTGCGCCGTCCAGACGGCATAGACGCCGGGCAGTGCGCGCGCCTGATCTGTCGACATGGATTTGATCTTCGCATGCGCGTGAGCAGAGCGCACAATCCGCATGTGCAATTGATGCGGAAAGGAAATGTCGGCAACGAAACGTCCGCGACCCGTGACGAGCGGAAGATCTTCGATCCGTGTGAGCGGCTTTCCGATCACTTGATTGTCTGGCTTGT
The DNA here is from genome assembly GCA_964534115.1 of uncultured Beijerinckia sp. Taxonomy (GTDB): domain Bacteria; phylum Pseudomonadota; class Alphaproteobacteria; order Rhizobiales; family Beijerinckiaceae; genus Terripilifer. Next base: position 43,018 of record CAZHOK010000008.1, read on the forward strand.
TCATGTCGCACTCCGCATGTCTTGCGCGGCTGCGCGAACGGCTTTCAGAATGTTTTCATAGCCCGTGCAGCGGCACAGGTTGGATGAGAGCGCATCGGCGAGATCTTCGTCGCTGATGTCGGGCTCTTTCTCAAGGACGCCGGCGGCCAGCATCAAAAAGCCGGGCGTGCAATATCCGCATTGCAGTCCGTGATGTTCGATAAAGGCTTTTTGCAGCGGATGAAGGCGGCCCTGTTCTGCCAGGCCCTCGACGGTGCGAATATTGCGGCCTTCGGCCTGGACTGCATACATCAGGCAGGCGCGCACGGGCTCGCCGTCCACGAGAATGGTGCAGGCACCGCAGACACCATGTTCGCAGCCAAGATGCGTGCCGGTCAGATTGCAATCTTCACGCAAGGCATCGGCCAGCGTTTTGCGCGCCTCAATGCTGATGTGATGGGTGCGTTCGTTCACCGTCAGGACAATGTCGTGTTTCATGATTTTTTGGCCTGTACGAGAGCGCTTTTTGCAAGGCTGCGGAGAAGATCGCGCCGGTAATCTGCGCTCGTGACATGATCCTCCAGCGGATCGACAGATTGCGCTGCCACGTCAGCGGCCTTGCGCCATGTTTCGTCGGTGGGAGCTGCGCCGGCAAGCGCGGCTTCGACATCGGCCAATCGACGCGGGAAGCCCTCGGTCGCGCCAACGGCAAAGCGTGGGTCGACAATGCGCCCGGCCTCGATCTGAAAGCTCGTCAGCGCCATGCCCAGTGCATAATCGCCGGCACGGCGGCTGAATTCGACAAAACCCCAATGTGTGCCTTGGGGCAGCAGCGACAGGCGCGCCTCGATGAGAATTTCATCGGCTTCGAGCGCTGTTGTCATGACCGATTGGAAATAATCTGCGACCGGAATCTCCCGCGTGCCGCGAACGGAATAAGCGATCAGTCGCGCATCCAGAAGTGCTGCTATGGCACACCATTCGGAGGCCGGATCGGCATGGGCGAGACTGCCACAGAATGTTCCGCGCGTGCGGATCGGGTAATGGGCAATATGTTTCATCACATAGGCGAGAAGCGCGCCGGTGGGCCCCTCCACCGCTCCTTGGCGGAACATGGCATGGCGCACACGGGCGCCGATCCGCAAAAGACCATTTTCGACCCTGAAAAGGTCGAGGCCCTCCACCTCATTAATGTCGATGAGATGGCCGGGCTTGGTCATGCGAAAGGCGAGGATCGGGGCAAGGCTCTGGCCGCCGGCGAGGATTCGGCCATCCTCTGACGCTGTTTCCGCAAGCAAATGGGCCGCCTCGGCCAGAGTTTTGGGGCGGTGATAGGTAAAAGGAGCAGGCTTCACATGTTTTCCTTCAGGTCAGGCGGGCAGTGTCGCGCGGGAATCGTAAAGCTGCAAGGGACATGTTCCATTTTTGGAACAATATGTTTAGGCTTGTCCAAGGCTGATTGATCAGGAGGGGGCGATGCTTGTCGGGCGTGTCTTAAGGCTGGCTGGTGGCTGTGTCGCAGTTTTGGCTGCATTTGTACCGGCCGTTGCGGCCCAGGAGGGCGTGGCGGATTTTTACCGCAACCGGCCCATGAACCTGATCGTCGGATATAGCACCGGCGGCGGATATGACATTTATGCGCGCTCCCTCGCGCGCCATCTCGGCAAGCATATTCCGGGCAATCCGAAGATTGTCGTCTCCAACATGCCGGGGGCGGGCAGTCTGACCTCGGTCAACCATCTCTACAATGTCGCGCCCAAGGATGGCAGCACGATTGCCACATTCGGCCGCGGGCAGCCGATGGAGCCGCTGATCGGCACCGGCAAAACGCAATTCGATGCGACCAAACTGACATGGATCGGCAGCGCCTCGACGGAATTGAGCGTTTGCGCCGTTTCGCAAAAATCCAAGGCGCTCACGCTGGCCGATATGATCGCCAATGATATTGCCCTGGGTGGCGAGGGCTCGGGTTCCGATCCCGATACTTATGCCAATCTCGTGCGCAGTCTGACCGGCGCAAAGATACGTCTTGTGACGGGATATCCGGGCGGCAATGACATGACATTGGCGATTGAGCGCGGCGAATTGGATGGGCGCTGCGGCTGGTCCTGGGGTTCGATCAAGGCGACACGTCCGTCATGGGTGAGCGGGCCCGACAGATTGCGTGTCCTCTTGCAGCTAAATGACGCCCGCAATTCTGAAATGCCGGACGTTCCCTCCATTTATGAAATGGCGAAAACTGCCGAAGACAAGGAAGCCGTGAAGCTGATTGTCAGCCGCCAGACAGTGGCCCGGCCTTTTGCAGCTCCGCCCGCCATTCCCGAAGAGCGCAAAAAAGCTTTGCGCGACGGCTTTATGGCGACCATGAAGGATGCAGAATTTTTGGCTGAGGCCAAACAGCTCTCGCTCGAAATCGATCCGGTTTCGGGAGCTGACATGGAAAAGCTGATTGCAGAACTTTATCGTGTCTCGCCGGCTGTGGTGGAGCGCGCCAAGGCGATGATGACGGGAGCGCCCGTCTCATCCGTCGCCAAACCCTGATAGATTGGCGCGCGCTCTTGACATCGAGCAGCGCGCGCTTTTCGCTGCAACAAGCGCCGCGGCACAGGCCGAAGAAGCGCATGTTCGGGGAGGAGTCGATGCGGAAAGCTTTGCTCTTTTTTCTGTTGTCTGTTTTGGCAACCCCGTCCTTTGCCTCCAGCGCGGGAGAGGATGTTTATGCGGAAAATTGCGCGTCCTGCCATGGCGAGCGATTGAGGCCGACGGGTGCTGCGCCCGATCTCAAACTTTTGGGGGCAGACGAGCGCGCCAAATTCGACATGATGGTGTCGCAGGGAAAAGGCCAGATGCCGTCGTGGGAGGGAATTCTCTCCGAGGATGAACGCAACGCCATCTGGGATTATATTCGCTCGCGCGCACGCTGAAAAAAGCCGACGCTTGGCGCCGGCTTTTCTCCTTCATGTCTGATCTGCGATCAGGGCAGGGCGAAGACATAAATGGAATTATGCCCGCGCACCGCTTTCGGCATGCTCTTTTGTGTCAGGCCGAGCGGTCCTGCGCTGACCGATTGCCCTTCGCCGGTGAAGATCATCACATATTGTTTGCCGTTCACCGCATAGGTGATGGTGCTGTTCATGATCATACCG
>CAZHOK010000008.1:46152-51764 GCA_964534115.1 uncultured Beijerinckia sp.
CGCCGACAAGCGATTCCCAAAGCATTTCGCCGCTGTCAGCATCGAAAGCGCGAAACCGCCTGTTCTGGTCGCCCCAGAACAACAGGTCGCCGGCGGTGACGAGCGCAGAGCCCGCACTTGCCTGCGCTTGCGAATAAAGAATCTTCATCTCGCCGGTGCTCATGTCGATTTTGGCGAGATTCATATATTTGTTCGGATCGATCCCCGGACGCATGACACCGCGTCGCGGTCCCCAGCCGGTCTTGGCTTTCAGATTCGCACTCATCGTCAGGCACTGGTCCTGAAACGGGACATAGAGCGAATTGTTTTTCGGATTATAGGCGATCGACCACAGGCCACGCACATTGTGGTAGCAGCCGAGCATGGAATCGCCATCCTTCTTGAACAGCTTTTCCGAATTGATGCGCGTCGCACCGGTCTTGGGGTCGACACCGCTAATGTTGAAGTCCGGCACATCGTAGGGGAAGGGATGCGCCCAGAGGAATTTGCCGCTGTCGGCATCGACAACAAACATGCCGCCGCCTTCGGCAACAGAGATGACGACATCGCGCTCCTGCCCGCGCGGCAAAGCCTCGCTGATCCATTTCACATGTTTTGGATCGGGGTCGAGCTTGATCCGCGCCAGAATGCGTTCCTGATTATGGTCGGCATCCCAATCATCGCCCGGCAATTCCTGATAATACCATTTCAGCCGGCCGGTCGAGACATCGAGCGCCACGGTTGAATTGCTGTAAAGATCGACAGGCGAGGTGAAGGGCATGGCGTCATGGGCGCCATGGCGTGACAGGCGCGTATAGGGATCGGGATTGGCAATGCCCCAATAGGTCGTCTTGCGCTTGGGATCGTAAGAGCCGGGAAGGCCCCATGGGCTGGCCGCGCGCTGCTCGGTCGGCAGCTTGCCCCATGTATCGCCGCCAGGCTCATCTTCACCTGCGGTCGTGTGGAAGCGCCAGACTTCCTTGCCGGTCTTGGCGTCATGGGCGGCAATAAAACATTGCGGCCGCGTTCCCTGAATGCAGGTGCGGTTGGTCATCACTTTGCCATCGGCCACGAGAATGCCGCCGGCAGTCTGGCCGCCATCGTCGACCTTGGTGGCCCAGCGCTCTTTGCCGGTCTTGGCATCGAGGCCGACGAGCATGCCGTCGGGGGCTGCGAAATAGATCATGTCCTCGAAAATGCCGAGGCTCTTGTTGCGTCCGGCCTGGGCTTTCACGTCCTTTGGATAGTCGCGGACATATTCCCAGATGAGATCGCCGGTGGTCGCATCCACCGCCTGTACCGAAGCGCCCGGCGCATAAAGATACATGACGCCCTGATAGACGATCGGCACGGATTCCTGCGTGCCCTCGGGCAGGCCGCGCGCCCAGGCCATGCGCAATTGCTTCACATTGCTCTTGTTGATCTGCTGCAGCGGGCTGAAGCGCTGCTGGTCCAGGGTGCGATTGAGATGCAGCCAATCGCCCGGATCGGGATTGGCCAATATGTCTTCGGTGACAGGTTTGAAAGTGCCGTTCTGCGCCTGTGCAGCAGGCGAAAAGGCAAAAGCGGCCGCCATGAGCGCAGCCAGAGATATCGCCCTGTTCATGAGCCTTCCCCCAGTTTGATGTCCCGGTCTCTTGCCGGGTCTGTTGAGTGCATCAGGAACGAGGCGGGGTGACAATTAGCCGTGAGGATGAGAAGCGGGGGCGTAGCGGACATGTTTGAGCGGCCATGCCGGTTTCTCCTGCGGGCATTCTCCTGTATGGAGCCGCAGGAGCCCCCGTGCGGGGCCTTGGGGTCAGTTTTGGCTGAGAGGAAATATGGCAGGGCAGGGCGCAGAGCGGGTCAAACTTCTCCTTCTGGAAGGCGATGGGATCGGTCCGGAAATTACCGCAGCGACGCTTGATGTCTTGCGTTACGTCGATGCGCGTTTTGGATTGGCTTTGTCTTTTGCTCATGCGCAGATCGGCTTTGCCGCGCTCGAAAAAACCGGCACGACTTTCCCCGATGCCGTTTTCGAGCAGGCGCGCGCGGCCGACGGCATTGTGCTTGGTCCCGTCTCGCATAATGCCTATCCACCCGTTGCCAAGGGCGGCTTGAACCCGTCGGGCGAATTGCGCAAACGGCTCGATCTGTTTGCCAATATCCGGCCGGCGCGCACGCGTGAGGGTGTCGAGGCACCCAGCCGGAAGGCTTTCGATCTCGTCGTCGTGCGCGAGAATACGGAAGGTTTTTATGCCGACCGTTCGATGTTTGCCGGTCCCGGTGAATTCATGCCCACGCCCGATCTGGCGCTGGCCACGCGCAAAGTGACCCGCGAGGCAAGCCTGCGCATTGCGCGTTCGGCTTTCGATCTGGCGCGCAGCCGCCGGAAGAAAGTTTGTGTCGTCCATAAAGCAAATGTTCTGCGTCTTTCCGATGGGCTTTTTCTGGAAGCGACGCGCGCTGTAGCGCGCGATTATCCCGATGTCGCCGTCGAGGAACAGCTTGTCGATGCCATGGCCGCTTTGCTCGTGCGCGATGCATCCGTGTACGATGTGATCGTCACGACCAATATGTATGGCGATATTCTCTCCGACGAGGCAGTGGAACTCGCCGGCGGTCTTGGTCTGGGTGCTTCGCTCAATGCGGGTGAGAGCCATGGCATGGCGCAGGCGCAGCATGGTTCGGCGCCCTCGCTGACAGGTCTGGATGTCGCCAATCCTGCCTCGCTGATCGGCTCTGCCGCCATGCTGCTGGTCTGGCTTGCCGCGCGCACCGGGCGCGAGTCCTTTGTCGAGGCCGGCAATGCCATCGATCAGGCGCTCGACAAGACGATTGCCCAGGCGGCAACGCGCACGCGCGACCTTGGCGGCACTCTCGGAACCAAGGCTTTTACCGCCGCTCTGATTGCCAATATTGCCTGATCAGCGCGTCGGCGCCCGTATGCCTTCGGGCGGAGGTGCATTGAGCGTGTAGCAGTCGCTTCGACGCTGATCGAGGCAGCGTTGCACTCGCTCATGTTCGATAAACAGGCGCACAGTCCAGATGGACAGGGCAATCAGGCCGATCACGAAAATCGCCGCTGCCAGATTGGCCCGTCCGCGGTTTCGATCATCATCGCTCATGGCTTTCTGTCCCGGCTTGCCGATTGACCCGGAAAGCTTTATCGCGGGTTCAGGATGAAAAAAACCGGATCCAAGCCGGTCCGACGATGGAGGGGGAAGACATGTCCGGAGCGCCGGCCCAGAGCGGCAAATTCTTTCTCGATCCTTATATGAACTGGGCCAAGGGCGAGAATATCCCGGTCCATCTCGATTTCGGTCATGATCTTCTGGCGCTGGAGACGGCGCCTTGGGGGCTTTACGAAGCGCGCGGCTGTTTTGCCCATACGCATGGGCGTGGCGATTTCGTCGCCAATTATGTCCTCGAGGTTGAGCCTGGCAAAAAGACGCGCCCGCTCAAACATCTTTATGAGGCTTTCTTCTATGTGCTGACGGGGTTCGGCTCGACAACGGTCTGGTTGCCGGGCGGTGTCAAACAGACATTCGAATGGGGGCCGAAAGCGCTCTTTTCGATTCCGCTCAATTGCGAATATCAGATCTTCAATTCGTCGGGCCGTGAAAGCGCGCGCTTGTCTTGCACCAATGATGCGCCGCTCGCCATCAATCATTACCACAATCTCGATTTTGTCTTCGCCAATCCGTTCCAGTTTCCAGAGCGCGTCGGCGCGCCCAATCGCTTTGAGGGCGAGGGCGAACATTCGACCTATGAGCGCACCGGCAATGCAGCCACGATCAATGTCTGGGAAACGAATTTCGTCCATGATCTGACGGGGTTCAAACTCTATGAGCTGAATGCGCGCGGCAAGGGTTCGCGCAATGTCTTCTTCCAGCTGGCCGACGGTACGATGCATGCGCATACGTCCGAGATTCCGGTCGGTCGCTACAAGAAGGCCCATCGCCATGCAGCAGGAACGCATGTTCATTGCGTGAGCGGCGAAGGCTATTCACTGCTCTGGTATGAAGGCGACGACAAATTCGTGGAACTGCCCTGGCGGCACGGTTTCATGTATACGCCGCCCTTCTGGATGTTCCACCAGCATTTCAACACATGCGCGCAGCCTGCGCGCTATCTCGCCTGTTCGATCGGAAGCGCACGCTATCCGTTCATTTCCTTGCGGCGCGTCAGCAATGAGGGCGGCGGTTCAACGTCGGTCAAGCAGGGCGGTCGGCAGATCGAATATGAAGATCAGGATCACCGCATTCACCGCAAATTCCTCGAATCCCTTCGCGGCAGCGGAATCTCATCGGAAATGGGCGATATTTTTAACGAGGATTACATTCTCTCGATCCCCGAAAATGAATTGACCGGGGTGATCGACACCCCGGTCCTGAAAGGCCCCGCCGTTTAGCGGCAGGTTTTACTCGGCAGCCTGGCGCGCTTTTTCGATCGCATCCGGGCTTGCCTTATAGACACGCTCGATAATGTCGGCGGCTCTCGAGCCGGGCAAAAGCTGGATCGGCAGCGCAAGCTTTTCGGCATCGGCGAGCAATTGCTTGTCTTTCAACGCAGCCTCAAAAGCCACGCGAATGGCAGCGACGCGATCTTCAGGCACGGCTTTCGCCATGATGAAGGGACGGCCCAATTCGCCGGCCGTCGTGAAAATGTCGAGCACGTCCTGTTGCTCTTTCTTGGTCACGAATTTGCCGATGAAGGGGACTTCCTTGGGAAGATCGGCCGCGCCTGTCGGCGAGAAGCTGACGATGGGCACGATCTTCTTCTGTTTGATCCAGTCCTGATCGACGCTGCTCCAGGATCCGCAATCGCCGTCGAGCTCACCGCGCTCCATCGCGAGTTTCTGTTCCGCGCCGCCGGGGAAGCCCAGCACCTGCTTGATTGGAACGCCAAACATATTGTGCAGGATCGCGCCATTCACATAGGCGGCCGTTCCTTTTGCGGTGGCGCCGACAATGACTTCCTTGCGCTTCATCATGTCGTCCCAGCTTCTGATGCCGGTCGAGGCCATGACGACGCAGACGCGCACTTCCGGCGCCATACTGCCGATCCAGTTCACATCCGCGAATTTGAATTTCGTTTTTTCCGGATAGAGAAGGGAATCGACGATGAGCGCGGGATTGAAGGTCGTAATATAGGTTCCGTCCTTCGATTGCGTGGCTTCGAGCTGGCGCACCGCATTGAGGCTGCCGGCGCCCGGCAGATTCTGGACAATCACATCCGGTTGGCCGGGAATATGTCGTCCCAGGTGGCGGGCCAGCAGACGCCCATAGGAATCATAGCCGCCGCCGGCTGAAAATCCGACAACCAGATTGATGGTCTTGCCTTTGTAGAAGCTGGCAGCGCCTTGCGCATGAGCCAGAGTTCCAGCGGCGGACAAGGCCGCCCCGAACGCGATTGCGCCGAGCAAATATTTCAAGGTTCCCTCCCGATGCGCCTGTTTTTAAGAGCGCCTACGAGAGAGAGCCTAGGGGGGCGGGTTGGAGCCTGTCAAATCTCTGGAGAGCGGGCGCTTAGCGCCCGCCCGGACCATAGAGGAATTCCGGCAGCCAGAGCGTCAATCCGGGCCAGATATACATCAGCACCATGCAGATGATGACGATGAACATATAGGGCATCATGCCGGCAAAGATCTG
>CAZHOK010000009.1:0-26739 GCA_964534115.1 uncultured Beijerinckia sp.
GCCCGTGGCCGGCGTGGCATTCGAGACCAAGCGCGGCCGCCTTGGCAGAGGCAATGCGAATGCGCTCGAATTCATCTTCCGCCTGCGCGCCACCTTCCGTCACTGCCTCGCACCAGGAGCCGGTGTGCAATTCAACCACCGGCGCGCCAATGGAGACGGCGGCCTGCAAGGCCTCCACCGAAGGCTCTATAAATAGCGACACGCGAATGCCTGCTGCTTTCAGCCTTGTCGTTGCGTCACGAATGCGGTCATGGCCGCCGATCACATCGAGGCCGCCCTCGGTTGTGCGCTCGCTGCGCTTTTCCGGCACGAGACAGGCAGCATGGGGTTTTGTCGCCAGCGCAATGGCGATCATTTCATCCGTCACCGCCATTTCGAAATTGAGCGGTTTTGAAATGGACGCCATCAGACGCCGGATATCCTCATCGCGGATATGGCGGCGGTCTTCGCGCAAATGCGCGGTAATGCCATCGGCGCCGGCCTCAATCGCCAGCAATGCGCCGCGCACCGGATCGGGCAAAGCCCCGCCGCGCGCATTGCGCACGGTGGCAATGTGATCGATGTTGACGCCAAGGCGCAGGCGGGGCGCGGCCATGTTTTACGCTTTCAATCCACGGCTGCCAGGCTTGACCGGCGGCATGGCCGCAAGTTCGGGCGGCAAATTGTCGGGCGAATAATTGGGAATGTCCATGGTTGCGAGCGCAACAACCGGCACGCCGACATCGGCCTTGCCGCCCGAGCGATCGATGAGACAGGCCGCGGCCACAATTTCTGCCCCGCCCGTCAGATGTTCTTTCAGCGAGTCCAGCGTTTCGCGCACCGACAGGCCCGTGGTGATAATGTCCTCGACCGTAATGACCTTGGCGCCCGGCTCGATCTCGAAGCCGCGCCGCAAAGCGAATTTGCCATTCTCGCGCTCGACGAAAATCGCCTTGGCGCCAAGCTGGCGGGCGGTCTCATAGCCCGGGACAATGCCGCCAACGGCTGGCGAGACGACGACATCGATCTTGCCGAATTTCGCCTCGACCTTTTGTGCCAGCGCCTTGCACAGGCGCTCGGTGCGCTTGGGATCCTGGAAGACGAACATTTTCTGCAGGAAGACCGGGCTGCGCAGGCCCGAGGTCAGAATGAAATGGCCCTGCAGCAGCGCGCCCGCCGCCCGGAATTCGTCCAGAACCTCGTTCTCGGTCATGCCTCAAGCCCCTCTTGTCTGTCGGGAGAGGTTTAGGGCGGCTGAGGCTTGGTTACAAGCATGGGGCACATGCCGCCATCCGATCCCCCCCTGAGGAAAGGGGCCAGGGCGGAGGGACGCGCGCTATTCCGCCGCATCCGCCAGAAACGCGCCCGATTGCGTCTCGACCAGTCGGCGATAGACCCCGCCATCGCGGCCGATGAGCTGGCCATGGGTGCCGTCCTCGACGATGCGGCCATTTTCAAAAACCAGAATGCGGTCGAGCCGCTGCACGGTGGAAAGGCGATGGGCGATGACGATTGTCGTGCGCCCCTGCGCCAAACGATCCATGGCCTCGCGGATATAGGTCTCGGACACGCTGTCGAGCGAGGATGTCGCTTCATCCAGAATGAGGATCGGACTGCCGGCCAATATCACGCGGGCAATGGCCACGCGCTGGCGTTCGCCGCCCGACAATTTCACCCCGCGTTCGCCCACAAGCGTGTCATAGCCCTTGGGCAGGCCGCGGACGAATTCATCCACATGGGCAAGCTTGGCTGCTGCCACAATCTCATCCATCGATGCGCCGGGTTTGCCATAGGCAATATTTTCGGCAATCGAGCGATGAAACAGCACGGGATCTTGCGGCACGAGTCCGACAGCCTCGCGCAGCGAGCTTTGCGTCACTTGGGCAATCTCCTGCCCGTCGATGAGAATGCGCCCCGCATCGAGATCGTAGAGCCGCTGCACGAGTTTCACAAAAGTGGATTTGCCCGCACCCGACTGCCCCACAAGCCCGACGCGCTGACCGGCTGGAATCTGCAAAGAGAAATCGCGATAGAGCGCATCATGCGCGCCCTTGTAGCGGAAGGTGACATGATCGAAAGCAATGGCGCCTTGGCGCACAACAAGCTCTGCCGCACCGGGACGATCGGCAACCTGAAGATCGGCATCGCGGAAATCGAGCACATCGTCCATGTCGTTGACGGTGCGCTGAAGGGCGCGCACATGTTGGGCAATATCGCGCAAATAACCTGTGATGAGAAATTGCGTCGCGATCAAAGAGGCAATATCGCCGGGGCTCGCCTGCCCCTGCGACCAGAGCCAAATGCCCGTGCCCAGCATGCCGATCTGCAGAATGACGATCAGCACCGCCTGAACCAGACCCGACACGGCGCTGCGATCCCATGAGCGAATGGCGCGCCATTCCCAGCCCTTGGCGACCTTGCGGAACAATCCGTCTTCGCGCTCTTCGGCCGCAAAACTCTTCACCACCGGATTGCCGGTGATGGAATCGGCCAGCACGCCGCTCATTTTCGAATCCCATTCGCGCGCTTCGACATTGGCCGGACGGATCCAATAGATCGAGAGCAGCACAACGACAGCGAGAAAGGCGAAAATGCTCAGACCGGTGATCAGCCCGAGCAACGGCCAGCGCCATGAGAAAACCGCCGTCACGCCGGTGACGACAATGAAAGCGGGAACGAGACCGAAGGCGAGCGTATCGGTAAATGTGTCGAAGGACGTCATGCCACGCGTGATCTTGCGCACGGTTGCACCGGCAAAAGAATTGGCATGCCAATCGGCGGAAAAACGCTGCACTTTGGCAAAGGCATCGCGGCCGATGGTGGTAATGGCGCGCGCCGACAGGCGGTTCAGCAAAAAGGTCACGCATTGGCGCGAGATCTGGAACAGAGCGCCCAGCGCAATGAAAATCACCAGCGCCCGAATGGCAGGCCCCGGATCGCCCGGCGCCCCGGAGGCGACCGCATCCACCAGCCAGCCAGCTGCCAGCGGCACGCTGACATCGACCAGGGTCGAGGCAATGCGAAGCGCCACCAGAGCGGCAAAGAGCCGTGGCGAGAGAAGCCAATAATGGGTGACAAAGCGCATGACGCGCGAAATTTTCGGGCCGGTGCCGGGCTCTTTCATCAGGGCTTTATGGCGCGGGCCGGGGTGCTGGGCAATGGGGCGTCATTGCGAGCGGAGCGTGCGCCATCCAGAGGCGCGTGCACGAAGATGGATTGCCGCGTCGCCTTCGGCTCCTCGCAATGACGATGATCATTGCACGACCCCCCGCCCCGCCCCCCTGCGGGGAGGGGCCAGGGGTGGGTGTTGCGCGATCTGGCCGCGCATCGGCGTCAAGGCGCGCTGAGGCGATGGCCCATCACCCCCGCTGCATCAGTTTCAGGCGGGCGCGCAAAGCCTCGTGGATATGGGCGCGTGCCAATGCGTCTGCTTTGTCGCTGTCGCGCGCGGCCATGGCCTCGATCAGCGCGCGATGTTCGGCGGCGGCCGATGAGGGTCTCGCATCCACTGTAAATGTCGTGCTGCCCAGCAAGGCAATGGCGTCCTGCAATTCCTGCAGGGCGCTGTCGAGATAGCGATTGCGGGAGGCGGCAAAAATGCTCTCGTGGAAAATGCGATTGAGACGGGCCATTTCCGCCCCATCGCGCGCGGCTTCAAAATCTTTCTCAATATCGCGCAAAGCCTCGATCTCGGGCTCGGAGGCATGGCGGGCGGCAAGGCGGGCGGCGGCAGCCTCCAAAATCTCGCGCATGGCATAAAGTTCGACCACTTCAGCCTGATCGAGACGGCGGACAATCAGGCCCCGGCCCTGCCCCGGCACGACCAGCCCCTTGGACACCAGACGGCCAAAGGCCTCGCGCACAGGGGTGCGGCTGACATTGAGCCGATTGGCGACTTCCTCCTCGCGCAGACGGTCGCCCGGCCGGTAGACGCCGCTGCGCAGGGCCTCGCGCAAAGCCCGGTAGACGGCCTCGCCCAAAGGCAGGCCCTCGCCCAGATCGCTCAAAACCTCCTGCCCCGTCATAACGCCTCGCTTTGGGCTTTCCGACCGTTGCATTGGTTTGTATCCAAAGATATACGATAAAGGAAGCGCGACGCGCGGGAAGATTCCAAAAAAGGGACCCCGCCGCGCTGGCTGGGAGCTGCCATGGTCGATTTTTCCAAACGCTACGACGTGCTCGTCATTGGCGGGGGCAATGCCGCCCTTTGCGCCGCCATTGCTGCGCGTCGCGACGGTGCATCCGTTCTCGTGCTCGAGGCGGCGCCGAAATTTTATCGCGGCGGCAATACGCGCCACACCCGCAACATGCGTTGCGCCCATGATGCGGCAACCGACACTTTGTCGGGCCCCTATTTCGAAGACGAATTTTTCGACGATCTGCTGCGCGTCACCGGCGGGCAGACGAATGAAGAACTCGCGAAAATGATGATCCACGAGTCGAAAGACATGCTGAACTGGATCGTCGAACAGGGCGTGCGCTTCCAGCCCTCGTTGGGTGGGACTTTGTCGCTTGGCCGCACCAATTCCTTCTTTCTGGGCGGCGGGCGCGCCATGCTGAATGCGCTCTACCAGACGGCGGAAGATCTGGGCGTCGACATTGCCTATGAGGCCGAAGTCATCGGCATGGATATTGAAGATGGCATGTTCCTGTCCGCCCGCGTGAAGCGCGGCGAAGGCCATGTCGAAGTGCGCGCCGGCGCGCTTGTTGCTGCATCTGGCGGATTTGAGGCCAACAAGGAATGGCTTGAGGAGAGCTGGGGACCGGCGGCGAAAAACTTCCTCATTCGCGGCACACGCCACAATCGCGGCACGATCCTCAAAATGCTCACCGGTGCCGGCGTCGACCAGATCGGTGATCCGACGCAATGCCATGCTGTGGCCATCGATGCGCGCGCACCCGAATATGATGGCGGCATTATCACCCGTCTCGATTGCGTGGTCTTCGGCATTGTCGTGAACAAACATTGCCAGCGCTTTTATGACGAGGGCGAAGACGTCTGGCCGAAACGCTATGCCATCTGGGGACGCCTGGTTGCAGGCCAGCCCGACCAGATCGCCTATATTGTTTTCGATGCCTCATCGCTCGAATTGTTCATGCCCTCGTGCTTCCCGCCGATCAAAGCGGAGAATATTCGCGAACTCGCGGGCAAGCTTGAGCTCGATCCCGATGCGCTGGAAAAAACCGTCACCGAATTCAATGGCGCGGTGAAGCCCGGCACATTCGATCATACGCAGCTCGACGATTGCCGCACAGAAGGCCTCACGCCTGAAAAAACGCATTGGGCGCGCAAAATCGAAAAAGCGCCCTTCTATGCCTATCCGGTGCGGCCGGGCATTACTTTCACCTATCTCGGCGTGCGCGTGAATAAAGAGTCGCGCATGGTCATGGCGGATGGAAAACCCTCCGCAAACATGTTTGCAGCAGGAGAGATCATGGCGGGCAATGTGCTCGGCCGCGGCTATGCCGCAGGCATCGGAATGACAATCGGCAGCGTCTTCGGACGCATTGCAGGACGGGAGGCGGCCGCCAATGCACGCAACTAACACGCTCGCCGAAGCCGATCGGCTGATGACGCTCTGCAATTCATGCAGATATTGCGAGGGACTCTGCGCCGTCTTTCCAGCCATGGAAATGCGCCGTGAATTTCTCGATGGCGATCTCAATTATCTCGCCAATCTCTGCCATAGCTGCGGCGCCTGCTATGCCGATTGCCAATTCTCGCCCCCGCATGAATTCAACGTCAATGTGCCAAAAGTCATGGCGCAGGCGCGGACGGATTCTTACGAGGCCTATGCCTGGCCGCAGGCGCTGGCGCCCATGTTCCGCCAGAACGGATTAAAGATCTCGATTGTCGCTGCAGTGAGCGTCGCAGTCTTTATCGCGGGCTTTGTTGCCTGGCGCGATCCGGCCGTTCTCTTCGGCACGCATGCCGGCAATTTCTACCGCCTCATGCCCCATAATACGATGGTGGCGATTTTCGGCGGCGCCTTTCTCTATGCCATTTTCGCCATGGCCATGGGCGTGCGCGCCTTCTGGAAAGATATTGGCGAACCGGCCAAAACCTTCACCGAGGGCCCATCGCTCTGGCAGGCGATGAAGGATGCGTCCTCGCTGCGCTATCTCGATGGCGGCGGCGTCGGCTGCATGAATGAGAGCGAGCGCCCGACCGACAATCGGCGCATCTATCATCATTTCACCTTCTACGGCTTCATGCTCTGCTTCGCCTCAACGTCAGTGGCGACGATTTATCATTATGGCTTTGGCTGGCAGGCGCCCTATCCGGTCTTCAGCCTGCCGGTGATTCTGGGCACAATCGGCGGCATTGGTTTGCTGATCGGGCCTGTCGGCCTGCTCATCGCCAAATCGCATCGCGATCCAGCCATGATGGACACAAGCCGAACCGGCATGGATGTGGCCTTCCTCGTCATGCTGTTCTTGACCAGCCTCACCGGGCTTGCACTGCTCATTTTGCGCGACACGGCGGCGATGGGCATGCTTCTGGCCATTCATCTCGGCGTGGTCTTCGCGCTTTTCGTGACCATGCCCTATGGCAAATTCGTGCATGGCATTTATCGCTTCCTGGCGCTGGTGCGCTACGCCAAGGAAAAGCGCATGCTCGAAGAAGGTGAAGCCGGAACGGCCTAAACCCCGTCCGTCCTTGCGAGCAAAGCGAAGCAATCCAGAGCCCCACGTGAGGTTTTCTGGATTGCTTCCTCGCTTTGACGATGCAGCTGACGCTAACCGTTGACGCGCTCGACTTTCGAGACAACCGGCTTGGCCTTGAGTTGCGCGATAATCCCGTTGAGATGGGCAAGATCGAGCACTTCGATATCGAGCACAATATCGCGGAAATCGGGCGAGTGGGTGACAAAGCCCACATGATCGATATTGGCGCCCGCATCGCCAATCACACTGGCGATCATGCCGAGCGTTCCGGGTTCATTGATGGCATTGACGATGATGCGCGCGGGGAAGAAATCGCGCCGCTCTGAATCGATATCCCAACGCACATCGAGCCAGCGTTCGGGAGATTCATCAAAATCCATCAGCGCAGGCGATTGGATCGGATAGATGGTGATGCCCTCGCCCGGCGTGAGAATGCCGACAATGCGGTCGCCCGGCACGGCGCCGCCATTGGGCGCGAAACGCACCGGCAGATCGCCGCCCAAGCCGCGGATCGGAATGGCCTGCGAAGAATCCTCGCCCGCGGCACCCGGCACTTTGAAAACAACGCTCGCTGCTTTTTTCAAGCCGAACCAGCCGGCCTCGCTCTTCTTGACGCCTGCCTTGCGCTCTTCCTTGAAATCCGGATAGACGGCTTTCACCACATCGCCCGAAAACATTTCGCCACGACCAACCGCTGCCAAAACATCATCGATGCTCTGGCGGGCCAGGCGCGGCAAGGCGCCCTTCAATTTGTCGTCGGAAAAAGTCTTCTTGGCGCGCTCGAATGCGCGCGTCACGATTTGCCGACCAAGGCCGGCATATTGCTCGCGCACCGCATCGCGCGTCGCACGACGAATGGCGGCGCGGGCTTTACCGGTGACAACAAGCGATTCCCAGGCAGCAGGCGGCACCTGTCCCTCAGCCACAGCAATCACGACCTCGTCGCCATTTTGCAATTCGGACAGCAGCGGTGCGATGCGGCCGTTGATCTTGGCACCTACGGCATTATTGCCGACGTCCGTATGAACCGCATAGGCAAAATCGATGGGCGTTGCACCACGCGGCAAAGCGATAAGCCGCCCTTTCGGCGTGAAGCAGAAGACCTGATCGTGAAAGAGTTCAAGCTTCGTATGTTCCAGAAATTCTTCCGGACTGTCGCCCTCAGCCAGCAATTCGATGGTGCGGCGCAGCCAGCGATAGGCGCGGCTCTCGCGCGTCAGCGCATCGACATCGCCCGCACGGCCTTCCTTGTAGAGCGCATGAGCCGCAATGCCGTATTCTGCAATGTCATGCATATCTTGCGTGCGCACCTGCAATTCGACGCGCTGACGGCCGGGCCCCACAACCGTTGTATGCAGCGAGCGATAATCGTTCTGCTTGGGCGTTGAAATATAATCCTTGAAGCGGCCCGGCACGAAGGGCCATTTCATGTGAATGACACCGATGCAGCGATAGCAATCTTCCATCGAACCAACAATCAGACGGAATCCAAAAATGTCCGACAATTGCTCGAAGGCAATCGACTTGCGCTCCATTTTTTTCCAGACGGAATAAGGCGCTTTCTCGCGCCCCTTCACATCTGCCACAATGCCGCGCGCGCCCAGCGCCTCGCGCAATTCATCTTCAATCTTGGCAATCAGCGCGCCATTTTTCTGACCGAGATCTTGAAGGCGCGCTTCGATCATCGCGCAGGCCTCCGGCATCAGCGTTCTGAACGAGAGGTTTTCCAGCTCGTCGCGCATGTGCTGCATGCCCATGCGGCCGGCAAGCGGCGCATAAATGTCGAGCGTCTCCTCGGCAATGCGTTTGCGCTTGTCAGGTGGCACAAAATGCAGCGTGCGCATATTATGCAGCCGGTCAGCCAGCTTGACGACGAGGACGCGCACGTCATCGGCAATGGCCAGCAGCAGCTTGCGGAAATTTTCTGCCTGTTCGGCCCGTTTGGAAACAAGATCAAGCTTTTTCAGCTTGGTCAGGCCATCGACAAGCGCGCCGATCTCCTGGCCGAACAATTGGTCGATTTCCTCGCGCGTCGTCCCGGTGTCTTCGATCGTATCGTGCAGGACGGCTGCGACAATGGTCGCATCATCCAGTTTCAGATCGGTGAGAATGGCGGCAACTTCGAGCGGATGCGTAAAATAGGGATCGCCAGAGGCGCGCTTCTGGGCGCCATGGGCCTTCATTGCATAAACATAGGCACGATTGAGCAAATCCTCATCGGCGTGCGGATTATACTTCCGCACACGATCGAGTAGCTCATATTGCCGCATCATCACAAAACAGACCCGATTTTTCGACGCGCCGTCGCACAGCTTTCGGGTCTAATATCATTGCATCGCGTTGCAGTGACAAGGGCGAAGGCCAGAAAAGCAAAAGGCGCGGGAAAAACCCGCGCCCTGCAGACTGCGATGCAGCGAGATTATTCGCCTTCGTCGTCGGTCGCGGCCGGCGGAACCAGGCCCTCGAGCCCGCGCAGAAGGTCTTCTTCCGTCATCCGGTCGAATTGAATATCGCCGTCGACACCGCCGACATCGGAGGCTGCGGCAGGCGTGAGCGCGGGCACGACTTCGGCCTCCGGCTCGTCCACTTCCACATGTTTCTGCAGCGAATGGATCAGGTCTTCCTTGAGATCCTCGGGCGCGAGCGTCTCATCGGCAATCTCGCGCAGGGCAACGACAGGGTTTTTGTCATTGTCGCGATCGATGGTGATCTGCTGGCCCGACGAGATCATTCGGGCGCGATGGCTGGCGAGAAGAACGAGTTCGAAACGGTTCTCGACCTTGTCGATGCAGTCTTCGACGGTGACGCGTGCCATGGGGCGACGTTCCTTCGCGATGGAGGGAGAAGATTGAGCGGTCTCGTTACACGAAAGCCCGGAATGACGCAATCGAAAGCCGCCGCAGGACGTTCACGACCGCCCAAAACCCCACAACATGAAGCTAAGTTTAAGTCAAACCACTAAAAAGACTGCATTTTATTTAAACTTGCTTGACTGAATTCGGCCTCAGGACGATTGTCTGCCCACGCTCTGCCGGCGTTGAGCGAGTCTCTTGGCGGCGGAACGGGGGTTTTGCGAAAGGCTTGACCGCGGGTTTTGCGGTATTTCCACAGGCAAGAATTAGTAAAGCTCCTTGTTTTCAAAGAAATAGAAGAGATTTATCATGTCGCAGGAACGCATCGCCCTCTTTATCGACGGCGCTAATCTTTATGCTACAGCAAAAACCCTCGGTTTTGATATCGATTACAAGCGTATGCTCAAGGAGTTCCACTCCAGAGGGCGCCTGGTCCGTGCTTTTTACTACACAGCACTCATTGAAGATCAGGAATATTCTTCGATCCGTCCGCTGATCGACTGGCTCGACTACAATGGCTTCTCTGTTGTGACCAAGCCGACGAAAGAATTCGTCGATTCCATGGGTCGCCGGAAGGTCAAGGGTTCGATGGACATTGAACTGGCGGTGGACGCCATGGAAATGGCCAATCATATCGACCATATGGTTCTTTTCTCCGGCGATGGCGATTTCCGCTCGCTGGTGGCCGCCGTCCAGCGCAAGGGCGTGCGCGTCTCGGTTGTCTCGACCATTACGACACAGCCGCCAATGGTCGCCGACGAATTGCGCCGCCAGGCCGATGAATTCGTCGATCTGCTCCATCTGGCCGCCAAGATCGGCCGCGACCCCAATGAGCGCGTTCAGCGCTATCAGGAGCGCCGCCCCGCCGCTGGCGAAGAGGTTCTCGACACCTGATCGCGGGGCGGCTATGCCCGGCTTATGCCGAAGCTGAAACAGCCGCCCTGTCCGGGGCGCGATTGCCCCCTCTGCCCGCGCCTCGTCACCTTTCGTGCCGAGGCGCGCGCTGACTTTCCCGATTGGCACAATGCGCCCGTCCCGTCCTTTGGCGATGCGTCTGCGCGCCTGCTGATTGTGGGCCTCGCGCCGGGCCTGCGCGGTGCCAATCGCACCGGCCGCCCCTTTACCGGCGATTGGGCGGGCGATCTTCTCTACGAGACATTGATCGAAAGCGGCTTTGCCAAAGGAATCTATGACGAGCGTCCCGATGACGGACTCGAACTGGTCGATTGCCGCGTGACCAATGCCGTGCGCTGCGTGCCGCCGCAAAACAAGCCGACGCCGGCGGAAATCGCAAATTGCCGAAGCTTCCTGACAAGAACAATCGAAGCCATGCCCAATTTGCGCGCCCTTGTTGCGCTGGGGCGCATCGCACATGAGAGCCTGCTGCGCGCGCTGGAGACAAAACTTTCGGCCGCGCCCTTTGCCCATGGCGCCATGCATGACATTGCCGGCTACCGCATTTACGACAGCTACCATTGCTCGCGCTACAATACGAATACAGGCGTGCTGACGCCGAAAATGTTCAAGGATGTTTTTAAGCACGTGCGGAAGGATCTGGCGCCATAAGCTTCTCCCCATGGGAGAAGCGGACGCTGCGGCAATGGCCTCAGCCCCGCTCGCGCATGAGGCGGCCCTGCTCTTTCTTCCAGTCGCGCGCTTTTTCCGTCTCGCGCTTGTCGTGCAATTTCTTGCCGCGGCCGAGCGCGATTTCGATTTTCGCGCGGCCCTTCTCATTAAAATACATTTTGAGCGGCACAATCGTCATGCCCTGCCGCTCGACGCCTTGCGCGAGTTTTGCAATCTCGCGGGCTTTGGCGAGCAATTTGCGCGGCCGGCGCGGCTCATGGTTGAAGCGGTTGGCCTGCAGATATTCGGGAATATTGGCATTGTAGAGCCATAATTCGCCGTGGCGATCGACACCGACATAGCTCTCGGCAATGGTGGCCTTGCCGGTGCGCAGGGATTTCACCTCAGTGCCGGTGAGCATAATGCCAGCCTCAATCGCATCGCCGATTTCAAAATCGTAACGCGCCCGCCGATTGTCGGCGGCGATTTTGATGGTCGGCTTGTCCTTGGCTGCCAATTGTCTCTCCAGGGCGCGTCGGCCCTCAGCCGCCGATCACGCCGGCATGAATCATGGCGGCGCGGATCATTGCGCGCGTCGGCTCCGTCACCGACAAGAGCGGCATCCGCACTTCATCGCGCACTTTGCCCAGCAATGACAGTCCATATTTTGCGCCGGCCACGCCAGGCTCCTTGAAAATCGCCTCATGCAGGGGCACGAGACGATCCTGAATCTCGAGGGCGCGCGCATAATCTCCGGCCAAGGTGGCCGCCTGCATTTGCGCGCAGAGTTTTGGCGCTACATTCGACACGACAGAAATACAGCCCGTCCCGCCCGCTGCATTAAAAGCCAAAGCCGTCATATCTTCGCCCGACAGCTGGATGAAACCATCGCCCATGGCAAAACGCTGCTGCGAGACGCGCGCGAGATTGCCGGTAGCATCCTTCACGCCGGCGATATTCTTCAGCTCGAACAGGCGCTTCATCGTATCGACCGACAGATCGACGACGGAGCGCGGGGGAATATTATAGACAATGATCGGAATGCCGATCGCATCATTGATCGCCTTGAAATGGAGGTACATGCCCTCCTGCGTCGGCTTGTTGTAATAGGGCGTGACAACGAGCACCGCATCGGCGCCGGACTTTTCGGCATGTTTGGCAAGATCGATGGCTTCCGCCGTATTGTTGGATCCAGCCCCCGCAATCACCGGCGCGCGGCCCCTGGCTTCCTGAATGCAGATTTCGACCACGCGATGATGTTCGGCATGGGAGAGCGTCGGGCTCTCGCCTGTCGTGCCTACAGGAACAAGCGCCTGCGTGCCTTCCTCGATCTGCCAGCTCACCAAGGAGCGAAAAGCATCCTCATCGACGCGCCCGTCGCGAAAGGGCGTTACGAGGGCAGTCATCGAACCCCGGAGGCGGGCGGTCTGAGGCATGTCTTCAATCCCCGAAAATCGCGACCGCCTAACCGACGCCGCATTTCACAGGCCCGATGGGCCGGCCACACAGATAGCCTCTGCCGGGAGGCGAGAAAAGGGGCCGCAGCAGCGTAAAGCCGAGAAACGGGACTTGTCCGCAACAGCCGCAGGCCCAATCTGCAGCTTCGCTCACCGCCGGGCTCCAGCCACGAGAAAAATTTAACCTTCATCAACCATGCTGCCGCTTCCAGCGCCCCCAGAGACAGGTCGAGGATGACATTGTTAGCCAATGCCTTCCGTTTTGCGGCCGGAGCCGGGGCCCTCGGTCTCGTCGCTTTGCCGTTGATTCCCGAAAAATACCTGCAGCCCTCCCCACCCACGCCAATCACAGGCAGCGCGCCGCAATCCCAGAGCGATTCCCCGCCTGCTACCGCAACTGCCACCCCGCTGCCCACCGGCCCCGCTCTGGCCTATGCGCCTGAACCCGGACGCGAGGGCGCCAATCCGCTCCTGCAGGGTCCCCCGCCCATCGCGCTCGACCAGCCGGGCCTGCGCGAGGCCTTGGCGGCTTATGCACAGGGCGACATAGCCAAGGGCGATGACTGGGCAGCCCAGGTCAAAGACCCGATCGCCCGCCTCGCACTCGACTGGGTCGCGCTGCAAAAAGAATCGCGGCTGGCGACATTCCAGCGTCTCTCAGCCTTTCTCGCCCAAAATCCCGATTGGGCCGCGCGCGGCCTTTTGGAGCGGCGCGCCGAGGATATTCTGTTCAACGACAGATCGCGCCCACAGCTGGCTGGCGCCTGGTTTGCCACGCGCAACCCGCAAACGCCTGCCGGCAAACTCGCTTTGGCGCGCGCCGAACTGGCCGCCGGACAGGACAAGCAGGCCAAGATCCGCATCGCCGCATCCTGGCGTCACGATGACATGAGCCCATGGCTCGAAGGCCAGTTTTTGAAAGAATTCGGCGCCCATCTTGCGCCAGACGATCATCGCTACCGCGCCCTGCGGCTGGCCTATGACGGCAAACAGGCGGCCACGCGCATTGCTGAAAGAGTGGATGAAAATTTCGCCGCTTTGATCAAAGCGCGGCTTGCTGTTGCCGCCGACAATTCTTCGGAAAAACTCATGCAGGCCGTGCCGGCGGCGCTGCGGCAAGATCCCGCCTACATTCTTTCCATGGCGCAACGCGCGCGCCGCGCGGGCGATCTTGAGGCGGCTACAAAATTTCTCGAATCCGCGCCGCGCGAACGCGAAAAACTCATCGACCCGGATGAATTCTGGGTCGAGCGCCGCGTGCTGGCGCGCAAATGGCTCGATGCGAAAAAGCCTGAACAGGCCTATAAATTATGTGCCGAACATGCGGCCCAAGGACGCGAGCAATTCATCGAGGCAGAATTTCATGCCGGCTGGATCGCCTTGCGTTTTCTCGACGATCCCAAACGCGCCGCTCCGCATTTTGAGCGCGCCGCCCAACGGGCCGAGACGCCGATCTCGCGCGCCCGCGCTGCCTATTGGCAGGCTCGCACCGCCGAGGCGCGCGGCGATCGCAACGGTGCGCGCAACTTCTATCGCGTCGCAGCCAAAGAGCCTGTTGCCTATTATGGCCAATTGGCCCGCGCAAAATTGGGCGAGACGACCGAGATCCGCCAACCGCGCAGCGTGACGCGTGGCGATGCGCGCGCCAGTGCAACGCGCGTCAGCGAACTTCTGTTTGCGCTGGGTGAAAAAGACATGGCTGGCGCACTTGCCATGGAAGCCATGCGCGGGCTCGACGATGAGGCGCAAATGGCAGCTCTCGCCGATGTCGTTGCGCGCAATGGCGATGCACGCATCACGCTGGCCATTGGCAAATTGGCTCTGCAGCGCGGGCATTTTCTCGATATTCATGCTTTTCCGCTGTTCGGCATTCCAGCTTTCGAGCCGGCGGCCGGATCGGCGCCCTTGCCCATTGTTTATGCCATTGCGCGGCAGGAAAGTGCCTTTGCGCCGCGCGCTGTCTCAAGCGCGGGTGCAAAGGGCCTGATGCAGATGATCGATTCCACCGCACGCCGCACGGCCCAGCAGATCGGCGTCGAATTCGAGCGCGATAAATTGCTGGACGATCCGGCCTTCAATGCAAGGCTGGGT
This sequence comes from uncultured Beijerinckia sp., assembly GCA_964534115.1. GTDB lineage: Bacteria > Pseudomonadota > Alphaproteobacteria > Rhizobiales > Beijerinckiaceae > Terripilifer. Next base: position 14,615 of record CAZHOK010000009.1, read on the forward strand.
GCAGCGCATCTGGGCCAATTGCTCGCCGATTTCCGCGGCTCGCATATTCTGGCTTTCGTTGCCTATAATGCCGGGCCACGCCGGGCGCGCGAATGGATCGAGGCCTATGGCGACCCGCGCGATCCCGCCATCGATCCCATCGACTGGATCGAGCGCATCCCCTTCAGCGAGACGCGCAATTATGTGCAGCGCGTGATTGAAAATCTTGAAATCTACCGGCTGCGGTTTGGCGATGAGCGCCCCTTCGCCCTGCATGCGGATCTGCGCGCCTTCGAACAGCGGCTTTGATCCCAGGCGCCGTGCGGTCTAGTCTGTCCCCATGACCGATGCTCCACCGCCCTTTCAATCGCGCTTCTATTCGGCCCCCGATGGGCTTCGCCTGCATATGCGCGATTACGGGCCGCGCGACAGCGCCGCTTTGCCCGTTGTCTGCCTGCCGGGACTGTCGCGCAATTCTGCCGATTTTCACGCCATTGCAATGGCCATTGCAGGCGGGGACGCAGGCCCGGCGCGGCGCGTCGTCGCCCTCGATTATCGCGGACGCGGCCTCTCGGAGCGCGATCCGGACTGGAAGAAATACGATCTCACCATTGAGAGCGGCGATATCCAATCCATGCTGGCCGCCGCCGGCATTGGCGAGGCGATTTTCATCGGCACATCGCGCGGCGGCATTCACTGCATGCTGCTGGCCGCTTTTCGCCCGACACTGATGCGCGCTGTGGTGATGAACGATATCGGCCCCGTGCTGGAACCGCGCGGTCTCGCCCGCATCCGCAGCTATGTGGGCAAATTGCCAAGCCCAAGCCATTGGGACGATGCGGTGGCCATATTCAAGCAGCTGTTCGGCACCCATTTTACCGCGCTCGACGACAAGGAATGGCTGGCCTATGCGCAAGCCTCGCTGGAGGAAAAAGACGGACGCCTCGTCGCGCGCTACGATCCGCGGCTGATGAAAATTCTCGAAAATATTGACCTCGAATCGCCCCTGCCCGATCTCTGGCCGCAATTCGAGGGCTTGCGCCACCTGCCGCTGCTGATCATCCGGGGCGAGAATTCCGACCTTCTGTCGGAAGAAACCCTGGCGCAAATGCTCGCCCGCCATGGCAAGGCCGAGGCCTTTACCGTGCCCGGTCAGGGCCATGCCCCCCTTTTGACCGACAGGCCCAGCCTGGAGCGGATCTGCGCCTTCATCGCCGGCCTTGCGGCCTGACCGGCCTGAAAGCTTGCCAAGGCAGTCGCGCTCGGGCATATCAGGCCCGCTCCCGCATGCGGGGCCGCAGGAGACGTGGCCGAGAGGCTGAAGGCAACGGTTTGCTAAATCGTCATAGGGGAAACCCTATCGTGGGTTCGAATCCCACCGTCTCCGCCAATTACCAAACGTCCAAACGCTTCCTTCAGAACGGCAGCAGATCGCTCAGGCCGAATTCGCTCGCGAGTTTCGACAGGTCGCGCAATGTATCTTCGGGCAGCAGCAGGCCGTCCTTCCGGTTCATGGCATCGTTTCTGGCCTCAATCTCGCCGGGATAAAAAATCTCATCGAAACCTTCGGCGAGCGGTGCGCCCTTCATCTGGGCGATGAGCTCTTCGACGCGTGTGCCGAACAGGTCGAGCGGCTGGAGGGTTTCGATATTGATGGCAATCATGAAATGGCCCGCCATGCTCCGGCGCTTGGATTGATAGGGGCCGGCAACATCGGTAGCAAAACCGCTGCCGGTCAAAACCCCTGACAGCATGTCCATCATCATGGAAATGCCATATCCCTTATGCTCTGCAATCGGCAGAATGATGCCCTCAATGGCTTCCGTGGGATCGGCGGTCGGTGCGCCCTTTGCATTAATGGCCCAGCCGAGCGGGATTTTGAGCCCTTTCTGCTTGGCCAGATAGATTTTGCCGCGCGCCACCCCCGTATTGGCCATGTCGAGAACCATCGGCGCATGTTGCCCCGCCGGGCATGCCCATGACCAGGGATTATTGCCGAGGCGCTTTTCGCGCCCGCCCCATGGCGCCATGGCCGGACTGGCATTGGTCGAGAGAAAGCCAATACATCCAGCGCGTGCCGCCATCAGCGTGAAATAAAAAGCCGTGCCGAAATGATTGGAATTGCGCATGGCGACAGCGGCAATTCCATGGGATTTGGCGCGCGCAATGGCTTCTCTTGCGCCCTGCTCTGCAACCACCTGCCCCATGGCATCGTGACCATCGATCACCGCCATGGCGCCGCCATCGACAATCAGCGACGGGCGCGCTTTGGGATCGCAAACGCCCGATTGCATGCGCGCTACATACCAGGACAGGCGCAGCACGCCATGCGACTGGTGCCCGCTTAAATCAGCCTGCACGAGACTATCGGCACACAGATGCGCATCGCCCGGAGAAAGGCCGGCCTTCTCATAAACCGCTGTCGCAAAATGCAGGAGCCGCTCGGGGTCAATTCTGGGAATGCTGGACATGTCTTCCTCTTGGGAGCCGCCGCCTCACGATCAGGCCCGCATCACACGCCTTCGGCCTGCGCAGCGTCAACGGAATTCCGCATTCCGCTCCAAAACCTCGACCGAAATTCCCTCCGGTCCTTTCAAAAACATGAGCTTGATCCCAGGCCGCGGCATGTGGAGGGCTTGCGAAAACTCGGCCCCACGCCTTTTCAGTTCCTCATGGACGGCCTCGATATTTTTGACGCTGACACCGAAATGATCGAGACCGCGATGGGGATGTTCGGGCGCGACACCGGCATCTGCGGCAGGCACCTGCAGGATGAAAATCATCTGCCCGCCAAGCCGGACATCGAGCCGCGGCTTGCCTGCCTGCTCCGAACGAATGATCTCGCCATCGAGCATCTTTTCAAACCAGACAGCGACAGCTTCCGGATCTGGGGAGAGGATATGAACGTGATCGAACTTGCATTCCATATTGCACCCGTCTGGCCTGTAGAAAACATCCCTACACCATCAGATGACAGCAGGTCCAACAGGTAAAACCCATCGAGACGAAGCAGAGAGGGGACGCGCTCCCAAATTCAAGCAGCTCGCAGGCGAGCCTGCCCAAGACGGCCCATCCAACGGGCTCCGATCGGATCGATGATGGGACCATGCGCAGGCCCATCGCCAGAGCGATTGGCGGCGTGCGGACAATCAAAAATTTGTCCTGTTTTCAAAAAATCAAAATCAGAACAGATTCCGTGTGCCGGCAGTCGGAGCCCAGTCGCTTGGCGCCAATTCGACAATTTCACCCGATGCAAAAGCAAGCCTTCCACGCCCCTCTTTTTTGGCCGCATACATGGCCTTGTCGGCCCGCGTGAGAAGCTCATCATAGCCGTCTGCATCGAAGGGGAAAAAAGCGGCACCCATGGACGCACCGACGCACACATGGACCTCATCGGAAATTTTGATCGGCATTGCAATCAAAGTTGCCAGTTCCCAGCACAAAAGTGCAACATCGTCGCGATGTCCGGAAGGCCTCAAAAGGATCAGAAATTCATCGCCGCCGCGCCGCCCCAAAAGATCGCTGGTCCGCAAGCGATCGCCCATTCTCTGGGTTACCTCGCGCAAAACCATGTCACCGGCATCATGACCATGGCGATCGTTAATGACCTTGAAGCAATCCAGATCGATATAGAGCAAAGCAACAGCTCCATCGGAACGCAGGGCAACTTCAAGCGATGTCCGTGCATCCTCATCGAAACGGGCGCGACTCAATATGCTGGTCAAATTATCGAAATGGACCAGAGATTCGAGCTTCTTCAGAGCTGCGCTGCGCTCTTGAAAAGCACTGAAAACCATCGATGCCAGACGTGAGATTTCTTGCGGCATTGCAGACATATTCGAGACGGGCTCTCGACCTTCCCGCAAGGCAATGACATCGCGGGTAAGCTGCCTCACCGGGGCGGCAATCAGACTGGCTGTGATACGTCCGAGAAAAATGCTTGTGAGGAATATGAGCGATGTCACAAACAGGCCGACAATCCCCAGACGGCGGATTTCTTCCGGAAAATCGATGGATTTGGGCGACAAATGGATATCGGACAAGAGACTGAGATTTGCATCCAGATAAAGAATTTTGCTGCCTGTCTCATTTGGCCTGTCATGACTGACCCGAAGATTGATTTCTGCATGAAAAAACTCACTCGCGTTCAATGTTGCATCCGCAAGAAAGGATTTCACTGGAATCGAACCGACCATATATCCGATCGGCTGGCTGCCAATAAAATAGACAACGGGAACTTCCAATTCCAGAGCATGTCCAGAATTGACCAGGCGCATATCGAAATCTTTTCTGCCTGCATCAGATCTGGCCAATTCGGATGGCCCGATTGCGGTGGAATGAAACCCGGTCCGAAAATTAAGGCGCCCCCGATAATCGTAGAGTGCAAAATTCATCCCCGACAAAGCGGCATTCTGTTCCATGAATGGCCGGAGATAGGATTCACGCCCGTCCGAATCCATCAAGGAATTGGCGATCACGGCTGCTTTTGCGACTTGATGAAATTGGAAAACAATTGAATTGAGGTTCTGCTGCAGGCGCATCTCAACAGATTGTTTCGATATTTCAGAAAATTTCTGAAGATTTGCCTGCCTGGCATCATTCGAAAGCTTCCAGCCAAGCCCCACCATGGCAAAAATGGCCATTGAAGAAATCAAAACGATACTCAAACGGATGGTCTTTTCAATCGTCGGTACGGAGGAGCCGATCTTCAGCATTACTGGATCGGCACGAGGCCGCCCTCCTTGTCATAACGAACGAAAAACACGTCGTTGAGTGACAGCGCCTCATGTCGCTGCGAGTCGAAAGGCTGTTCGTAGAAACGCACAGTTCCGTCAAAAGCCGGCAAGTTCACCATGGCATCGCGCAGGGCCCTGCGATCAATGGACCCGATTTGCCGGATCGCAAGCGCCACAAGCCAGGTCAGATCATATGATTGAGCGATCCCGACCGGGCTCGGAATATCGGCAATCCGCCTCGCAGCTGTTCGCTCAAGGACCTGGCCAAGCAGCGATTCAGCTTTGGGATTGCGCGGTCTCAAGAAGGAAAAAGTTTGAATGATGGAGATATCGACCTTGTCGACCGCTCCTTTTGCAAGCCGGATAAAATCGCCGCCGGTAATTCCCCAATGGGACAGAATGGGCCGCTTTTCTTTTTCATCCTGGGCCGCAAGTTCATTGATGAGGATTGCACCTTCCATTTCATTGGCGACGAGAAGAACAATATCCGGACCGGTTGCGATCAGATCACGGTAAAGATGGACCAAGGATTGATCGCCTGAATTGAACCAGCGGGTCCCTGTTATGGTCATGCCTGAGGGTGCAGCGTAACGCTCTAAAGCAGACAGATTGCTGCGGCCCCAAGCTGTATTGAGCAAAAGCAGGCCGATTTTGCTCGCCCCACGCATTTTCGCTTCGCGCAGAAAGGCCTGAGCAGCAAATTCGTCCCGGAGAGACAATCGGAAAGACCAATTCGGATCAAAGCCATTATCGATAAAATTGTCCGTCGATCCCCATACATTCAGAAGCATCAATCCATTTTTTGCGCTGTGGGGAACAACCGCCAATTGCGGTGGACTGAATTTTCCTCCCATGACTGCAATGATTGCCGGATCGCGGACCGCTTCCAGAAAATTGTCGACGGCAATGGCAGGTATGCCACGATTGTCGCTCGTTCGGATGCTCAGCCTGAAAGGGCCAAGAAGACCTGATTCATTGATTTCATCAGCTGCAATGCGCGCACCCAATTCGATGGCCTGTGCGGATGTGCTCGTGGGAATCCCGAATTCAGCGTCGATCAGGATCACAGCTTCGCCCGCCTGCACTGCACCGCACATCCAAAGGAGAAGACTGAAGACGATGGTACGCAAAAAGGTGCGGATGGATGTCATCGCGCAAACTTTCGCGGCATGAACATGACGGGGAGCGCGCGACGATTCAGAAAGCTGCTATGGCCCGCATGGCGCACATTGACGATTTCGGCCAGCACCGCCGTCCGCAACAGCTGATAGAAGCCCTGTACTGTTTTGAGAGGCCCCAAACCCCTCCTGCCGGCGCGATCCGCCCCAGTCAGATGGCCCTCGGCCAGAAGCCTGTGGCCAAGCTTTTCACGAATCCGCGCATCGCCCGGCGGGGGCGTGGCGGTGGCCGCACGAGGCGCCAACGCGAAAAGCCAAGCCAGCGCAGCAACAAAGGCCCGCGCATATCGAAACATGCGAAGAAATAGATTTATATTTCGGCATGCGCCTGGTTTCATTCCGTATTTCCTAATTACATGAACTGAAACATACGCTAATATGCATAATAACTAACAGACCCATGTTGGGTTCCATTGCTGAATAAAGGAAATGAAGTGATCAAAAATATCCTCAAAACGAAAGCTTTGGGGGTTTTACAAGATCCTCAGCACGGCCGCATTGGTGCGCGCTTCAATCCCGCTAATAAGATTCTGCTATTTTATAAAAACGCCCCGATGAAATTACGTAACGTCAGCGAAGAGGGGTTTCAGATTGAGGCCGATGGTTTTGGCCCCCATGAGGTCCATAAATTCGATTTGGTCTTCCCCGATGACGGGAAAGTCTGCGGCTTGCGTGTGCGCGCTCAATGCATGTGGTCGACGCAAGGCGAGGCCGGCTTCCGCTTCCTGGCTGAAAATGCCGAACGCGCGCTGAGCTCCAGAATTGCTCGCATGTATGTGCGCTCAAACAACAAATCCCTGGACGGGACCGCCTTCTGAGACCCAAAACTCGCAAGCCTGTGAAGTCCAGGCCAGGCTTCCAAGCTTGAATGCGGGTCTGCGCGCTCCATCTGAGAAGGATCGGACCGGGCCCCTCTGGTCGCCCAGCAAAAGGGCGGCGATGTCGGACCGTGCGGGCCAGCCCGGCGCAAGTCATCCTCCCGCCTTGCTCCAGCTGGCCCGCATCCCTTTTCACCCATCATGAAAGGCGAGCCATGTCCGAAATTCTGGCTGCCCTGATCTCTTTTTTTCTGTTGAGCCCGATCGAAAGCGAATTGTCGCGCCGACTGGAGGAAGCGCGCGCCCCACGCGAGCAGATTGCCAGCCTTGTTCAATGCACGCGCCAAGCCACGCCGGTCATTGCCGGGCGGGTGGTGGAAGACCCTATCTGGGCAGCCTGGCAGGTCTATGACATATGGATCGGCGGGAGACGGCCAGAAAGCGTTCTTGTTGAAATTGCGCCTGCCTGCGCCGGACCCGTGAATATTTTGAAACCCTATCTCGACGGCGCACTCAGGGCCTGAAGCAAAACATGAACGACATAATTCGCGTGATCGATTTTGCCATCGTCATCTCGGCTCTTCTCTCCGCCGTTTTCTGGTTTCTTGCCAGCCGTCAGAAATTGAGGCGCATCAGCCGCAACGAAGAATTCGATGCGGCCGATATCAACCGGATTTTGACGCAGCTCAATCGGGCGCAGATTCTCAACGCGCGCGCGGCCCTGATGACAGCACTGGCAACCTTGCTTGCCGCCATGCGTCTGCTGATCGATGCGTTGCAGCGCTGAAGAGAGTCAGGCTTTTCGGTCTTCGGCCTGCTGCAGCCAGCCATGGCTGGCGCTTATGCGCGCCTCCCAGGCCTCGATCTCACCGAGATGTTTCATCGTCAGGCCGATCTCGTCGAGTCCCTCAATGAGGCGCACCTTGTCGGAAGCTGAAATCTCGAAGTGAAACTTGGCGCCATCAGGCGAGACGATGATCTGCTCGGGCAGATTGACGCTGAAAGATTGCGCCCCATCGATCGCCAGAACAGCGCTCTGGAGGCGATCCATGTCGACACCCGTCAATTCGACAGGCAGCACGCCATTTTGCAGACAATTTTCGCGGAAAATATCGGCAATGGAGCGCGCGACAATGCAGCGAATGCCAATGGCGGTAAGACACCAGACCGCGGATTCGCGCGACGAGCCGCAGCCGAAATTCTCATTGGCGACAAGAATGGCAGGGGCGCAATATTGCGGCCGGTTAAGCACATGATCGCTCACGCTGCCATCTGGCGCGAAGCGCTGGCGCTTGAAGAGAAGATCGCCCCAATCGGGCGACAGGCCTTTGGCAAGTTGCAGCGGCGCGATCTGATCGGTGTTGACATCATCCTCGATCATCGGAACGGCGACGCCAGAGATTTTCTCAAATGGCTGCATTGTCACGCTCCCAATTTGCGCACATCGGTGATGCGGCCCGTGACGGCTGCAGCAGCGGCAAGAGCGGGCCCCACGAGATGGGTGCGAACGCCCCTGCCCTGTCTGTTTTCAAAATTGCGATTGGTGGTCGACAGAACGCGCTCGCCGGGCGCTGCCATATCGCCATTGGTGCCCGCACACATGGAGCAGCCGCTCTCGCCCCACATAAAACCGGCATCTTTGAAGATCACATCCAGCCCGCGCGCTTCCGCCTCGCGCTTCACATTGCTTGAGCCCGGAACAGCCCAGGCCGTAACGCCGGGCGCAACCTTGCGACCCTTGACGATCGAGGCCGCCAGCTCGAGATCCGGCAAGCGACTGTTGGTGCATGAGCCGATGAAGACGCGCCCCACGGGCAGGCCCTCGATCGGTGCGCCTGGCGTGAGCCCCATATAATTCAGCGCCCGCTCAAGCGCCGCGCGCTTGTCAGGATCGACCTGCGCGGGATCGGGAACGCGCCCGGCAATGCCGATCACATGGCTCGGCTCCGTGCCCCAGGTGATCTGCGGCTCGAGGCCTGAACAATCGACATCGACTTCGCGATCGAAAACGGCATTCTCGTCGGAGAAAAGCGTGCGCCAATGTTTGAGAGCCGCCTCCCATTGCGCGCCCCGGGGCGCGAAGCGACGCCCCGCGATCCATTGGAATGTCGCATCGTCCGGCGCAACAAAGCCCGAGCGCGAGCCCATTTCAATGGTGAGATTGCACAAGGTCAGCCGGCTCTCGATGGTCAGCGCGCGCGCAACCGGCCCGGCAAATTCAATCGCAAATCCGCGCCCGCCCGAGACGCCGATCTTGGCGAGAATGGCAAGTGCCACATCCTTGCCTGCAACATCGGCTCCCAATGTGCCGAGAAGATTGACGCGCAATTTTTTCGGTCGCGACAGAGTGATGACCTGCGTTGCCAGAATATGTTCCAATTCGGTCGTGCCGCAGCCAAAGGCAAGCGCGCCAAGTCCGCCAACTGTGCAGGCATGCGAATCCGGCACAGCATGGGTAGCGCCGGGCAAAACCATGCCGAGTTCGGGTGCAACAACATGGCTGATGCCCTGATCGGGATCGCCCAGATCGAAAACGCGCACTTTGTTCTTGGCACTGCCTTCGCGCATGGCGCGCACGAAAGCCGCGCCATCGGCATAAGTGTCTTCCGTGCGGCCAGGCTGCACGGAGACCGAATGATCCTGCATGGAAAATGTCAGGTCGGGACGACGCACGGCGCGCCCCGCCCGCGCCAGTTTCGAAAAGGCATGTGGCGCATGAAGATCATGCAGCACATGCCGGTCGATATAAATCAGCTCACGACCATCGGCGCGGCGTCCGACGAGATGAAGATCCCAGATCTTGTCGAAAAGGGTCGAAGAACGCCGCGCCTCATTCATTATTTCGCACCCATGGCCGCCATGCTTTCACGCAGGGCCGAGAGGATTTCAGGCGATGCGCCAGACAAAGCCTTAAAAACTTTCGCGCCCTCTTCCATATTCACATAATCGAAGGGCAGGCCGTTGCGCTTGGTCGTTTCCTCGATGAAATCCTTGTCGGCCATCGTATCGGCAATCGCCTTGCGCAACACGGCCAACGCGGGCTCCGGCGTGCCGGGAGGTGCGAGACCGACATAGGCGAGATCGCCGAATTGCTGGACCGTCCAGTTGAAAGCGTTCCAAAGTGGGCCTGTCGGCAGCTTGCCATGAACCTGCTTGTAAAGATCCTGGAAGACCGGCATGTCGGTCACATCCTTGCGGGCCAGATATTCGCCCTTTTCATTGGATGCGACGAGATAGGACAAAGCCGCGCCATCGCCCGATTGCACAAAGCCCTTCGAGCGCGTGCGGAAGGTCGCAAGACTCGTATTGTGGAAATTCACTTCGCCGCGCTGCATGGCAAGAAACACATCCGAACCGCCGCGATAGCCGGTGACGATCTTGTGCGGCACATCGAGCATTTTCAGCGACAGATGCGCGAGAATGCCTGACAGATCGGTCGTGCCATAGGCGCCGACGATCAGATTTGGCGCTTTCATAATGTCAGCCGGCTGTTTGAAACCGCCCGGCACAGCATCGACGCGCAGATAATTCACGCGCACATCCGCAATGCCGCCGAGATAAGGATATTGATCGTAGCGCGCGCGCAAGCCCTGATTGCCAAGCGCCTGCGCCAGCGGATCCCACAGCGAGAAGATGATCTGCGTGCCGTCGCGCGGCGCTTTCTCATAAATGTAATTGAAGGCCAGCACACCGCCAGCGCCCGGCATATTCTGCACGACAATGCTCGGCTCGCCAGGAATCTGCTTCCTCAGATGCGGCGTCAACTGGCGCACCAAAGTATCTGCCGAACCGCCGGCTGCAAGGCCAACGATCACGGTCAGCGTCTTGCCCTGATAAAAGGGCTGCGCCTGCGCCTGCGCAGATGCACTACCAAGCGCCACACTGCCGATCGCCGCCGCGCCACAGAACAATCCTGCCAGAATTTGTCGCATGTTTCCTCCTTTTGGCCGCCATATTCAAGGCGGCACATCAAAGTCGATACGTTTCCCGCCTTCAACCGGATGGGGGTGTAAATTTCGCCTCCCGCTCCTGCCAATCGGCGAGGCGCAGAATGTCGAGATAATCTTTCATGCTGGCCGCGCCTGCGCCGGCCTTTGCCACATCGCCGGTCTGTTTCAGCACACGCAGAAAATTCTGCATCGAAGGCAATGCAGCCAGCAGCATATAGACCGAGCAGGACAGCAGGCGATAGCCGATGCGCTCCAGCGTGGCGACATCGAGCGGCGGCACGCTGCCGGTCGGCGTAATATTGTAAAGCAGCGGAATGTCGATGGCGCGGGCGATCTCTTCGGCTTCCTCGCGGGTCTTCGGCCCTTCGACAAAAATCACATCGGCGCCGGCGCGCTGATAGGCTTGCGCGCGTTTGATGGCGGGCGCCAGACCTTCCACGGCACGCGCATCGGTGCGGGCGCAAATAACAAAATCATCGTCGCTGCGCGCATCGACAGCTGCCTTCACCTTGCCTTCCATTTCCGCGCAGGAAATGACGCTTTTGCCCGCCAGCATGGCGCAGCGCTTGGGGCTGACCTGATCCTCGATCATCACCGCCGCCACGCCGGCGCGTTCAAATTCCATGATCGTGCGGCGCACGTTGAGCGCATTGCCATAGCCGGTATCGGCATCGGCAAAAACGGGCAGTCCGCTCGCCTGCGCCATCAGCCCGGCATTTTGCGCATTTTCAGCCAAAGTCATCACACCGACATCGGGCATGCCAAGGCGCATGGCCGAGGCCGCATTGCCCGAGCTCATCAAGGCCTCGAACCCTTCATGGGCGATGAGGCGAGCCGAAAAGGCATCGCCCACTGAGGGAATCATCGTGATCTGGCGGCGCGCGATCAGCTCGCGGAACCGGGTCGTTGCTCTTTTTGTCTGGCTCATCGGGCGCTCCTCAGGCGGGCGGATCATGGCCGCGGGGCGATTCCCGTCAACCCAAATCCACGTGGGCGAAACGGCAAAACCCGGGGCCCGCTGCGATTTTTCATGGCCGCCGCAATTTCCCTTGCCTCATCCGTAAGTATGTATGTAAAACCATGCAAAATTTCATAAAGGGAGAGGATCCATGTGGATCGCAGCCAGGTCGGCATTGGGCACATTATTGGTTTCGCTCACCCTGCTTGCCGGATCCGCATCGGCCCATTTCCAGCAGATCCTGCCCTCCAATGACGTTCCCACCGAGGGGGGACGTGTAACCATCGACATGACTTTCACCCATCCGATGGAGGGTGGCCCGGTGATGGAGATGAAAAAGCCGAAGCGCGTCGGCGCGCTGATCGATGGCAAGACCATCGATCTGTCGGGCGAGATCAAGCCGGTGAAGCGCCAGAATGCCACCGCCTGGACCCTGACCCATGATCTGAAAGAGCCCGGCGCGGCCATTTTCTTTATCGAGCCCGAGCCCTATTGGGAAAAGGCCG
>CAZHOK010000009.1:26749-27244 GCA_964534115.1 uncultured Beijerinckia sp.
TACATCCTACCGAAGTTTCCAGTCTCATTGTGGATGCCAACGTGATCGTGGATGGTTTTGCCTCCGGCAAGGGCTGGGATGAAAAAGCTGGCCTGCCCGTCGAGATCGAGCCGCTGGTGCGCCCAACGGGCCTTTGGACCGGCAATCTCTTCCGCGGCATTGTGCGCAAAAATGGCACGCCCGTTCCCTTCGCAGAAATCGAAGTCGAATATGTCAACGATGGCTCGGTGAAAGCGCCCAATGATGCTTTCGTCACGCAAGTCATCAAGGCCGATGCGCAGGGCGTCTTTGCTTATGCCATGCCGCGTGCCGGATGGTGGGGTTTTGCCGCATTGATCGATGATGACAAAACAATGAAATCGCCAGAGGGCAAGGATGCGAAAGTGGAGCTCGGCGGTCTCATCTGGGTGAAAGCCACCGACATGACGGGCGCGCGGCCTCCCGCGCGGAGACAATAATGGCGCATATTCCCGACGGCGTTCTCTCGCTTCCCGT
>CAZHOK010000009.1:27254-31575 GCA_964534115.1 uncultured Beijerinckia sp.
AGCCCGCCAAATCTCCCGATGGCAAAGAGGCCAGGACGGAACTCGGCGGTCTCATCTGGGTGAAGGCGACCGATATGACGGGCGCACGCCCCGCGGCGCGAGGCAAATAAATTGGCGCATATTCCTGACGGCGTTCTCTCGCTTCCCGTTCTTGCCGCCGGTGGCCTCATGGCTGCCGGCGCCATCGGTTTTGGACTGAAGCGCATGGGCGATCGCGATGTGCCGCGTGTGGCCATTCTCGCCTCCGGTTTTTTTGCGCTGTCGCTTGTCGCCCTGCCCGTTGGCCCCTCGAGTGTGCATCTGCTGCTGGGCGGATTGATGGGCATGATTTTGGGCCCGGCCATTTTTCCGGCGGTCTTTGTCGCCCTGCTGCTGCAATCTGTCATGTTTGGCTTCGGCGGGCTCACGACGCTGGGTGTGAATACGCTCAACATCGCTCTGCCCGGCGCTCTTATCGGCATGTTGGCAGCCCCCCTGATTGCGCGCGCCAGCCTTGCATCGGCCACCATGATCGGTGGCCTTGCCAGCGCGGCTTGCGTCATCTGCACCGGGCTGATGGTCGCCCTGTCGCTGGCGCTGTCTTCAAGCGATTACATTCTTTCGGCGAAAGTGATGACGGCCACCTATCTGCCGCTCGTTCTGGTCGAGGGTTTTGTTGGCGCTTTTTGCATTTCCTTTGTCAAACGCGTGAAGCCTGAGCTTCTCGCCCCGCTTGAGGCGCAAGCAGCATGAGGATGGTGAGACCCTTTCTCATCTTTTGCCTGTTCTGCGCGGCAAGCCTTTCGCCTGCTGCAGCGCACCGCCTGAAACTCTTCGCCACGCTCGAAAACGAGACCATCTCTGGCTATGCTTTTTTCGTCGGCGCCGGCCGCGCACAAGATGCCGAAATCGTCATTGCCGATCAAAGCGGCAAGGAAATCGCGCGACTGCGGAGCGATACAAGCGGCGCCTTTGCCTGGAAAAGCAGCGGCGCGCAAACTTATCTTCTGAGCGCCAATACGGGCGATGGCCATGTAGCCACGAGCCTCATCGACAAAAATCGTTTCGCTCCAGCCAGCGATGATGAGGAGGATGAGACAAATGCCGCGCGCCTCTCGGTCGCTGAAATCGAGCGCGCTGTCGATGCGGCTGTGGCGCGACAATTGCGCCCCTTGATCGAAGCGCAGGAAAAAGCCGAGGCGCGCATCCGCTTCAACGATGTCATGGGCGGCATTGGGATGATCGTGGGTTTGGCCGGCATTGCGCTTTGGGCCTCCGCGCGCAGGCGCAAATCATGAGCGTGACGTCTGCCACCGACAGCGCAAAATCCCCCATCGAGCGGCTCGACCCGCGCATTCGTATTGTTCTGGCCTGCGGCTTTGTTCTGGCCGCCGTCTCCATGCGTGGACAGGCCGCGCAGATCGCCATGCTGGCCAGCGCGCTCGCACTGACCACGTTTGCCGATATCAGCTTTCGCGATCTGTTGCGGCGTTTGCTGCATGTCGAAAGTTTTATGCTGGTTCTCCTGATCCTTCTGCCCCTGACCATGGATGGCCGCAGTCTTGCCAGCATCGGCCCCTTTTCGATTTCGGATACAGGGCTTGCCCGCGCCATTGCCATTGCCTTGAAGGTGAATGCCTGCGTCATCGCGACCATGGCGCTGCTGGCCACCCTTGAACCTGTGCGGCTGGGGCGTGGATTGTCGGGGCTCGGCGCCCCGGCGCGGCTCGTCCATCTCCTGCTTTTTCTCGTTCGCTATCATTCGCTTTTCCGCGAGGAAGCCACGCGCCTCTGGGATGCCATGCGCGCGCGCGGCTTCTCCCCGCGTCTCGATCTTCATACTTTGCGCACCTATGGCCATTTCGCCGGAATGTTGCTGGTGCGCGCGACAGAGCGCGCCGAGCGGGTCGAGGAAAGCATGCGCTGCCGTGGCTTTTCGGGACGCTTTCCTTTGCGGGCAACGCGCTCGCTGCAAAGCATCGATCTTATTGTCTTTGGCCTGCTGGCGATGCTTGTCACTGCCATTCTCATTCTGGACCGTTTCGCATGACAGGGCTGATCCAACTCACCGACATTCGCATCGACAGGGATGGTGCGCGCGTCATTGACGGCCTGTCGATGACACTTGATGCCGGCGAACGGCTGGCCATTGTGGGCGCCAATGGCGCCGGCAAGACCACTTTCCTGCGCGCCCTTGTCGGGCTGCAGAAAATCTCTGCGGGACGGATTGAGGCTTTCGGTCGCCAGCGGAGCAGCGAAGAGGATTTCCGCGATCTGCGCCTGCGCGCTGCTTATCTGTTTCAGGATGCAGACGATCAATTATTCTGCCCGACCGTGGTCGAGGATGTCGCCTTCGGGCCGCTGAACAAGGGCCTGTCGGATGAAGAGGCGATGGACAAGGCGCGCGCGACGCTGGACCGGCTCGGCATGGCGCATCTGGCCTCGCGCGTAACACGCAAATTGTCGGGCGGCGAGAAAAGGCTGGTCTGCCTTGCTGCCATTCTGGCGATGGATCCGGAAATTTTATTGCTGGATGAGCCAACCAATTCGCTCGATGCGCATCATGTCGAGAAATTGGTCGAGATTTTGAATGCGCTCAAGATCGCCATGATCATCGTTTCACATGACAGGCCGGTGCTCGACCGGCTGGCCACGCGTGCTTTGCTCATGCGCGGGGGAAAACTCGAGCCCGCCGTTTTGCATCGCCATCCGCATGTGCACGAACATCCGCACGTGCACATGCAGGGCGATTGATTTTCATTTGGCCGTTTTAAAACCTTCGACCAGCAGGCTGGTCACTTCCGGCGTCTGGTTGAGCGCCTCGCTGACGCGCTTGGCAACGTCCTCGCCATAAAGAGCCTCAACCGGCTTTTCGAGCTTTTCCGCCCGCGCCTCGAATTCCTTGTCGGTGAGCGCTGCGCGATAGGCTTCGCGCAAGGCACGCAAGGGCACTTCGGCAATGCCGGGCGGGCCGGCGGTGAGGCGCGCAATATCGCCTTGTGTGGTGATCAGCTTGACCAGACGCAAAGCATCGGGCTGCGTGACGAGATCGGCGAGCTGGGGAATATCCTTCTCGCTGCCGCCAAATTGCGCGATGAAGCGGGCATAGCCGTTTTTCACAAATTGATCGAAGGACGAGCGCGAACCGATCGTTCCATCGATCTCGCCGCGACGCATGGCCAGCTGGTCTTCAGTGCCATTATAGCCCGGCATCATTCTGATCGGCAGTTTCGCCGTTGCCGTCAAAGCCAGAACTTCGACGAAATTCGCACCGCCCGGACCCGACGTCGCAAATTTCAATTGCTCCTTCGAAGCCACAATATCGGCCCAGCTTTTGATCGGCGATTGGGCGGCAACAACGATCACGCGCGGATCGGTTGCGGCCTTGCCGATCCAGGACATTTTCGTCAGATCGAATTTCACACCTTCATGTTTGGCGATCTGCGTATAGATCAGCCCGGTGTTGAAAGTGCCGATGGTGAGCCCGTCGGGCTTGGAGGCATAAAGCGCATTGGTGCCGATGAGATGGCCTGCGCCCGGCATGTTGCGCACGACAAAGGTCGAGCCCGGAAGAACTTTCTGCATATATTCGGCAACGAGACGACCATAAGTGTCATATCCGCCACCGGGTGCCGTCGCGACAATATAGGTGACGGTCTTGCCCTTGAAATAATCAGCACCCGGCACATCCGCCCGCGCCGGGCCGCCCATGACACAGGCCGATGCGAGGCCTGCCAGGATCCATGAAAATCTGACCATGTGTTTCTCCCTGCTGCCGCTCTGCCGACGGCTTGCATGTGCCGATTGTGGATCGAAAGACCATCGCTCCACAAGCACGATCACAGGGGTTTGAGACAGGAAATCCGCTTTCAGCCGACCCCGTCCCCCTCATAAATATCCTCCTCCTGCGCATTATGCATACGCACCAGCGCTTCAATTGCCTCAATGACGCGCTGGGCATCGCGCAAAAGATAGGAATCTGCTCCGCCTGCGCCCGCCTCCGCCGCCAATTTTCCCAGCAGGCGGGCCAAATGGAGAATTTCGCGATGCGCCCGGCTCATGGCGCTCAGGGCCGCAGACTGGCCGCGCAAACCGGGGAAGATTTCATGCTCATCGGCCATTTCATGGCAGACAATCGTCTCGCGCACGATTGTCTCGGCTTCTCCGATCAAAGCGCTGCCATGATCGCTGTCTGCTGTGTCGAGTGCATCGGCAATGTCGCGCAAGCGGTCGAGGGAGCCGCGCTCGATATGTTCATGCTCGCTGCGCAATCGCGCCAGACCGCCCGCCTGTGTAGCCTGCGACAAAGGTTGCTGACGCCCTGCCCCAAGCGCCCGCAGGG
>CAZHOK010000009.1:31585-42137 GCA_964534115.1 uncultured Beijerinckia sp.
TCCTGGATCAGCGCACCCTCGACCGGCGACACATGGCCAAGGGCCGCCGCAACCATTGCGATCCCCGACAAAACCATTCCGGCGACAATGCTCTGCATGGCAATGGCGCGCGTGCGTCGTGCAATCACCAGCGCATCGGCGACGCGATCAAGCCGATCGACGAGCAAAACCACATCGGCTGCCTGCGAGGACGCGCTGGCGCCCCGGGCACCCATCGCCATACCGACACTCGCCGCCGCCAGTGCCGGTGCATCGTTGATGCCGTCACCCACCATGAGAACAGGCGCGATTTTCTGCTCGGCGGCCACGGCATCCACTTTGTCGGAGGGCACGCGATCGGCCAGAACGCTATCGAGATCCAAAGCCGCGCCGATGGTCTGGGCCGCCTCGGCGCGGTCGCCCGTCACCATCAGAATGCGCAAAACACCATGGCACCGCAACCGCTGCACGGCGCGCGGCGTTTCGCTACGCAATTCATCGCCCATCAGCAGAGCCCCGAAGGGCTTGCCGTCAATGGCGAGAAAAACCGAAAGCGCCGAACGCCAGGATGCGCGACGCAGAACGCGCTGACTCCAGGCATCGGGCTGGCGCGCGCCGAAAACATAATCATGGGAACCGACGCGCAAACGACGGCCATCGACCGTTCCCTCCAGGCCAGACCCCATCGCCTCGCGCACATTTTCGGGCAGATGAAGCTGCAAGTCGCGCGAGCGCGCCGCAGCAACAATGGCGGCAGCGACGACATGATGGGAGGCCTGTTCCAGTGAGGCTGCGAGCTGCAGCACAAGCTGCGGATCGACGCCCTCGGCAGGCTCGATGGCGATCAGCCGCGCGCCGCCGATGGTCAGCGTGCCGGTCTTGTCGAAAATCACGGTGCGCACCTGGGCCAAGGCCTCGAGCGGGCCGCCGCCCTTGACCAGAATGCCCAGACGCGCGGCGCGCGACACACCGGAAATAAAGGCAACAGGTGCCGCCAAAATCAAAGGACAGGGCGTTGCAGCAACCAGAACAGCAAGCCCGCGAACCGGATCGCCAGAAAAAAACCAGGCTGCGCCTGCCAGAGCGAGCGACAGCGGCAGCAATAAAAGCGCAAAGCGATCGGCCAGCCGAATGAAAGGCGCGCGTGCTGTCTGCGCTGCCGTGACAAGCCGCAAAATACCTGAATAGGTGCTTTCACCAGCGCTGGCCGAGGCGCGCATGTGAAACGTTTCCCCGGCATTCACCACACCGCTGCGCACAGCCTCAGTGTTTGTTCGCACGACCGGCAGCGGCTCGCCTGTCAGCGCGGATTCATCCAGCGTTGCAATGCCATCTTCAACAAAGCCGTCGACGGGAATGATTTCACCGGCGCGGATGACAAGCCGGTCGCCGGGCTGCACGGCATTGACAGGAATATCCTCAAGATGATCGCCACGCCACACATGGGCGATGCGGGGTGCGCGTTCGATCAGGCCCGAGAGATCGCGCTCGGCGCGCGCAATCGCATGATCTTCAAGCGCCGTTCCGCCGGCATACATGATGGCAACGACATTGGCCGCCAGAGCCTCGCCAAGCCAGAGCGCAGCGCTCATCGAAGCAAGCGCGATCATGTCGAGACCGACGCGTCCGCTGGCAAGTCCGCGCAAAATGGCAAAAGCCAGCGCCAGCGTCACCGGAAAAGTGCCGGCGCTCCAGACCCATTGCGCCGGACCATTATGCCCCGAAATCATCAGAAACAGGCCCGCTGCAAGCGACAGCAAAGCCGTGCCGATCAGCATGCGATTAATCAGGCGACTGCGATCCGTTTCACGGTCCATGAAATGATAATGGCGCGCCCTTGGCAGGCGCGCCATTGATCGAGATCAGCTTTGCCGGTTCGGGCTGCTTATTTCTTGCGATAGACGAGAAGGGTTTCGTACATGCCGACCTTCTCGACTTTCTCTTCTTTTTCCCATTGGGCGATGACGGTGCTCTCGGCCGTGTCAAAGGCGAAAGACTTCGTATAGAAGAGAATATACCCGCCCGAACGCACTTTATGGGTCAGCATATCCGTCACCTGACGGTCGGTGAGAGCACCGTAAAGATCGTTGCGCTCGTTGCGGAACTCGCAAAGGTGGAAGAGAGTGACGACGTCGAACGGCGGCAGCAGGCGATCTTCGAGCTGATAAATATCGCCGAAGAAAACCTTGTAGGTCTTTTCCACGTCGGGGCGATCGATCGCCAGTTTGACGAAGGAATCATATTCGCCGGGGCTTGCGGTAATGCCGAGGACGCAATTGTTGCTGCCATTTTCTGCCGTGCGGATGCCGACAATATGATGGCTGCCCGTGCCGAAATGGAAAATCGACGCATCGCGGATCTTTTCCTTTTCGAGCCAATCGCAGAAATGCACGTCGCAGGGGCATTGCTCCACCCGCAAATCCCAAACGGCATCCCAGAAATGCAGTTTCCGCCCTTCAGCTTCAGTCATTTATAAACCCCTGAGACAGACAAATTCTCACGCGCGCCATTCAGGTCTGCACCCGGCTCGATGAGATGGACCTCGCCCGCCTCGTTCTTTTCAAGAACGAAACGGCGCGAATGGAGATCGGCCAGGCCCGCAGCCCCGCCCGATGTGATCAAGATAGAACGCGGCAATTGTGTCGCGAGCAGGTCGAACAAGGCAATCTGCTCGGCCGCACCGAAACAGGATAGCGCATCTTCGAGCAAAACGAGATGGGGCTGCGTGATGATCAGGCGGGCAAGGGCGACGCGCTGCTTCTCGCTGGCAGAGAGAACCTGCTCCCAATTGTCGACCGCATCCAGACGCTCGGCGAGATGGGGTGCACCGCAGATCTCGAGCGCCCGCAGGCAATGGAGCGTCGAATGGGCCTCAAGCCCATCGGGGAAGGAGAGAACCTCGCTCAACCGTCCTGATTGCAGGATCGGATTGGCGGCAACATAGGCTGTCGGTCGGCTCGCCGGCACGCAAATGCGCCCGTCGCCCCATAACCACAGACCGGCAATGGCGCGCAGGAGAATGGATTTGCCGACGCCTGCCGCACCGCTCACACACACGCGATCGCCCGGCAGAAACCGTGCCTCGGCACGGGCGATGACGACTTCTCCTGTGGGCCGCGTCAGCCGCAATCCTTCCAGCGAAACGCCGGCATCCCCGCTGGGCGGGCGCGAGATCAGCGGCACGCCTTCCATTTCATTGCCTTCGCTGCGGTCGAGCACATCAATCAATTCGACGATGCGCTTGGCCGAGGCAAACCATTCGGCAAGACGGCTGTAATTATCGACAAGCCAGGCAATGGCGATCTGCACCTGCACGAAAGCTGAGGCCAGCTGCATGACTTCGCCAAGCGTCAATTCGCCGGCCAGATATTTGGGCGCTGCCAGAACCAGCGGGAAAACCGGAACCATGGCGCTATTGCCATTGGTGAGCCAGGTAATGCGCGCATGCAATTTGACGACGCGCATCCAGGACAGCGCCAGCGCGGTATAAGTCTGCCCGAGCCTCTGGCGCGCATGGCCTTCGCCCTGCGTCAGCACAATGGCTTCGGCATTTTCCCGCATCTTGATCATTTCGAAGCGGAACTTGGCCTCAGCCTCGTTTTTTGCCGCTGCCGCGCCCGATAATTGTCCGCCGATAATCGGCATGGCGGCAGACACGACCACACCATAGACAATCGCGCCGATCACCATGAAGGCGGGAATGTAAACCGGCGTATCGCCAATCGTCACATCGAGGCCGCCGCCGACTTTCCAGAGGATGACCACGAAAGTGGAAGCTGTCAGAACCGCCGTGAACAGACCAATGGCGAAATCGGCCAAAGGCTCGGTTGCCATGCGCACATCGTCCGAAATGCGATATTCCGGATTGGCCATGCCGCGCTGGGACACGCGCATCCTGTAAAAACGCTGACGGCCCAGCCAGCGGTCGAGCAATTGCGCCGTACACCATTCGCGCCAGCGAACCTGAAATGTCTCGCGATAGCGGACAATGCCCACGCCGACAGCGGCCACGCAGAGGCAAAGAATGGGAAAGGCAAAAGCTGCGAGAGCCGCATTGCCGGTATCGCGGCGCTCAAGCGCATCGAAGAACCAGCGGTTCCATTTGTTGAGGCCGAGATCGACGAGAAGCTTGAAGAAAAGACAGGCGGCCAGACCGAAGGTCAGCCAGAACGCCATACGCGCGGTCGGCCCACGCCAAAAACCTCCCGCAAAACGGCCGAAGGATTTCAGCACGTCATTGCGCGCAGCTACGGGTCCTGTTCCACCGACGGGCGTTTCACTCATAAAGAATTCCGTGCCGCGTCATGGAAAGACGGCTTCATGCCGTAGAATACGCCCCTGCCCGCACCATGCGGAAGCCACGACCTGCTCATGTGCGGCCAGAGCGGGTCAAGAAGCCGTGATCATGGCCTTAGGGAGGTCCAATCTGGCGGCCTTATATCAGAAAGCTTCGCCGGTCGGGAAGCGCTTGCCGGCGGCAGATCGGTGCCCATGGTCTTGGCCAGCCAGTCAGCCGCCTGGTGCCATCCGGTCGCCAGCGACCTCCGGCCGAGAAAAAGTGCCAAATGCCGTCCCGGCACAAGGCAGCACTCGACTGGCCCAGCCGCATAAGTCTGAAGGGCAAGCGTCTGAGGCGGCGGGACGATTTCATCCTCTGCCGCGCAAAGGAGAAAGGCGGGCGCGCGAATATCGGCAAGGCCGCAGGCGCGCCCCAGAACCGGAAAATTGCCGGAAGCAAGGCGATTTTCTCGAAAAACCCATTCGCAGGACTGGAGGAAATAGGCGCCGGGCAGGTCGACCGCCCAAGCATGCCATTCATTGGCGCGCGCGATCAGCGCATCGCAGGCCTTGCTCTGCAGTGCTTCATGCGCATCGAAGGGATGGTTGAACCGGCTGCCCCAGATCGACAGAGCGAATTTGCCCAGAAGCCGCCCGCCGCCGGAGCGCAGCATTTGCGCCAGCACGGCCGGAGGCACAGCAGCGAGCGATTGGGTGATTTGCGAAGGGGCTGCCTGCGTGTCGAGCGGTGCTCCGGCAAGAATGAGGGCGCGAACTTTTTCCGGAAAACGGGCGGCATAGGCCGCGGCCAGCCAGCCGCCCTGGCAAATACCGACAAGTGCCGCCGCGCCGCCAAAATCGTCGACCGCGACATTCAGATCGCTGAAATAACGATCGACCCCGAAATTGGCCATGTCGCGCGTGGCGGATTTCCAGCGGGTCAGGGCAATCGGGCCTGAACAGGTTTCGGCCAGAACAGCCGCCAGCGAATGGCCGGGAGCGAAATCGGCAATGGATGAATCGTGCAGCGCGAAGGGACCGACAATCAGCACCGGCATGCCGCCATCGTCAGCGCGGGGCCATTGCTGCAAATGCATGGTTGGCAGATCGAGGCGCAGCTCTGTCAGATGCGCGAGAGCCGGAGGCTTGGCATGCGGCGCGGAGAAAAACGACAGCCACAGACCGACCGGGTCTTCCATGACGTTTCCTCCGAATGTTTGCCGGCGCTCAGACGAAGCGCCGGCAGTCTCAAGATGAAATCAGGGCGGGCCAGCACCCCAGCTTTGGCGCTGGCAGACCCAACCGACAAAACACTGGCGCGTGTCCGCCGCCGGAACCCAGACCGGAACCGTGGTTTCTTCCTTCGCGCAGAAAGCCTGACTGGACACATAACGGTCGAACACATTCGGACCGGAATTCATGACGATTGTGCCGCTGCGCTGCACCAATTCTGACGAAGCCGCACAGCTCATGCGCATCGTGTCAGGCCGGCTTTGCGCCAGAGCCACATTCCCGCCAGCCAGCACCATCAGCGCTGCAGCAAATGAGATGATGTTCGTTTGCACCATCATGGAGACCTCCGTTGCGGCCGCAAATCGCCTTGCCGCATGGATGGATCATGAAACCGGCCGCCGCACGGAAACAAGACGCATGTCAATGCAATTGCGCGCGCATGTGGCGAAAACAGGCCCGCAGGGCCGATTGCGCGACCTGAAGCGAATCCGCATCAGCACCCCGCCCGGCGAGGCCGGCCGCCGTTTGCAAAATCATTTCCTCAAGTGCATTGGCCCAAGGACCATTTTCGAAATTGCGCAGTGCGGCAATTTCATCGAGCGCGACTTCAAGTGCACCAACCAGAACTTGCGTCAGGGGACGCAATGATTGTTCGCTGGCGCCGGCAATTGGATTGTGACCCATTATGACCTGCTTCAAACGCCCCCCGAAAATGATGACGCAATTTCCAGAAAACGCAAAAAGCTTTTTTAAAACTTAAACTTAACGGATGGACCCAAAGCTTTGCCACAGCGTGTCAAAGTGGCTTTGTGTCGGGCTCGGTTTCCTCGATTGTCTCGCTGACATCCTCGACCGAAGCACCCTGTCCGATGCGGATTGAAATGTCGCGCAACCGGATCAATTGCTGGACGATGGTCGGCACATGATCGAGCCCCTCCATCAGCCGCCAGACATAGACAAGGATGGCAAAAATATCGCCCGTGTCGGTGTCGGGCAAAACGGTCGTGCGCATGAGAATGGCGACGAAAACGAGGATCGAAAGAACTTCGATGATCGTCCAATTATAGGCCGCCGCATCCGAGAGTTTCACGCGCCAATTGCGCACGGCCGTAAAATGGCCGCGGACCTCATCGCGATTATGGCGGTCGATAAAATCGACTTCCTTCTCCAGCTGGTCGTTCAATTCGCGATTGAGCCGCGCCGAGACGCGGACATAGACGCGGTTGACGAAATAGACGGGGATGAACAAGAGAGCGGCAATCGCGCCAATGGTGAAATCGTACCAGAAGAGAATGATCGCCGAGCCGAAAATATGGATGAGCGAGGTGATGACAACCGGGACATCCGTTTCGAAGAAAGAGACGAATTCGCGCGACATGGCCGAGCGCGCCGCCGCCGAGGTCGCCTCGATCCCGGCCTTGCGCTGGCGCACGATCGTGTCCTCGACAATATCGTTATAGACCTGCGTATAGATGCGCGTGTCGTACATCTGGCGGAAACAGCCGATGGCCGCGCGCGCCGCCCAGGCGATGACAATGGGCATGGCCAATTGGAAATCGCGCGAGATCAATCCATCGATCGCAAGGCCCGTCGCCCAGGGGTAGGAAAGCTCCAGCAAGTCCTCTAAGAAGGTCAGCGCGTAGGTGAGTCCGATTTTCCATCTGTAGGGCCGCACGGCATCGAGTGCCGTTTTGGAGCGGGGCTTCTCGGGAAGCTTTTTCTGGTACAGCATGGATTTAGCTCAAAACCTGCAAGTCGCGGCGATCTGGCGGGCATGCCCGTTTCTTGCCGCAATTGCGACCGACAAGGTCGCTTGGATGATTCATTAGGGCAGTTTGGCCATACCCGAAAGGGTTGACTCATGGCCAAAGGGGAAAGGCAGTGAATGTCTTTGCCGCCCGCGGGACAACAGATCGCAGCCCCGATGGCTGTGCCTGTCGCTCCCTGAGGAGATGGAATGGTACGCCTTTATGGTTGCAGTCGCACAGTCGCACGTTTTGCGACCCTCGCCCTGCTCCTCACGCCCCTTGCTGCACAAGCCGATTATGTGCCGCTTCCGCCCGATCTGAAGGCTCTCAAACAGGCGCATGCCAGAGCGCAGGCGCGCGAGGCTGCACTTTTGTCTGCTGCAGCGGCCGGGGAGACGACGCAGGAGACAGAGACACATGTTGCAGCTGCGCACAAGCTTGTTGCGGCCCGCGTCCCCCTGCCCCCGGTGCGTCCGCGCACTCTCGTGTCCATTGCCGAAGAAATTGAGAGCGAGGCAGAGGAAGCGCAAACGTCCATCGTTGAACAGACGCCCGCGGACCTTCCTGCAGGACGGGCTGCCATTCATGCACTCGTTACCGAATATGCAGCCCGCCACGGCGTACCCCAGCGCCTCGCCCATCGCATCGTCATGCGCGAAAGTCGCTACAATCCGGGCCTGAAAGGGCCGGGCGCGCATTATGGGCTCATGCAGATCAGCCTGCCGACGGCGCGGCATATGGGCTATAGCGGTTCTGCGACTGGTCTTTTTGATCCGCGCACCAATCTTTCTTACGCCATGCCCTATTTGGCCAATGCCTGGCTCGTTTCGGGTGGCAATGAAGGGCGCGCTGTCTCGCTCTATGCACGCGGCTATTATTTTGAGGCCAAGCGCCTTGGCTTGCTGAAAAACCTGCGCAACGCCAGCAGCCCTCCCCTTGTGCCGATCGAAGTGGCGGAAGCCGAAGCGAAAGCCAAGCGCTAATCGGACAAGTGTCGTGTGGACATGAGATGCGAGGGGCGAGCCCTCCAATTCCGCTCGTGCTAGACTTGCGCGTCATGCCCCCACAGCGTCGAGAGACGATGCGCCTTGCCATTCTGACACTCTCTGCTCTTTGCCTTGTCAGCGCCGATCTGCCGGCGCTGGCGGCTGAAGACGGCACATCATCCACGCTCAAGCGCGAAGAGACGCGCCGGGCCCGGACGGAATGTGCAATGGAATGGCAGAAGATGAAACGCGCGGGCAAGACGGGCTCGCTGCTCTGGCGCGAATATTACCCGGCCTGCATGAAGCGGCTGACGGGCGCAGACATCATCCAGAAATAAAAACGCCTCTCCGATCCTGCAAGGACGAGAGAGGCGTCTGGAACGAGGCCGGAAACGATTTGCACCGTACCGGCAATTCCTGATGCAGACACGGCTGCCTGAAAGACAGCCGCATCCAGCAATCGAAGTGTATTAGGCCGAAGCCGGAGCAGCAGCCTTCGCCTTGCGAGGCGCGCGCTTCTTGGCAGCAGCCTTGCGGACGGTCTTCTTGGCAGCAGCCTTGCGGACGGTCTTCTTGGCAGCGCTCTTGCGAGCGGTCTTCTTGGCCGCGCCCTTACGAGCGGTCTTCTTGGCCGCGCCCTTGCGAGCGGTCTTCTTGGCCGCGCCCTTACGAGCGGTCTTCTTCGCGCCAGCCTTCTTAGCGGTCTTGCGAACCGCCTTCTTGGCGCCCTTCTTGGCAGCGGTCTTCTTCGCTGCCGGCTTACGCTTTGTGGTTGCCTTCGCCATCTAAGGTCCCCTCTGATGTTTCCGCCGGCAAAGATCATATGCTGCCGGCATGCGAGCGTGAGTAACGTACTCACGTTAACGAGTGGTGCAAGTGTCTCTTGAGCAAAATACTCGCTCGACGCCGAGTAATGAGCCGCCAAGACCATCGCCGCTGAAGCATTGCCGACGCTCTACAATGGCATGTCCACGCGCCCGCAACATGTGCTTCAGCGCAATGCGCTCAGGCCAAGAATCGACCCTCGCAATCCCCTCAAAAACAGCTCTTATCGGCCGCCAAAAAACGCCGCCAGGCGCCCCGGCTTGCAAGAAACCCCATATTTCCGGGCACTTTTTGCACAGGACCCATGTTAACCAAGAATAAACGGACTGATTCGGGCCGCGATTCTTGTCAAGCCCAAAAACGCAGGAGAGCGATTTTTTCACCGCCCCTGCAGGCCGTGCATCTTGTCCGTGCGAGGTGCTGCGCGAGCGGGCCCTGCGGGCCGAAACACCCCTCGAAAAAAAATTTGCGCGGAGCGATTTTTTTTTCATGAAAAGCAAAAAAAAGCGCCGCGGAGACCGCGGCGCCGGTGCGAATCGCGCAAATGGGGAGAATCAGCGCATCCGATTCTCGCTCGATTCAGATCCCCAATTTCTGTTTCAGCAGGTCGTTGACGGCCTGCGGATTAGCCTTTCCGCCGGTCTGTTTCATCACCTGACCGACGAACCAACCGAGCATTGTCGGCTTCGCCTGAGCCTGCGCGACCTTGTCAGGATTGGCGGCGATGATCTCATCGACGGCTTTTTCGATGGCTCCCGTATCGGTCACTTGCTTCATGCCGCGCTGTTCAACGATCGCATTCGGATCGCCGCCCTCGCTCCAGACGATCTCGAAAAGGTCTTTCGCGATCTTGCCGGAGATCGTGCCCGATGAAATCAGATCGACGATGGCGCCGAGCTGGTTTGCCGAGACAGGCGATGTCGTCACCGTCTTGCCTTCCTTGTTGAGGCGGCCGAACAGCTCGTTAATCACCCAATTGGCCGCCGCCTTGGCATCGCGTCCGCGTGCGACATCCTCAAAATAGTCGGCCGCCTCGCGCTCCATCACCAGCACGCCGGCATCATAGGGAGGCAGCCCGTAATCGGCGATGAAACGCGCACGCTTGTCGTCGGGAAGCTCGGGAAGTCCCTGTGCCAGAGCATCGACGAGGGCCTGCTCGAATTCGAGCGGCAGCAGGTCGGGATCGGGGAAATAGCGATAGTCATGCGCTTCTTCCTTCGAGCGCATGGCGCGTGTTTCGCCCTTGGCAGGATCGAAGAGGCGCGTTTCCGGATCGATCGTGCCGCCATCCTCAAGAATGGCAATCTGCCGCCGAGCTTCCGTTTCGACCGCCTGGCCGATGAAGCGGATCGAATTCACATTCTTGATCTCGCAGCGCGTGCCCAGAGGCGCGCCGGGGCGACGCACCGAGACATTGACGTCGGCGCGCAGGCTGCCTTCTTCCATATTGCCGTCGCATGTCCCCAGATAGCGCAGGATGGTGCGCAGCTTCGAGACATAGGC
>CAZHOK010000009.1:42147-50009 GCA_964534115.1 uncultured Beijerinckia sp.
CGCGCCTCTTCGGCCGAGCGGATGTCGGGCTTGGAGACGATCTCCATCAAGGCCACGCCCGAGCGATTGAGATCGACAAAGCTTTCGGTTGCCGATTGGTCATGCAGCGATTTGCCCGCATCCTGTTCGAGATGCAGCCGCTCGATGCCGACGCGGATCTGCTCGGTCGGCGTCACATCGACGATGACTTCGCCTTCGCCCACGATCGGGCTCTTGTATTGGCTGATCTGATATCCCTGAGGCAGATCGGGATAAAAGTAATTTTTGCGGTCGAAGACCGAGTGCAGATTGATCTGCGCCTTCAGGCCGAGGCCCGTGCGGATCGCCTGCTTCACGCATTCCTCGTTGATGACCGGCAGCATGCCCGGCATGGCCGCATCCACCAGCGACACATGGCTGTTCTGCTCGCCGCCGAAAGCTGTCGAGGCGCCCGAAAAGAGCTTCGAATTCGACGTCACCTGCGCATGGATTTCCATGCCGACGACCACTTCCCAGTCGCCGGTCGCACCCTTGATCAGCTTTGATGGTTTGGCATGCGTGTTCATGATGAACCCCGGTTTGGCGGCAATGGCAGCCACTCACATGATAGATAAGGCATGTGGGCGAGAACGACGCGCGTTACGCCCACCAGGCCTTCGGCAGGTCGATCCGCCCGGCCGATTGCTCAATGACCTCGGCGACAGAGAACAAAGTCTCTTCATCGAACGGGCGGCCGATCAATTGCAGACCAAGCGGCAGCCCTTGTGAGGACAGGCCACCCGGCACAGCAAGGCCCGGCAATCCGGCCATGTTCACCGTCACGGTGAAAACGTCGTTGAGATACATTTCGACAGGGTCGGCCGATCCTTTTTCGCCGATGCCGAAGGCGGCAGAGGGCGTGGCCGGCGTCAATATGGCGTCAATGCCGGCCTGATAGGCGTTTTCGAAATCCCGCTTGATCAGCGTGCGGATTTTCTGCGCCCGCACATAATAAGCGTCGTAATAGCCGGCCGAGAGAACATAGGTGCCGATCATGATGCGCCGGCGCACTTCGCGCCCAAAACCCTCGGCCCGCGTATTCTCATACATGGACTGGATGTCTTTGCCAGGAACCCGCAGACCGTAGCGCACGCCATCATAGCGGGCGAGGTTGGACGAGGCTTCGGCGGGCGCGACAATGTAATAAGCAGGCAGCGCGGTCTTGGTATAGGGCAGCGAAATATCGACGATCTCCGCGCCTGCCGCGCGCAGCCATTCGATCCCCTTCTGCCAGAGTGCCTCGATCTCGGCGGGCATTCCCTCGATGCGATATTCTTTCGGAATGCCGATCTTCTTGCCCTTGATGGAGGCACCCACCGCCGCTTCGTAATTCGGCACGGGCGCATTCACGCTGGTGGAATCCTTGGGATCGTAGCCAGCCATGGAGCGCAACATGATGGCGCAATCGCGCACATTGCGCGCAATCGGACCCGCCTGATCGAGCGAAGATGCGAAAGCCGCAACGCCCCAGCGCGAGCAGCGCCCATAGGTCGGCTTGATACCGACCGTGCCGGTGAAAGCTGCCGGCTGACGGATCGAGCCGCCCGTATCGGTTGCGGTTGCACCCAGACACAGATGTGCGGCAACGGCCGCGGCCGAACCGCCCGATGAGCCGCCGGGCACAAGCAGGCCCTTCTTGTCGCCCTTCAGCGCAGTGCGACCCTTCTGCTCATCCCAATCGGGCGGCAGCCAGGGCGAGGCCACAGGCCCGTAATAAGATGTCTCGTTCGACGAGCCCATGGCGAATTCGTCCATGTTGAGCTTGCCGAGCATGACCGCACCATCGCGCCACAATTGGCTTGTGACGGTGGATTCGTAGGGCGGTTTGAAACCATCGAGAATGTGCGAACAGGCCTGCATATGCACGCCCTCTGTCGCATAGAGATCCTTGATGGCCAGCGGCAGACCTTCCAGCGGGCCAGCCGTGCCCGATGCAATGCGTGCATCGGCGGCCTTGGCCATGGAGAGCGCTTTCTCCGGCGTCTCGGCCACAAAAGCGTTCAGGTCGCGCGCTTTTTCCATCGCACCCAGATGCGCGCTCGTCAGTTCGACGGAGGAGATTTTGCGGGACGCGACGGCGTCGCGGGCTTCAGCGAGCGTGAGTTTGGTCAGATCGGTCATTTTATTCGACCACTTTCGGAACGGTGAAGAAGTGGTCCTCGGCGCCCGGCGCATTTTGCGTGATTTTTTCAGGCCCGGCCTGATCGGTCACTTCATCGGCGCGCAAGGGCAAGCGCATGGGAATGACGGATGTCATGGGCTCGACGCCTGCGACATCGATCGCATTCAATTCCTCGACGAAAGCGAGAATGGCGTTGAGCTCCTGCTGAAGATGCGCCACCTCTTCTTCGCGCACGGCAATGCGCGCGAGATGCGCGATGCGGCGGACAGTGGCCTGGTCGACGGACATGGTCGCTCCGGAGGGTTTAGAGACAGGGCTGCCCTATAGCACCGGGGCCTTTGCAGAGGCAAACGGGGCCGCCAAAGGCCGCCCCGACCGGGCTGGCCATCAAAATTCCATGGCCACGCCGAATGACGGCACATGAACCTTGGTGGGCGAGCCCTGAAGAGCGGCCGCGAAATCGGGCGCCTTGCCCGTGAGCAACGGGAATGTGCCGAAATGCATGGGCACGACCGTGTCGAAATGAAAATACCGCCTGACGGCAAGTGCAGCGGTCTGCGGCCCCATGGTGAAACGGTCGCCAATCGGCACAAGGCCGATTTTCGGCGCATGGATCTCGTCGATCAGCGCCATATCGCCGAAAATATCGGTGTCGCCCATATGATAAAGCGTCTTTTCGCCCGGCGCCTTGATGACGATGCCCATCGGATTGCCCAGATAGATGGACTGGCCATCCTTCACCGTGCCGGATGAATGCAGGGCCTGCGTAAAACTCACCGTGAACCCGCCGCAATCGACCGTGCCGCCCGTATTGCCGGGATTGATATTCTGCACACCCTGCCCGGCCAGATACATGCAGATCTCATAATTGGAGATCACCTGTGCGCCGCTCTTTTGCGCAATGGCCGCGCTGTCGCCGATATGGTCATCATGGCCATGGGTGAGGACGATATGGGTTGCGCCCTTGGTCACCTGGTCGATATCGCCCGTGAAGGCCGGATTGCCCGACAGGAACGGATCGATCAGGACAATGGACGAGCCGATTTCCAGACGAAAAGCGGAATGACTGAGCCAGGTGAGTTTCATGGGGCGCGCGCTCCTTGTTTCCCGGAGCCGAAACTTAGTGGCTGCGCGCCAAGGAGCAAGGGCTTGTTTGCGCGCACGCCCGGGCGTGCTAGGCGAAAGCATGCCCACTGAAGTCCTCGATCTGCAAACCCTGCTCGACCGCCTGCCCCGACAAGGCCGGCTGTTTGGACTCGATCTCGGCACAAAAACCATTGGCATTGCTGTCTCGGACGTGGAGCGCCGATTTGCCGGCCCGCTCGAGACCATCCGCCGGGTGAAATATTCGCAGGATGTCGCGCGCTTGGCCGAGCTTGCCAAAAAGCATGAGGTTCACGCACTCGTCATCGGCCTGCCGCTCAATATGGATGGGAGCGAGGGGCCGCGCGTTCAAGCCACGCGCGCTTTCGTTCGCAATCTGACGAATTTCATCTCGCTGCCGGTCGCCTATTGGGATGAGCGCCTGTCAACCGCAGCCGTGACCCGCTCCCTCATCGAACAGGATGCCTCGCGCGCCAAACGCGCCGAAGTCGTCGATCGCATGGCGGCAGCCTATATACTGCAAGGCGCGCTCGACCGCATGGCGCGCATGATGCAAGACAAAAACCCGTCGCCCGAAGACGAAGGGTTCTGATCTTTTCGCAATGCCTGTCTCGGTCAGCGATGACCGCGCGTGCGATGAACAGCACCGCGGCTGACGACACCCGCTCGGGTGACAAAACGCCGATGCCCCGCATCATATCCGCGATGCATGTAACGGGCACGCGTAGAGGCGTAGCGGTTCACAACGCGCGCATGCGGATAATAGCCACCGTAATAGACAGGCAGCGCATATCCGTAATCATAGGGATAGATCCCGCCATATCCATAAGTGACCGGATAGCGGTAGCCGTAAGTTACCGGATAAGCATAGCCATAATAGGGATAGTCATCGTAGCTGCTTGCAGCAATGGCACCGACAATGCCGCCGAACAATCCCAGCGCTGCAGCCGCCGGCCAGAAATCGTTATGATGATTCCCGTGATGATAAGATTGGCCGCCGCGATAAGAGCTGCGGCTGCCGGAATGGCGAGCCACACTGACATGCCGCGCACCTTGGCCGCTGTGTCCCCGATATTGAACATCGGTCCATGGTGACTCGAGTGCGACAATTGTTGCAGGCGCAATGCCTGTCGGTGCTGCACGCGCAGGCACGGCCGAAAAGCACAATAGAGCGGTCCCAAATGCCAAGCCAATTTTCTTCGGTGCTGAGCAGATCATGTGGAAACCTCCATCAGACGTGCGGTCAAATTCAGCGCCGTTGTGGAAGTTCCGTTGCGGAAGATGACGCAACGGCAAGTTGTCGAAGGTGAAAAATACAACCGTATTCGATGTTTTTCGCACTGGAACGCATGCGCGGTTGTGCTAGGTTTCAGTTAACAAATGCCCCAAAGCAAGCGACGAAACCCATGAGATGCAACCCATGAGACGAAACCATGAGGCGAAACCCATGAGCAGACGCGCTGTGCCCGAGGAAGGAAATGTCACGCGCCTGCTGCCGCCTGCTCGGGAAGAAACAATGGCCGAGGCTTCGACGCCGCGTGCAGAAGCTCTGCGCTACATTCAGAATATGACGCTCGAATTGGAGCGGCTTGCCAATACGCTCGATCTGGAACTGGTGGGCTATTTTCTGCTCATGGCGCGCAATGAAGCCGAGCATGCTGCCAAAGAGCCGCCGCCCGGGGGCATACGCGCTTCGCTGCAGGCGCCCTATCGATCCGAATGAGCTGAGCCGGCGACAAGCGAAACAAGATTGCCGCCGTGCCGCTCGATGCGACCTTGCAATTCGAGATCGAGCAGAATGGCGCGCAGCTGCGCAATGGAGGCGCCGCTCAGGCGCGCCAGATCATCAACAGGAACCGGCGATGGCCCCAGCAGCGCAGCAATGCGCTTGGCCACATCGACATCGTCTTCGCGCGCGATGCGCCTGCGCGGAGCGCTGTCTTCAGGATGCAGCGGCGGTGCTGGATCCTCATCCATTTCATGTCCCGCACTGGTTGTCGGCGCAGCTTCGCCAAACAGATCGAGCTCATCCCAGAGCGGCTCAACAGCCTGGCTTTCGGCGATCTTTTCAAACAGCCCGCCGGGTTGGGGCAATCCATCGCGCAGGATGGGTGCAAGCGCCTCAATCACATCGGCGCTCGATGTGCACAAGGTTGCACCTTGGCGCAAAAGATCGTTGGCACCCTCCGCACGCGGATCGAGCGGCGAACCGGGAACGGCAAAAACCTCCCTTCCCTGTTCAGCAGCAAAACGGGCTGTGATCAACGAGCCTGAACGGCGCGCTGCTTCAATCACGATTGTGCCGAGCGAAAGGCCGGAGACAATGCGATTGCGGCGCGGGAAATCGCGGCCGCGCGCTTCCCAACCAAGCGGCATTTCACTCACCAGCACGCCGTTTTGCGCAATCTCCTGCGCCAGCCCTTCATGTTCTGCAGGATAGATCCGGTCGAGCCCACCGGCCAGCACGGCAATGGTTCCATTGCGCAAAGCGGCACGATGGGCGGCCGCATCGATGCCGCGCGCCAGACCCGACACAATGACAAAATCCTGCGCACCCAGTTCCGCCGACATGCGCGCGGTAAAGGCAAGGCCGGCGGCAGAAGCATTGCGCGACCCGACAATGGCCACGCTGGCCTGGGCAAAAAAGCGCGTATCGCCAAGCACGCACAAAACCGGCGGCGGTGCATCTATGGCCCGCAGGCTTAAGGGAAAATCATCTTCGCCAAGGCAGACAAGGCGCGCACCGAAACGATCGATCGCCTCCAATTCGCGCTCGCAGGATTCGCGTGTGGCAATCTTGATCTGGCGACCGCCCCGGCGCATCAGATCCGGCAAGGCCTCCAGCGCTGCGCCGGCCCCGCCATAGCGATTGACGAGCGTTCGGAATGTGCGCGGGCCGATATTTTCGCTGCGGATGAGGCGCAGCCAATCAAGCCGCTGGGCGTCGGAAAGTCTCATGAAAAAAGCCGGGCTGAAAAAAGAAAATCAACACCGGCATATTGGACCGGAACTGCCGTAACGGCAATTGGGGCCGATCAGGCCTTGGGCGTGCCCTTCTGGCCGATCCGTCCCTCCGTCCCGTTGAGAAGGCGGCGGATATTTTCCGCATGGCGGAACCAGAGCAGGATGGCGAGCGCCAGAAAAAGCTCGGCCTGATCGCGCCGATCGAACAAAAGCAGCGCCACGGGGCTGGCCAGGCTCGCCACCAAAGCGCCGGCTGAGGAATATTTCGTCAGATAGGCCGTCGCCAGCCAGACGCCCGCAAAGACCAGCGCGCTCGGCCAATGAAGTCCGATCAGGCAGCCGATGAATGTCGCAACGCCCTTGCCGCCTTTGAATTTCAGCCAGACGGGATGCAGATGGCCGATGAAAGAGCCGAGCGCTGCAAGAATGGCCGCCTCGGCAGAAAATTGCGCCGCAATCAAAACCGCCACAGTTCCCTTGGCAGCATCGAGCAGCAAAGTTGCCGCCGCAATATCCTTGCGCCCGGTGCGCAGGACATTTGTGGCGCCGATATTGCCCGAGCCAATGGCGCGCACATCGCCCAGTCCCGCGATCTTGGTCAGGATCAATCCAAAGGGAATGGAGCCGAGCAGA
This sequence comes from uncultured Beijerinckia sp., assembly GCA_964534115.1. Classification (GTDB taxonomy): domain Bacteria; phylum Pseudomonadota; class Alphaproteobacteria; order Rhizobiales; family Beijerinckiaceae; genus Terripilifer. The sequence continues at coordinate 48,989 of CAZHOK010000009.1, forward strand.
TAGCCGAAACCGAAGGCGATCATTTTTTCGATCATGAATGCACCTGACGCCCGGCAACCATGGTCATTTTCACCACGCCCTGCAAACGCGCCTCATCGAAGGGCGTGTTCCTGCAGCGCGAATGCAATTTGGCGGGATCGACCAGGAAAGGCTCATCGGGATCGAAACGGATGAGATCGGCCGGCGCGCCCTTGGCAAGGCGTCCCTGCGGGAGCCGAAGAATGTCAGCCGGTCGCGATGTCATGGCACGGATGAGAACCGGCAGGCTGATCTGTCCCGCGTGAACGAGGCGAAGACCTGCGGCAAGCATGGTTTCAAGACCGACCGCACCCGGCTCCGCCTCGGCAAAAGGCACGCGCTTGGCCTCGACATCCTGTCCGCAATGATCGGAGACGATGACATCGATCTTGCCGGCAGCCAGAGCCTCGACCAGTGCGACGCGCTCGCTCTCATGGCGCAGGGGCGGCATGAGTTTCAGGAAAGTGCGATAATCGCCAATGTCGCCTTCATTCAAGGTGAGATGATTGATCGACACGCCGCATGTCACGCGATGACCGGCCGCCTTGGCCGCACAGATCGCATCGACCGACAAAGTGGTCGAGACGAGTTCGGCATGATAGCGCGCACCGCTCATGGCAACCAGACGCAGATCGCGGTCGAGAACGACGACTTCTGCCTCGCGCGGAATGCCCATCAGCCCGAGCCGGCTGGCAAATTCCCCGTCATTCATCACGCCGGCGGCCACAAGATCGGCATCTTGGGCGACATGCATGACGAGCGCATCGAAATCGGTGGAATAAGCGAGAGCGCGGCGCATCACCTGCGCATCGCGCACCGAATGGCGCGCATTGCCGAAAGCAATGGCGCCGGCCTGGCCGAGCAGACCCATTTCGGCAATCTCGCGGCCCTGCAGACCTTTGGTAAGGGCTGCCACAGCCAGAAAGCGCACTTGCGCATGGTCGCGCGCACGACGCTGCAGGAAATCGATCACCGCCGTATTGTCGAGCGGGGGATTGGTGTC
>CAZHOK010000010.1:0-15595 GCA_964534115.1 uncultured Beijerinckia sp.
TGGCTCGTCGCCAATGGCACGGTAAAAAATTTCGACGGCGACATGGATGATTATACCCGCTTCGTGCTTGAACAAACGGGTGCAGAGCGCGAGGCCAAGCGCAAAGCCGAGCGTGACGGACGCGAGGACGTGCCACCAAAGGCACCCCCGCAGGAAAACCGCGCGGCGAAACGCGAGGTGCAGAAAAAGCTCGCTGCACTTGAAGACAAAATGACCCAGTTTCAAACGCTATTGAAGCGCATCGACGAGGCGCTGTCAGCGCCAGACGCCTTCACGAAGGATCCGGCGAGGGCAAGCCAGCTCGCCGGACAACGCGCAGAACTGGAACGCGCCCTGATGAAGATCGAGGAAGAATGGCTCACGTTAAGTGAAGCGGCGGAATAGCGTCAGATTGAGCGGGAGAATCCAAGAACCGAATTGCAAAACTCAAAACAGGCGATAGGCTGGAAATGTTTTGAACCTTATGTTTTCCGAAAGCTCATTGCCATGACTCAAATACTGAACTGGTCCGCTGCTCAAGTGGTGAACAATTCCGTCAATTGCTACAGCAGTGATTTTGGATTGGCCTATTTTAACAATACACTCTTCTGCGCATATCAGGGGCCAAATTTCGATGGATGGGTGAGACTGCGGACCTATGCAAATGGTAATTGGTCCAATGATGACTGGCTCATCCCCGACGCAAACAACGCCTATGGCCTTACTGCAAGCCCGGCACTTGCCGTTTTCGAAAACAAACTCTGGATCGCTCATCAGGGCCGCAGTCAATCCGGCTGGATGTGGTATTCCACAAGCCCGGATGGCCAGAACTGGGGTACGGACAATCTTGCCCCGAATTCGTTGGATGCCTACGGCCTTTCTGAATCACCCGCCCTATGCGCATCGACGGGATGGCTCTGGTGCGTCAGACAAGGACGCGGGCAAAGCCGAAAGGCCTGGTTCTCCCATTACGAGCCCGGCGTCGGCTGGTCCTTCGACAGCCCGGTTGAATACCAAGGCAATGTCTATGGCCTTTCCGGCTCGCCCGCGCTGGCCTCGTATCAGCAGACGCTGTTCTGCGTACGGCGCGGCGCAAGCGGCGGGAAACTCTGGTGGGGCGTATCGGATCCCGCATGGTCGCCGGATACATGCACCAATATCACATCCCATTCATCGCCGAGCCTGGCCGTCTTCAAAAACAATCTTTTTTGCTCGTACATTGCCGACTCGAGCAACAATATCGGCATTGCACGTTTCGACGGCACGAATTGGGTCACGGACAAGTGGCCGAATGTTCAAGCAGACGGAGGTTCCCCCAGCCTCTGCACTATCGGCAATCAACTGATCCTTGTCTTCCAATATCAATCCGGCATCGGCTGGGCGGTAACGTCCTGAGGGTCCCGGCGAAGGGGCTCACCGGCTGTTTTGCGCAAGACCTCAAACACCACGTGATTGTCAACGTTCGACGAGGAAAGCGTGCGGCATTCCAGAGCGGAGCGACTCTGGATTGCTTAGCTGCCTTCGCACTGACGGCCTACTTCCCCATTTTCGGATCGATCGCATCCCGCAGCCGACGACCCGTCTCTTCCGATGTCGTATTGAAAACGGCTATTACCTTTTCAATGGCAGCAGCCGGCGAGGGATCAATATCCAGTTTCGACTTTTGCGCATCGGACCGGAAATCCGGATCGGCAATCATCTTTTCGAAAGCGGTGCGGATTGCCTTCATGCGCTCAGTCGGCACACCGGGAGGCGCTGCAACAGGACGGGCAGCCGATTTCTGCGCCAGGAAGAGCGACATCAATTCGCGATCTGCAGGATTTTTCACATAATCCATGGCCAGCGGCACGTCCGGCAGATCGGGTTCTTTTTCCGTCGTCATCTGCAAGAGCACGCGCACCTTATTGTCGCGCAGATAATCGGGGCGGCGCGTTTTGACATTGGACCATGACCAATCGCCAAGCCCATGCACTTCGCCGCGCTCCATGGCGATGACCACATCATTGGTGCCGGGATATCCGGAGATGATCTTGAATTTTGTCCCGATCAAAGTGTTCAACATGCGCGGCGTCGTTTCGGTGTCGATATTCGGCCCCGTGCCGCCAACGGCCATTTCCTGCTTCATCACATCTTCGATTGTCTTGAAGGGCGAATTGGCGAAAGCGATCACGACGCCCGTTTCAGACGAGAGATTGCCAATCCAGTTGAATTTGGCGAGATCGAAACGCACAGCCTGCGGATTGGTGAATTTCGCTGAAAACACGCCGCGCTGAAGCAGGGAAAAAACCGTCCCGTCCTTGGCTGCAACATTATAGACGTGATTGGCCGCAGTCAGGCTCCCGGCGCCCGGCATGTTCTGCACAATGGCATTGGGTGTGCCTGGAATGAAGCGTCCGATATGGCGCGCCATGAGCCGGCCCTGCGCATCGTATCCGCCGCCTGAATCGGCGCCGACGATAATGGTGAGCGTCTTGCCCGTATAGAAATCAGCCAGAGCATCGGCTTTGGCGAGGCCGGTGCCCAACAGCACAAGCGATGCCATGACAATGGCCTGACCGGCATAGACGCCCTGACGCTTCCCCATTTTTTCCTCCCGTCCTGCGCCGCTATTGCTGCGGACTGCTGTACCCATGATAGAGCGAGCCGCCGTGAGCGCCAAATCGGGACTGACCCGGATCAATGAGGCTTGCCAGAAGGGCTGCGAAAATGCGCAAATGGTGCGGGGGCATCGGGAGCGCATATGACTGCATCCGGACGTCAGTCTGCCTTGCTCGACAGGCTCGAGCCATCCTCGCGCGCGCGGCTGGAACCGAAGCTGGAGCCGGTTTCCATTGCCACGGGCGAAGCCCTGACCGATCCGCGCAAGCCCATCGACTTCGTCTATTTTCTCAAATCAGGCCTGGCCACTCTCACCTGCGGCGATGCCGAACATGGGGCTGCCGTCGCACTGATAGGGCCGGAAAGTTTCACCGGCCATGGTCTCCTGCTCGGCCGCACTCACAGTGCCTGTGGCACGCTCGTCCAGATCCCCGGCGAGGCCTGGCGCATCCGAGCCGACATTTTGCTGCCCCTTGTCGATGAAGATCCTGCCCTGCGACTGGTCCTGCTCCATGCCGTCGACGATCTGTTTCAACAGATCGCCGAAGCAGCACTGGCCAATGCTCAATTGACGGTCGAGGCCAGATTGGCGCGCTTGGTGCTGATGGTCAGCGAGCGCATGTCCGAACCCCTGCTCCGGCTGACGCATGACAGGATCGCGCGCATGCTGGGGTGTCGGCGCGCCGGCGTGACCATGGGAATGCATCTCCTCGAGGGTGAAAAGGCCGTCCGGGCGACACGCGGATGCATTCTCGTCCGAGACGAGGACAAATTACGCCAGACGGCCCGCAATCTGCGAACCGGCCCGGCTCCTGCCGAAAATTTGAGCCAGCCCGCCTCAGCCCGCATCCGCACCAGCTGAGGCCAGCATGGTCTGCCCACCCGCCTGCCACGTAAAGACTGCAGTAAAGGCGGGCTGCAGGGATGAAAAAGGTCGCGATTATCGGTGCAGGACTTGCCGGACTGGCAGCAGCCAAAAAGCTGCGCCGGGGCGGCATGGACGTGACCATTTTTGAAAAAAGCCGCGGCTTTGGCGGTCGCATGGCGACACGGCGCACCGGCGACTATCAATTCGATCATGGCGCCCAGTATTTCTCGGTCCGCGGGCCGGAGTTTTTCGCCCAGGTCACACGCTGGCAGGACCAGGGCCATGTCGCCGAATGGGCACCGGGCACTTATGTCGGCTCACCAGGCATGACCGCGCCGCTGCGCGCTTTGGCAGCCAAGCACAGATGCATCACCGAATGTCTCGTGACAGGGCTGCACAAAAGCGCTTCGGGCTGGACCCTGGAGGATGATCGCGGCCCCATCGCCGTCGATGGCAATGGCACATTCGATGCCGCCATTCTCGCCATTCCAGCGCCCCAGGCCATTCCTCTGGCGGCCTCTGCCGGCATTGACATGCCGGAATTGCGCGAGGTCGTCTATGCGCCCTGCATTGCGCTGATGCTTGCCTATCCGAATGAGACAGCAAGACCGAAACAGGACTGGATCAGGCCGGAAGATTCAGCCATTGCCTGGATCGCCTGCAATGCGACAAAGCCCGGACGCCCGCGCGATGCGCAAACCTTTGTCGTGCATGCGCGCCCCGATTGGTCGCGCCGCCATCTCGATAGCGAATTGCAGGCTTCTCAGGATGCGCTGCTGGCGCGTTTCAGCGCCATTACCGGCATTATGTCAGAGCCGCTTTATGCCAGCGTCCATCGCTGGCGCTATGCGCTGGTCGAACAGGACGTCGGCTTACCCTGCCTGTTCGACAAAACAAATCTCTTCGGAGCCTGTGGCGATTGGTGTCTGGGCGCGCGTGTGGAATCCGCTTTCGAAAGCGGCTGCGCGATGGGCGATACAATGCTGGCCGCGCTACAATAGCCGGCCAGCTGTCGCTCCCTCACTCGGTCGGGCGCAAGGCGCCGCGTGTGGCGCGCGCAAGATCGTCGAGCTTGCTCGGCGCATCGCCAAGCCGCTCCATAATTTCGGAACTCAGATAGACAAGCCATTGCCGGGCGAGATCAGCCTCGCGCGACTTGGCCTCAAGCTCGGAACGGCAGGCCGTGAGCTTGCCCTGCAATTCGAGCACGCGCCCCTGAAACTCGGACGCCATTTCATCCATACGCGCCTGCAGGGCTTCAACCTTCGCCTGCATTTCCGAATTGCGCATATGCGCAGCATCGGCCTCGCTTTTGTGTTTGTCGATCTGCTTGCGCGCTTCGGCTTCGATCACCTTGTTACGACGCGCCATTTCGGCCAGCGTATCGGCAGCGCGCGAAACAATGTCAGTGGTTTGCTGCAATTCCCGATCGGAAATTATGGCACGTGAATCGAGATGATTGCTGGCGCGATCGGTTTTGGCTGACCAACGCTTTTCGGTGGGATCGCCGACTCTGTCATCAGCTGCCGATTTCAAAAGATGAGCTACCACGTAATCCCCCAAACAAAACGCATATCGATCAATAAATCGATTAGAGAGCGACAAAATATGGGGCGTCAAGAGCTGCATCACGCAACGTCGCATCGATTCTACCGCCCAGCTTGGGCGACGCTGTTGAGTGGTTCCGTAGCGTCAATCTTTGTCTCTGTTCTACCGAAGATTTTCTCTTATAAGCCAAACTCTCTTTGACCCAACACAACGGGTATTGGCGCGCGAAATTCTTTGTTGATCGCACAATTCGACGGCAGGTTTTTTCAAAAATGATGCAAGTGAAAGAGCCGGCATCATGTATCGCGGGCGCGACTCACGCGCATGCGCAGACATGCTGGAGACAAGAAGGGGCGGCACACAGGCCGCCCCTCGCCATTTACCAATAGCAGCGGAACAAGCCGCGATGCGTGCCTCTATGCCATCCGATGCGTGGCGCCCAATGATAGCCACGATGCAGGCCACGGCACCAACCCGGCCCATAATTGCGGACGATCACACGCTGTCCACCAAGGAAAACAAAATCGCGCGGGCGCGCCCGATAGCGGCGGTCGTCATAATATTGGGGCGCACGATAGACCTCGCGCCGGCGGTTGATCTCGCGCTCGCGATAGACGGGCCGGGCCTCGCGAGGCGCGACACGACGCTCGGGACGCGCTTGAGGAGCGTCCCGGCGCTCAACAGCCGGTGCAACACCACGCTCAACGGGCGCAACACGGCGCTCGATGGTTGTCTCGGGTGCAACCCGCCTGTCTTCGCGCGGGATGGGGCGGGTTCGCTCTTCTCGTTGCGGCGCAACTTGTGCAGGTGCCACTTGTGCAGGAGCCACTTGTGCAGGCGCAGCTGGCCGCTCGACACGCGGCGGCGCCTCGCGACGGGGCTCTTGCACGCGTCTCTCCTCGCGCTGCTCAGGCGCAGGCCTTGCCGCCGGCGCTTCGCGTCTCTCCGGCGCGGCCTGCGGGGGCGGAGCGCCATTGTTTCGTCTGCTTGGCTCACCGCCCCTTTCGCGCGGTTCTCCGCCGCGCTCAGGTCCGCGCTGCTCGGCTTGCGCCACCTGCAGGCCGCTTGCCTGAGCGGCCAAACCGCTCATCGATGCAAGCGCCAGCGTTGCAGCACAGGCCAGAATGGACATGTCATTTGCTCTTGCAGATTTCAATCGCATGGCAATGCTCCTTTCCCGCGCCAAACAGCCGTGGTGTGAGACGGTTCCGTCGCACACCCATTCGTCCGGACGAGACAGGCACATAAGAAAACAGCCGCGGTGAACCGCGGCTGAATGCTTTTGAAATCCTGATCTTGCTAAAGGCTTAGACAGCACTTCCCTGCGAACGGAAAGCCCAGCCGGCCATCCGCTGCTCAAGCAAAGCCGTGGCCGCATACATGATGATACCCTCAATGGCGAGAAAGATCAGACCCGCGAAGACGAGCGGCATCTGGAAGTTCGATCCCGCCTGCGCCATCAAGAAGCCGATACCTGCATTGGCGGCAATCGTCTCCGACACGACCGTGCCGACAAAGGCCAGTGTGATGGCGACTTTCAGCGAGCCGAAGAAATAAGGCATCGAGCGCGGAATGCCGACTTTGCGCATGACATCGAGTTTCGATGCACCAAGGGCGCGCAAGACGTCTTCCATCTCCGGTTCGATCGTCGCCAGACCTGTCGCCACATTCACCACGATGGGGAAGAAGGAAATCAGGAAAGCCGTGAGGATCGCCGGCACTTCGCCAATGCCAAACCACATGACGAGGATCGGCACAACGGCCACTTTCGGGATCGAATTGAACCCGATCATCACCGGATAAAAGGCGCGATAAATGGTCCGCGACCAGCCGACCACAAGGCCAAGCAAAAGGCCGAAAGCGACCGACAGAGCAAAGCCGGCCATGGTCGTCCAGAGCGTGACGAAGGAATGTTTCATCAGCGGCGCCCAGAAGCGCTGGATCGCTTCGAAAATGACGCTGGGCGCCGGCAAGATGATCGTCGACACATTGAGAATGCGGCACGCCGCCTCCCAAAAGACGAACAATCCGATGACGAATAGCCAGGGCGCCAAAGCCTCGATCTGTTTCTGACTCATGACTTGCGCACCTCTGCGATCTTGTGGCGGAGATCCTGGACGATGTCGGTAAATTCCTTCTCGTAACACAGGTCGAGACCGCGCGGACGCGGGAAGGTGACATGACGCGAGTTGATGATGCGGCCCGGACGCGCGCTCATCACATGCACCGTATCGGCCAGAAAAACCGCCTCGCGCAGATCATGCGTGACGAGAATGACGGTGAAATTCAAACGCTGCCAGACGTCGCGCAAGACGCACCACAATTCCTCGCGCGTGAATGCATCGAGCGCAGCGAAAGGCTCATCGAGCATCAGCAGGCCGGGTTCGTGGACGAGCGACCGGCACAGGCTGGCGCGCTGCTGCATGCCGCCCGACAATTCCCATGGAAAGCGATTGCCGAAACCAGAGAGGCCGACGAGCGAGAGAAGATTTTCGACGCGGTCGTGATATTCGCTTTTGCGCGACCGGAACTGGCTGCGATAGGGCTCGACGATTTCGAGCGGCAGGAGAATATTGTCGTGCACCGTCCGCCATGGCAGCAGATTGGCGTTCTGGAACGCCATGCCGGCCATTTTCACCGGTCCGCGCACTTCTTCGCCTGCAACATGGACGGAGCCCAAGGTTGGCTTGATCAGCCCCGTCACAAGTTTCATCAAAGTGGACTTGCCGCAGCCGGACGGACCGACCACCGCGGCAAATTCACCCTTTTTCACATGCAAGCTGGCGCCTTCGAGCGCGAGCACTTTGTCCATGCGGCCCGCATAGGCCAGCGAAACGTCTCGTAGCTCGATCACGCCAGATCTCCAATCAGAGCTTGCGCTCGGCTGCCGGCGGCAGGAACTGACGCGTGAAAATATCTTCCGGCTTCGGACGCGGATTCTTGAACTCGTAAGTCTCGGCAATCTGCTCGACCGATTTGGCGAAACGCGCAAAGTCGATGTCGCCCACGCCATTCGCCTTGACGGCGGCCGTGACGATATTGTCGCGCAGCGACATTTTGAGACGCTCAAGTTCCGTCGCGCGATCGCCCGTCGGATTATATTTCATCACAGCATCGATGGCCGTGTCGGGGTTCTTGGCTGTTTCGATCACGCCGCGGATCGTGGCCTTGATGAAGCTTGCGACGACCTTCGGATTGGCGGCAGCAAATTCAGGGTTCACCATGATCGCATTGCCATACATGACGATGCCGAAATCGGACATCAGCATGACAGAAATGTCTTCGCTCTTGATGCCGTTCTGGCGCAGATTGAAATAGGACGAGAAAGAGAAGCCGGTGATCGCATCGACCTTGCCCTGTGCCAGCATGGGCTCGCGAACCGGGAAGCCGACGTTTTCGATCTTCACCTTCGAACCATCGACGCCATTGGCCTTGGTGAAAGCAGCCCATTGGGCAAAGGCGCCATCGGGAGCCGGCGCGCCGAGGATCTTGCCCTCAAGATCCTTCGGTCCCTTGATGCCGGCCTTTTTCAAGCTGACGATGGAGAAAGGCGGGCGGTCATAGACCATCATGACCGCCATGACCTTGCGGTCGGGGTTCTGATCGCGGAAGCGCACCAGCGAATTGATATCGAAGAAGCCGAGCGGGTAAGTGCCGGCGGCCACGCGGGCAATGCCCTGCACCGAGCCCGGTCCCGTATCGATCGTCACATCAAGGCCTTCGGCCTTGTAGAAGCCACGCTCCAGCGCAACGAAATAGGGCGCCGAAGGGCCCTCGAATTTCCAGTCGAGCGCAAATTTGACCGCAGTTTGAGCAAAAGCGGAAACAGAGCTGCCCAAAACAACGGCGGAAGCGACAAGCGCCAGCCGAATAGCCTGCATTTTCATCAAGAGATCCTCTCTTCTGGAAGAACGCGCCCGGTTCTGCAGGGCGTTGGACAAAAATCAGCAAGCAGTGTGCCAGTGCGGCAGGGTTCTAGGAAGCCTTCCCATACGCCAAACCACACGGGCTCCACAGGCCAAATGGCTAAAATGGCGCCCAACAGGGACGATTGCTTTTCAGACTTTGCGTCCCAGGGGCAAACGGGTCGCCCGGGCGGCAGACTGCGCTCCCCCCTGCCCGGCCTCCGGCGCCGCCGCCTGCAAAGCAAGCGCGCGCGCGTAAAAAATGCCAATGACCTTCAAGACCAGCGCCAGCGAGCGTGGCGAGGCCGATGAGCGCACCGCGGCCAGATCGGCCAGCTCTCCCAGACACAGATCGTCGAGTTCCACGACCAGCTCTTCAGGCAGGCTATGCCTCTGTGCGGTCGATCGAAAAAGCCGAAGATGACTGGCTGCGACCGGCATCTGGCCGCGGCTCACGGCCTGCCATTTCTGAACCTGCAACAAAGCGAGGGAGCGAGCAGCCGCAGGATCGAGCTCCGTCATTTGCGAAAGACGGTGCCCGACAAGGTCAGGGAACATTTGCGTGACCCAGCGGGCCACTTCTTCCGATGCACCAGACGCTTCAATGCGCAACGGGATCACTCCCTGCCCGAAGGTAAAGCAGAGCTAGAGTTAGCCGAAAAAACGCGTGAAGGCAAAACAACAGGCGATTCAACCCGCTTGCGACCGAAAAACCAGAGCCCTACAGGCTCAGCCGGGACCTTGCTGAAATCCGAAAAGATGGCGACCCCGGCAGGACTCGAACCTGCGACCTGCCGCTTAGAAGGCGGCTGCTCTAATCCGGCTGAGCTACGGGGCCAAAGCGCGGGCGGACGTCAATGCGTCCACTGGCCGACACGGTTCGTCTTGAAATTATCCGAATAGGACATGATGCGCCGCGCAGCCGGCTTGGGCTCCTCGACGCGATAGGCAATGCCCTCGCGCTGCGCATAGGCAATGGCTTCCTCGCGGGTGGCAAACCACAATTTGACCTGGCTCGTCGTATCGGAAGAGCTCGTCCAGCCCATCAAAGGCTCAATCTCGCGGCTGGCGGGAGCATGTTCAAGCAGCCAGACTTTGGTGCGGGCAGACCCCGATTGGGTCGCGCTCTTGGCCGGGCGTAAGATCCGTGCAGTCATTTCCGTCCATTCGCTCAATAACGGCGATGATCGCCTTCTAGCTTGCCGGCAAGATTCTGCCAAGCGAAGGAATGGTCGGGGCAGCAAGATTCGAACTTGCGACCCTCTGCTCCCAAAGCAGATGCGCTACCAGGCTGCGCTATACCCCGACAGGACGCGGAACTAGCACAAAGATTCCTGCTTGTCGCGGGGGGAAAACATCAGAACCCCCTCTCATCATCGATGCGTTCGCACAGATAGCCAATGAAACATTGCCGCTCATCGGCAGTCGGCACCCAAGCCGGCTTGTTGATCTCGTCGCGCTCGCAATATCTCCGGCTGGCGACATAGCGGTCATAGGTCGATGCCCCCGTGCTGAGCACAATGGCCCCGCGCGTCGAAACGATCTGGCGCGCCGCTGCACAGCTCATGCTCGTGGTCATCTCCCGCTGCTGCGCCAAAGCCGGCCCCGCGAGACCGATGCAGGCCAAAGACGCCAGAATTGTCGATTTCAGCATCCGCATGGCTCCTCGAAACAAAATGGCAGACGACATGTGCCGCGTGTTTTGGCGCACGTCCGCAGCACCGGCAAGAGGATGCGCAGACAAATCGCCAGGCGCCTTGCCAAACGCTTGGCTCCGGATAAGAAAACATTTATAAATACGTTTGTTTCATATATAGTTACAAGATAACTAGAGCGAGGCTATGACAGAACCATCGCACACGGACACTGGCTCAGACTCCCGCGGCTTCGGTCGGGCGCGCACATTTGCGGGCCCCGATCCCGGCCCGACACGGCAGCGCAGCCCTCGCCTTTCGCGCACGACCATCTTGCGCCTGTTCATTCTCGCGCTTGCTGCCATATCGGGATATGGCGCCCTGAAACTGGCCTCGCAACGGCAGGACATACGGCCCGAACCAATTCTCGCCAGTGCACCAGCGCCAGTCCCCCTGGAAACCGAAGACGTCCTCATTGCTGCCCAGGCATTGGCGCTGGGAAAGACGATTGCACCGGATGATCTGGCCTGGGTTGCATGGCCCAAAACACTTGTGGCCGAACATGCGATCCGGCGCAGCCTGGCACCGAAAGCCCGCGACGACATGACGGGCGCGCTGGTGCGCATGAGCATGCTGAAGGGCGAACCCGTTCGTTTTGAAAAAATCGTCCGCCCGAATGGTGCAAGCATGCTGGCCGCCATGTTGCCGCAGGGCTACCGCGCCGTGGCCATTACCATTGATGCGCAGGGCGCAACATCCGCAGGTGGCTTCATTCTGCCCAATGATCGCGTCGACATCATTCGCACGATGGCGCGCAACGATCCGCAACGTCCGGGTGAAGGTCGCATCGACAGCGAAACGCTGATTGCCAATGTGCGCGTTCTCGCCATTGGACAGAATATTCAGGAGCGCAATGGCGAACGCGTTGTCACCGGCTCGAATGCAACGCTGGAAGTCGATCCCGCGCAAGCCGAACTCCTCGCCCAAGCCCAACGTTCCGGACAAATTTCTCTCGCCTTGCGCAGCATTGCCGATACGGGAACCGCGCCCGAAACCCTTGGCACCAACCATGTGCAGCCGGGGAGCACAGATCCAGCCCTTCTCAACGTCGGTGTTCTGCGCGCAGGCAAGCGCCATGAATATCCCGTCCCAGAAGTCCGCAACTGAATGGACGGAACAGATCGATGACTCAAAAAATGCTCTTCAATTATCTGACACCAAGTTTTTATAAGCCCTTTCTGGAGGTCGCATCTCGAAATGGGGATCGATCTTGGCCAAACCGCATCAGGATGGGCAAGGCCGCGCGCCGCATGACATTTTTCACAACATTATTTCGGCAAGCCTCGATCCTTTGCATGCTTGCATGGGCGAGCCTCATGGCATTTGCATCGCTGCCGGCACAGGGCGCCGACCGGGACCGCATGGTGCGTCTGTCATCGCAGGCCGCACAAAGCCTGACAATCGCCATTGGCGCGACGGATACATTTCGGACCGCGCAATCCTATGTCGATCTCGTGGTCGGCGATCCTGAAATTGCCGATGTCATGCCGCTCACCGACCAGTCTTTCTATATTCACGGTCGCCGATTGGGGACAACGACCATTGCCGCCTACGACGCACAAAAAGCGCTGATCGGTACGATTGAAGTCGAAGTGTCCTACAATACAAACCGGCTGCAGGCGGAATTGCGCCGCCGCCTGCCGGGCTCGCGCATCGATGTGTCGTCCATCAATGGACGCATTGTTCTGTCCGGCCCTGTGAGCGATTCCGTCACCATCGACAGGGCCATCGAATTTGCCAAGCAATTCGGCAATGAAGTGGTCAATGCCATGACCGTCTCGCAGCCCCAGCAAGTCATGCTGGAAGTGCGCTTTCTCGAAGTCTCGCGCAATGCGGGCCGGGAACTTGGCGTCAAATGGGATGTTGCCGGCAATCGTTTTGCCGCCACCACCGGGCTGGGCGGATCGCCATCTGCCAATACGCCCTTCGGCATTATTTTGGGGCGTATTCTGGCCAGCGGAACGACAGCAGATGTGCTTGTCGAAGCCCTCGAACAACGCGGCCTCGCGCGCCGGCTTGCCGAGCCCAATCTCGTCGCCATGTCAGGACAAAGCGCGAGTTTCCTTGCCGGCGGCGAATTTCCCTTCCCCGTGCAGGGCGATCAGGGGCGCATATCCATCTCATTCAAAAAATTCGGCGTCAGCGTGACATTCATGCCGACCGTTCTGGCCAATGGCATCGTCAATCTGCGCATCGAACCGGAAGTTTCGCAGCTCGACACGACAAATGTTGTGCCGACAGGGGGAATCAATGTGCCCTCGCTCATCGTGCGTCGCGCCAATACTCAGGTGGAATTGCGCGATGGACAGAGCTTCGCCATTGCCGGACTGCTGCAGGCAACCAATACCGATGCCATGAAGCAATTGCCATGGATCGGCGATGTGCCGGTCATCGGCGCACTTTTCCGCAGTGCCTCTTTCGAGAAACGCGAAACGGAATTGGTGATGATCGTCACACCGCGCCTGGTTCAACCTGTGCCGCCCGGCCATCGGCTTGCCTCGCCACTGCTGGACAATCTGCCCGCCAATGATGCTGACCGTTTCCTCATGGGACGCCAGGAAGGACCGCGCAGCAAGTCTGTCGGGATCAAATCCGCACCCGGCGGCCATATGCTCGAAATCGGCGAAGGAACAAGACATGCCCGCAATCCATAATTTTTGGGGCACTGCCCTCGCCGGTGGGATGCTGATCGCCCTCGCCGGTTGCGCCGATCCTTTGGCGCGGCGCGATACAATCGCTTTTTCGAGCGGCAATGCAGTGGCCGCCAATCGCGCCATCCAGACGATCGATCCCTGGCCCCGGCAATCCTATATGCGCGGGCAGGAATGGCATGGCGACAAGGCGGCAAGAGCGATCCACCGCTACAGAACGGGAGAGGTTCCAACACCGCTCATCGTCGCACCCGGAAATGGCGGCAATGGGAGTGTGGCGCAATGACAAGATCGACATCGCCCTTTCTGAAAGCGGGATTTGCTGCGGGCTGCATAGGGCTCGCCACCATGCTTGCCGGCTGCACCATGCCCAATCTGTCATCGCGCAATCTCGCGGTGGATGCCCAAACGCCCGACAGAATTTCAGCGCAGGAACATTTTCGCACCGGCAATTTCGGCCTGGCGGAAGAAGCCTTCCGCCGCGCCGTCGAGCGTGATCCGGCCGATGTGAATGCCTGGCTTGGCTTGGGCGCATCGCGCGACCGCCTGCGCCGCTTCGATCTGGCCGACCGGGATTATGCCCAAGTGGAGAAACTCGCCGGACGTACGGCAGCCCTTCTCAACAACAGGGGTTATTCGCAAATGCTCCGCGGCAATTTTAACGCCGCCCGCAAGGATTTTGCCGACGCTCTGATCCTTGCCCCCGGCCATCCCGATATTGAGGCCAATCTGGCAGCTGCAACGAGCGGCCGGCTACCCTAGCCTAGCGGAAGATCGGATGGCGCAATCTGTCGCCGGGCTTGATCCCGAGGCGGCGCGCCGTCCCCGCATTCACCTCCAGAACGGCATAGGCCGGACCGCCCGACGGAATGATGCGCTCGGACAGGGGCTCCGTATCCTGCGCAATCGAGACGATCCGCCCGGTCCGGTCGGCAAAAATCATGTCGAGGGAGATGAAAGTGTTTTTCATCCACATGGAGATCGGCTCTTCGCGCTTGAAATCGAAAAGCATGCCCCGGTCGGCTGGAAGATAGCGGCGAAACATCAGACCGCGCGCGCGTTGCGCATCATCGCGCATGACTTCCACGGAAAAACGATGCACTCCCGAGCCTGTCTGGATCTCAAGCGGCTCAAGCGCCGCCTCAGCAGTGGCCGGAGCACCCTGCGCATGAGCCCGTCCCGGCAAGACGGTCGAAGCCAGGGCCAAAGCTGCGACCAGCGACAGGCTGGCGGCAACCATGCGGAAGGAAGAGGCAAAAAGCGGCATGAAGACCTCGCGGAGCAGGCGCGCGCAACCATGCGTCCGCCCGAGAGCGGGATCAAGCCGCAAGGCCGTATCGATGCTCAATGTGAGATGGGCAATGTGGTTTCGAGCGGGCGGATTTCAGCCGCCATGAGACCCTTGGGTCCATTGCCGAAACGCACCAGAAGTCCGTCGCCGGGCTTGAGATCCATAATGCCGAAACGGCGCAGCGTTTCCATATGGATGAAAATATCTTCCGTTCCCTCGCCGCGCGTGACGAAACCAAAGCCACGCACACGATTGAACCATTTTACAACGACAATCTCAAAGCCGCCCGTCGGCGTGATCTGCACATGTGTGCGGGCTGCCGGCAGCTGCGAGGGATGCGTGGCGGTTGATTCATCGAGCGAGAGAACACGGAAGACCTGAAGACCCTTGGACCGCTCCTGCACTTCGCAGACAATGCGCGCGCCTTCCGGCGCGGTCTGGAAACCGTCGCGACGCAAAGCCGTCACATGCAGAAGAATATCCGCACCGCCATCGTCGGGCACGATAAAGCCATAGCCTTTGGACACATCGAACCATTTGATCCGACCGGACATTTCAAGAAGACCGGCGGGACGCTCAGACGCCGAATCCGTTTCGGCCTGAATGGCCGTGTTCGACAGATGAGGATCGCTGCTACCCAATGTCCTGCCCCCAAGGCAACCTGCATACCGACCCTGCGCATGAAGCCGTCTGTTCCATCGGTCATCCGAATCGACAAACAAGACCCCGGCGAGTCGCGTCAGGAAGATAGCATCCGGCCTGCGCCTACAAAGGTGTTTTTTCCGAAGCCTGTGGACGACTCCCCGAATGGCGCCAAAGTGGGTCGAGAAGATCGCCGATATCGCCCCGCAAAATCAGGTCTGCCGCAGCGTCCAGCGGCGTCGCTTCGCGGTTCACAAGGACGAGACGTGCACCGTTCTCCTTGGCCAACAAAGGGAAACTCGCCGCCGGCTGGACCAGAAGCGAAGACCCGATGACGATAAAAAGATCGCAGGAGATAGTTGCACTGCGAGCACGCAGCATGGCGGAGGCGGACCGGGAGACGCGGGACGGGACCCCTG
>CAZHOK010000010.1:15605-49723 GCA_964534115.1 uncultured Beijerinckia sp.
CAGCATGGCGGCACGCGGCATGGCCTGGCCGAAGGAAACCGTCGCCGACTTGACCATGCCCCCGCAAGCGCAAGACGGCGGTGCCCCCGTCGCACCAATGCCGGCGCGCACCGTTTGCAATTCATGGCGCCCACCGCAATCCAGACAATGGGCGTAAGTTCCATTGCCGTGCAATTCGATCACATTCGCATCGGCAATGCCCGATCGCTGATGCAGGCCGTCGATATTCTGCGTGATCAGAGCCGGCATTTTGCCCGCTGCATGAAGTCGCGCGAGCGCAGCATGTCCGCGCCCCGGCTGTGCACCGGCATAAAGATCATCCATCGCAAATTTGCGTCGCCATGCTTCAAGCCGCGCATCCTGACTGGCGAGAAATGCATCGAAGGGAATGGGCGGATGGCGCTTCCACGCGCTGTCGGGCGAGCGGAAATCGGGCACGCCGCATTCGGTGGAAATGCCGGCCCCGGTGAAGGCCAGGACTTCAGCACTCTGCGCGACCATGTCTGCCAGCAAACGCCCATCTGTCTCTATGCGCCCTGCGGCCATAAACCTGCCCCTGCCCGTCTCCCGATCCTGTCGGCCAGCGCAAGCTTTCACCGTCGGCTGACTTGTGCAAGGGGTTGAAGTGACTGGCCGACCGCGCTCAGATGGGGCGCTGCGACCATCACAGGAGAGGCTCGCCATGGAATTGCGCAATCTTGGCCGGAGCGGCCTGCAAGTGTCGGTCGTGGGTCTCGGCTGCAATAATTTTGGCGGCCGCACATCGATTGAAGATTCGCGGGCTGTTATCCATGCCGCGATGGACCATGGCATCACCCTGTTCGACACGGCCGATATTTATGGCCAACGCGGCGGCTCGGAGGAGGCTTTGGGGCGCTGGCTCGGCACGAAGCGCAAGGACATTGTGCTGGCCTCGAAATTCGGCATGGCCATGGATGATGAGGGCCGCAAGATCGGCGGCTCGCGGCGCTACATCATGCAGGCGGTCGAGGATTCGCTGCGGCGATTGAAAACCGATTGGATCGATCTCTATCAATTCCATCGCCCCGACCCGGCAACGCCCATCGAAGAGACCTTGCGCGCGCTCGACGATCTCGTCCGCCAAGGCAAGGTTCGCTATATCGGCTGCTCCAACATGCCCGCCTGGCAATTGGTCGATGCGCAATGGCAAGCGCAAATGCACAATCTGACGGGCTTTGTCAGCGCACAGGATGAATATTCACTCCTCCACCGCGCACCGGAACAGGATCTTCTGCCGGCTCTCAAGGACAAAGGGCTTGGTCTCCTGCCCTATTATCCGCTGGCAAGCGGCCTTTTGACTGGAAAATATCGCCGCGATAGCGCCTTGCCCGAAGGCGCGCGCCTGCAAAAAGATGCGCGCTCGCGCGACCGCTATATGACGGCAGAAAACTGGACGCGCGTCGAAAAGCTCGAGCAATTTGCCCGCGAGCGCGGACACAATCTGCTGGACCTTGCCTTCTCATGGCTTGCAGCTCAGGCGCCTGTCGCCAGCGTCATTGCCGGCGCCACGCGCCCCGAGCAGATCGCTGCCAATGTGGCTGCGGCACAATGGAAACTGGGCAAGGATGAGCTGGCCCAGATCGATACGCTGAGTGCCTGATCTCAAGCCTCGCACAGATTCATCTTGGCAAATTGCACGACCTGCCCGGCCATGATTTCCATCTGCTTGCCAATGCCCTCATCCGAGCAACCTTCGGGGCTGAATTTGACGACGGCAGAATTGACCGCCACGCCCAGCGGCACATTCCAGCCGCGCAAAGCATGGCCGATGGCGCGCAATTGCGACAGAACCACGCCCGGCCCCTGATAGCCATAGCCGCAGCCGATGGCGCCCACAGCGCGACCGTCGAAATAGACACGCGCATCGGCGCGCATTTCTTCGACATAATCGATGGCATTTTTGACGAGACCCGAGACGCCGCCGTGATAGCAGGGCGAAGACAGGATCACGCCATCGGCGCGCCGCAGCGCCTCGATAAGTTTGCGCGCGCCCTCATTCTCATTGGCGGTGGCAGGATCATACATGGGGATCTGCAATTCGGCCCCGCCGAAGAGCTGCGTTTGCGCGCCAAGCTTGCGGGCATGGGCAAGAGCCAGTGCCAGCGCCTGTTCGGACGATGAGCCAGGACGTGTCGTTCCGCCGATGCCGACGATGAAAGGTGTTTTTGTCATTCTTCTTTTGACCTCGAAAGATGGGCTTTAGCGGGTGAGCTTTTTGCCGGCGAGCCAATCGGCCCCGTCGGCATAGAGTTTTTCGACTTCAGGCCCGGTCAGACCGGGCATGTCTTTTTTCACGGGATAACCGATCTGCGACTGCAGATAGGCCAGATGCCGGTAGCCGGCGGGAAAGGCATTGAGCAATTGCGGATCGAGCTTGACCGTCTGCGCGGGATCGACGGGATCCATGCGATCTTTCTCATAGATCGGCTGGCGCAAAACAAAGCCCCAACGCCCATCGCGCTTTTCCAGAAAATCGTAGAAGCGCCCCGTGCAGACGACATCCACCAGCACATCATGGACGAGCGCACGCTGGGAAATCGTCATTTTGGTTTGAGCAATGGCGCGATTGCCTTCGATATCGGCCGAATGACCGCCGAGGAAATGCAGGATGCTGACGCCCTTGGCCCAGCCCTTCTTGCTCATGTCGATGAATTCGTCCGCCGTGCCCTGCGTCCAGGTCGCCATCATGCGCCCATCGTCGAACCAGACCGTGCGAAAGCGGTCCCAATGGCCGGCATCGCGCCAGACGACCCAGTTTTCGACGAGTTGGCGGATCTCCAATCGGTCGAGCAGCAGCGCATTCATCTTGTCTCACCCATCCTTCAGGCGCAGGCCTTCTGGCCGCGCGGCGCGCACTATAGACGGGAGGACTATGCGGCTGCAACGAAGGGGCAGATCGGCACCAAGCGGGGGCAAAAGCGCGTTTTTGGGCGCTTGAGCGGGAGAAAAAGCTCCTCGGGCCTCAATTATGAGGCCATTCCACCAGATCGCCGCCAGGCGGCGTGCGTATGGACCTGATGATGGCCTTCAGCATGGTGCGCGTCAGCTCTTTGGCATGATCGTCCTTCATGCAATCGAGCATGAGCGCGAGGCGCCCGAAAGCGCAGGCGCGTTCAGCGACGAAATCCGAATAGGAATCTTCCGGGAACTCCCGGCCTTCAGCAAGGTCCGAGGTATTGTCGTCGTCACTCATGAGAGCCTCGCTCGGTCTCACGCCCCCGCAGGTTCAATCCAAGGCGGGGGGCCGCGCGGCGTCAAGCTTCACCGGGCGGATCGGTGCGGGATTTTTGGGCCCAATGACGGGGAAGGCCGCCAAAGCGCCAAAAACACGGTCACGCTTGCGCCAGATCGGCTTTATTTCGTGCCGAACATGCGATCGCCGGCATCGCCCAAGCCGGGGACGATATAGCCGTGATCATCCAGCTTTTCGTCCACCGCCGCCGTCCAGATCCGCACATCGGGATGGCGCGCACGCAGATTGGCAATGCCTTCAGGCGCTGCAAGCAGACAGACAAAACGGATCTCGGCCGCACCGGC
Source organism: uncultured Beijerinckia sp. (assembly GCA_964534115.1). GTDB lineage: Bacteria > Pseudomonadota > Alphaproteobacteria > Rhizobiales > Beijerinckiaceae > Terripilifer. Next base: position 19,164 of record CAZHOK010000010.1, read on the forward strand.
CTTTTTCAGATGGTCGATGGCCGCCACAGCCGAATTGCCTGTGGCCAGCATCGGATCCATGACGATGACGAGACGCTCGCCAATATCGGCCGGCGCTTTGAAATAATATTCAACAGCCCCGAGCGTTTTGGGATCCCTGTACAGGCCCACATGGGCGACGCGCGCTGAGGGCACGAGCTGCAGCATGCCGTCGAGAAAACCCATGCCCGCGCGCAGGATCGGCGCAAAAACGAGCTTTTTGCCGGCAATGACCGGGGCGCTGATCGTGGCCAGCGGCGTTGTAATTTGTGTTTGCGACAGAGGCAGATCGCGTGTCACCTCATAGCAGAGCAACATGCCGATCTCATTCATCAGCTCCCGAAACGAACGCGTGGAACATTCAATATCGCGCATGATCGAGAGTTTGTGCTGGACCAGCGGGTGATCGACAAGCCGGACGCCATCCATCTGCGCATTTCTCCCCGGAGCAAAACAACAACCCCGATTGTGACCCACTTGCGCCGGCGCGTCGATGCACGCTCGCGCGAGCCGCCAGCCAGTGCCAGGGAATCATTTGGCCCCAGCGCCTTGCGCATGGCGTCGGCCTGGCGCAGATTGCGCCGCGCGACACAGGGGGAATGTATCGGATGGTTTATATCTTGGCCGCGACCGCATTCATTCTGGTCGCTGTCGTCGCCTTTCGCACGGCCTCCCCGGCCCGCGCCCTGGCGATTGCCGGTGGAGCTGCTCTGATTCTGCTGGGAACCCTGTTTTATCTCGCCGATGGCGAGCGCGATGCCCCTCCTGCCATAGACCCTGCCCAGCTCGCCCTTTCGGGGCTGAAAATGACGGCGGACCGCTATGGCCATCAGCTCACCGGCGAGATTGCCAATCGCTCGCCGCGCCGGCTGGGGACACTGACCCTGCGCGTGACCTACCGCGAATGCCCATCCCCGGAGGCCTGCCGCATCCTCGGGGAGGAAAGCCATGAGATTTTCATGGGCACTGCGGCTGGCCGCACCGGCCATTTCTCGGTTCTGCTGGGCAAGGGTGAACTTTCGGAGACAACAGGCGCTTCCTGGATCGTCTCGATCTCCGCCGCCCGCGCTGATTTTTGACCACCCTGCTATTTTCCTCATTTGACTTCTGTACCCGCGCGGCCTTTTGATGGGCTCAAGCGTCGGGAAAGACGCGCAGAGGGAGACCAACGAGATGAAGGCCATTGCAGGCGCGCTGACCGCGCTCGGACTCATTCTGGCCATGCCGGCCCAGGCCCAGACGGGCAATATCAACCTGCTCGTCGGCTTTGCCCCCGGCGGATCGGCCGATTCCATCGCCCGGATCGTCGGCGCCCGCATGCAGGAAAAGATGGGCCGCAATGTCGTCGTCGAGAACCGCCCCGGCGCCGGCGCCAATATCGCCACCCGCGCCGTGATTCAGGCAGCGCCCGATGGCAACACTTTGCTCGTCACCACGGCCGCCCTGCCGATCAACGAGACGCTCTACCGCAACAAGGGTTTTGCCGGCACGGCCTTGAAGCCGATCTCGATTGTGGCAACGACGCCGGAAGTCTTTGCCATCGGCAAGAATGACAAGTCGAAAGACCTCGCTGATTTCGTCGCCAACCAGAAAGATCGCGAAGTGATCTTCGGCACGGCCGGCATTGGCACGGGCTCGCATATTGCCGGCGAGTATTTCTTCAAATTCATCCTCAAGGCCAGCCCGAAACACGTGCCGTTCCGCGGCGGCCCTGATGCCACCAATGCGCTGCTGGGCAGCCATATTCCGATGGTCGTGGCATCCTTGTCGGGATTTGCTGCGCAAGTCGCCAATGGCGATCTGCGGGGGCTTGCAATTGCCGCCGAACAGCGCAATCCGGTCATTCCCAATGTGCCGACTTTTGCTGAAGTCGGCTATCCGGGCTTCACGTCGCTCTCATGGGTCGGCTTCTTCGCGCCTCCCGGCACACCCGATGCGACCATCGCTGCACTCAACAAGCAGATCGACGAGATTACGCGCGAGAAGGCGATTTCCGACAAGCTGCGCGCCATCGGCTTCGATCCGATTCCCGGCGATGTGCAGGCAGCGCAAGCATTTATGGCGAAGGAATTTGCCGAATGGAAAAAGCGCGTCGAAGCGCTCGACCTGAAGGTTGATTGATATGGCTTTCAGCGAAACGATTATCAATCTTGTCAATAACGGCTGGGATGATGGTTATCCCTGCCTGCTCGCCACCGAGGGCGCTGATGGTCCCAACATCAGCCCCAAGGGGTCGATGATGGTTTTCGACGATCAGCATCTGGCCTATTGGGAGCGCTCGAAAAAACAGGCGCTCGCCAATCTGGCGAAGGACAAGCGCGTGTGCGTCATGTATGCGAATTTCGCTGCACAGCGCGCCGGCATTCTCGAATCCGGCTTCCTGCGCTTTTATGGCGTGGCGGAACTGCACGAAAGCGGCCCGATCCACGAGGCGATTTTCAAGCGCCTTTCGCCGCGCGAGCAAACGCATGTCGGCGCCGATACAGGCATTGGCGTGCTGATCAAAATCACCCGCGCCGAAGATGTGCGCGGCAAGCCGATCAAATAATCAAACCCGTCATTGCGAGGAGCAAAGCGACGAAGCAATCCAGAGCGCCCGGCGATTCTGGATTGCTTCGCTTACGCTCGCAATGACGATGTAAAAACCTCAATCGACCGGTACGTAGACTTCGCCCTTCATGATCGGGCGGCAGGTGCGCAGAATGCCGGCCTTTACCACCTGCAAATCCTTGCCCTCGCCGCTTGTCTCGAGCCGCACATCGACCATGCCGGTCGGATGTTCGATCCAGACCGTGCGCGGATTGCCTTCGGGCATGCGCGCAAATTCATAGGCAATCGAGCCCTTCACCGCGCAGGCGGTCGCCACGCAACAAGCACCCGTGACTGCATGGGCTGCGTGCAAAGCATGGGGCGTCAGATAGCGCGAGGTAATGGCGCCGGTGCCGCGCGGCTCCGACAGCAGACCCACTTTCGGAATGACGCTGTCTGTGACATCGCCAAAACCCATCATGCGGCCGGCTTCCAGGCGGATGCTTTCGATCCGCTTGAGCAAGTCCTTGTTGCCGTCGATTTCCTTGCGACCTTCCGTGCCCTCAAGACCGAAATCGCGCGCACGCATCAAAATCATCGGCATGGCGACGTCAAAGCAGGAGACATCGACGCCCTGAATCTTGTCGACAACATTCCCGGTGGGGATCATCGAGCCCGTTTTGGCGCCGACAATATCCATGAAGTTCAAGATCACCGGCGCTGCCGTGCCCGGCACACCGTCAATGGCAGCATCGCCGCGATAATTGACGCGCTTTCCGGGTGTCTGGATGACAGCCTCGATCTTGCTCGACGTATTGACGTCGTAAATGACGACGGAGGTCTCGCCATCCTTGATCGGGACAATGCCCATTTCCAGCGCGAAAGGCGCCACACCCGACAGCATATTGCCGCAAGACGGGCCGGTATCGACCACGGGCTTGGAAATATCGACCTGACAGAAGAGATAATCGACATCGACGCCGGGACGCTGCGACTTGGAGACAAGCGCCACTTTGCTGGTCAGCGTGTCGGCGCCGCCAAGACCGTCGATCTGGCGCAAATCTGGCGAGCCCATGACCTTGAGCAGCACGCGGTCGCGCTCGGCGCGATCTGCCGGCAAATCTTCGGCCCGAAAATAGGGTCCTTTCGACGTGCCGCCACGCATAACGAGGGTCGGAAAGGACTGGTGATGGAGCATGTTCGCCTCTTCGTCTGCGGCGCGGCCCGGACCCCTCCCCCGGCGCCCTTTGACAGGGCCGCTCCCGTTGCGCCGCATGGATACACAGCAAGCCACCCTGGCGCAACTCGCCAGACCGTTGCACGCTGTGCATTCCTTGGTCTAAATGATTGAAAGCAAAGCCGGGAGGAAACCGGCGGGGGAGGATCGATGCGCAGCATAACGATGGACGAGGCACTTGCCGTCATTCTGAAAACATTCGAACGCGCCGAGGAAATGAAGGCCTATGCCCTTGCGGCCTGCGTTCTCGACAATGGCGGCCGGGTGAAGGCCTTCCTGAAACAGGATGGCGCCTCGATCATGCGGTTTGAAATCGCGCGCGGCAAAGCCTTCGGCGCGCTGGCCCTGCATCGTACCTCGCGCATGGTGCTGGCAAAGTCGCGCGAGAAACCGGCCTTCATGGACACATTGCGCGAGGCCGCCGATGCACCGATCTTTCTTGAAGCGGGTGGCCAGATCATTCGCGATGCCGACGGCTCGGTAATTGGCGCCATTGGCGTGACGGGCGATGTGAATGAAGTCGACGACATTTGCGCCATTGAGGGCATTCGCCGCGCGGGCCTGAGATCGGATGACGATTTCAGCCCCGAAGATCAGAAGCGCCTCAACATCAAACCAAACCCGCCGCTGAAAGATCCGCGCACATGAATGCGACCCAGAAACGGCAGGCGTTTCGCGCTTTGCTGGCGGGCAAGGAATGTGTGTTTCCTGCTTCCGTCTACGATCCGCTCTCCGCGCGTGCGGCGCAGGAAATCGGCTATGAATGCGTTTTCATGGCGGGCTCCGTCGCCTCGCTGGTGATTTTGGGCGCGCCCGATCTTGTTGTCATCACCCTCTCAGAACTGGCTGAACAGGCGCGCCGCATTGCACGCGCCACATCCCTGCCCTTTTTCCTCGATGCCGATCATGGTTTCGGAAATGCGCTCTCCGTCATGCGCACAGTCGAAGAATTGGAGGCCGCAGGCCTCTCCGGCCTGACGATCGAGGATACGGCGCTCCCTGAAAGTTTCGACCAGAAAAACTCCGGCCCGCATTCGCTGAATGAGAGCATCGGCAAAATGAAAGCCGCTTTGGCGGCGCGCAAAGATCCGGATTTCGTCATCATCGGACGCTCCGGCGCCATTACAGCCACAGGCCTCGACGATGTGCTGATCCGGGTTGGCGCCTATCAGGATGCCGGCGTCGATGCCATTTTTCTCTCAGGCCTCAAGACGCGCGAAGAGGTCGAGGCCTGCGCAAAGGCCTGCCGTGTGCCGCTGCTGCTGGGGGCTGTTCCCGGTGCATTGCGCGACAGCGCATGGCTGGCTTCTCTGGGCGTTCGCGCTGTCATCACCGGCCACCGCCCCCATTCTGCGGGTGTGCGCGCGACCTATGAAACATTGCGCGATACGCGCGCGGGCACGCTCAAGCCGCAGCCCGAGGATGAAGCGCCGATGATGGATCGCCTGTCGCGCAAGCAAGACTACAAGCAATGGCGTCAGGCCTATCTCACCTCGCAAGGTCAGAAATCGTGAAAAGCATCACCATTTCCTGTTTCCCCAACGCCAAAGCGCTGCCCTTGTGGATTGCGCGCGACAAGGGATTTTTTGCCCGCCGCCATCTCGTTGCTCATTTGCACGAGACCGAGAGCTCAAAGATCCAGCGCGAAAAGCTGATGTCGGGAGATGTGCAGATCGTCCAATCGGCGGTCGACAATGCTTTGTCGCTGATCGCCGACGGCCATGACGTTTTCATCTTCATGGGCGGCGAAAACGGCATGAACGATTTTATGGTTCAGCCCGAGATCAAGGGGCTCGCGGATTTGCGCGGGCGCAGCATCGTCGTGGATTCGCCCCATACCGCTTATGCTTTGCTCGTGCGCAAAATGCTCAAGCGCGAAGGGCTCGTCTACGAACAGGATTATCGCTTCAATCCTGTCGGCAATGCGAGCCACCGCCTCACTGCCATGCTGGCGAGCAAGGATGCAGCGGGCGGCGTGCTCAATCCGCCCTATACGGCGCAGGCCAAACAGGCGGGCCTGAAAAGTCTGGGCCGCCTTGTCGATCATCTGGGCCCCTATCAGGCGGGCGGCGGTTTTGCGCGGCGCAGCTGGGCGCAGGCCAACCCCGATGCACTCGAAGGATTCATTGCGGCCTATGTCGAGGCCTTGCGCTGGATCGCCAAGCCCGCGCATGCCGAAGAAATCGAGACCCTGCTCGCGTCACGACTTGAATTGTCGAGCGAGATCGCCAAGGCGACGCGCGCCGATCTGCTGGAGCCCGGCTTCGGATTCACGCCCGATGCCAAGCTCGACATGCAAGGCATGGAAAGCGTGCTGGTGACGCGCACGGAAACGGAAGGCGAAGATCCTCACCTTTCCAACCGCGCCGCCTATATTGACGAGAGCTATTACAAGCGCGCGCTGGCGACGGTGGGAGATCTTTGATGGCGCGCGAAAAACTGCCGCTGACGCTGGATGATTTTCTCGCCCGCGACCAGGTCGCCCTCATCATGTGGGATTTCCAGAAGGGTCTGGCGGGCAAGGCGCTGAATGCACCAGCCGTGATTGCCGCCGCACAGAAATTGCTGGCTGCTGCCGATGACGCAAAAGTGCCTGTGATCTGGAGCCGCCATGTCCTGCCGCAGCTTGATCTTGTGTCTGGACCCTTCAAACTCTTTCTCATGAAAAAGCAGAAGGTCGACGATCCGGCAAAACTTGCGCCCACCATGCAGGCGGGCATGGACGAGACCGAATTTGTCGACGGGCTCAAACCGGCCGCGCATCATATCGTGCTGGAAAAGAGCCAGCCGTCGCTCTTTGTCGATACGCCGCTCGAAGTGCGGCTGCGCACTTTGGGCGTGAAGACGCTCGTTCTGGCCGGTGTTGCAACCGATATCGGCATTGAGTTCAACGCACGCCACGCCGCAGCGCGCGGTTTTTATTCCGTCATCGCGGAAGATGCGACCGGCTCTTATACGCAAGCGGCACAAGACCGCAGCATTGCATTCCTGCGCAATTGGATCACGCCGGTCGTCTCAACCGACGAGATCTGCAAACGCTGGACAAAATAGAAGGCGCACAAGGCGCCAAACAGACCCGTGGAGGAATTGATGAACACAAAACTGACAATCGCGACTTTGGCCGCTGCTGCAGCCATAGCGCTTGCGACGCCAGCATGGGCGCAGCAGAGCGATCTTGAAAAATTCTATGCCGGCAAAAATGTCGACTTCCTCATCGGCTCGGCGCCGGGCGGGGGCTATGGCATTTACGGCTCGGTTCTGTCGCGCCATATCGGCAAGCATCTTCCGGGCAAGCCGAATATTGTCGCGCGCAATATGGATGGCGCCGGTTCGATCACAGCCGCCAATCTGCTCTATAACAAACTGCCGAAAGACGGCACGGTCTTCGGCGCCCTTTTCATGGGCGCGATCATGGAGCCCTTGATCGGCGACGCCTCAGTGACGCAATTCGATCCGCGCAAGTTCATTTTTATTGGCAGCGCCAATAAGGAAACGAGCATTTGCATCGCCTGGCACAATGCGCCGGTGCAGACATTTGAAGATATGTTCACCAAGGAACTGATCGTCGGCACATCGGGCGTCACCTCCTCGATCCGGCAATATCCGACCATCTTCAACAATGTCCTGAAGACAAAATTCAAGATGATCACCGGCTATCCGGGTTCGCGCGAAGCCCAGCTCGCCATGGAGCGCGGCGAGACCAATGGCATTTGCGGCATTCAATGGACGAGCTTTATCGCGGCGCAATCCGACTGGCTCGAGCAGAACAAGGTGCGCATCCTGGCCCAGATCGGCGGCCTGGACGGCGATGAGACGCTCAACAAAATGGGCATTCCAAAAATCTGGAATTTCGTGAAGAACGAGGCCGACAAGCGCACGCTCTCGGTCATCTTCAACCAGCTGGAATTCGGCCGCCCCTACGTGCTGCCGCCGGGCGTTCCTGCCGATCGCGTCGCGGCCTTCCGCAAGGCTTTCGACGAGACGATGAAGGATCCTGAATTCCTCGCCGAAGCCGCCAAGGCGAAACTTGTCATCAATCCTGTATCGGGCGTGAATGTGCAGAAGCTCGTCGACGAGATCTATACAACGCCGAAGGAAGATGTAGAGCGCGCCCGCGCAGCTCTGAAGGGCTGATCGAAACAAAAAGGGCGCCCCTCAGGGCGCCCTTTCACTTTCAGGATGCGAAACGATTAATCGAATTTCGCATTGTAATTCTTGATGAGGAAGTCGCGCACCCATTCACGCGCGGCGGGCGAGATGGTTGTCGCAGCGGCATAAAGCTGCTCGCCTTCCTTGTCTGTGAGCTGATCGTATTCGCCGATCAGATCGTCGCGCTTGGCAATATATTCCGGATCCTTCAGGAGATCGCGCACCGCCTTGCGATAGGTCTCGACAATGTCGTTGGGCGTGCCCTTGGGCAGGACAAGCAGTTTCTGGCCCGGGAAGCCGGCGACGAGGAAGGCGCGCATCGCATCCCACTCAAGACCCGAGGGCTTCTTGCCGAAGACGATCTCATAGGCTTCCTCGAAATGGGGCAGATCGGGGAAATTGGGATCGCGCGCGAGCTTGCCGTCCTTGTCGAGCGTGCCCCACGAGAAGAGCGGGATCGCATCGCCATTCTTGATGAGCGGCATGGAGGAACGCAGATAGGCAGATGTGGTCTGATAATCGATCGTGGTCTCGCCGCGTTCGAACGCCAGTCGGCCTTCGCCACGACCGGGGAAACCGATGATGTGATTGACGTCGAGGCCCATCATGCGGAAGCCGAGCAAAGGCACGAGATCGAGCGAGGTGAGGCCCTGCGAGGCGTAATGCAGCTTCTGGCCCTTGATCTTGTCGAGTTCCTTGAGCGATTTCACACCGAGCTTGGACGACAGATAGGCAGCGCCACCCGTCGGAGCGGCAAGGATCGGAATCCAGTCCTTGTATTCATACTTCACCTGCGGCGCGCCGAGCAGATAAGGGAATTGCGTCGAGCCCGACGTGCCAAGAATGGTCAGACCATCCGGCTTGGCGGTGGCGGCAAAGAAATTGGCGCCCGAGATCGAGCCGCCGCCCGGCTGGTTCTTGACGACGACCGCCGGCTGGCCGGGCAGATGTTTCTGCAGCAGATTGGCGTTGAAGCGACCCCAGACGTCCGAGCCGCCGCCGACGGCGAAGGGAATGATCATGGTGATGGTCTTGCCCTTGAAATCGACCGCAGAGGCGGGCTGGGCAAAGCTGGCAGAAAGAGCAATCGCGGCCGTTGCCGCGAGTAGAAAACGACGATTCATGAAAAGCCTCCCTGAAGACGCAGATCGCTATGCCCATCGGACACAATGCCCGCCTTATAACCATCCTTGACCAAAGCCGAAACCTGATCACCCATATTTTAGTCGTATGACCCTCGAGACCGATCGGGCGGCACGCAGCCTAACCTGATCAATGCCTCCCGATTGCTCCAGTAAATCGTGCGTGTTATCCGGCTTTTCCAGCCGCGGGGCCAAAAATGACAGCCATCGACCTCTATAAGGGCACGCCCTCTCCATTCTGGACCTTTTCCCTCGCCGTCTACGGCTGCGAGGGTGTTCCGCCCGCCTGCCTCACCTTGCAGGATAGCGGGGGGGCCGATGTGAATGTCCTGCTTTTCAGCCTTTTCCTCGGACGCTCGGGGCGGGCTTTATCCGTCGAGGATGTGGCGCGCATCACCGCAACGATCGAACCCTGGCGCGCCAATATTGTGGCCGTCCTGCGCGCCGCCCGGCGGGCCCTCAAGGAGCCCCCGCAGCCCTTTGAGGGGCCGGCGGTCGACCATTTGCGAAAACATGTTAAAGCAGCGGAACTTGAATCGGAACGCATCCAGCAGGAACTGCTTTTCGTAACATTTTCGGCGCAAAAGATCGGTCGGGCTCACCCCGACCTCACTACGGCCTGCGCTTTGAACATCGAAGCCTGCCAGGCCCATCTCGGGTCGCAATTCGATGCCAGGGCCGTTCGCATCCTCCTCGATGCAGCGGCCAGGACTGACGTGAAGGGAATGGATCATTGAGCACAGCGGGCAAAGACGGACAGCCGAAGCGCCTGATCGTGGGCATTAGCGGAGCCTCCGGCATCGTGTTCGGCATACGCATGCTTGAGGTGCTCAAGCAGCTCAATATCGAGACCCATTTGATCATCTCGAAGGCAGCGGAAATGACGCTCGCCTATGAATCCGATCTGAAGGCCAAAGACCTTCGCGAAATGGCCAATGAATATCATCCGATGACCGACATTGGCGCGAATATTTCGTCAGGCTCCTACAAGACGATTGGCATGATTATCGTGCCCTGCTCGGTTCGCACCATGAGCGAGATCGCCAGTGGCGTGACCGGGTCGCTGATGAGCCGCGCCGCCGATGTGGCCTTGAAGGATCGCCGCCGCCTCGTGCTCGCCGTGCGCGAAACGCCGCTGCACACGGGTCATTTGCGCACCATGACGCAATTGTCGGAAATGGGCGCCATTATCGCGCCCATCATGCCCGCTTTCTACAATCGCCCGAAAACGCTCGAAGACATTATCGACCATACGGTCGGTCGCCTGCTCGATCTCTTCGATATCGATGCAAAACTGCTCAAGCGCTGGAAGGAAGACGGCGACCCTCTGATCGAGTGATCAGGTCTTCTTGCCCAAACACGCCAGGGTGATCGCCACCGCACATGCAAACAGACCGAGCATGATGCTTGTGGCAAGATAGCCCGCCGGCTCGACGATGAAAGCCAGCGGGAACGGCGTGCCGTAAAGCCCCAGATAAAAACAGGCCGCGCCCACAGCCTGCGAGCCGGCGCGCCGCTCAGGCGCAATCCCTTGCGACAGCCAGGCCGAGACAACCGGATAGATCACGCTCGAGCCCAGACCGAAGGCAAGCGCGCCAGCAATCACCGGAACCACCGCCGATGTCATGGCCAGAATGCCAAGCCCGAGCGCCATCAGACTGACGCCGCAAGCCACCAGAGCGCGCGGCTGAAAACGCTGGAAAAAATTTCCCGATACGCGTGTCAGCCCTGTGGCAATGGTCGAGGGAATGAAGAACAGCGCCAAGGCCACACCGCGCTCGACAAGATCGGGCGGCAAAAAGGCCATGCTATAGGCATGCAGCAATCCGCAGGTGAAGAGCCCGAGCAGCGGCAGAATGAAATGGGGCTGCAGCGCACCTGACAGATCGAGACCGCGCGCCTGCGGCCGCGCCAGGGGGCGCAAGCCGATCGTCATGATGAGCCCGAGCAAGGCCGGCGCTGTGCCGATCAGAAAAAATCCGGTCGGTCCGAATTGCGCCAAGGTCAATTCGCCCATGGCCGGGCCGAAGGCGTAAGAGAAGGGAATAACAGAGGTGAAAATGATCACCAGAGCGACAAAACGCGCCTGATTGAGCCGGCTCTGCCCATAGGTCATGATCGAGGGCAGATAGAGACCAAATCCCAATCCATGCACGATGCGCGAGATGAGCGCGCCCCAAAAATCTCCGGCAGTGAGTGCAAGAGATCCAAAGCCGATGATCATCAGGCTCATGGCCACACGCGTGGTCGCCAATCCGCCGATACGCGCTGCCACCGCACCGGCCAGAAGATTGACCACCAGCACCGGAATGACAAAGAGCGAATAGAGAAGGCCCGCTGTCTGAAGACTGTGTCCTGCCTGCATGAAGACAACGGTCAGAAGGGCCACATGCGCATTCAGCAGAGATGCAAACAGGCAGGCAAAAGCAAAGCGGATGAATTCGCGGCGGCCTTTGGCATCGATAAAGCCGGCCTGTTGAGCAACAACATCCGCGGCGTTCAAGCCTTTTTCTCCCAGCGACCATCCTCGGTCTGCTGAAAGTAAGAGAGCGTTGCATCGGTCTGCTTGAGCGCTTTCCATTGCGCACGCGCATCGAGAAGTTCGGCTTCGCGATTGCCGTCGAACATCAGGACGATGCGCTCATAGGGCTCAGGTGTCGCCGCCAAAGCCGGGGCAATTTGCGCGCCTTCGACAAAGAAGCGGATCTGCGCACCATTCGGATTTTCCGTGCCGTCGGTCAGATAGATCGGCTGGAATTCCGCATCGCCATCCTGCGCCATGCCGTGGGGCAGGAAACTTTCCCCCGCATGGGTCCATAAATGCTCGTTCAAGGCGAGGCATTTTTCCTGCGTCAGCGTCTGCAGGCAAATATTCCAGCCGCGCTCAAGCGAGCGCTCCAGCAATTGCGGCAAAGCTTTTTCAAGCGGCTTGACGACGAGATGGTAGAAGAGAATTTCTGTCATGTTTCAACCATCCCGACGGATTGCTGCGCGCAGCTCAACCGCCCGTGCCGACAATGATGAGGGTGCGATCGCGCGCCGTCCAGATCATGCCGAGATCGGCGCCGCCCTCATGATATTCCGTTTTGCCGGCGACCACGTGATCGCCCCGCTGATTGGAGGCGCGCAAATATTCTTCCGCCTCGCGGCTGAGACGGCGCACCGCCTGCGACGCGCGTGTCGCCGGCCACCCGAGCGCAGCACGCACGGCAGCATTCTGCACACGTTCGAATTTCGTCACTGTCGCCGTATCGGTCGGCAGACCGATCTTCACTTCAAAGCGCACCAGAGTGTCGCCGCGACATTCCAGCAGACCGTCGATGCGCACATTGGTCACGAGATCGAAAAAGTCGCCCTGTTGCGCGCTGCGCGAGACGACGAGCGGCCGCACGAAAGCGGCATTTACATCGCCCGTATCGCGCATGAAAGTCGCCTGAAACATGCCGCAACTGGGCGCACGCGCGGTTTGCGCGAGCGCCGGGAAGCAGGAGAGCAGCAAGAAACCGCTTGTGGCAAGCAGCATTCTCATGACGGTCAGCCTTCGTAATGATCGGCGACGAGGCGATCGAGCAGGCGCACGCCCCAGCCCGAGCCCCAGCTCTGGTTGATGTCGCTGGCTGGCGAAGCCATGCCAGTGCCGGCAATATCGAGATGCGCCCATGGCACGCCATTGACGAAGCGCTGCAGGAATTGCGCGGCAGTAATCGAGCCTGCATGGCGGCCGCCGACATGTTTCATATCGGCGAATTTCGAATCCAGCAGCTTGTCGTAATTGGGGCCAAGCGGCATGCGCCAGACTTTTTCGCCCGTGGCCATGCCCGCCTGCGAAAGGCGGGTGGACAATTCGTCATTGTTCGAGAACAGGCCCGCATATTCAGTGCCAAGCGCAATCAGGATCGCGCCGGTGAGCGTGGCCAGATTGACCATGAATTGCGGCTTGTACTTGTCCTGCACATACCAGAGGACATCGGCCAGAACGAGACGGCCCTCAGCATCCGTATTGATGATTTCGACCGTCTGCCCGGAGAGTGATTTGACAATGTCGCCGGGGCGCTGCGCCTTGCCGTCGGGCATGTTTTCGACAAGCCCGATGGCGCCGATTGCATTGACCTTGGCCTTGCGCAGCGCCAAAGCCTGCATCAGGCCAACGACGCAGGCTGCGCCCGCCATATCGCCCTTCATGTCTTCCATGCCGGCGGCCGGCTTGATCGAAATGCCGCCAGTGTCGAAACAGACGCCCTTGCCGATAAAGGCGACAGGTTTCGCCTTGGCATTTTTCGCGCCGTTCCAGCGCATGATCACGACCTTGCTTTCGCGATCCGATCCCTGCCCCACACCCAGCAAGGTGCGGAAACCGAGCTTGATCAATTCCTTCTCGCCAAGCACATCGATCACAATGCCAAGTTTCGCCAGTTCCTTGGCGCGATCTGCGAAAGCTGCGGGAAAAAGCACATTGGGCGGCTCATTGACCAAGGTGCGGGCCAAGGTCACGCCCTCGGCCACAGCATCGCGATCCTTGGCGGCGCGCTTGGCGGCTGCCGGATCGGCAACGGCAATGCTCACATGGGCGCCGACCGGAGGCTTGTCCTCATCCTTCTTCTTCGTCTTGTAGAGATCGAATTTATAGGCGCGCAAACGCATGCCGAGCATGATATCGGCCGCAGCAGCAGCGACATCGGCGGGCGCATCTTTGGGATCGAAGAGCAAAGTCGTTTTGGCCTGGCCGTCGATCCGGCCCATAATAGCGCCACCGAGCGAGACGAAATCGGGGGCTGCCGCCTCCTCCTTGTCGCTTTTGCGGGCTGTCCCGATCACGATGAGGCGCTCGAAGGGCAGGCCCTCGGGCGCCAGCAGGTCGAGAGACGAGCCGGAATGGCCCTTAAACTTCGCTGTGGCGGCAGCGCGAGCGACCAGACCGGTCGCTGCGCCCAGAATTTTGGCCGTTTCCGACGCGAAAGACAGATCGGCACCGGCCAGAACCACCAGCGTCCCGCCGCCCGCCTTGACTGCCCGCCCCTTGGGCGCGGGGGCCATATCCTTGAAGGCGACGAAATCGATTTTGGGGGAATGAGCCATGGCGTCCTCGCGATGCGGCGCGCAAACCGCCCGGCCTCCGAGGGGGCCGATGCGATGCCGCTTCTTGCCTATCGAAGTGCCATGCGCGGCCTCGTCATTGCAAGCGCGATCCACCCAATAAAGCCGGGCTTTTGCCGGTTTTTTGTCCAACCCGGCCCTGAAATGGCCGTGAGCGGCCCGTTAGAGTGTCGCTGCAGCAACGCTTCTTCAGCCAATGCGCCTCAACCCCTTCGAATAAAGGCGCGCGCCTTGCCTCGCCGTTTACGAATGGTTAGCGATTTGGGGTGGCGGCCGCTTTCTTTCGGCGACGAGTCGCAATGTTGAATACGGATGGAGATCAGGCTGGGCATCCGGTCGGGTCAAGGGCCAGCGGTCGGGTATGTCGATCTTCGAACGATATGTGTTTCGCTCAGCGCTGACCGCCTTTCTGGCGGGTCTGGGAACGCTGACGGGCGTTGTCTGGATGGCCATGGCCCTGCGCCAGGTCGATCTGATGGCGACCAAAGGACAAACGCTGATCGTCTTTCTGACAGTCACCGGGCTGATCGTGCCCTCGCTCGTCATGGTGATTGCGCCGATTGCCCTGTTCATCGCCGTGATCTTCACGCTGAACAAGCTGAATGGCGACAGCGAAATCGTTGTCATGAGCGCGTCGGGCATGTCGCCGCAGCGCTTCATGCGCCCCTTCATCTGGCTTGCCCTTTTCGTCACGGGGCTGGCCGCCTTCACCTCGCTCTGGGCCATGCCGGCCAGCTTCCGCGAAATCACGGTGCAGATGACGAAAATCCGCACCGACATGCTCACCCGCGTGATCCGCGAGGGCCAATTCGTCAATCTCGATGCGGGCTTCATTTTTCATTTTCGCGAGCGCGGCGCGAATGGCGAAATGTATGGCCTGTTCATTCAGGATCGGCGCGAAGCCGGACGCGTCTCGACCTATATTGCCGAAGCCGGCCGCTCGATCGAAGTCGATGCGCAAAATTATCTCGTTCTCGAAAAGGGCAGCATCCAGCGCCAGACGCCGGATTCGCCAGACCCGGCCATTGTCAGTTTCGAACGCTACGCCATCGATCTCGCACAATTCAGCCCTGACGATACTGGCGCGCCCTTGCGCGCGCGCGAACGCACAACAACCGAGCTTTTGATGCGGGATGCCAGTGAGCCGATGATACG
Source organism: uncultured Beijerinckia sp. (assembly GCA_964534115.1). Taxonomy (GTDB): domain Bacteria; phylum Pseudomonadota; class Alphaproteobacteria; order Rhizobiales; family Beijerinckiaceae; genus Terripilifer. The sequence goes on from CAZHOK010000010.1 coordinate 34,488, forward strand.
CGCCAATCCCGGCCGTTTCCGGCAGGAATTGCACGAGCGTTTTCTCAGTCCGCTCTATGCGCTCACCTTCTGCATGATCGCCTTTGCCGCGCTCGGACAGCCAAAGACGACCCGACAGGGGCGAGGCATGGCCGTGGCTTTGGCCATTGCTGCAGCAGTCGCCCTGCGGCTTGCCGGCTTCGGCGCCTCGGCAATGATTGCCCGAACCGAAAAAGCGGTCGTGCTCGCTTATGCTTTGCCGGCATCCGTATTCCTGGTCGCACTTTTTTATGCGCTGGCGCCTGATGCGCTGCGCCGGATCCGCGGCCGTTTGCACCGCAAGCCTTTCGCCGGAGCGCAGGCATGATCGGTCGCACTTTGGGCCTCTATGTCGCAGGGCGCTTCACCCGCGCTGTTCTTTCGGTCTTCGGAACGATTTTCGTTCTGATCTATCTGATCGATTTCGTGGAGACCCTGCGAAAGGCGGGCGACATTGCCCATGCCACGACGCTTGGCATTGCCGCTCTCACCTTCCTCCGCGTCCCCGCCGTGACAGAGCAGATCCTGCCTTTCGCCATGCTGGGGGGCGCCATGTTCGCCTTCATCGGGCTGACGCGGAAGCTTGAACTCGTTGTTGCGCGTTCGGCCGGTGTCTCGGCCTGGCAATTTCTGACCCCGCCCGTGCTGATTGCGCTGGTCATCGGCATTCTGTCGGTCACGATCTACAATCCCCTCTCCGCACTGATGAAACAGAAAGCGGACTCAATCGAGATCGGCCTTTTTGGACGCACGAGCCCGACCGCCGGCGATACGGGCCTCTGGATCCGCCAGCGCGGCCCCGACGGTCAGTCTATCCTGCGGGCCGAACAATCGAGCGATCGCGGCATGCAGCTGGGCAGCGTCTCCGCCTTTGTCTTCGACCTCGACAATCGCTTCCTCGAGCGCATCGATGCCGCCCGCGCCCGGCTGGCGACGAACCATTGGGTTCTGGAGGAGGCCCGCGTCAACATTCCGGGCGAAGAGCCGCGTGATGTCGGCGTTTACCATCTTTCGACATTTTTGCTCCCCGAGCAGGTCAGCCAATCCTTTGTGACGCCCGATGCAGTGCCCTTCTGGTCCTTGCCGGAATTCAGCCGCAGGACCGAAGCCGCAGGCCTCGACGGAACGGTTTATGCGCTGAGATTTCAGATACTTCTGGCGCGTCCCCTGATGTTTGTCGCCATGGTCCTGATTGCCGCCTGTTTCTCCCTCAGATTCTTCCGGATCGGCGGCGTGGCGCGGATGGTTTCGGGTGGCGTGGCTGCAGGCTTCGTGCTTTATATGGGGACGAAGCTGGTGTCCGATCTCGGCGGCGTGGGCGTGTTGAGCGCTCCGGTCGCGGCTTGGGGGCCGGCCATTGTGGGCGGTATGCTGGGCACTCTGGTTCTTTTGCATCAGGAGGATGGCTGATGGGGCGGCGTAACGGCCCCGTTGCGGACTGGCGTGTGATCGCCGGGCAACCGGACGAGCCCCTTCGCGTATCCGCAGGGGCAAAGCGGACGCTCGCCCGCAGTCTGGCCATCAAGCTCGGTCTCGGCCTTCTCCTCTCGACCGCTGTGCTCCCCGCAATTGCGCAGACAATGTCTGAGCGCATGGCCAATCCGGTTGGCCAGAACAGGGACCGTCTGCTCGTTCAAGCCTCTGAAATGGTCTACGATGCCAAGACCGACACGATCGGTGCCCGCGGCAATGTCCAGCTCTATTTCCAGGGCCGCGTGCTCGAAGCCGATCGCGTCAATTACGATCGCAAGGCGAGCCGCGTTTATGCCGAGGGGCGTGTCCGCATCACCGAGACCGATGGCTCGAAATTATACGGCGAACGGCTCGAACTGACTGACGATTTCAAGACCGGTTTCATCGACAGTCTCAAAGCCGACACGAGCGAGAAAACCTTTATGTCCGCCGCGCGCGCCGAGCGCTACGACGGAGAGACCACAGTTTTCGAACGCGGCGTCTACACGGCCTGCGAGGCCTGCAAGGACGATCCGCGCAAGCCCCCGCTCTGGCAGGTGCGCGCCAAGCGCATCATTCACCAGAGTGAAGAGGAGACGCTTTATTACGAAGAAGCGACCCTCGAATTATTCGGCATGCCGGTTGCCTATCTGCCGTTTTTCTCTTCGCCCGATCCATCGGTAAAGCGCAAGAGCGGCTGGCTCGCGCCCACTTACGTCGTCAAGGATTCGCTGGGCTATGGCGTATCGGCCCCCTATTTCTGGGCGATCACGCCCTCAATGGATATGACCCTGCGGCCCACGATCCTGTCGCGCCAGGGCCTGCTGATGGACACTGAATTCCGCCAGCGTCTGGTGACGGGTTCCTATTCGATCCGTGCGACGGGTATTTTGCAGGCGGATCCGACCGCTTTTGCGGCCGCGCCCTATGGCGCAGGCAGTCGTCGCTTCCGCGGTTCGGTGGATCTCACGGGCGAGTTTTATCTTAACGAAAAATGGCGCTTCGGCTGGGACGTCGGTTTTGCCACCGACAAATATTTCACCACCGATTATCGCCAGCCCAACCAGCAGCTCTCGACCAATTATTTCCGCGAGCGCACATCGCAGGTCTATCTGACCGGCCAGGACAAGCGCGGCTATTTCGATCTGCGCGGCTATTATTTTCAGGGCCTGAGCGCGCAAGACCGGCAAGAGCAGCAACCCTTTGTTGCGCCCGTGCTCGATTACAGCAAGCGCTTCGACATCAGCCGCGAGCGCGGTATTGGCGGCGAAGTGGAAATCGGCCTCAATCTGACAACCATTTCGCGCCAGGCCGCGGCCTATGAATCGACGCGCAGCTTCCAGCTCGATCCGACCTATAATCTCTATCCGGTCTGCTCGAGCTATGACCGCGGCAATTGCCTGTTGCGCGGCATGGCAGGCGAATATACGCGCGCAACCGTCACAACATCCTGGCGGCGCCAGCTGATCGACAATATCGGTCAGGTCTGGACGCCCTTCACTTTCGCTTCGCTGAACGGGTCCTGGCTGTCGCTCGACAAGACGGGAACTTATTATGCCGGAGGCGCCATTCTCAGCCGCAATTCCGACCAGGTGAATTTTGTCGGCTCGGAACCGGATTCCTTCCGCGGCCGTTTTCTTGCCGGCACGGGCCTCGACTATCGCTTGCCGATGATGGCGCGCGGCGCCGGCATGACGCATGTCATCGAGCCGATTGCGCAAATCATTTTGCGCCCCGATGAAGTCACCAATCGTTCTCTGGTCAATGAAGATGCCCAGAGCCTTGTCTTTGATGACAGCAATCTCTTTGCCTGGAGCAAGTTTTCCGGCTACGACCGCTTTGAGGGTGGCGTAAGGACCAATTACGGCGTCCAATATACGGCGCAACTCGACAATGGCGGCTATGCGAATTTGCTCGTCGGCCAGTCCTACCAGCTCGCCGGGCGCAATTCTTATGCCTCGCCCGATGCCGCCAATGTCGGCCTCTCTTCCGGTCTCGATACAAAACATTCGGACTTTGTGACGCGCGCAGCTTTCTCGCCGAACGGTCGATATTCCTTCGTTGCAAAAGGCCGCTTCGACCCGAACGATTACCATTTGCGCCGCCTCGATCTGATGGCCAACGGGCGCTGGGGCGATTTTTCCGGCTCGCTGCAATATGCGCGCTATGAGGCTCAACCGCTGCTCGGCTACGAAAAACGCCGTGAAGGCCTGTCGGCGGGATCGCGTTATAATTTCGACAAGAATTTCTTCGCGGTCGGCAATGTCATTTTCGACATGTCGCGCCACCTCTACACATCGACGACTGCCCAGAGCCGCCCGCTTTTCTCGGTTGCCGGCCTGAGCCTTGGCGGCGGCTATTCCGACGAATGCACCACGCTGACGGTCAATTATACGTCGACCTTTCCGCAGAGCCTGAACGGAGCGCCCACAACCCGCAACCAGACCGTGCTGCTGCAATTGCAATTGCGCACATTGGGCGAGGCGCGCCTGAGCACATCGCTCAGCGGATTGATGGGCCAGGATGGTGTCGGTTCCCATTGACGGGACCGCCATTGCACCGCAACCATTTTGCATGATTCGAAATCTGTCGACCTCACTGGCCGCTCTGGCCCTCATTCTCGCGCTCGCCGCAGCGCCCATTGCCGATCCGCGCCCGGCTGCGGCCGCCACGCTTGTCGCCACCGTCAATGACGAACCCATCACCGATGTCGATCTGGACAGGCGCACCAAATTGCTGCGCGTCCTCAAGCGCACCGCCACAGCCGATGCGGCGCTTGAGGCCATTATCGCGGATCGCTTGCGGCTGCGCGAATTGAAGAAATACAGCCTCAATCCCGGCATCAATGAGCGCAATAATGGCATTGGCAGAATTGCCAGCCAAATGAAGATCCCGCCGCAAGCGCTCATGCAATCGCTGCAAAGTGCCGGCTTGCAGGAAAAGGATTTCGACGATTTCTTCAAGGCCGAAGGCAGCTGGCTGATGCTGGCGCGCGGCCTCAACAAGGGACTCGAAGTCTCTGAGCGCGAAGTGCGCGCAGAGATCGAGCGGCGCGGCACAAGTGCAATCCCGTCTGAATATCTGATGCGTCAGGTCATTCTGATCGTGCCGATCAGCGCAACGCCGGCCCAATGGCAGGCCCGCGCCCGTGAGGCCGAACAATTGCGCACGCGTTTCAACGATTGCCAGTCCGGTGTCTCGGTTGTGCGGGCAACACCCGAGACGGTGATCAGGGAACAATTCAGCCGCGCGGGCAATTCGCTGCCTGATGAATTGCGCAATCTGCTCGACCGCACAGCCGTCGGCAAACTCACACCGCCGCAACGCGGCTCGACCGGCATTGAAATGATCGCACTCTGCGACAAGCGCGCCTTGCGCGACGATGCCATCATAGGTGAAGATATTCGCAATGAATTGCTGGCGCGCAAGCTCGAAACCATTGCTGCGCGCATGTACAGCGACCTGCGCGCCCGCGCAGTGATTGTGAGACGTCGATGACAAAGCCGCTGCCCCTTGCTCTCACGCAGGGCGATCCCTCCGGCATCGGCCCGGAAATCGCCCTGAAAGCATGGGTCGCGCGCCGGCCTGACCAGCATCCGTTTTTCGTCCTTGGCGATCCTGCTCTGTTCGAACGCACAGCCGCAATGCTTGGCTTGCACGTGCCCGTTGCGCGCATTGCACCGGTTGACGCAGGTGCGGCCTTTGGGCAGGCCCTGCCCGTCGTCGCACTCGATGGTCATGTTCAGGCCACGCCGGGACTGCCCAATGGCGCCGATGCGCCCATGACCATTGCCGCCATCGAAACGGGCGTGGAGCTGGTGCACAAGCGCCATGCGGCTGCACTCGTTACCAATCCTGTCGCCAAGGACGTGCTCTACAGCGCGGGCTTCAAACATCCGGGCCATACGGAATTTCTGGGCGAATTGGCTCAGCGTCACTGGGGACAAAAATGCCTGCCCGTGATGATGCTCTGGTCGCCTGCTCTGGCTGTCGTGCCGGTCACGATCCATGTTTCGCTGACGCGCGCCATTGCGGATCTTTCGACCGAGCTGATTGTCGAGACGGGCCGCATTGTGGCTGCCGACATGCGGGAAAAATTCGGCATTGCACAGCCACGCATCGCCATTGCCGGGCTCAATCCCCATGCCGGCGAAGGCGGAACGATGGGTCGCGAAGATATCGAGATTGTCGCACCCGCAGTCGCACGTTTGCAGGCGATGAATATTGCCGCACGCGGCCCGCTGCCGCCTGACACAATGTTCCATGCGGCGGCGCGCGCCAGATACGATGCCGCCTTGTGCATGTATCACGATCAGGCGCTGATCCCGATCAAGACACTGGCCTTCGACAGTGCGGTGAATATCACGCTCGGACTGCCCTTCATTCGCACATCGCCCGATCACGGCACGGCTTTCGACATTGCCGGCAAGGGCATTGCGAATGAGGCCAGCCTGATCGCCGCGCTTGATCTGGCCGCACGTCTCGCTAGCTGCGCGGCACAGGCATGAGCGTGGATGACGGGCTTCCGCCGCTGCGCGAAATCGTGCGCAAACACGATCTCGATGCGAAAAAATCTCTCGGACAGAATTTTCTCTTCGACCTCAATCTGACCGGACGCATCGCCCGCGCCGTGGCTCCGCAAGAAGCGGCAGCGATTGTCGAAGTCGGTCCCGGCCCCGGCGGGCTGACACGCGCGCTGCTGATGGAAGGCGCGCGCAAAGTCATTGCCATTGAGCGCGATCAGCGATGCCTTGCGGCTCTGGCGGAAATTGCCGCTGCCTATCCAGGCAGACTCGAGATTATCTCGGGCGATGCAATGACCACCCATTGGCAGGCGCTGGTTGCAGAGACAAGCGGCCCGGTGCGCATCTGCGCCAACCTCCCCTATAATATCGGCACGGCCCTTTTGGTCGGCTGGCTTGAGAGCGAGCCCTGGCCGCCCTGGTTCGATCGCATGGTTCTCATGTTCCAGCGCGAAGTTGCCGAGCGCATCGTTGCAACGCCAAGCGAGCGCGTCGATTACGGGCGCCTTGGCGTGCTCGCCGGCTGGCGCACGCAGGCGCGCATTCTCTTCGACGTGCCGCCCTCCGCCTTCAACCCGCCGCCGAAAGTCACCTCTTCGGTCGTGGAGCTTGTGCCGCGCCGCGAACCCCTGCCCTGCAATCCAAAAATCCTGACAGCCATCACAGCCTCAGCCTTCAACCAGCGACGCAAAATGCTGCGGCAATCGCTGAAGGGACTTTCCGTGGCAGGCAAATCAATCGATGCACTTGCCTTGTTGCGGTCGGCCGAGATCGAAGAAACAAAGCGCGCAGAAGAAGTGGATGTCGCAGGCTTTGCGCGGCTCGCGCGCGTGGCAGAAGACATGAGCCGCTAATCCATCCCTCATGGGGCGCGAAGCGAAACAATGATGCGAATGGGTCTTACTGTCCTTCGGCCAGCAAGCCTTCGACAAATTTCGAAATGCCGATTGCGGAGCGCGCGCGCTTGAGGCGCTCGGCGATGAGGATGGATTTCACTTCCGACATGGCCTGCTGAATGTCTTCATTGACGATGACATAATCATAGATCGGCCAGCGGGTAATTTCATTGCGCGCATTGAACAGGCGCTTGGCGATGACATCGGGCGCATCTTCGGCACGCCGCTCAAGCCTGGCGCGCAATTCGCTCATCGAGGGCGGCAGAATGAAAATCGTCACCACATCATGGGGCGCGCGTTTCTGCACCTGCTGCGTGCCCTGATAATCGATATCGAACAGCATGTCGCGGCCCTGCGTCAGGACCTTCTCCACCGGGCCGCGCGGCGTGCCGTAATAATTGCCATGCACTTCGGCATATTCGAGCAATTCATCATTCGCCTTCAGGCGATCGAATTCCGCCCGTGTCTTGAAATAATAATGGATCGCCTCGACTTCGCTGGGGCGGCGCTCGCGTGTCGTCACCGAAATGGAAAGCGTGAGATCGAGGCTCCCGTCCTGCAGAAGATTGCGCGTCAGCGTTGTCTTTCCTGCACCCGATGGTGACGACAGGATCAGCATGAGGCCGCGGCGCTGGATGGGATCGCGTGTTGGCATGTTTCTCACTCGATGTTCTGGACCTGCTCGCGGAATTGCTCGATTTCAACGCGCAAATCCATGCCAAGCCCGGTCAGGACCGGATCGTTCGATTTGGCGCAAAGCGTATTGGCTTCGCGCGAAAATTCCTGCGCCAGAAAATCAAGCCGACGGCCGACCGGCTGATCGGAGGCAAGCAAATCGCGTGCAGCACCTATATGGGCTTTCAAGCGGTCGATTTCTTCGCGCACATCCGCCTTGGCGGCAAGCAGAAGTGCTTCTTGATGCAGCCGCGCCGGATCGAGCGTATTGGTGGCGCCAGCCAATGTTTCAATGGACTGCTGCAGCCGCGCGCGGATCGCCTCGGGCTTGCGGCCCGGCGTATCCTCAGCCGCCAGAACCAGACGCTCAATCGTATCGACGCGCATTGTCAAAACATCCTGCAAGGCGCGACCCTCATCGGCGCGCGCCTGCACGAGCGCATCGAGTGCTGCATCGAGCCCCGCAAGTGCGGCCTGGGTGACGCCCGCAACAGTCGCCTCATCATCGGCCGCATCGCTCACCTCGACAACGCCGCGCACGGCCAGAAGTCCATCGATGGATGCCGGACGCAATTGGCCGGTGACGGGCACTTGCGCCAGCGTGTCGACCAGCATGCGCAGCAAAGGCTCGTTGACGCGCACCTGCGTCTGCGCGCCCTGGCGCGTGAATGTCAGCGTTGCATAGCAAGTGCCGCGGGCCAGACGTGAGGTGAGACGCGCGCGCGCCTCAGGCTCGATCAGATCGAAGCCGGATGGAACGCGCAGACGAAGATCGAGACCCTTGGCATTGACCGCCTTCAGCTCCCACGCAAAAGCGTAAGGTGCATGGGCGCCCGATGTGCGGGCAAATCCGGTCATGCTTTTCAGCGCCATGCGCATGGTCCCTGCAGCCGGAATCGGCCCTCAATGAAGAGCGGGCACCATAGTGCGAGGCGGTTTGGCGCTCAAGGCGCCGTTGAAGTGCGGGTCCCTTGGGGCACGCGCTTGGGCGTGTTGAGATCCCAGCTCCGGTTTTTCAGCGGATCGAGCGCAGTCCCCTCCGATGCATCCAGAACCCGGCGTCTCGTCACTTCATGCACGGATTGCAATGCCAGCGCGTCCGCCGGGAGCGAAGATGCCTCCGGCAAGGGTGGCAGATCGATGCCCAGCCGGGCCGCGCGCGCCCGCTGATCGGCGAGACGCTCGGGGCTGACGGGATAGGTCGCGACATCGCCAGGCATGGGCAGGCCCATGTCGAAATCATCTGCCGTGCCGTCGAGCTGCGGACGCTCGGCAAGACCGCGAAGCGGCGGCAGTGCATCGACACCCGGCCCGAATTCGAACATGGCAAGATTGCCGACCGATCTTTGCGCCAACAGCTTGCGCTCGGCCACTTGCGCGGCCATCAGCCTTGAGGGCGGCGGGCCGGAGGGCAGAACACCGCGCAAGCCAAAACGCGCGCGCAGATCGACATCCGCCACGCGCTCCAGCGCATCGCCCAGCGGGCCTGTGGGGGCTTGCCACTCCAGCGAGCCGCGCTGTCCGCGCGGCGGCGCTGCATTGGGCGGATTAGCGGCGGGCTCGCCCGGCGCAATGGCCGGGGCGCGATCGACGCCAGAGCCGGCGCCACCGGATTCTGCGCGATCGCGCTCGATCTGGCGCCAGCGCGCGACATTGCGATTGTGCTGTTCGAGCGTTTCAGCAAAAGCGTGACCGCCCGTGCCATCGGCAACGAAAAACAGATCCGCCGTGCGGATCGGATTGGCAACAGCCTCCAGCGAGGCACGACCGGGATTTGCAATCGGTCCCGGCGGCAGTCCATCGATGACATAAGTATTGTAGGGCGTCGCCTGATTGATCTCGGCACGCGTAATGCCGCGCCCCAACGTGCCCTTGCCGCCGACAATGCCATAGACAATCGTCGGATCGGATTGCAGGCGCATGCGCTTGTTCAACCGATTGATGAAGACGCCGGCGACGCGTGCGCGCTCGTCGGCGCGGCCCGTCTCTTTTTCGACAATGGAGGCAAGCGTCACAAGTTCATGCGGTGTCCGCAAGGGCAAGGAGGGATCGCGTTTGGCCCAGATCTGATCGATGAGCCGGCGCTGATCCTCCTGCATCTTGCGCAAGAGATCGCTTCGCGACATGCCGCGCGGCACGCGATAGGTTTCGGGCAATAAAATGCCCTCGCGCGGCACGTCGCGCACATCGCCCGCCAATAAATCATTCTCGCGCAAACGCTGGATGATCTGCTCGGTCGTCAGGCCTTCGGGAATGGTGATCGCATGCAGGAACTGGCGCCCCGACACGAGCAGGTCCATCACCTCGCGCAGACTGGCCTCGCGCTTGAATAAATATTCGCCGGCTTTGACATTGCCGCGATTGCCTTCAAGAAGCAGCGAAACATTCATCAGCACAGGCGAATCGATCACGCCTTCGCGCTCGAGCTGCGCGAGAATTTCCGGCACGTCGGTGCGTGGCGCAATATAGACAAGCCTGTCCTGCTGCAGCGGGCCGGCGCTGCGCAATTTCTGCTGAACGAAAACAACGCCGGCAATAGAGCCCAGAGCGACGACGAGAAGAAAGGACAGAAAACCGCTGATCAGAGCCAAAGTACCCGTGCGGCGCGGTTTTTTGGGCGGCGGCGGTGGCGGCGTATCGGGCTGCAAGGCCTCGCTGGGCGAACGCAGAGACGGTTTGCGAAACAGATTGAAACCTTTTGCCTGCTCAGGCGCGCTTTCCTTCGGATTTTCCGTCGGCTCGGCCATTGGCTCAACCACCACTTTCGATCAGGCGAAAATCATTGCTGTCAGACTAAACTATTCCAGATTGTGGCGAAACATGGGAATGACGAAGGCCAAGCCCGCGCTTATCCCCACCGTTTCACACACGCCTGAAAATCAGCGACGCATTCGTGCCGCCAAACCCGAAGGAATTGGACAGGACGGTGTCGATCTTGCGCTTGCGTGCCACTTTGGGAACCAGATCGATGGCTGTTTCCACACTCGGATTGTCCAGATTGAGCGTTGGCGGCGCAATCTGGTCGCGAATGGCGAGAATGGAGAAGACGGCCTCAACCGCACCCGCAGCACCCAGCAAATGTCCGATCGCCGATTTGGTCGATGACATGGCAAGCTTGGACGCAGCATCGCCCACCAGACGCGTCACGGCGCCGAGTTCAATCTCGTCGCCCAGCGGCGTCGATGTGCCATGCGCATTGATATAATCGAGATCATGCGCGGAAATGCCGGCCCGCTTCATCGCGGCCTGCATGCAGCGGAAAGCGCCATCGCCATCTTCGGTCGGCGCGGTGATGTGATAAGCATCGCCCGACAGGCCATAGCCGATCAGCTCGCCGTAAATTTTCGCGCCACGCGCTTTGGCATGTTCATATTCTTCGAGCACGACAACGCCGGCGCCTTCGCCCATGACGAAACCGTCGCGATCCTTGTCGTAAGGACGCGAGCCTTTTTCGGGGGTGTCGTTGAAGCCGGTAGACAAAGCGCGACAGGCGGCAAAGCCGGCCAGTCCCAAGCGGTTGATCGCGCTTTCAGCACCACCTGCCACCATCACATCGGCATCGCCCAGCGCAATGAGGCGCCCGGCATCGCCGATCGCATGAGCGCCGGTCGAACAGGCGGTGACAACGGAATGATTGGGCCCTTTGAGGCCATGCTGGATCGAGACATAGCCCGAGGCCAGATTGATGAGACGGCCGGGAATGAAGAAAGGCGACAGACGCCGCGGGCCCTTTTCCTTGAGCACCAGCGAGGCTTCGTAAATGCCGCCCAGCCCGCCAATGCCCGAGCCGATCAACACGCCTGTCGTGGTCTGTTCTTCATAGGTTTTGGGGGCCCAGCCGGCGTCTTTCAACGCCTGCGTCGCGGCTGCCATCGCATAGACGATGAATTCATCGACCTTGCGCTGTTCCTTGGGCTCCATCCATTCGTCGGGATTAAACGCACCGGTCGCGCTGTCGCCGCGGGGGATCTGGCAAGCGATCTGGCAGGGCAGGTCCGACACTTCGAAATTCTCGACGCGCCCTGCCCCATTCCGGCCCTCGATCAGCCGCGTCCAGACAGTCTCAACGCCGCTGCCCAGCGGTGTGACGAGGCCGAGCCCGGTAACGACCACCCTTCTCATATCGCTTTTCCCAATTTGCCGCTTGTGATGCCCGGACAAAGCCCGGTCCGCAATCAATACGCCGCAACCGGCGCGACAGACCGACAAGGGCCGGCGGCACCGGCCCTCGCGGAAAAGGCCCGGCAGCAAGCCGGGCCGTGCAGGATCAGGCCGAGGCCTTCTCGAGGAACTTTACGGCATCGCCGACGGTGACAATCGTCTCGGCCGCATCGTCGGGGATTTCGACGCCGAATTCTTCTTCGAACGCCATCACCAGCTCGACCGTATCGAGCGAGTCAGCGCCAAGATCGTCGATGAAATTGGCATTATCGACAACCTTCTCGGCGTCCACGCCGAGGTGCTCAATCACGATCTTTTTCACGCGCTCGGCGACATCGCTCATCTTACGTCCTCATCTCTTGAAACTTTTGCAGGATACGGCCGAAGGGACCCGGACGCACGCAGCCCAAGCGGGATGCGGCCGGAGGCCCGCCGACCCCGCCCCGCGGGATCCGTGGAATGCTCGACACTCGACCGGTCATCCCATCTGGATGTGACCGCCTTGGATTCGGGCGTCGTCCAAGGCGTCAACTAACATATTCGCAATCAACTGGCGAGAGCTTCGGAGCGCGCCTCTCCCTTTGCCTGTATATAAGGCTAAGCGCCTCAGATCATTGCCATTCCGCCGTTGACATGCAGGGTAGCCCCGGTCACGTAGCCCGCTTCCCGGCTCGCCAGATAGACCGCAGCCGCCGCAATATCGGCGCCGGTGCCCAGCTTGCCGGCTGGAATCGTAGCCAAAATCGATTCCTTCTGCTTGTCGTTCAAAGCATCGGTCATCGGGCTTTCAATAAAGCCCGGCGCGATGCAATTGACCGTGATATTGCGGCTGGCGACTTCGGCAGCGAGCGATTTGGACATGCCGATCATGCCGGCTTTCGACGCTGCATAATTGCCCTGCCCCGGATTGCCGGTCACGCCGACGATCGAGGTGATCGAAATGATCCGGCCGAAACGGCGCTTCATCATGCCCCGCAGACAGGCGCGCGACAGGCGGAAGGCCGAGGTCAGATTGACATTGATGACCTGCTCCCAATCCTCGTCCTTCATGCGCATGAAGAGACCATCGCGGGTGATGCCGGCATTGTTGACGAGAATGTCGACCTGGCCCATCGCCGCTTCCGCGGCCGGAACAAGCGCCTCGACCGCATCCTTGTCGCCCAGATTGCAGGGCAGGATGTGAACGCGCTCGCCCAATTCGGCGGCGAGTTTCTCCAGCGCCTCCGCACGCGTGCCGGAAATGCCGACAGTCGCGCCCCGGGCGTGAAGGGCGCGGGCGATCTGGCCGCCGAGACCGCCGGTGGCGCCCGTCACAAGCGCGCTAAGTCCATTGAGTTCGAACATGTTTTGCTCCTTGGCAGGCGGTCAGGATTTGGCTCGGGCGGCAAAGGCCTCAATATCGGCGGGCGCGCCAACGGCCGTGCCCGTAGCTGTGTCAGCGATACGTTTTACAAGACCTGACAAGACTTTGCCCGATCCAAGCTCATAAAATGATGTAACGCCTTCACGCGCCATAAAGGCAATGCTCTCGGCCCAGCGCACCGTGCCGGTGACCTGTTCGACAAGGCGGCGACGAATTTCTTCCGGGTCGCTCAAAGGCGCGGCCAGGACATTGGCAACCAGCGGCACGCAGGGCGCTTTCATCGTCACTTTGGCCAGAGCATCGGCCATGGCATCGGCGGCCGGCTGCATCAAGGCGCAATGGAAGGGTGCGGAGACCGGCAGAAGGATCGCCCGTTTGATGCCCTTGGCCTTGGCAATCTCCATGGCGCGCTCGACCGCCGCCTTGTGACCGGAACACACGACCTGGCCGCCGCCATTGTCATTGGCGATCTGGCAGACCTGCCCCTGTGCGGCCTCTGCGGCAATGGCGACGCCGGTTGAATAATCGGCGCCCAGCAAAGCAGCCATGGCACCCTCGCCGACGGGAACAGCTTTCTGCATGGCTTGCCCGCGCAGGCGCAGGAGGCGCGCCGTATCGGCCAGCGAAAAAGTGCCGGCCGCGGCCAAAGCCGAATATTCGCCGAGCGAATGGCCGGCGATGAATTTGGCTTCCCCGGCAATGTCGAGACCCGCATGGGCCTCCAGCACGCGGGTGACGGCAAGGCTCACCGCCATCAAAGCGGGCTGGGCATTGGCGGTCAGAGTGAGATCGGCCTCGGGCCCCTCGAACATGAGGGCAGACAGCTTTTGGCCCAGCGCCTCATCGACTTCGGCAAAAACGGCACGCGCCTCGGCAAAATTCTCGGCAAGCGCCTTGCCCATGCCCACCGCCTGCGAGCCCTGACCGGGAAAGATGAAAGCTATCGACATGGTGGGCCCTTTCGCCAAACGTCCCGCTGCGCTGGCAGCCGATTGCATCGCGCCTCTCATCAAGTCAAGGGCAAGTCATCAATGCCGGCAGCAGACAGGGCAGAGCCGCGGAGGGGAAACGGCAGGCTGGGGACAGCTGACTTTCGTCTTGCAAGTGCGAGAGCACGCACCGACACTGCCCGCCAATCTCGAATCGACAGGTTCTTTTATGGCAGTTCTTGGAAAATCCTGCGGCCCCTGCACCATGTGCTGCCAGGTTCTTGAAATCGAACATTTTGACAAACCCGCCGGCAAGCTCTGCGACCATTGCGTGCTGGGTGGGGGCTGCAAGGTTTATAAAAAGCGCCCGGAGGTCTGCCGCGATTTCGAATGCGACTGGATGATGGAACGCTCCATGCCGACCACGCTGCGCCCCGACAAGGTCGGCACAATCTTGATGGAAGATGCCGATTCCGAAGAATATCATGCCGTCTGCGACCCAACGAACCCGATGGCCTGGCGCAATCCGCTCGTCTTCAAATTTCTCCTCGCCAAGGCCAAGGAGGGCCGTGTCGTGGTGGCCAAAGCCGGCCTGCAGGCCTGGCGGATTTACGACAACGGACAAGTCGCACCCTGGGCGTGAGGGAGATTACTCGACCGCGTGCTGGTGCTCAATCGCCTTGGCGTGCTGCCGAACAAAATCGGGATTGGCTGCAATCAGCCGCAGCAAAACTTCGGCTGACCTTTCCGGGTGCCTTTTTCCCTGCTCCCAATGCCGCACGGCGGATATCGAGAAACCAAAGTCGCTGGCGAATTCTGCCTGTGTCAGGCCGAGATGGTGGCGCAGGGCGCGCACATCGACCCGCTCGATGGCAATTTTGTAAACGCGCGCCCCTTCGAGCTCGCCTTTTGTGTAGGCAAGAGCCTCCTCAAGACCTCGAATAATCTTGTTGCCCGACATTTTGTACCTCACTCACAGGCGGCGGAAAGAGCTTCCGCCAAGTCGATTAATTCCCGCTTTTTGTTTGGCGTCAGATCCTCAGCATCGGATTTCGCGTAGGCGGCCAGCAGAAATAATGTTTCGTCTGGCATGCGGTAGAAATAGATGATGCGAGCGCCGCCCCGTTTGCCCTTCTGCCGTGCCCGCCAGCGCATTTTGCGTAACCCCTTCCCGCCGGGAATGAGGTCGCCGCAATTGGGCTGCCGCGCCAGATAGACG
>CAZHOK010000011.1:0-43384 GCA_964534115.1 uncultured Beijerinckia sp.
A
Organism: uncultured Beijerinckia sp.; assembly: GCA_964534115.1. Classification (GTDB taxonomy): domain Bacteria; phylum Pseudomonadota; class Alphaproteobacteria; order Rhizobiales; family Beijerinckiaceae; genus Terripilifer. The sequence continues at coordinate 2 of CAZHOK010000011.1, forward strand.
ATCAGTTCCGGCCGCAAGCCCTTTCTCGAACCCGTTTCGGGTAGAATGACTCATACTGAAGCTCTGGTCAGCCTTTGGCCGCCCAGGCTTTTCCATCCAATTGCATCCCAAGCGAGCTTTTGCGAGTTCTTTCTGGGTTCAGCCTGACAGGGAGTAGCCATGTTTACTGTAGAGATCGCCGGCCGCGCCATTGCGGTGACCAATGCCGACGAGGAACAGGCGCGCGAACTGATCGAAAGCGAAGAATTTCGCGAGGATCTGACCGTCATTCACAGCGATGGCAAACCCATCTGGGATGGACGGGCCAAGCTGGAGCTGCGCGCGGCAACGCCCGATGAGGAAGAGGAATTCGAGGATGCCGAAGATCTCGACGGGGATGAGGATATGGAAGAGGGCGAGCCCTCAGTCGTATTTCTCATCGATATTGATGAAGAGGATGATGAAGAGGACGCCTGAGCGCCCGCTTTTCACTTTTTGCCGCCGGAGCGTTGCAGACTTTTGATGCGCAGGGGCGGCTGCCCTGATTTCTCGGCGATCTCGCGATCCTGCTCCTCGATGATTGCGCGGGCAGGATCATCCCCATCGAGCCCGCCGAGAATATGGGAAGGCACGCGACGGTTGGAGCGGCGCGAGCCGTCTTCATAAGTCACATCGAAAAGCACGAATTCAGCGCGTGCCGCTGGTTTCTTGGCCAATTGACTCTCCTGAGCGAAGTGCCGGCAGAGAGCTACACGGCGTGAGAGAAAAAGCAAATCCATGCTGGACCTCCCAGTTGAAACGCCAATTGAAAAGCCAAGCCTCAGGCTGGTTTCGGTTCGCTCTCATAGATGAAGCGCAGCACCCCGGAGCGGCCGCAATCGCGCACGGGAACGTCGCGAAAGGACAGTCCGATCTGCGGATATCGCTGGACCGGAAGATGAATTTCGATCAGCGGCGCGCCTTGGAGGTCGGCCATATCCGCTGCTTTGGTGAGCAAATCCTGCAGGCCCAGCAAATGACCGGGCAAATCTGTCAAAGATACCGACATGCGGCCGTTGTGGCCCGGAAGGGTCGCGCGCAACAGGCGGTCGAGATCCAACATATCCATTTGGGCCCGCTCCTTCCCCCGAGGGTTAATGAAGCGTAAACCGCATGGTTTCACAAAAGTTTCTACAAACTAAGGATTTAAACCTAAGTCTAACAGAAACAAAATGATGCAATTTGTGAAGCATATTGTCTCATAAAATCGAAGAGTTGTATTTGTTTAAGACAATTTCCCGATCATGGGCGTGCGTCAGGCTGTCAATGCAGCCGGCGGAAATGTTGCCAGCGTATCGGACCGCCAGACATGTCCCTGATTGTGATCGTCGATGACCGTGTGACCAACCGGAACATTTTCGCGAAGCTTGCCGCTTCGATCGAACAGGATGTGAGCGTTCAGACCTTCGGCGATCCGGAGGAAGCACTCGTCTGGCTTGCCGGGCAAACGCCCGATCTCGTCATTACCGATTATAAAATGCCGAAAATGGACGGGGCGGAATTCATTCGCCGGTTCCGTGAATTGCCTTCCTCAGTCGATGTGCCGGTGATTGTCATCACGGTTTATGAAGAGCGCAGTTTCCGCTTGCGCGCTCTTGAGGCCGGCGCGACGGATTTTCTGCACAGCCCCGTTGATCATCACGAATTCATCACGCGCGCGCGCAACCTCTTGAAGCTGCACAAACATCAAATGCTCCTCGCCAGCCGCGCCTCGACGCTGGAGCGCGAATTGCGTGTCAGCGAGGACAATCGCGAGCGTGCCCTGCGCGATTCCCGCAAGCGTCTGGCACAGGTCATCGATACGCTGCCTGTCATGATCAGTGCCGCCGGCTATGATGGCCGCCTGCTCTTCGTCAATGCCAATCATATCGATTTTGTCGGCCTCGATCCGCAACAGGTCTTGGGCGCTCATGTAGGCCTGCTCTTTGGCGAAGAGCATGGCGCACGCAGCCATGCGCTCGACCGGATGGTTTTTGAGACAGGTCGTCCCTTGCCGAGCTATGAAGAAGAAATGGTCGGTCGTGACGGGGAAACGCGCGTTTTCATCACGACGAAATCGCCTTTGCGCGATGACACAAATCTTGTCAGCGGTGTCTTGACCTCCTCGCTCGACATCACCGCCCGCAAGCGCACCGAAGGGCATTTGCGCCATCTGGCGCATCATGATCCGCTCACGGATCTCCCCAACAGGACATTGTTGCGCGAGCGCATGCGCCGCCTGATTGCGCGTGCCAGACGAGGCGACCAGCCTTTTGCCTTGCACTTGCTCGACCTCGATGGATTCAAGGCCGTCAATGATCTGCTTGGCCATTCAGCCGGCGATCGTTTCATCAGGCTGGTGGGAGAGCGCCTGCGCGGGGCGATGCGCAGTGAAGACACTTTGGCGCGACTGGGCGGCGATGAATTTGCCATTCTGCAGGCCCATGTGTCCTCGAGCGAAGATGCGGCAGAATTTGCCCGCCGCATTCTCGAGACGGTTGCCGGCGCTTCGGATTTTGAAAATTCTGGCCTGCGCACCAGTGCCAGTATCGGCATCGCCATCCATCCCGAGGATGGGATCGATGGCGAAGATCTTTTGAAAAATGCCGATCTTGCCATGTATCGCGCCAAGGCAGAGCAGGGGAATTTCTTCTGTTTCTATGCTGCGGATATGCAAGCGCGGGCGCGCAATGATGCGCTGCTTGATGGTGAATTGCGGCGCGCGATGGAGAATGACGAGTTCCTTCTCTACTATCAGCCGCAGGTCAATCTCGCGAGCGGACAGATTGTCGGCGCAGAAGCTTTGCTGCGCTGGAACAGGCCTGGTGTTGGAATTGTCGGGCCGGGTGTTTTCCTCAATCGCGTGGAGGAAAACGGCATGATCGTCCCACTCAACGAATGGGTGCTGCGTGAGGCATGCCGCGAGGCCTGTTCCTGGCAGAAGCGCGGACTGGCGCTGCGTGTCGGCGTCAATCTCTCGCCGGTCCAGTTCCGCAAGCGCCGCATGCCTTTGCTGGTGGCGCAAATTCTTGGCGAAACCGGGCTCGACCCCTCACGGCTCGATCTCGAATTGACGGAGAGCATTGTTGCCAGCGATCTCGATGCCGTCGCAAAGGATCTGCAGCAATTGCTCGATCTTGGCGTCCATGTCTCGATCGATGATTTTGGAACCGGTTATTCCTCGCTGAATTACGTCAAAAAATTTCCGGTCGACCGGATCAAGATCGATCAGAGTTTCGTCCGCAACCTGTCGACCGACATCAATGATGCAGCCATCGTTCGCGCCATTGTGACACTCGGCAAGAGTCTTGGCCTGGAGATTGTGGCAGAGGGTGTGGAAACTGCGGAGCAATTGGCGCGATTGCGCGCTGAAGGCTGCGATGAAGTACAGGGTTATTATTTTGGCAAGCCAATGCCGGCCGAGGAATTTATTGCCCTGCTGGATTGCAGCATGCCGCTCGCTGCCAGCGCCTGACTTGCCTCATGTATATGACAGCCAGATCATCGCTGCAAAAACCCTTCATTCAGCGTGTGAAGGGCCGTCTCTCCAATCGTCCCGATTCCGAACATGAATTGACATTCAATCGGCTCGCCTTGAGCCTTGTTGCATTTCTTTGCCTGTTTATCGGCTATCTGGGCGGCGCTGAAGGCCATCAGCAATTGCTGGATGACATTGGCTTCTATTTCTTCCTCTATACGATTGCGACGCTTGTTCTTTTTCTGCATCTTCTGGCGCGGCCCGGCATCAGCGTGGCGCGCCGGTTGATCGGAATTCCACTGGACATAGGTGTCGTCGCCTATCTCATGCATGCAGGCGGCGAGATCACGTCCTTCGTTTATCCGATCTTTCTCTGGGCCATTTTCGGCAATGGCTTTCGCTTCGGCGTCAAATATCTTTTTGCTGCAAGCCTGTTCGGTTTTTGCGCTTTTCTTGCTGTCGTCGTCACGACGCCATTCTGGCATGAGAATCGTGAATTGAGCGTCGGCCTGCTGGGCGGGCTCATTGTCCTTCCCGTCTATGTTTCTGTGCTGATCCGGCGCCTGTCGGAAGCCAAACGTCAGGCCGAGGAGGCCAGTCGGGTCAAGAGCCTCTTTCTGGCCTCCATCAGTCATGAGTTGCGAACGCCCCTGAACGCTGTGATTGGGCTGAGCGATCTGCTTGTCGGCTCAAAACTCAATCGAGACCAGTCCGATATGGTGCGCACGATTGGAAAATCAGGGCGCCTGCTTCTCTCGCTCATCAATTCGCTGCTTGATTTGTCGCGGATGGAGCATGGCAAAAAGCCCCAAATGGGTGAGTTCGATCTGCATCAATTGCTGCGGGATGTGCGCAGCATGTTGTTCGTTCAGGCGCAGGAGCGCGGTATCGATCTTGCGTTGCATGTCGATCCCTCATTGCCGCGCAAAGTTGTCGGCAGCACGCGTCACTTTGAGGAAGTTTTGATCAATCTTGTCGGCAATGCGATCAAATTTACATCGCAGGGTTATGTGTTGATCGAGGCCTCCTGTATCGGCGAGAGCGACGAGGAAGGCTTGCGCCTGCGCTTTGAGGTAACAGACACTGGAATCGGCATTTCCCCTGACGCTCAAGCGCGCATTTTTGAAAGTTTCACGCAGGCCGATGAGACGATCATCGATCGTTTCGGTGGCACCGGCCTTGGCCTGTCCATTGCGCGCCAATTGGTGGAGGCCCATGGCGGGTGCATCGGCGTCGAGAGTGTGCCGGGCCAGGGTTCGACGTTCTGGTTTGAAATTATGGTCAGCCCTGCAGCCGATGTGCCGGCACTTCCCGCTCAGCTGCCGCTCATACGTCTCTTCTCCCAGGATCGCGCTCTGCTTGGCAGCCTGCGCGACAAGATTGCGGATGTCAGCTCGCTGGAAAGCTTTGCTGCACTCGATTTGCTCCTCAAAAGCGACAGTGAGGATGCAGGCCTTCTGTTGATCGATGAGCGTCTCTTGCCGGCCACCGAGGATGTTTTTGAAACGTTTCTGGCGGATCTGCATGCGAACCGGCATGTGCTTGTTCTCATGTCGGCGTCGCCTTCGGATGTCAGCCGCGCCTTGCGCCGGCATTTCCTCGCTGTTCTTCCCTTGCTTCCCGAAGAGAATATCCTGCGCCAGATGATCGCGCTGGCAGCTGCTTGTTTGCAACCGCAGGCATGTGCTGCTGATGAATCTTTCCCTGAGCCAGCGGGCCATCCCCTTCGCATATTGGTGGCTGAGGATAATCGGACCAATCAGCTTGTGATCGGGCAGATTCTCGGGCGTGGCGGTCATCGTGTGACCATGGTGGAAAATGGCGATCTTGCCATCAATGCTCTGTTGAGCGGCAGTTTCGATCTGGTCCTGATGGATCTCAATATGCCTGTGATGAACGGAATTGAGGCAGCCAAATTCTATCGCTTCGCCGTTCCTGCGGCAGATGCCGTTCCGATCATCGCTCTGACTGCAGATGTCACGGAAGAGACGGCGCGCAAATGCCGCGAAGCCGGGATGAGCGATTGTCTCAGCAAGCCCATCCATGCGCGCCAGTTGCTTTCACTTGTTGATGAATATTCTCCCCGGGCTCCCAAGGGCCGTGCTGAGGCCATAGAGGGCAAAGCAGTTTCTCATGCCGGCTTTGTTGAGGGCTTGGTGGCCGGTGTCGATCCTATCGATGAGGATGCGCTGCGCAATCTGGCGGCCTTGGGCGGGGACAGTTTTGTGGCGGAAATTGTCGGCCAGTTCGTCAAGGATGCTGCAGGCGTTTTGGCGAAACTTTCGCAGGCGGTTTCGGCCCATGATGTCGATGGTTTCCGCGATCATGCGCATGCTTTGCGGTCATGTGCGGCCAATGTCGGCGCACAGGCGGTCTATCGCAAATGTCTCGATCTGCGCGCCATTGAGGCGCAGGACCTGGTTCGTGACGGGGAGCGCCATATGCGCCAGCTCGAAGCGGAATTCGAGCAGGCGCGCGCGATGCTTATGCCCTATATCAGATGATCAGCTGCGTTGCAGACGACGGCGCTGGGCCAAGGCCAGACGCTCCATCTTGCGCAGGTCGCTCTCCTCCAGCTGCATGGCAGTGTCCACCCATATGTCGGTGATGTCGCATAATTCCTCAAGCGTGAGCGGATCGAAACGGTGAGCGACGCGGTTCATCGCATGATGCACACGGTAGCGCGCTGCACCTCCCGCCATGAAGCGCCGCACTTCGGCTTCGCCATCGCCGTCTTCAGCAAGAATGTCGACGACGCCCAGTTCAAATAATTCTTTTCCCGTATAGACCTTGCCGCTCATGATCATGCGTTGCGCCTGAACCGCGCCGACTTTGCGCGCCAGCAGGCTATAGGCGCCCATGCCCGGGAAAAGATTGAACAGAACTTCCGGCAGACCCAGTCGGGCGCTTTTCTCGGCAATGAGCACCTGAAAAGAGAGGGCGCCTTCGAAGCCCCCGCCGAGGGCATCGCCCTGCACGAGTGAAATGGTGACAATGGGTGTGCCAAAGCCGCTCGCCATGGCATGGGCGACCTTGCAGCAATCGACCGCATAATTGCGCAGCCGCTCGCGATCGCCGGTGCGGATCGAGTCGACAAAATAGACGAGATCGCCGCCGAGATTGAAAATGCCTGGCAGGCGCGAGGCGCCGACGAAATAGCGCAGGCCTGAGCCCGCCTGATTTGCGATTGCGCGATGCAGGGCGAGCAATTCGCCCAGCAGACTACGCGTGAAACTGGGCGGACCAGCCGGGCGCATGTGGCACCAAAGGGCCGCATGCTGGGCATCGATCGCTGTTTCGAGTTCCCGGAAGACCGGGATTTGCAGGTGAGATTCTGTCTCCGGTGCCACGGGGCCCGTCCGGCCCCTGTCGCCGACACGGACACCCGCTTGGGGAAAGAATGCCACGGGGCTGCCGCCGATTGGCGTGGGGCCCCCGCCCAGAGGTAAATCGAGATACGCCATGCTACTTACTCCCCGCCGCCGCGAGTGCGCTCGGAACGCAGGGATAAAGGTAAACGTATTTTAAGGTTTGTGAACCTATTTGAAACAAATATGCTCTAAATGGTTAATAAACGTTACGTGAATTTTTTCAATTCTGTGAAATTTAAAAATTCGATTGATGAGATTTTTTCTCTCTAAAACAGAGAGTTCGAGACTGACTTATTCGATTCTAAGCTTTTTTTGCTCTTGTTTTATTCTTTTGGGTGATGCGCATCGCGCAGGGGCCTTTCCTCCATGCGAAGGAGGAAGAACAAGGCGAGCGCCAGCGCCATTCCGGTCAAAAGGAAGAGCAGGCTGAACCCGTTTGCCAGCCCTTGAATGTTTGGATTGCCGGCCCGAAGAAGCAATTCATGGGCGCTGCCCCGTGCCACGCCCGACAGGCCGATCAGGATCGTCCCGAAAACCGCTACAGCGAAAGCGCTCCCCAATTGGCGCAGGAAATTCAGCAGCGCCATGGTGGTCCCCATTTCATGGCGCGGCACAGCATTTTGCAAAGCCGTTGTCGACACCGGCAAGAGCGAGCCAAGGCCCATCGACAGGCAGGCGAAGATGATTTCAAGCATGATGAGCGGCAGGCGGTCGGCGGCAAGCCAGAGCACCAGCGTTGATGCAATGGCAATGCACAGACCCAGAATCGGCGCGCGCTTGTAATGATCATGGCGGGCCATGTAGCGACCCGAGAAGCCCGCACCGATTGTCGTGCCAAGAACAAGCGGCACAAGAGCCATGCCGGCGCGGTCAGCCGGAAAGCCAAGCACAACTTCAAAATAGATCGGCAGATAAATGATCAGCCCGATGAGAACGCTCATCGCGCAACAGACAGAAAGTGTGCCGTTGAAGACAATTTTATTGGCGAGAATCGAGATCGGAATCAGAGGTTCGCGCGCCTTGCGCAGACGCAGCACAAGCAATGCCAGCAGAAGTGCAGACAGCGCAATCAGGCCCATCGTCTGCGGCGATAACCAATCATAGCGCGTTCCGCCCCATGACAGGGCCAGCATGAGCGTGACCGACATGGCCATGATCAGGAATGCGCCGGCCAGATCGAGTTCATGACGACGTTCATGTCGTGGCAGCCGCCGGAGCTGGCGGTCGGTCATCAGAAATGCGACGAGCCCCAGCGGCAGGTTGATCCAGAAAATCATCGACCAATGCAGATATTCGGCAAAAAAGCCGCCGATCACCGGCCCGCCGAGGCCGGCAGCCAGCCAGGTTGCCTGAATATAGCCCTGATATTCGGCGCGCTGCTTTGGCGGAATCATGTCGCCGACAATGGTCTGTGTGAGCGCAATCAGTCCGCCGCCGCCAAGCCCCTGCAGGCCGCGTGCGAGAACCAGGGCAATCATGTTGGGCGCCAGCGCGCAGGCAATCGAGCCCAGAACGAAAATGCCGATTGAGATCAGCAGAATCGGTCGGCGACCGTAAATATCGCTGAGCTTGCCATAAAGCGGCGTCACGGCTGTGGCGACGAGCAGATAGGATGTGACGATCCATGGCAGGATTTCGGCATTGCCCAACACGCGGCCGAATGTCGGCATGACCGGCGCGACAATGGTCGCTTCAAGCGCGCCCATGAATTGTGCGACCATCAGCCCGCTCATGATCGTGATGATTTCGCGACGCGTCAGTTGCTGCGTGGCTGCCGTTTCGTTGGGGGACATTTTTTTACCGGCTGCAGGCCGCTGGCCGATCGGGCATCGCGGACAATCCCAAGACAGGCCGTTTATGCGCCTCTGCCCCTCAGCGTCAATGGCGTGGCGTCAGAGCTTGCCTCCGGCCGGATCGCGCCAAATGGATCCTCAAGGACAGGCTTCATGGAGCACCAAATGGGTTTTGTGGTGGGGAGGGCTGCCCGCGCAGCCCCGCCATCCCCTGAAAAATGGATTGGTCCCCCAGCCACTGAGCCACTGAAATCAGCCCCATCCTGCTTGAGGCAAGACGTTTTTGTTTTTTTCTCAGGTCGGACGGGCTTGCCGTTGCGCAGTAGAGCTTCATATCTTATCCGGGCAGTCCCAATGGCAAAGCGCCCATTTTGGATCAATGCCCGGAACGCGGTTCCGCTCGAGGAGACGACATGACTTTCAAGAATTCCCTGGCGGCGGCCGCCGCTTTCGCGCTGATCGGCTTTACCGGTCAGGCCATGGCCCAGGACGTTGAGGCAGGCGAGAGAAGCTATGCCAAATGCCGCGCCTGCCATCAGGTCGGCGAAACAGCCAAAAACGGCGTGGGCCCCACGCTTAACGGCCTGATCGGTCGCAAGGCCGGCACGCTCGAAGGCTATAATTTCTCCGAGGCCAACAAGACTTCTGGCCTCGTCTGGGATGAGGCGACTTTCGCGGAATATATCAAGAATCCGCGCGCCAAGATTCCGGGCACGAAAATGGTTTTCGCCGGCATCACCAACGAGACTGAAATTGCCAATCTGACGGCTTTCCTCAAGCAGTTCGGCCCGGACGGCAAGAAGAAGTAATTTGGGAGCGCGCGGATGAGCGGACAGGTTCTGACCGACGAGATCATCCGCGCGCGCCTTTCCGACGCCTTGCCGCACTGGCGGCTCGTCGATGGCGCTATCGAGCGCATCTATCGCACATATGGCTGGAAAAGCACGCTGATGGTGGTCAATACGATCGGCCATCTGGCGGAGGCAGCCTGGCATCACCCTGACATTCACGCATCCTATCCTGCCGTGAAGGTCCGGCTGAACACGCATGATGCCGGCGGCATCACCGATAAAGATTTTGCGCTGGCCGAGAAGATCGAAGAGGTCGTGATGTGGCGACCCGGTCAAGGCGGGGGTCCGCTCGAAGGCACGCCCACAGATCCCGCTTACGCTCATATCCGCTACGACGATTGATCTTGGGCCGGTTCACCCGGTTCTGCAGCCGACCCGTTTTCAGTCCAAGGTCTTCGCATGTCCGGAACAGGTCTTGGAGACTTGTCGACCATCCGGGCAGACAGGCCTCATTGCCGGATGTGGCGGGAACAAGTCCCCAAAATGTGTCTCAAAACTTTGCCGGGAATGGGGCTTGGCCTGAAGAGGAACTGTTGCGCCTGTCCTCCACTTACCTGTGCAGGTCAATGCCAGGAGGAATTTATGGAGCAGGAGCGCAAGTCGAACCGCGGTTTCGCATCTATGGATCGCGACAAGCAGAGAGAGATCGCGCGCAAGGGTGGACGAAGCGTCCCCAATGAAAAGCGAAGCTTCTCTCAAAATCACCAATTGGCTTCGGAGGCAGGCCGCAAAGGCGGGCATTCGTCGCATGGGAATCGTCGTGCCTCTGCCAAGCAGAGATCGCAGTGAAGCCGACATTCGAATGGTGACACGATGCATGAAAAGCGCCGCAGATCATGCAGCGCTTTTCTTTTTTGCCCTTGAAAATATTTTGCGCAGATTCTTATTCAGAGATCGGCGGAATCGAGGCGGATTTCTTGCCGCCATGCGATGCATGCCCGCCTTTGCGGCCAGCAGCCGACGCAAGCTCATGATTTTGTGAAAAACTGCGCTTGGCTGGATTTACATTCTGTCCGCCCTTGCGGCCCGCTTCTGCGGCCAACGAAGGATTTTGCGAGAAGCTGCGCTTCTCATTGGGAACGCTCTCACCACCTTTGCGTGCAATTTCACGTTGACGCTCGGGGCTCATCGCGGCAAAGCCGCGCAAGGCTTTCTTTTTCTCTTCCATGGATGTCTCACTTGCAGTTGCGGTCAAGATCACACTCCATCAACGCGAAGGAGAAGCTGCGGTTCCTGCAAAGGTAATGCTTTTTTAGAAAAAAATGCGCCGCTCATGACTGACGCAACGTCAACCGCCCAGGAACTCCTTGATTGCAGACATGTTGAGGCAAGTCCCGTGCAGCGTGGCAATGGAGAAATTCCATGAAAAAAATGATGATGGTTTCGACTGTTGCGCTCGCTCTGGCAGGCTGCGGAAGCCCTCAGGCCGATCGCACGCTGGCAGGAGCTGCATTGGGAGGTCTCACCGGCGCTGCCATTGGCGGTCTGGCGGTCGGGACTGGCGGAGGCGCAGCTGCAGGTGCTGCAATCGGTGCACTCGGAGGGGCGGCCATTGGTGCTGCTTCCGCTCAACGCCATTACCATTGCTACATAGATTATCTTGGATGGGACATCTGCCGCATTTACTGAGGGTCGACGTGACAGGCCCGTCGGGTCGAGACATTGAAAAGGGCGCCGGTTGGGCGCCCTCCTTGTTTTTGGATTGCCGTCAGATAAGTGCGATGAGCCTGCGCCTTTATTGGGCTGCTTTCTGATTGATTTTTTTGAGCGCCAGATCCGACAGCAGCCTGTCGGCTTTCTTTTCTTCCTCAAGTGTCTGGTGCAAAAGCTTTGGCGCGTTTTTCAGACCCAATTGCTGGGCCCAGGCGGCCAAGGTTCCATATCGCGATATTTCATAATGCTCGACAGATTGCGCCGCCGCGACAAGACCTGCATCGCGCACTTCTGCATCCTCCACCTCTTCCATCATATCTTTGGCCTCTGCCAAAATTCCGTCCATTGCCTCGCAGCGCACGCCGCGCGCAGCGCTATTGCACTCCTCGAAGACCTGCTCGAGTCTTTCGAGCTGTTTCTCCGTCTCGCTGTGATGTTTTTCAAATGCCTGTTTCAGCTCTGGGGATGAGGCCTGTTTCATCATTTTTGGGACGATGCGCAGGATGAGTTTCTCCGCGTAGTAAATATCTTTCAAGGAATGGAGAAAAAGATCTTCCATGGTTTTCATGGCAGCCATAGGGCGCTCCTGATGCATAATGTTGAGAGACTGCCCTCAACTTTCAGTGCGGCCTCTGGTTCCGACTGTTGCCGCGGCTCTCGCGCAAGGCGCGGGTTCAGAAAGACCAATAGGGACGTGTGCCATAATAATCATGGACCCGCTTGCCGCCGCCTTCATGCGACCAATCGTAATCCGTGCCCGGAGGATAGTTGGGTGCATCCTTGAGCTGATCGTCGGAAACATCGAGCTCATAGGCCTGCAGGGCCGTGTTGTAGTGCAGCTTTTCCCATGGCAGCGGGTAATAATCTTCGCCCATGCCAAGAAACCCGCCGAAGCTCATGACCGCATAGGCAACTTTGCCCGAAACCTTGTCGATCATCACGCGCTCGATCTCGCCGATCTTGTCGCCATTCGGTCTGCGGACATGGGTTCCCTCCACTTTGTCGGAGGCAATGAGGCTATGGAGTTCTCGCCGGGAAGCGATTTGCATGTCTTCCTCCTGGGTGGTCTGTGCAAAGGGAGATCGTGAGCGACAACGTCATGTCATGGGTCCGGTTCCGGCCTGGGCTTCGCAGCCTCTTTGCCTTTCCAGCTGGACCGGTTCGATTGATTTGCGCACGGGGTGCGCAATTGCCGGCAAACGTTCTTGATCTGTCGTGACAGTCAGGGCTTTCAGCCCGGCGCCGGAACAATCCTTTGCAAACTTGCGTTTGGCCGTGGGCGGACAGGTCAATCGGTCCCGCGCGCAGGAGAGGTGAGCATCATGCCTTTGGGCACAATCATCCTGGTTATTCTGATCTTGCTGCTGCTGGGCGCCATCCCGTCATGGCCCCACAGCCGCGATTGGGGCTATGGCCCCTCGGGGGTTTTGGGGGTTGTGCTGATCATTGTCATCATCCTGCTCCTGACCGGGCGCATGTGAAGGCGCATGACGCGTCAAGACAGGGCAACGGCTGCCCGTTTCGAGCGACGGTTGAAGAACAGGGCTTGGCTGATCACGGCCTTGAGAGAATCGACGCCAAACGGTTTGGTGATGAGAAAGGCCGGTTCAGGCGGCTGTCCGGTGAGGAAACGCTCCGGATAAGCGGTGATGAAAATCACCGGCACTTCCATATTGCCGAGAATTTGGTTCACGGCTTCAAGACCGGATGACCCGTCGGCAAGCTGTATATCGGCAAGGATCAGGCCGGGCTTGTGCCCTTCGATGGTTTTCACCGCCTCCTTATGCGTGCGGGCAATGCCAACAACATGGTGGCCGAGTTCTTCGACCAAGGTTTGCAGATCGAGCGCAATGAAAGGCTCATCCTCGATGATTAAAATGTCGGTGCGGATCTGGTCGGCAATTTCCTTGCCGGCAGCATCGATCAGGCTTGCGGCTTCCGCGGCCGAACAATCGAGCGCACGTGCCACTTCAGCGGTCTCAAAACCCTCCAGGGAGGAGAGAAGAAAGGCAATGCGGGGACGCAGCGAAATGGCGTCCAGATTGTGCCGTGCCCCTTCTTCATCGGGCAAGGAGGTGCCTTGATCGGCATGATCGTTCACAGGCATGGTCGTCCAGACCTTCAGAAACATGCGGTAGAGGGCAGTGCGCACATCCGTATTGGGTTGAAAAGATGATGGGTCTGAGACGATTGCTTCAAGTGTAGCAAGTACATAGGCATCGCCTCCAGATTGGCTGCCCGAAAGCGCGCGCGCGAACCGACGCAGATATGGAATGTGCGAGGAAATCGCCTGGGATACCGACATTGTTGTGCCTCTGATGCAAGCAGCCGAGCTCTGGTCATTTAACCCTCAAAAGACTGTTTGGTTCCAGCCCCAAGTGGAACCAAAACCGGAGCCGATGCGTTGTCCGCCTGATCGCCCCATGCTCAGATAAGGCTGGCGATCTGACGGAGCCGCGGGCCACCCGGCGCTGGAGGGGTTTGTTGATGGATGACAATATCAAAAGAAAACCGCGCGCGATTTCTGCCCGGCCGGTTGTGCGCGCCAGTGCTGCGCCACCTTCCGTTGCGTTAACGCCTGCGCCGACGCCGTCTGCAGAGCCGATACATGTTGCTGACAATGGCACGGCAAAATCTGGGCCCAGCGTCAAAACCTATATCGAGCGGCAATTGAAGTCCGTCTATGACGATGTGCTCAATCAGCCCATTCCCGATCGATTTCTCGACCTTCTCGATACGCTTGAAGCACGCGTGACGCCGGCAGGCGACAATGGTGCCAAGGCCAGAAAAGAGGGACAGGAGTGACCGAAAATTCCGGCACGAGGCAGACGAGCCCGCAATTGAAGTCGGATCTTCTGGCTGCAATTCCGAATCTGCGCGCTTTTGCTGTGTCCTTGTCCGGCAATCCGGATCGTGCCGACGATCTTGTTCAGGAGACCTTGGTCAAGGCCTGGAGCAATCTCGGTTCCTTTGTCGAGGGCACGAATATGCCCGCCTGGTTGTTCACCATTTTGCGCAACATTTATTATTCCGAATATCGCAAGCGCCGCCGCGAAGTTGCCGATTCGGAGGGCACGATTGCAGCGCGTCTTGCAACCGCTCCGGCACAAAATGGACATATGGATTTTCTCGATTTCCGCGACGCCTTGCAGAAGCTGCCGGCCGACCAGCGCGAGGCGCTTGTTCTGATCGGGGCATCTGGAATGTCTTATGAAGAGGCCGCCGGCATCTGCAATTGCGCTGTGGGGACCATGAAAAGCCGCGTCAATCGCGCACGCAACCGGCTGATCGAGCTGCTGTCCATCGGCTCGAGTTCGGATTTCGCCTCCGATGCCAATTGGCAGACCGGGCTCGATACGCTCATCATGGGTCATCGCTACTCGCGCACGGGCAGCGATTGAGCCGATCCGGCGTTGCCGGATGGCGTTTGACGATCCGCTGGAGCGATGCCGATGATTTCTCAGGACCAGTCGACGCGCGTCGAACATGATTCTTTCGGCCCCATCGATGTGCCGGCCACCCGTTATTGGGGTGCGCAGACGCAAAGATCCTTGCAGAATTTTCGCATTGGCGGGCAGCGCATGCCGGTGCCCCTTGTTCGCGCCCTTGGTCTGATCAAGCGCACGGCAGCGGAAGTGAACCGCGATCTCGGCCTGCTCGATGCCCAGCGCGCGCAAGCCATTGTTGCTGCAGCCCAGGAAGTTGCCGAGGGCCGGCACGATGAAGAATTTCCGCTGGTCGTCTGGCAGACCGGCTCAGGCACGCAGACCAATATGAATGCCAATGAGGTCATTGCCGGTCGCGCCAATGAAATTCTGGGACAGGGGCGCGGGGGCAAAAAACCGGTCCACCCCAACGATCACGTCAATCTGGGGCAATCCTCCAACGATACTTTTCCGACAGCCATCCATATTGCCGCGGCACGCGAAATCACCCAGCGTCTTGTGCCGGCGCTTGACGGGCTCGGCGTCGCCCTTGCCGCCAGGGCCCAGGATTTTGCCAATATCGTCAAGATCGGCCGCACACATCTCCAGGACGCTACGCCCATTACAATGGGGCAGGAATTTTCGGCCTACGCGGCCCAATGCGCCTTTGGTGCGGCGCGGCTGCGCGCGGTTCTGCCCGATCTTCTCTTGCTGGCGCAGGGCGGCACGGCGGTGGGCACCGGCATGAATACGAAATCCGGATTTGCAGAATCGTTCGCTGCTCGCATGGCGCAGGCGACAGGTCTGCCCTTCGTCACCGCGCCCAATAAATTTGAAGCGCTCGCCACCCATGATGGTTTGGTGAATGTGCATGGCGCCATCCATGCAGCTGCCACCGGCCTGTTCAAAATCGCCAATGATCTGCGTCTTCTGGGCAGTGGGCCGCGCGCGGGCATCGGGGAAATCCTCCTGCCCGAGAATGAGCCGGGATCGTCAATCATGCCGGGCAAGGTCAATCCGACGCAGGCCGAAGCCCTGACCATGGTTTGCGCGCGCATTTTCGGCAATCAGGCGACGATCGGCTTTGCCGGTTCGCAGGGCCATTTCGAGCTGAATGTTTTCAAACCCGTGATTGCATTTGCGCTTCTGGAAAGCATTGCGCTGATGGCGGACGCCTGCGATTCCTTCAAAACCAATTGCGTCGATGGCATTCGTCCAAATTACGGGCGCATTGCTGAACTCATGTCGAAATCGCTCATGCTTGTCACCGCACTCGTGCCGAAGATCGGCTATGACAAGGCAGCTGAAATAGCGAAAAAAGCCCATGAGAATGGAACGAATTTGCGCGATGAAGCGCTGGCGCTCGGTTATGTGACGGCTGAGGAATTCGATTCCATCGTACAGCCGCAAGCCATGTTGCGCCCCGCCGATTAGGGTGTTTTTGGGGCATTTTTGGCAACACAGGCGCGGGTGATGTCGCCGAATTTTTCAGTTTCGTCTGGTGCGATCCGGTTCGAGACAACGGCGCGCCACAGATTCTGCGCTTGTGCTTCATCGACAATGCAGCCGCAGGCCCGCGTGCAAATGCCGCCATCTCCACCTGTCGCCTGGCATTGCGCGATGCAGGAGGAGATAAAGCCTTCTGCGCCCGGCGCCACAGGGCGTCCGGCAAAAGAGGAGATGACGAAAATCAAAGCAATGAAGATCGGCTGATGGACGAGATAGACGATCAGGGAATGGCGACCGCCAAAGACCAGTGGGCGGGCCGGGGGATTCTGCGGTTGCACTGGCAACAAAGCGACTGGCAGGCCTTGCGCGAGAAGCGCCCGGCCGGCGAGAAGGCCTGCGAGCATGATGCCAAACCAGGGCAGGAAGGGTCGCCAATCATTGCTGCGCGGCTCGATCGTTCCCAGCCCAAGCCACCACCAGATGGGCGCGTCGAAGAGGGGCGCGGAAATCAGCAGGGGGGCTGCAAGCGCCAGAGCTGCCAAGGCTCCCACAATCCATGAAGGCGCGCCAAGCAGCGGCAATGCGCACAGGCTTGCCAGGGCAATCAGATGCAAGATGCCGAAAAAGATGAAAGCTTCGGGGAAAAGCGCATAGGTCGCCGCAGAAACAAGTGCTGCTGCGGCGGCCACAAGGCCGATGCGCCGCAAGGCCTGCGCCATATGAAGACCATTGCGGGCGGCCAGAGCCAGTCCAAGGCCGGACAGGCCGACAAAGGTGGCTGCGATGAAATGGCCGAACCAGCGGAAGGCAGGTTCTTGCGGCAAGGTTTCGGCCACCAGGCCGAAATAGGCGAGATCCCAGATGATGTGGAAGATGAACATGGCGACAAGCGCCAGCCCGCGCGCCGCATCGATTGCGGCATAGCGCGGGCCGGCTTTCATGCCTTGTGCCTCATTCATCGCTCTGTTGGGCCCTAGGGCGCGGGCTTGTTTCGGAAATGGCTGAAGACCATGTCGGGCGCGCTTTTGTTATGGATTGAGGGAACAACGCGACCGGCCCAGATTTCTGTCGCCGGCCCGCCCTTATAGGTCATGATCGGCGCCTCGCCCCAAGCCTCGACGCCTTTCTGCCGCCAGGCAACGCGGGCGACATCGGAATTGAATTCCGTGGCATACATGGAGCGCATGCTGGCGAAAGGCAGGTCTTTGGGAATATCGGGCGAGAGTGTCGTCTCAAGAAGAATGCGCTCCTGATCGATCGTGTCGATCTTGATTTTCGCCGAGCCGCCACGCGTGAATTCGAGCGTGAAGGTCATGGTCTCGGGATCGAGCGAAATGCTTTTCAAGGCGACAATCGGGCGATCCTGTATTTCTACCGGCCCGACGAGGAAGGACGAGCCATAGGCTGTCCAGCGCATGTCTGCATAGGGGAGAGGGCGCGCGCGCCAATAGCCGTCTGGTGGATAGAAGACGAGAACTTCTTCGGCGCGCTCGCGGAATTTCATCCACAATTGCACCATGTGCAATCCGCGTTCTTCGCGATTGCCAACGCGCACCGGTACGGTCGCGGGTCGCCAGAACGAGGGATAAATATACCCGGTCAGCCAGAAATCCGGCGTTTCCCAGAAGGTGATGCGCCGCTCGTTTGAATTGGAGCGGTAGACGGGATCCTGCGACATGTCGCAGGAGGTAAAGTCGGGCGCATAACGGTCGATATTGATCGTGCCAATATAGGCAGGATGCACGGATTGGATGCGGAACTGGCGCACAAGCGGTGAGCTGAATGTCAGTTCGACATTGTCTTTCTCGGCGCAGAGAACCGGGGTCGAACGGTTTGCGACATTGACCGCAAGTTCGTTCGGATCCATGCCTTCTTTCGGTGGCACGAAAGCTGGCGCGATCGGGATCGGTGTCTTCACCGGCGGGCGCGGCAGAACCGGCTGGGTGGCGGGTGCTTGCGCTTGTGCAGCGCTTGCAGCGAGGGCGAGAGCAAGGGCGATGAATGGCGCTTTCATGCTGTTTCGTTTTTCCTCTAGATGGACTCGTTTTGGTTGGCAGTCAGGGTTTCGAGCAGGGTCAGCACGGGTGGCGCTGCCAGATCTTCCGGTATGGCGCATAATCCCGTTTTTTCGAGAAAATGACCAAAGCTTTCACGCGAGGTAAGCACAGCGAAGGGCACGGCCAGAAGATAGCCCAGCGTCAGCGGCGCTGACCAGAAAATGAGCGATGGCGCATGAAGCGCGGCCATAGAATAGAGAAAAAGACCGAAAATCATTTGCGGCCAGAGACCGGCTATCGCGCTTGACCATGAGAGGGCGTGCGCATCGCGCGCCTGACCGCTCCAGATGACGGATCGTCCAAACAGCAATCCGATCATGAACAGGCTCGTGCGCAAAGTTGTCGCAGCGCCCAGCAGGAATGAGAAGAAGAGTTCGCCGATCACGCCGCCGGCAAAACGCAAAGGCCCGCCATAGCGGGCAAGCCCGCCGGGCGACAGCGCAATATCGAGAAAGCCCGCAAGTTTGGGCGCGAGATACATGCCCAGAAAAGCCGCATATAGACCAAGAGCGGAACCGGCGGGAAACAGAATGAGGCTTTCGCCATCGAAAGGCTTCAGTGCGGCAAGGCCGATCAGCAAGGTCGAGGCAGGAATGCCGATGAACATGAGGATCGCCCAGACGAGCTGGAAGCGGCTCATCGGTTCGATGCCCTTCATGCCGATGAGCGCCCAATATTGCATATTGCCCTGACACCAGCGCAAATCGCGCCGCGTGAATTCGAGGAGCGTCGGCGGATTGTCTTCGTAGGAGCCAGTCTCTTCAGGCAGCACGCGGCATTCGAAACCGGCGCGACGCATGAGGACGGCCTCGACCTGATCATGCGACAGAATCTGGCCGCCGAGCGGCGGCTTGCCGGGAATGAGGGGCAGATGACAATGGTCGCGGAAAGGGGCAATGCGCACGAGCGCATTATGGCCCCAGAAAGGTCCGCAATCGCCTGCCCACCAGGCGCTGCCCATTGTATAGGGCCGCATGCCATGGCGCATGCCGAACTGGAAGATGCGCGCGAAACCCGATTTTGTCGGGGCTCCGACAACGAGACTTTGCAAAATGCCGAGTTTGGGAAAGGCCTGACACATGCGCACCATGCGACAGATTGTTTTTCCCGACATGACGCTGTCGGCATCGAGCGGCAGCATGAATTCGAAATCCTGCCCCCAGCGCTCGCAAAAGTCGCGCACATTGCCGGCCTTAAACCCTTCATTGGATGTGCGGCGCCGATAGAAGAGCCGCTCCGCCATCTGCGGTTGTTGTCTTTTCAGCTCGGCGAAACGGCGCTCTTCCTGCAAAGCGACAATGGCGTCATTCGTGTCGCTCAAGATGAAATAGGAGAAATTTGCATCGTCGCCGGTGGCAGCCAGCGAGAGAATGGTCGTTTCCAGTCGCGCAAAGGCGCGCGCCGGATCTTCATTGCGCAAGGTCATCAAAATGGCCGTGCGCGCGACAATGGGTGTCTGCATGTCGCCGGCATAGGCATAGGGAGCGACGATCCGGCGCGGATCGTGGCGGCCATGCAGCAGCCACAGGCCGATGAGCGCATTCCAGACGCCCACCACGCTCCAGGGGGCGGCAATGGCAAAACAGATGAAGATCAGGACATCAATGGCGCTCCAGCCCTGATTTCCCAAGATGGAAGTGAGCCAAGCGAGCAGCCCCACGTATGTTACGAGGTTGAGCGTGGCGACCACGAGACGCCGACGGGCCAGAAGGCCCTTGGGCTGGATGCCGGCAGGTGTCATGGTTGCAGCGGAGATCGGGAATGACATTCAATCGTTCTCAAGGGGCTGAACGCTCGCCCGCCAGATTGGCTTGGCTGTTCATGGGCCGGGCGGGACATTAGTGGGTGCAGGCATGGCGGTCGAGACGAAAAACAGCGGTGAGGGGCAGGTCCTGGGTGCACGTGCGCTCTGGTATACGGGCCGCGAGCGCTGCGAGCTCAGGCCAGCTGCTCTTTCTTTGCCCGGTCCGGATGAGGCGCTCGTCCTGACGCTCTGGTCAGGCATCAGCAGAGGCACGGAGCGGCTCGTCTATCAGGGCCGCGTCCCCGCTTCCGAATATGAGCGGATGAAAGCCCCCTGCCAGGAGGGCGATTTTCCCTTCCCCGTCAAATATGGCTATTGCGCCGTCGGCATTGTCGAGCAGGGCCCGAAGGAATGGCTGGGCATCCCTGTTTTCGCCCTGCATCCCCACCAGACGCATTTCATCATGCCGGTCGACCGGCTTGTCACCGTGCCGGAAAACCTCTCCCTGCGCCGCGCCGCACTTGCCGCCAATATGGAAACGGCGCTGAACGCTCTCTGGGATTCAGGTGCAGGCCCGGGTGACAGGATCGTGATCGTCGGCGCCGGCCTTGTCGGCCTTCTCGTCGCTTATCTGGCGGCCCGACTGCCGGGTGCCGAAGTGGTGGTCGTCGATGTCGATCCGGCGCGTGCAGCCATCGCGCGCGCTTTTGGCGCGGAATTCCGCACGCCGGGCGCTTTGGCCGGCGATGCCGATATTGTCTTCCATGCCAGTGCGCAATCTGAGGGTCTGGCCACGGCGCTGAGTGCTGCCGGCGTCGAGGGCACAATCGTTGAAATGAGCTGGTATGGCGATCGCGATGTCAGCGTGTCTTTGGGCGGCGCCTTTCACAGCCGGCGTCTGAGCCTTATCTCTTCGCAGGTTGGGCAGGTCGCCCCGACGCGCCGTCCGCGCTGGACCTATGCGCGTCGCTTGCGCAAGGCACTCGATCTTTTGCAGGACGACAATCTCGACATTCTGATCACCGGCGAGATTGCTTTCGATTCCTTGCCTGAAGCTTTGCCAAAAATCTTCGATCCCCTTGCACCCGGTCTTGCGACTGTTGTGCGCTACTGAAATCAGGAGTTCTGTTCATGTATGCTTTGGAAGTGCGCGAGCACATTATGATTGCCCATTCGTTCAAGGGTGAGTTTTTCGGGCCTGCACAGAATATGCATGGCGCCACTTTTATCGTCGATGTCGCCTTTTTCCGCGAAACGCTCAACGAACATGAAGTGGTGGTCGATATCGGCCGCGCCCATGATGCGCTGAAGGCCGCGCTTGGCCCGATCAATTATCAAAATCTCGACGCGCTGCCGCAATTTGCCGGCCGGCAGACAACGACAGAGTTTTTGTCGAAATATATTTTCGATCATATGGCGCAAGCTGCACGCAAGGGGGATCTTGGCCCCGGCGGCGAGGGAATTGTGAAAATCCGCGTTACTCTGCATGAATCCCATGTTGCGCGCGCGTGGTTCGAAGGGCCTGTTGCCTGATCATGTCGATGCATGCGCATTTCGCCGTTCCCGGCGACATTGCCAGCCTGACCGGCGGTTATGCCTATGATCGCGAGATTCTGGCGCGTGCGCAGAAGTTCGGCGTCGATCTCGCACATATTGCCTTGCCGGCAGGTTTTCCGACGCCGAGCGAGGATGATCTTGCGCGCACGGCAGACATTCTGCGCGCCTTGCCGCGCGACGAAGTTCTGCTGATTGACGGTCTGGCTTTCGGTGCTTTCACGCCCGATTTGCTGGGCCTTCTTCCTGCCCATACAATGGCGCTTGTTCATCACCCCCTGGCGCTTGAAAGCGGCATTGGCATGGAGCGCGCTGCAGACGTGCGGGTGAGCGAGCGGCGGGCGCTTGCCCATACATGCGGCGTGATTGTGACAAGCGCGTCGACAAAAGAAATCGTCGTGGCTGATTATGGCGTCGCAGCCGCTCGGATCGAGGTTGCCATGCCGGGCACGGCGCGGGCATCGCGTGCTTTGGGAAGTCTCGGCGCGCCGCATCTTCTGGCTGTCGGCTCGCTGACGCCGCGCAAGGGTCACGACATTCTGGTTCAGGCGCTCGATGGTTTGGCAGATCTCGACTGGAGCCTGACGATTGCCGGTTCGCCCGATCGTGCCGAGGGTCATGTGGCGCGGCTGCGCGATATGATAGCCTCTTCTCTCGTTGGCTCGCGGATCCATCTGGCCGGTGAAGTGAGCGATTCTGTGTTGGCCGCGCTTTATTCCGCCGCCGATGTTTTTGTCATGCCCTCGCTCTATGAGGGTTATGGCATGGCGCTGGGCGAGGCGATGGTGCGCGGCCTGCCGATTCTTGCCACAACAGGCGGCGCTGCCGCACAAACCGTGCCGGATCAGGCTGCGCTAAAGGTGGCGCCGGGCGATGTTTTGGCGCTGCGCGACGCGTTGCGGGCCATTTTGTCGGATGAAGAATTGCGCGCGCGCCTGAGCGCGGCCGCATGGGAGGCTGGACAGGGGCTTCCCACATGGGATGATACGGCCCATATCGTCGTGACCGCCTTGAAACAGGCAGCAGGGAGCAAAAACGCATGAGCTTTTCATCGGAATGGCTCGCCCTGCGCGAAACAGCCGACCATGCCGCGCGCGCATCCGATCTTGCACAATCCGTCTTTGCCCATTTTGCCGGACGCGATTCGATGACCATCATCGATCTGGGCTGCGGCACGGGATCGAATTTGCGCGCCATGGCACAACATCTGCCCAAGCACCAGACATGGCGCCTGGTCGATTGGGATGAGGCCTTGCTCGATGCCGCGCGCGGCGCATTGATTGCCTGGGCCGATGAGGCTCTGTCAGATGGCGCCGATCTGCGCCTGACCAAAGGCGATTGCCAGATCAGGTTGCAGGTGGAACGCGCCGATCTCGCGCAGCATGTCGAGCGCGTGCTGGACAAGCCCGCCGACCTTGTCACGGCGACAGCTTTCTTCGATCTTGTCTCAGCGGACTGGATCGATCGGTTCTGCGCTGCGCTCATGCAACGCCATTTGCCGCTTTATGCCATTCTCACCTATGACGGGCAGGAAAACTGGCAGCCTCCGCACCCTTCAGATGCGGCTGTTTTGGCCGCTTTCCATGCCCATCAGGCGCAGGACAAGGGTTTTGGGCCTGCAGCTGGGCCCTATGCCGCCCCTCATCTCGCGCGCGCGCTGGAAGATGGCAAATATCGCGTGATGACAGCGCAAAGCCCCTGGCGGCTCGATCGCGAACAGGCGCAGCTGATTGCAGAACTCGCCAAAGGCGCAGCCAATGCGGTGGCGGAGACCGGCCTTGTTTCGCCCGATGTGCTCGCCTCCTGGCGCGGGGCGCGGCTGGCCGCGCAAGCCTGCGTCATCGGCCATGTCGATCTTTTTGCGCGTCCGGCCTGATCAGCTTTTGCGCGCCGGCAGCATGCGCTCAAGCACACCGTCGCGTTTGATGATTCTGTGAATCAATGCGCCGCCAATATGAGCGACGAGAATGGCGATCATCGCAATGGCCGCCCATTCATGCGCCTGAAAAAGAATTTTCGAGACGGTTCTGTTGGCCGGCGCCAGGGGCGGCAATTCAAACAGCCAGAAAATCGTAAAATTGACCGGATAGGCGGATGTCGCTGCCCAGCCAAGCAGCGGCGTTGCGAACAGGAGAACATAAAGCGCGTGATGGGCGAAAGCGGAAGCCCGCCGCTCGAATGGCGTCAGTCCGGCATAGGCGGCAGGCGCCCCGAAAACAAGGCGTGCCAAAATGCGCAGGGCTGCAAGGCAGAGAATAACAAAGCCGAAAGAACGGTGCAGATCGTAACCCAGATTCTGGATCGGGCCCTGCGGCAGATCTTCCAGCAGAAATCCGACAGGCAAGACGCCAAAGATCAAAATCGCTGTGGCCCAGTGCAGGAATTTTGAAATGCCGGAATAGGCTTGCGCGCCTTTGGGCATATCGACAGGGGTCGCTTCGCTCATGGCTCATGCTCCTCTTGGGCGCTTTGGCGCAGGTTGCAATCGATCAAAAATTCACCTGCGCCAAGCGCATGAAAATATGTCTTCGGGCGCAAAGCGCGCGAGAGCTCCGCAATGGGTGAGAGATCGAGACCGCTGCGGCCCGAACCGATGATCATCGGCGCCATGAGCAGATGCAGCCGGTCGATGCAGCCGGCATCGATAAAGGCGGAAATTGTTTTCGCCCCGCCCTCGATCAGCATGCGCTTGAAGCCACGCGCAAACAGGCTCTCGACGATGAGGCGCGGATCGATCGTGCCATTGCGGCTGAGGAGTTCTAGGCGCTCTGCGCCGGTGCAGGATTGTGGCGATGCATCTTGCGCGCAGATGATCAGCCGCGGCGTTCCATCCTCTTCAAGCCAGCGCGCGCCGCTGTTCAGGCGGCGCGAGGGGTCGATGACGACGCGTGCGGGATTGCGTCCCGAGACGCGGCGCACCGTCAATTGCGGATCGTCTGCGACAATCGTGCTCGCACCGACGATGACCGCATCGACTTCGGCGCGCATCCGGTGGAGGTGGTCGAGCGCCGGTGCGCCGTTAATATATTTGCTTTCGCCCGAGATGGTCGCGATGCGCCCGTCCAGCGACTGACCCAGCTGCGCGATCACGAAGGGTCGGGACGGATCGGCCGCGCGAAACGGCGCGAAAGGGTCTCCTGCCTCATCGGGGAGGTGGTCTAATTGAGTGGGGTCGTTTAACATCCGCTCACTTGTCGTCGGCATGGACGCTCCTAGTTTCTACCCCAGATATAGGTTATGAGCGGGGTCTGGGGGAAATCGGGAAGTCGGTTCGGCTCATTTATCTTCCCGGAAAATGAGGGTGGCGTGACACAGAGTGAACGCAGTCTGATTGCCGGCGGGACTTTTGGCCAGATCCAGGTCGAACGCGCCATAGCAGAATTCAGGTCAGGGCGGCCAGTGGTCTTGGCAGGCACAAGCAGTGCCGTGCTGGCCGTGCCTTTCGAGGCTCTGGACGAAACATCCGCAGCCCAATTGCAGGTCATGAGCGAGGGGCGTGCGCGCTTGCTCCTGGCAGCGCCGCGCCTGCGCCGCCTGGGCGTCGAGCGAAGCGATGCCGGCGCGCTTGCCTTGCCCCTGATCGATCTGAAGCGCATTGCGACCCTGTCTGTCGAAACCGACGCGCGGATCGATGCGCCGGTCTCATCCATCTCGGCGGCCGATGCGGCTGCACTGGAGCTGGCCCGGCTGGCGCTTGTCCTGCCGGCCGTGATCACCTGTCCCCTGCCGCAGGGCATGGCCACCGACGAGCTTATGCGTGTCTCAGAAGCCGCCATAGGCGACTATCGGATGATGCAGACGCAGGGCCTCAAAATGATTTCGCGCGCGCCCGTGCCGCTCGAGGGTGCCCCCGACACTGAATTTGTCATCTTCCGCGGTGGCGAAGGCCTGCGCGACCAGGTTGCCGTGATCATCGGCAAGCCGGATTTCTCGGGCCCGGTCACCGTGCGTCTGCATTCGGCCTGTTTGACCGGCGATATATTCGGAAGCCTGAAATGCGATTGCGGTGACCAATTGCGTCACACGGCACGTTTCATGTCGGAGAATGGCGGCGGCATTCTGCTCTATCTCGATCAGGAAGGGCGCGGCAATGGGATCTCCAACAAGATCCGCGCCTATAAATTGCAGGCGCAGGGTTTTGATACATTCGACGCCGATGAGGCGCTCGGCTTCGATCACGATCATCGCGGATTCCATTATGCCGCGCTGATGCTGAAGCAATTGGGCGTCCATACGCTGCGTGTCATGACCAATAATCCGATCAAGATCGCAGCGCTTGAAAATGCCGGCTTGGTCGTGGCTGCCGACCAGCGCATTCAGGGCCGTTTGACCGATCATAATGTGCGCTATCTTGCCTCCAAGCGCGATCGCGCCGGGCATTATCTTGACGTTGCAGAGCGTCCCGCACCTGTGCAGGGCGGGGCCAAGGATCAGGGCTGACATGAATCGTCGGATGCCGGAGGGGCGCAGCCTTTATCCGGCTGCCTTTGCGATCTTCATTCTGTGCGCCATTGCGCTCGCCTCACCCTGGATCACGGGGCGTTTCACCATCCCCTGGGATGCGAAGGCGCATTTCTATCCGCAGATCGTCTTTCTTGCGAAATCCCTGAATGGTGGCGAATCTCCTTTCTGGAATCCGTATGTTTTTGCCGGCTCGCTGCATATTGCCGATCCGCAATCGCTGATTTTTACCTTGCCCTATCTGCTGCTGGCCCGGTTCATGCGCGAGCCCGGTTTCATTGCCGCCGATGCGACGGTCTTCGTCATGCTGGCGCTGGGTGGGCTTGCGCTCATGGCCTGGTTTCGCGATCGCGATTGGCATCCGGCCGGCGCACTTGTTGCAGCACTGGCTTTTGCATTCGGCGGCTCGGCGGCCTGGCGCATCCAGCATGTGGGCCAGGTCTTGAGTCTGGCCTTTTTCGCCATTGCGCTTTTCTTCCTTGCGCGGATTTTTCAGCGCGGTCGCTGGCATGAGGGAATTTGTGCGGGCTTTTTCGGCGCCCTTATGCTGGTCGGGCGAGATCAGGTCGGGCTGCTCTGCGCTGTGGTGCTGGTGATTTTCGCTTTGTGGCAGATGGTGACGACGCCTTGGCGTCAATATGGAACGGCGCTTGCTGTTGCCGTTTGTGCCGGCATCATCTTCATCGCCTTGCCGATTGCTTTCACCCTTGCGCTGGCGGAAGATTCCAATCGGGTGTTGATCGATTATGCGGGGGCCTCACGCGGCTCTTTGCACCCGGCCTCTTTGTTCACGGCTGTCGTTGCCAATCTTTATGGCACGGATGGACCGCTGTCGGCTTTTTGGGGGCCGCCGGTACAAGCGGTCTGGGGCGGCAATTATAATCTCGCCCGAAACATGGCCAATATTTACTTCGGCGCGCTGCCATTCGTGGCGCTCGTGGGAATGGGCCTGTTTGCCGGCGTCAGTCTGCGCAGCCGCATGGGGCCATTTCTTTTGGCTTTCGCGCTGATGCTGCTTTATGCGCTCGGCGATTTCACGCCCTTTTTTCAATATGCCTTTTCTCTGCCGGGAGCAGATCTCTTCCGGCGTCCTGCCGATGCAACATTTCCGCTTGGTGCACTCGCTGCCATTCTGGCCGGCTATGCCGTCCACCGGCTTGCCATTGGGGAAATCAGCCTTGCACGTCGCTTTGTCCTGCCGCTTGTCATCGCCATTTGTGCATTCCTCGGTGCACTGGCGATTGCTTATTGGAAGGGAAAGCTTGGTCAGGCGCTCTGGCCGCTGGTGACAGGCGCAGCCTGTCTTGCCATTTCGGTGGCGCTGCTTGCCATTCTGCCACGTCTGACACGACAGGGCGGTTATGTGGCGCTGCTGGCCATCGGGATTGTCGTCACTGCCGATCTGGCCATCAATAACGGGCCGAATGAATCCACCGCTCTGCCGCCGTCCCATTACGATGTGATGCGCACTGACACGAGCAATGAAACCATTGCTCTGTTGCGCAAGCGACTGTCCGAGACGGCCGGTCCCGATCGCATCGACCGCGTCGAACTGGTGGCAGTCGGTTTCGACTGGCCCAATCTTGGGATGATCCACGGTTTTCACCACGATCTTGGATATAATCCGATCCGCTTCTCCCTGTTTGCGCAGGCAACCGGCGCGCAAGATCATGTGGCTGTTCCCGAACAGCGCCATTTTGCGCCGCTGTTTCCATCCTATCGCTCGCTGCTTGCCGATATGCTTGGCCTGCGTTTCATCGCCAGCGGCGTTCCCTTGCGCGACATCGACAAAAACCTCCGGCCCCGAGATCTGATAGAGATCGGGCGCACCAAGGACGCTTATATTTATGAAAATCCGCGCGCCCTGCCGCGCGTTTTGTTTGTGACGCGGGCACAAAAAGCCGATTTTGAGGACATTCTTCAGACAGGCCGCTGGCCGCAGGGTTTCGATCCGCGCCAGACAATCCTGCTCGAAGAGGCAGAGACATCGCAGGTGGCGCGCCGTCGTGGCAGTGCACGCATTCTGGCCTATGAAAATACGCAGGTGCGCGTTGGCGTCGATGCGCCTGATGGCGGCTGGCTTGTTCTCAACGACATGTGGCATCCATGGTGGCGTGTCGAGATCGATGGTGTGCCGGCGACTTTATTGCAGGCCAATGTCCTGTTTCGCGCAGTTGCTGTGCCGGCCGGTGCGCGAAATATCCGCTTCTATTTTGCGCCCTTCTCGGGCCTCGCCTCCACTATGCGGGACAAGCTGACGGACCCATAGGACAAGATGACGGAAAAGAGCCGTCATTGCGGCGCGAAAAGGCCATGAAAAATGCTGTGCAGCAAAGGATTTGATCATCTGAACATGGTCATTTTTTCGCAGGGGCTTGCCCTTGGCGGTCTGCGCCCCCATAAACCGCCGCAAGGGCTCGTGCCGGTTGCGAGGTGAGATGACGCGTTCCGTCGCGGACGACAAAGAGGGTGCGAACCCCGCAGATGCAGCAGCATCGGATCTGGCCCCATCGCCGGACGCGGCACATTTTGCACGTCGCCATCTGATTTGGCGGCGGATCGGCATGGCTCTCAGCCTTGTCATTCTTGCTTTGTCTGTTTTCGTTCTTGCGCGCACGATTTCCGATCTCAATTTGAGCGAGTTGCGCGCAGCGATTGCGGCGACAAGTCTCGAGCAGATACTTGCAGCCTGTTTTTTCACAATGCTCTCCTATCTGGCGCTCACCGGCTATGATGCGGTGGCTTTGCGCCAATTGCGCATCAGCGTTCCCTATCGAACCACTGCCCTTGGTTCGTTCACGAGCTATGCCATTTCGTTTACGCTCGGGTTTCCGCTGATCACGGCCGGCACTGTGCGCTATTGGATCTATTCGCGTGTCGGCGTCAGCGCTGCCAAGGTTGCAAGCCTGACAGTGATTGCAGGACTGACTTTCTGGCTTGGCATGGCGCTGGTGATCGGCATTGCGCTGACCATTCAGCCCGATGAGATTTCCGAAGTGAACCTGCTTCAGGGCTGGGTCAATCTGATCATCGGACTTGGCGTGCTTTTCGCCCTCATGTTCTATCTCGCCTGGGTGTCGCGCGGTCATCGGCGCGTGAGCGTGCAGGGCTTGCGGCTCGAATTGCCGGGCCTGACCGTCACTCTTTCGCAATTGACGCTGGGCGTGATCGATCTGTGCTGCGCAGCGGCGGCTCTCTACGTCATTCTCCCGGCCGGACATGAACTCGATTTCATCAGCTTTTGTGCGGCCTATGTCTTTGCCTGTCTGCTTGGCATCGCCAGCCACATGCCGGGCGGCATCGGCGCTTTCGAGGCGACCATGCTGAATACGGTCCCGGCGCCCTCTGCCGCGGCGCTGCTCGCCTCGCTGCTTCTGTTCCGGGTGATTTATTATCTTGTGCCTTTCGTTCTGGCGCTGGCCTTGCTGGGCGCCGATGAGGCTTTGCGGCGCTGGAACAGCCTGCGTGCGGCCATGAGCCGGCCGGAGGGCGAGGGCTAGCCTGCTCGCCTCCAAGACGTGTCTTGATCAAAGGGCGGCGCATCGCGCATATGGGGAACATAGGCGCGCAACGGGCGGGGGTCATGTCGTCAACGCAACCCATTCTGCAATCGCTGGTCGATGCTCTGCCAGATCCCGTTCTCGTTCTCGGTCCCGGCCAGAAGATTCTCGCCAGCAATGCGCCGGCGCGCCAGCTTTTCGCGATTTTGCGCGGGCCGGCGACATTGCCCATGGTTTTGCGCGCGCCCGATATTTTGACGGCGACCGATCGCATTCTGTCAGGCGGGGCAGCCGAGACCGTCATGCTGCATGAGCGCGTTCCTGTTGAGCGCCTGTTCAATGTTCATGTCGCACCTTTCCGCAACGGCGAGATCCTTTGCGCGGCGCTGACATTGCAGGATCTCACCGATGCCCGCCGCATCGAACGCATGCGGGTGGATTTCATCGCCAATGCCAGCCACGAATTGCGCACGCCGCTCGCCTCGCTTCTGGGTTTCATCGAGACGCTGCAAGGCCCGGCGCGCGACGATGCTCATGCCCGCGAGCGCTTTCTGGCGATCATGCGCGAGCAGGGCCAGCGCATGGCGCGCCTGATCGATGGGCTTTTGTCGCTTTCGCAGATCGAGCGCCAGCAACATGTGCGGCCGCAGGCGCGGGTCGATCTTGTCGAAATCCTGCGCCATTGCATCGATGCGCTGACACCTTTGGCAAAGGAAAACCACGTCAGCCTGGGCCTAGCTGCACCAGACAGGCTTGAGCTGATCGGCGACCGCGATGAGCTGATGCGGGTGGCGGAAAATCTGATCGAGAATGCCATTAAATATGGCTCGGATGGCGAGGGCACGAAGGCGCGTGTCGATGTGAGCCTTGGCATGGAGGCCGGGCGGGCGCGTCTATGCGTTCGCGATTATGGTGCGGGCATTGCGCCTGAACATTTGCCGCGCCTAACGGAGCGTTTTTATCGCGTTCATGCCGGCCAGAGCCGCGCCAAGGGCGGCACGGGCCTTGGACTGGCGCTCGTCAAACATATTGTTGTGCGTCACCGCGGGCAGTTGCGGATCGCCAGCCAGCCGGGCGATGGCGCCGAATTTATCGTCGAATTGCCGCTGGCGGCAGATTGAAACGAAAAAGGCCGGGTTGCCCCGGCCTTTTCGCTTGATCGTCCTAGAGGCGGCTGAGCGCCTGCTGGGCGCGCCGCTCCCGATCGCGCTCGCGGCGGCGTTCTTGCGCCGGCTGATAGGCGATGCGGGCGTGATGGGTGCAATAGGGGCCCACCGCATGGGTCTTGGAGCCGCAAAAGCGGAATTCCGGCGTTGTCGGGTCGCCGACCGGCCAGCGGCACATGCCTTCGCGCAGATCCATGATCTCCACCATTTCCGACATGGGAATGACCACATCTTCCACTGGCGCCGGCTCGGGTGCTTCCGTGGGGCGGAAGGCCAGAGCCAGATTGCCGCGCGCGGCTGGCGCTGCAGGGCGTGGCGCTGCGCGGCTGGTGGCCGGCCGGGGTCGCTGCGGGCGGGGTGCTGCCGTCGATGGCGCCTTGACCCGGCCCGAAAGCCCCAGGCGATGCACTTTTCCGATCACCGCATTGCGGGTGATGCCGTGGGCGAGTTCAGCGGCAATCTGGCTGGCGCTCAATCCGTCCAGCCACAATTTCCGCAGCATTTCCACACGTTCATCGGTCCAGGACATTTCGTCCTCCTCAAAGTCCGTCAAAATCAGAATCCGGGAGCGCACGCCGCGCCGGCAAAAGCCGGCGTCGTTGGACGCAAAACACTCTCAGATAGGTCCGCCGCACGAGATGTCGTATTCGACGAGCCGGACGCTACACTAGCTATTGAATCATGTGCAAGGTTCAGCGGGCTCTACATTCCGTTTTCCCCAGCGAGTTGTATTGCGGGTGCGAAAATCTTCTCCTGTTCTCTGCTTTTGCTGTCCGGTCCGCCGTACAGATCAATAAAGCGATGCAAAAATGCATGAGCGAGCGATGAAAATGACATGGTGCTGTCATTTGACCGGGGAGGCCCGAGAAACTAGACTTGACTCTCAATGCCGCCCCCAGAGGCGGCACTTTCCTTTTCAGAACATCCCCGTCCCGGAGCAGACCCGTGAACTCGCCGCTATTGCCGACCTATGCGAGAGCAGACCTGGCCTTTCAGGAGGGCGAAGGCGCCTGGCTCACGGCAACCGATGGCACACGCTATCTGGATTTCGGCGGCGGCATTGCTGTGGCTTCGCTGGGATATTCCCATCCGCATCTGATTGCCGCGCTTGCCGAACAGGGCAAGAAGCTTTGGCATACGTCCAATCTCTTCCGCATTCCCGAAGGCGAGCGGTTGGCCCAGCGTCTCGTCGATGCCTCTTTCGCCGATTATGTCTTCTTCACCAATTCCGGTGCCGAGGCGATGGAATGCGCGATCAAAATGGCGCGCAAATATCAATCGGCCTGCGGTCATCCGGAAAAATACCGGATCATCACTTTCGAGGGCGCCTTTCACGGGCGCACTTTGGCCACTGTCGCCGCCGGCGGTCAGCAGAAATATCTTGAAGGCTTCGGCCCCAAGGTTGAGGGCTTCGATCAGGTGCCTTTTGGCGACCATGAGGCGCTGAAAGCCGCCATCGGGCCGGAGACGGGCGCCATTTTGATCGAGCCGATCCAGGGCGAGGGCGGCATCCGCCCGGTTCCCCCGCAATGCCTGCGCGGATTGCGCCAGCTTTGCGACGAACATGGCCTGCTGCTGATTTTCGACGAAGTTCAGACCGGCGTCGGGCGCACCGGCAAGCTGTTTGCCCATGAATGGTCGGGCGTGACGCCCGACATTATGGCCGTGGCCAAGGGGATCGGCGGCGGCTTTCCGCTGGGTGCCTGCCTTGCCACCAAAGAGGCGGCCAAAGGCATGACGGCCGGCACGCATGGCACAACCTATGGCGGCAATCCTTTGGCCATGGCAGTTGGCAATGCCGTGCTCGATGTGGTTCTGGCACAGGGGTTTCTCGACAAGGTCGAGAAGACGGGCCTGTCGCTCAGGCAGCGTCTTGCCGAATTGCGCGACCGGCATCCCGGCATCATCGAAGAGGTGCGCGGCGAGGGGCTGATGATCGGTCTGAAGCTCAAGCCGAACAATGGCGAATTTGCCGCTGCAGCGCGCGCTGAAAAACTGCTTGTCATTCCCGCCGGCGATAATGTCGTGCGCTTGCTGCCGCCGCTGATCATCGGCGAGGCGGAAGTGAGCCAGGCCATCGCCCGGCTCGATTCTGCCTGTGCAGCCATGGAAGCCAAAGAGACCACGAAAGACGGAGCCAAGGCGTGAGCACCGCACAGACCACCGGCGCCCCCCGCCATTTTGTCGATCTTTCGGATGTGAGCGCGCAAGAACTGCGCTTCATTCTCGATTCCGCCGCCTCGATAAAAGCCAAGCGCATCAAGGGCCAGAAATCGAAAGATCGCCCGCTTGAGGGCAAAGTGCTGGCGATGATTTTCGACAAGCCCTCGACGCGCACGCGCGTGTCTTTCGATGTCGGCATGCGCGAATTGGGTGGCGAAACCATCATGCTGACGGGCGCAGAAATGCAGCTTGGTCGCGGCGAGACAATTGCCGATACGGCACGCGTCCTGTCACGCTATGTCGATGCCATCATGATCCGCATTCTCGATCATGATGACATGCTGGAGCTTGCCAAACATGCCAGCGTTCCAGTCATCAATGCGCTGACCAAGCGCTCGCATCCCTGTCAGGTCATGGCCGATGTCATGACTTTTGAAGAGCACAGAGGGCCGATTGCCGGCCGGACCGTTGCCTGGACGGGGGATGCGAATAATGTGCTGGCAAGCTGGATCGAGGCAGCGCAGCGTTTCGATTTCACCATCAATATTGCCACGCCGCTGGAGCTTGCGCCCCATGCTGGCCTGCTCGACTGGGCCAAGCGCAATGGTGCAAAAGTCAATCTCACAACCGATCCGCGCGAGGCGGTGCGCGGCGTTGATTGTGTGATTTCCGATTGCTGGGTTTCGATGGGCGACGAGGATGAGGCGCGCCGTCGCCATAATCTTCTTGCGCGCTATCAGGTCAACGAAGACTTGATGAAAGTGGCTGGCCCACAGGCCATTTTCATGCATTGCCTGCCGGCCCATCGCGGCGAGGAAGTGACCGACGCCGTCATCGATGGTCCGCAATCGGTTGTCTTCGATGAGGCTGAAAATCGCCTGCATGCGCAAAAAGGCGTGCTGGCCTGGTGCATGGGAGCGCTCTCCCGGTGAGCGATGATCTTTCGCGTCCCGTCTCGGATGTCGGGCAAGACGATCTCGTTCTGCCCTTTGTCGTCGAGCCGCTTGAGAGCCGCGGTCGCATTGTGCGGCTTGGCGCCTCGGTCGATGGGATTTTGTCACGTCATGCCTATCCCGCGCCTGTTGCGCGACTTGTGGGCGAAGCTGTGGCCATGACAGCCCTGCTCGGCTCGGCGCTGAAATTCGATGGCCGCTTCCAATTGCAGACGCGCACCGATGGCGCCGTCAGCATGATTGTCGTCGATTACGATGCCCCCGATCGCATGCGCGCCTTTGCCCGTTTCGATGAAGAGGCTCTTGCAATCGCCAGTCGCACCGGGGAAAGCGCGCCCGCTCAATTGCTCGGGCGCGGACATCTGGCACTGACCATCGATCAAGGGCCGGATATGTCGCGCTATCAGGGCGTCGTTCCGCTGGACGGGCAGGGGCTTGAACAGGCCGCCCATCAATATTTCCTGCAATCGGAACAAATCCCGACGCAGGTCCGTCTGGCCGTTGCTGAAAGCCATACAGGCGAGGGCCGTCAATGGCGTGCCGGCGGGCTGATGGTGCAGTTCCTGCCCCAGTCAGAAGACCGGCTGCGCCAAAAAGATCTTCATCCTGGAGACGCGCCTGTCGGCACTGCCATGCATGATCCCGGCGATGACGATGCCTGGGCCGAGGCCAAGAGCCTTGCGGCCACTGTCGAGGATCATGAGCTTGTCGATCCGACGCTGTCCAGCGAGCGCTTGCTCTATCGGCTTTTCCACGAGCGCGGCGTCAAGGTTTTCGAGGGGCAGAGCATGCGCGAGGCCTGCCGCTGTTCCACTGAGCGGATCGCCGACATGTTGCGAGGTTTCTCGCCGCAGGAACGCCGTGACATGGTGGGCGATAATGGGCGGATTGGCGTGACCTGCGAATTCTGTTCAGCGCATCGTGATTTTGATCCGGCGGATTTTGAACAGTCCTGAGACTGGATGGGGACAAGAAACATTGCTTGTGTCCTCCCCTCGCTTTATCCAAAATGCTGAGATCCGTGGCCCGGAATGAGGCTAAGGGAAAATAATCGGGGAGGAAGCGGCACGACATGCGTGCGCGAAACCTTCTGCGAGTGGAGGAGACGCGCCGGTGACGGCTGAAACAATGATGCGCGATCATGCAGCGGCCCCCGATTGGAAAATCAGGCTGCGCGATTTATCGAAAGTTTTTCAGACCAATTCCGGCCCCTTTACGGCGCTTGAGCCGATCACGCTCGATATTCCCACCGGTTGTTTCTTCATGATTGTCGGCCCTTCCGGCTGCGGCAAGACAACGCTCCTGCGCATTCTCGCCGGACTTGAGCAGCGTACATCGGGAACGATGGAAATTTCCGCGCCTGCCGCCAATCGTCCGAGCAATTCCATGGTTTTCCAGGGCGATTCTCTCTTTCCCTGGATGAATGTTTTCGAAAATGCCGCCTATGGACTTCGCATGCGTGGACTGCCGCGCGCCGAGATCAAGGATGTTGTCGGCCATTATCTGCAGCGCACTGGCCTGTCGCGTTTTCACAATTCCTATCCGCATCAATTGTCGGGCGGCATGCGCCAGCGCGTCTCGATCGCGCGCGCCTTTGCCAATGATCCTGACATATTGCTCATGGATGAGCCTTTCTCGGCACTCGACGAGCAGAACAAGATTCTTTTGCAGGAAGAATTGCTGCGCATCTGGGAAGAGACGCGCAAGACCGTCATGTTCATCACCCATTCGGTCGATGAAGCTGTGACGCTGGGCGATCGTATCATGATCATGACAGCCCATCCCGGCCGGTCCAAACTGATTGTCGATGTGCCCTTCGAGCGCCCGCGCCGCGTTCTCGAATTGCGCGCCCGCCCGGAATATGGCGAGCTTGTCTATTCAATCTGGGGACATTTGCGCGATGAAGTGCAGCGCGCCCGTGCGCAGGACGAGGAGAGCGCGAAATGAGCGAGGTCGTCGAAAAGGCCAAGGATGCGCACAAAGCCTCGCGCCCTTTCTCGTTGCGTCCTTCGGTGGGAACGATTGAGCGTATGCTCAATTTCATATCGCCCGTCTTTCTCCTGCTGATCTGGGAGATTTGTGCGCGGTTGGGATTGATCGATGTCCGGTTTTTCCCCGCTCCATCGAAAATCTTCACCCAGCTCATGATCCTTGCGGAGAATGGCCAGCTCTGGAAACATTTCTCTGCCTCCATGCAGAGATTGTTCTGGGGCTTCCTGTTCGGCGGTATTCCAGCGCTCATTCTTGGCGTGACCATGGGCCTGTCGCGGCCCTTGCGGATGATTGTCGAGCCGGTCATTTCCGCGACCTATCCGATTCCCAAAAGCGCCATTCTGCCGCTTGTTCTGCTTATCTTCGGCCTTGGCGAATCCTCCAAGATCGTGATGGTCGGGATCGGTATTTTTTATCCGATCGTGATCAATTCCATGGCGGGTGTGCTGGAGATTTCGAAAATCCATTTCGATGTCAGCCGCAATTTCGGTGCGAGCCGCTGGCAGGTTTTCCGCACAGTTGCTTTGCCCGGCGCCATGCCGCTCATCCTCACTGGCGTCAGGCTTGGTATCGGGCTTGGCCTCGTGCTGATTTCGCTGGCTGAAATTGTCGGCGCCAAGAGCGGTCTTGGGTTCATGATGTGGAATGCCTGGGAGATTCTCTCGGTTGAGACCATGTATGTGGGATTGCTCGTGATTGCGATGCTGGGCATTGCCTTCACCATTCTCATCAATGAGCTTGAACGGCTGATTGTGCCTTGGAAACAGGGTCGCTGAGAGTCTTTCTCTCAAGCAAAAAGATCAGAAGCCGGCGAAATAATCGGTGGCTTCGACCAGTGCTTTCTGAATGCCCGGCTCGATGGTCGCATGTCCTGCATCGGCGACGATTTTTAAATGCGATACGGGCCAGCGCTCGTACAATTCCCATGCGGTGATGGGCGGCGTCACGGCATCATAGCGACCTTGCACAATGATGCCGGGAATGCCGTGCAGGCCATGGGCGCGGGTCAAGATCTGCCCGTCTGCGAGAAAACATCCATTGACGAAATAATGCGCCTCGATCCGCGCCAGTGCGCGTGTCTGCGGGGTCGCCATATTGCCTGTCGGATAAAGCGCGCGCGGAATGAGCAGCAAAAGTTTTGCCTCATAGGCGCACCAGGCTGCTGCAGCAGAGAGCTCCGTTGCTTCCTCGCCGCAGGTCAGGCGTCGATGGTAGGCGGCGATAATGTCGCCCCTCTCGTCCTTCGGCAGGAAGTTGACGAATTCCGCATGGGCTTCAGGAAAGATATGTCTTGCGCCATCGCCATAGAGCCAATCGACCTCGCACTGGCGTCCTGTAAAGACGCCGCGCAGAGTGAGATTTTTGACGCGATAGGGATGGGCCTGCGCATAAGCGAGCGCCAGAGTGGCGCCCCATGAGCCGCCCAGTGCAACATGCCAGCGCTCAATGCCGAGATAGGCGCGCAACGCTTCAATATCGTCGATGAGATGCTGCGTTGTATTGTTTGCGATGGAGCCCAATGGGCGCGAGCGCCCAGCCCCGCGCTGATCGAAAAGGACGATGCGGTAGCGTTCGGGATCGAACAGGCGACGATTGTCTGTCGAGCAGCCGCCGCCCGGCCCCCCATGCAGGAAAAGTGCTGGCTTTCCCTCAGGATTGCCGCACGTTTCCCAATAGAGCACGTGGCCGTCGCCGGTCTCCAGCGAGCCAATGGCGTAAGGTTCGATCGGCGGATAGAAACCGGCGGCCATATCGCCTCAGATTTTGGCGCTTTCCACACGACCCAGAGCAGTCGAGGTCGGGAAGACAAGCGATTTGATCACCACCGGAACGGCGCCGGAGGTTTCCAGCATCGCGCCAATGTCGATGAAGTCGAATTCCTTCAGATTGATTCCATCGATCGAGACGATCGGATTTGTCATCTTCTGCTCTTCGAGGCAGTGAATGCCGACAAGCCCGCCAATATCTCCGTCGCCGACCAGAACGAGGGGGAAACCCTTGTCCATATGCACGGAGAGACCCTTGCGGACGCCCGTGACGAAATCGTCGAGACGGCGGAATGTGGCTGAACCGCCCCAGCGATAGCACATGGCGACAGCCTGCTCGCCCTCATGCAGGTCAAGCCGACGCAAGGCCGTACGCACAGCAGCGGCAATGGCCTCAATGTCGAGATTTTCGGCCTCGAGCGGCAATTCGGGCGTGATCACGGGCACATTGCGGACCGGCAGGACATCGAGCGGATTGACGAAAATCGTCGAGCCCGAAACCTGGATCGTATATTGCGAGGCGCCGACGACGGTGGCGCGAATGCCCTCGTCGGGCCGCTCGAGGCGCGGGCCCCAGGCATTGACGCGCTTCAGAATGGCTTGGGCCAGTTTCGGCCCCAGATCGCCGAAGCCCGCCTTCTGGCGATTGTAAATATATTCGGAGACGCCGCCGGAGAAGGTCACGACATCCGGCTTCTGCTCGTTTTTCAGCGCATCGACGCGCAGCAGCGAGGCCGTTTCGGGGCTGAGTTTGGGCTGGCTCACAGCCTCCATCAGCCGCTCGGCCATGCGCTCGATCATCGCATCCAGACGGGCAGGATCGGGCACCTGTCCCATTTCAAGCTTGAGGCCGACTTCGCCGGCAAAGCGCCGGGCTGCTTCCTCAATGCGCGTAATCTTGCCGTCGGCGTCGAAGGACAGGGTGCGCGCGCCGACATCGATGGCCGTCATTTCAACGACTTCGCCATTGACGCAGACGGCGATTTTCGACGTGCCGCCGCCAATGTCGATATTCATGACCCGGCTTTTCTCGCGATCCGAGCGTGCGGCTGCCCCCGAGCCGAAAGCCGCCAGCGTCGTCTCAAGCCCGTCGCCCGCCGAAACGGAGACGAATTTGCCGGTCTGGGCAGCAAAGAGTTCGCCAATGGCGCGGGCATTGTTGCGGCGCACGGCCACGCCAGTCAGGATCAGGGCGCCCGTGTCGATCGACATCGGGTCGATGCCGGCCATTTCATATTGTTTATCAATGAATTGGCCGAGCTTCTGGGCGTCGATCTCAGTCAGGTCGGCGGTATAGGGGGTGAGCAGAACGTCGGATTCGTGGAAGACTTCGCGCTCGGTGACGATATAGCGATTATCGACCCGCTCCAGGACAAGCCGCGAAAAGACGAGGTGGGAGGTTGAGGAGCCGATGTCGACGCCGACGCTGACCAGACGGATTTCGTCTTCCTCGTCGAGGCTGCGCCGAACGTTGCTGAAAAATACGCGTCCTCCGACGGCTTCGTCACTCATCCTCGGCGTTCCTTCTCTTCTTCGTTGACCCTTGGCGGAAGGGATTGGCTAGGCTTTGCAATCAGCCAAATGGCGGGGGCTGTCAACATGGCCGCACCAGTGGCCGGCGGCGGTTCTCCAGCTTTCCCTGCAGCCCACGGCGCTGTTTCCCCTTGCCTTTCACCCGTCTAGACCTTAGTCGAATAGGCCAAGCAAGACAAAAGTCCTCGCAAGCCCGGGATAGGGTCCAAAAAGCCCGCGAAATCAGCACCGGGGCGGCGCGGGACGCGAGAGGCCCCCGATCGGGGGGATGCCAGGGGAAGAGGAAAGATGGCCAGCTCAGACGACGGGAAAAAAGATCATTCGATCGCCGATCATCACGGCATGGGCCCTGGCTGGACGCACGAACATGACGGCTATGCCGACCATGACCATGACGAATTCGATATGGACGGTCCCATCGAGGACAATCCGCTCTGGAAGCAGGACAATGTTCATCTGACCAGCGTCGGCGTCGATATCGGCTCTTCCGGCACGCAGGTGATTTTCTCGCGCATCCATTTGCGCCGCCTCGCCGAAGATCTGACGAGCCGTTATTACGTCGTTGCGCGCGACACGGTCTATCTCTCCCCCGTTTCGCTGACCCCTTATGCGAGCGAGACCCGCATTGACGATGTGAAGCTCGGTGAAATCATCAAGGCAGCTTACGAGGGCGCCGGGCTCAAGCCCGAGGCTGTCGATACGGGCGCGGTCATTCTCACGGGCGAGGCTTTGCGTCGTGAAAATGCGCAGGGCATTTCCAAACTTCTGTCGGAAGCCGGCGGCGAATTTGTCTGCGCCACAGCTGGCCATCACATGGAATCCATGCTGGCCGGTTATGGTTCAGGTGCAGCCACTGTTTCGCAGGAAATCGACAAGCGCGTGCTCAATATCGACATTGGCGGCGGCACGACCAAGCTGGCGCTGATCGAAAAGGGCCGCGTTCTGGCGACTGCCGCTTATCATGTCGGCGGACGTCTGCAGGTGGTCGACGAGAATTTCCGCATCATTCGTCTTGATCCCGCCGGCAAGACCCATGCAAAGCGCGCCGGTTTCGAATGGAAGCTCGGCGATACGGTCACGTCCGAACAGCTCGATCAAGTGGCCGATACAATGGCCGAAACCTTGCTCGCCGCCCTCACCAAGCGGCCGATGCCCCATGATGTCGAACATCTTTATCTCACCGATCCG
Source organism: uncultured Beijerinckia sp. (assembly GCA_964534115.1). GTDB lineage: Bacteria > Pseudomonadota > Alphaproteobacteria > Rhizobiales > Beijerinckiaceae > Terripilifer. The sequence continues at coordinate 40,096 of CAZHOK010000011.1, forward strand.
ATCGTCGATTTCGGTGATCTGGGCGGCATGATGTTTTCGGGCGGCGTTGCCGAATATGTTTACGATCGCGAGGAGCGCGATTTCGGCGATATGGGCAAGCGTCTGGGTCGCGCCATCCGTCGCAAGGTCGATGCAGCGCGTTTCCCCTGGAAACTGCTGCCGGCAGGCGAATGCATTCGCGCCACGGCGCTGGGCGCATCGGAATATTCGGTCCAGCTGTCGGGCAATACGAGCTATATTTCATCGCCCGGCGAATTGCTGCCGCGTCGCAATCTGCAGGTCATTCAGCCGCCGCTCGAATTCGGCGACGAGATCGATGCCGAAGTCGTGGCCAAGGCCATTCGTTCGCATCGCAAGGCCTTCGAAGTGGAAAGCGCGGATGTCGATATTGCGTTGGCTTTGCGTTGGGCCGGCCCGCCGGCCTATGAGCGGATCGCCAATCTGGCCCAGGGCATTATTGCGGGCCTGGCCGATCATGTTGCCGTCAAAAAGCCGCTCTACATCATGCTCGATGGCGACATTGCCCAGACACTGGGCGCGCTCATGCGTGAGGAAATGGGCGTGGCCTCCGAGGTTCTGGTCATCGACGGCGTTCTGCTCATGGATTTCGACTATATCGACCTCGGCAAGGTGCGCATTCCTTCCTATACGGTGCCGGTGACGATCAAATCCCTGGTCTTTTCCGAAGACCCGAGGGGGCCGCGTGCGAAGGAAATCATCCACCATCGCGCCGAGGACGACCATAGCCATTCGCATGACCATTCCCATGGCCATTCCCATGGCCATTCGCATGGGCATTCCCATGGGCATTCGCACGGGCACCATCACCACGGCCATTCGCACAAGCATTGAGTGGGGATCATTTGCAGGCGACAGGATTTCCTCTGGCCCGGAATGTGGCAATATACGCCCGCTGCGGCCTCGACGCCGCCGGCACGGCGGCTTGCTGCGACCAAGCAGAAAAGCCGCGAAAAGGGTGGGGGGGAACATGCTCAGTGTGAGGGGACTGAATACGGAATATCAAAGCCAGCGGGGGCCGGCCGTCAAAGCCGCGCAAGACGTGGCTTTTGAAGTGCCGGCCGGCAAGTTTTTCACGCTTCTTGGCCCCTCTGGTTGCGGCAAGACCACGACGCTGCGCTCAATCGCCGGGCTTGAGCGCCCGGTCGGCGGCGAGATTGTCGTCAATGGCCGCGTGGTCTTTTCGGCAGCCCAGCGCATTTTCATTCCCCCGAACCAGCGCAATTTCGGCATGGTCTTCCAGTCCTATGCGATCTGGCCGCATATGACCGTCTTTGCCAATGCGGCTTTCCCGCTTGAAGTGCGCAAGAACAAACCGTCCAAATCCGAAATCCGCGAGCGTGTCATGCGCGTGCTCTCGGCTGTTGCGCTCGATCCCTATGCCGATCGCGAGGCGACCAAATTGTCGGGCGGCCAGCAGCAGAGACTGGCTCTGGCACGCGCACTCGTCATGGAGCCGGAGCTCCTGCTGCTCGATGAGCCCTTATCCAATCTCGATGCCAAATTGCGCGATCGCATGCGTTTCGAATTGAAGCGTATCCAGCGCGATCTGGGCATTACCACGATTTATGTGACCCATGATCAAGGTGAGGCTCTCGCTCTGTCGCATGAGATTGCGGTGATGAACGAGGGGCGCATCGTGCAGATCGGCTCGCCGCGCGACATTTACGATCATCCGCGCACGAAATTCGTCGCCGACTTTATCGGCTCGACCAATTTCCTTGAGGGCCAGGTGCTTGGCTACGATCAGGCGGCTTCGCGCTGGATGGTGCGCACACCCGCCGGCGATTTGCTCGTCAATACGGATTCGGCCTTGCATCCCGATATGCGCGTCACCGTTTCTGTGCGCCCGGAAGATGTGGAGCTTTCAGAAGAAGCGATGAGCGGTGGGAATAATCTCGCCGGCCTTGTCGATCAAAAGGTCTTTTTGGGCGATTTCGTCGATTTTCAGGTGAAGGTTGGCGATTCAATCCTCCTGTCGCGCGCGCATCCGTCGTTGCGCACGCCGATTGGCGACAGGATTCACCTGCGACTGAACCCGGAAAAATGTGTCGCGATACCGGATGAAACATCCGCTCGCGCCGCTGCCTGATAACGACTGCCAAGGGAGATAAAAATGGCAAAGGACGCAATCGTCTCGGAAGAAATGGCGAAGAAATTCGCCACCGAGAAAGACACACCCTATCTGCGCTGGGTGCGCTCGGAAGGGCTCGATATTATCAGCGCGCATTATGTGCAGAATCTGCGCACGGTTGAGCTGAAGGATTGGGCGCGCCGCGGCGGCAAGGGCGTCTACATCAATCACGAAGCCTCGCGCACATCGAACGATTGCTACGTCTGCGAAATCGCACCGGGCAAGAAGCTCGAGCCGCAGCGCCAGCTGTTTGAGGAAATGGTCCTCGTGCTCGAAGGTCGTGGTTCCACGACTGTGTGGAACGACGAAGGCAAGCGCATCACTTTCGAATGGGGTGCGGGCGCGCTTTTCGCGATTCCGCTCAACACCTGGCACCAGCATTTCAACGGCTCGGGCACGCAGGCTGCGCGCTTCGTTTCCGTGACGAATGCGCCCCCGGTGATCAACCTGTATGAAGACATCAATTTCGTCTTCAACACAGCCTATGATTTCAAGTCGCGCTTTGCGGGCGAGCCCGATTACTTCTCCAACAAGGGCGAGCAGAAGGGACTTCTGCTGGAAACAAACCTTGTGCCGGACGCGGTCAACCTGCCGCTCATCACGGCGAAGGAACGCGGCGCGGGCGGCGGCCATATTCGCTTCAACATGGCGAAGGGCTCGATGAACAGCCATATTTCGCAATTCCCGATCGGCACCTACAAGAAGGGCCATTGCCATGGTCCGGGCGCGCACGTCATCATCCTGTCGGGTGAAGGCTATTCGCTGATGTGGCCGGAGGGCGATGAGCCCAAGCGCTATGATTGGGAAGTCGGTACAATGATCGTGGCGCCGAACATGTGGTTCCACCAGCATTTCAACACCGGCAAGACGCCGGCCCGCTATCTCGCGTTCAAGCATGAGGTCGTCTCGATGCGCAATGCGCAGGGCGTGCCGAAGGCCTGGATCTCGCGCCGCATTGGCGGCGACCAGATCGATTACGCCGATGAGAAGCAGGTCGTGCGCGACATGTTCTCGAAGGAGCTCGCCAAGAACGGCCTCGAGCCGCGTATGGACGAGGCCTACAAGACCGAACTCGAAACGCTGCCGCCCAAGCCGGTTGCGTAAGACACAAGAGGGCGGGGCTTCGGCTCCGCCCTT
>CAZHOK010000011.1:43410-48492 GCA_964534115.1 uncultured Beijerinckia sp.
AGGCCTCTGGATTGCTTCGTCGCTCCGCTCCTCGCAATGACGATAAAAGGGGAGAGCTGCACATGGCCAAGGACGCCACCGTTTCCGATGAAATGGCGAAGAAATTCGCGACGGAAAAAGACACGCCCTATTCGAAATGGGTGCGCGGACAGGGGCTCGACATTATCAGCGCGCATTATGTGCCCGATCTGAAAGTCGTCGATCTCAAGCCATGGGCCGAGCGTGGCGGCAAGGGCGTCTTCATTAATCATGAGGCTTCGCGCACGTCGAACGATTGCTACGTCTGCGAGATTTTGCCCGGCGGCAAGCTGGCGCCGCGCCGTCAGCTCTTCGATGAAATGGTGCTCGTGCTCGATGGGCGTGGCTCCACGAAAGTCTGGAACGATCGCGGCCAGAGCATCACGTTCGAATGGAAGGCCGGGGCGATTTTCGGCATTCCGCTGAATTGCTGGCACCAGCATTTTAATGGTTCGGGTCAGGCGGGCGCACGTTTCGTCGGCGTGACCTATTGCCCCTCGGTGCTCAATCTCTATGGCGATCCGGATTTCGTCTTCAATCACAAATATGATTTTCTACAGCGCTTCTCGGGCGAGCCGGATTTCTTCTCGGCAAAAACGGAAGCTGACGGTTTTCTCCTGAAGACCAATTTTGTTCCCGATGCCGTCAATCTGCCGCTCATCACCGCCAAGGAACGCGGTGCAGGCGGGGGACATATTCGCTTCAATATGGCAGGCGGTATGATGGCGAGCCATATTTCGCAATTTCCGGTCGGCACATACAAGAAAGCCCATCATCATGGGCCGGGCGCGCATGTGATCGTTCTGTCGGGCGAAGGCTATTCGTTGATGTGGTCGGAAGGCGAAGAGCCCAAGCGTTATGAATGGAAGCCCGGCACTTTGATTGTGCCGCCCAATGCCTGGTTCCATCAGCATTTCAATGCGGGCGCCACGCCGGCGCGCTATCTGGCCTTCAAGAACTGGTCGCCGCGCAATACGCAGGGCGTGCCCATGTCCTGGATCTCGCGCCGCATGGGCGGGTATCAGATCGATTATGCGGATGAGACGAAACAGGTTCGCGACATGTTTGCGCAAGCCCTCGCCAGGCACGGACTCGAGCCGCGTATGGATGAGGCTTATGCGAAAGAGCTTGAGACCTTGCCACCGAAACCGGCGGATTGGGCATGAAAGAAAAGGCGGGCCTCGGGCCCGCCTTTTTTGTGATCGTCTGGCGCCGTCATTGCAAGCGCGCGCAAGCAGTGACGATGCGCGTTAAATCTTGAAGGCTTCCAGCGTTTCCGGCGCAAACAATTCTTCGGGCTTCAGCAGGCGTTTTGAGAGGCCCTGCTCATAATGGTAGCGCAGGAAGGTCGAGAGCGTTTCGTAATTTTTGTCGAGTCCATAGGCCCAATAATCATCGCCCATTTCTGCGCGCGTTTCATCCATGACGGCACCAAGCCAGGGGATCATGGCTTTCAGGGCTGCTGTTTCTTTCAGGTCTTCATAAGTGCGGCGCTGCGCTTCGTGGAAGGCCTTGAACAGGGCCTGCGCAATCCAGCGATTCTGCTCATAGACTTCGCGACGGATGGCGACCGTGTGCATGATCGGGAAGGTTTTCGTCTTGCGATAATAATCGCGCTCCACCTGCGGATAATCAGGGAAGAGCCGCATGACTTTCACGCCATCGAGCGTGGAGGGCGCGCGCGCCGTGTGGAAAGCATCGAGCTCGCCATCGCGCAGCATTTGCGAAATGGTCTTGTCCTGCGGGATCGACTGAACTTTGATATTTGCGGGCAGGTCGAGCTTCTGCTTTTCAGGCCGGCCCGGCTCTTCTTCGCCGCCTGTATAATAAGTGACGCTGTCGACCGGCACGCCGTAATGATCGGACAGAATGCCGCGAATCCACACAGGTGCAGTCATCTGATATTCAGGCACGCCGATTTTTTTGCCGATGAGATCCTTCGGCTCCTTGATGCCTGATTTCGCCGAAACGAAAATGCAGGAATGACGGAAGAAGCGCGAGGGGAAAACGGGAATCGCGATAAAGGGTTTGGGATCCTTGAACAGCGAGACCGTGTAAGAAGAGAGCGACATTTCAGCGACATCGAATTCGCGATAGCGCACCATGCGGAAGAAAGTCTCCTCCACCGGCATGTCGAGATAGTTGAGATCGATGCCGTCAGGCTGCACGGAGCCATCGGCAAGCGCGCGCGTGCGGTCGTAATTCCAGCAGGCGAGCGAGAGTTTGAGTTTGGACATTGGCGTTTCCCTGTCGTTGTTGTGTGCTCGTCATTGCGAGGAGCGGAGCGACGAAGCAATCCAGAGCCGCAGTGTGATCTCTGGATTGCTTCGCTTCGCTCGCAATGACGGCAGCATGTCTCAATAAAACTGGTCGAAGTGAACCTGTGTCTGCGGGATTTTCTTTTCCGCAACGAGCCTCATCACCGCATCGCCCATGGCGGGCGGGCCGGCGAAATAGATTTCCATATCTTTCAGGCCATCGCCGAATTTCTGCAGGGCAATGTCATGCACAAAGCCTGTCAGTCCGGTCCATTCCCCCGGCTTGTCGGGATCGGGCATGGAAATCACGGGATAGAACAGCAGCTCTGTTCCGAAGTCGCGCAATTCGCGCAGCATGTCCTCGCCGCAAATGTCGCGCGCGCCGCGCCCGCCATAGATGAAATGCAGCTTGCGGCCCTTGAGCGCGCCTGATTGCGCCCAGCCGCGCGCGATGGACACCATGGGCGAGAGGCCCGAGCCGCCGGCAAGGCAGAGAATGTCGCGCGGCGAATCTTCGCGCAGATAGGCCATTCCATAAGGTCCATCGAGGCCGATCGTCTCGCCGATTTTGATTCGGTCGAAAAGCTCGCCCGTTGCAGCCCCATTGGGCACGCGCTTGATCTGGAAATGCCATTCCGCGCCATCGGCCGTGACATTGCCCATCGAATAGGCGCGCGCGCCCTCGACGCCCGTCACGCTCAGCAATGCATATTGTCCGGGCAGGAATTTCACCGGCACATCCATCTTGAAGCGGAATTCGCGAATGTCATGGGTGAGATCGTGCATATGGGTCAGCGTGCCCTTGGTCCGCATGGGCAGGATATGCGGCTTGTAATGATCGGCCAGGCGCACTTTGATCGTGCAATCGCCATGCGGATTGGCCTGGCATCCGAGCCAGCGCTTGCGCTGCACATCGCGCTCCGTATAGGCGGGCGAATCCTTGCGGAGATGCTCGACTTCGCCTTCAACGAGTTCGAAGCGGCAATTGCCGCATGAGCCGACATTGCATTCGTAAGGAAAAGCGAGGCCCGCACGCAGAGCGGCGCGCAGGATTGTGTCGTCATCATCGCATGTGAAGGTCGTTGGCGCTGCGCCTTGGATCGTGATCTGCTTCATGTTTCCAACCTTTTGAATTCTTGGCCTGCCTTGCAGTTCTTCAGGCGCCTGACAGGGAATTGTAACCCAGGCGTGCAGCAATGGTGCGTGCTGCATCGACCACGAGGGGTGCGAAAGAGGCAAGCGCCTCATCTGAAATGCGCTGCATCGGCCCGGCCAGTCCGATGGCCGCGATCACACGGCCGTTGGAATTGCGGATCGGCGCAGCAACAGAGCGCATGCCCAATTCGCTTTGCTCATCCTCAATGGCATAGCCGGTGCGCCGGACCTCGGCGAGCGCGGTGAGAATCTTTTTGGGGTCGATGTCGGTTTTCGGCGTGCGCGGCACGAGTCTTTGCGCCAGCGCTTCTGTGACGGCCTCTTCGCTCTGGAAGGCCAGCATGGCGCGCCCCTCTGCCGTGCAGAAGGCGGGCTTGCGGGCGCCAAGGTCGGCGCGCATGCGGATCGCATGATTGCTCTCGAGATTGAGCACGAAAACGATTTCATGGCCTTCGAGAATGGCCAGATGCACGGTCTCGCCGGTAGCTTCGCGCAGATGGAACAGGAAGGGTCGCGCATCGGTGGCGACATTCATGCGCTGTCGCACAAGCGCGCCGAGCCCAAACAGCGACATGCCGAGCCGGTATTTTTCCGTCTCCGGATTTTGCTCCAGAAGCCCCTCGGAAACGAGTGTGGAGGCGAGGCGATAGACCGTACTCTTGGCCACGCCGAGACGGCGCGACAGGGTCGTCACGCCAATTTCAGCCTCACCCTCGGAAAAGCTTTTCAACAGGCGCACGGCCATGGCGACAGAGGACAGGCGCTGCGGCTCGGGTCTTTTGGCCGCCGGCTTGTCCTTTACCGCAGCACCGGTCTTTGCCGGTGTCTTTGCAGCCGCATGTCGTGTTGCGGTCTTGGTGGAAGCGGTCATGGCAGCCATGGTTGTCGTGCCTTCGGCTTGCGATCGAGGCCGGCCCCAGGACCGGCCCCGCCCGTCAGACTTCGATGTAAACGGTCTCGTTTTCCACGAGCGTTTTGTAGGTCTTCACCGGGATCATGCAGGGGGGATCCACCACTTCGCCGGTCTTGATGTTGAACGAGCCATTGTGGAAATCGCATTCCACGACATCGCCGCAGATCGGACCTTCCGAGAGGGAGCCGGGGCCATGTGTGCACAGGTCGTCGATTGTGTAGAACGCGCCATTCAGATTGAATACGGCCAGGACCAGATCGCCCGTCTCGACCTTGATCGCCGACCCTTCGGCGACATCGACGGTTTTGCACAATTCGATCCGTTCGGACATTTCAGACTCCTCGTTGACGCGTTTGCGCGCCCAATGTTAGGAAAGGGGCAGGTCGGCTGCGGAACACTGTTCCGTATGAAGGAACTGGCCGGTAGATAACAAGTGTCCCGTCAGCGGTCAACGCCCCGAAAGCCCCCATCTACGGCTTTTGAGGGGGTGGCGGCCCTGAGCGGGAAGAGCACGGGAGCTCGAGATGCTGAAGAAAGAACAGAACGAACTGGTCACGCAAACCGGTCCGGGGACGCCCATGGGCGACCTCTTCCGCTGCTACTGGCTGCCCATTCTTCTCTCCGAAGAGCTGCCGGAGAACGATTGCCCGCCGGTCCGCGTGAAAGTCATGTCCGAGCGTCTCGTCGCTTTCCGCGACAGCGAGGGCAAGCTTGGCCTGATCGACGAATTCTGCGCCC
>CAZHOK010000012.1:0-42804 GCA_964534115.1 uncultured Beijerinckia sp.
GCGGCATCTTCACCAAGGGCGCTGACGTCGGCGCCGACCTCGTCGGCAAGGTCGAAGCCGGCATTCCGGAAGACGATCCGCGCAATCCTGCGACCATTGCCGACAATGTCGGCGACAATGTGGGCGATTGCGCCGGCATGGCCGCGGATCTTTTCGAGACCTATGCGGTGACTGTCGTCGCCACAATGGTGCTCGGTGCGATCTTTTTTGCCGGCAAGGATGTGTTGCTCGCGACGATGATGTATCCGCTCGCCATTTGCGCGGCCTGCATTCTGACCTCGATCATCGGCACATTCTTCGTCAAGCTCGGCCCGTCGAACAATATTATGGGCGCGCTCTACAAGGGCCTCTGGGCGACGACTTTGCTCTCGGTCATCGGCATGGGTGCTGCAACGAGCCTGACGGTGGGTTGGGGCAAGTTCGGCGAAGTCGCCGGCATGTCGATCACCGGCACAAACCTGTTCATCTGCGGACTGATCGGTCTTGCCGTGAACGGGCTCATCGTCTGGATCACCGAATATTACACAGGCACGGGCAAGCGTCCGGTCGTGTCGATCGCTCAGGCCTCCGTCACGGGTCATGGCACGAACGTCATTCAGGGCCTCGCGGTCTCGCTTGAATCGACGGCTCTGCCGGCTCTCGTCATCGTCGGCGGCATTATCTCAACCTATCAGCTCGCAGGCCTTTTCGGCACGGCGATCGCAGTCACGACCATGCTCGGTCTTGCCGGCATGATCGTTGCGCTCGATGCTTTCGGTCCGGTCACCGACAATGCCGGCGGCATTGCCGAAATGGTCTCGGTGCGCTGGTGCTCTTTGCTGCCTATACCAACGACCTTCAGGCCTTCATCAATGAGGGACGCCCCTATTTCAAGGATATCGGACAGGTCTCATTCGATCTTTCCAATCCCTATGTCGTGGCGGGCCTCATCTTCGGTGGTCTGATCCCCTACCTGTTCGGCGGCATTGCCATGACGGCAGTCGGCCGTGCAGCCGGTTCGGTCGTGGAAGAAGTGCGTCGGCAGTTCAAGGAAATGCCCGGCATTATGCAGGGCACGCAGCGTCCCGATTACGGCCGCGCCGTCGACATGCTGACCAAGGCCGCGATCAAGGAAATGATCATTCCTTCGCTGCTGCCGGTTCTCGCTCCGCTCGTCGCCTATTTCGGCGTGCTGGCGATTTCAGGTTCGAAGGCCAATGCTTTCGCAGCGCTCGGTGCATCTTTGCTGGGCGTGATCGTCAACGGCCTGTTTGTCGCGATTTCGATGACATCGGGCGGTGGTGCTTGGGACAATGCGAAGAAGAGTTTTGAGGACGGCTTCATCGACAAGGATGGCGTGAAGCATCTGAAGGGCTCCGAGGCGCATAAAGCCTCGGTGACCGGCGATACTGTCGGCGACCCCTACAAGGACACGGCGGGCCCCGCTGTGAACCCTGCGATCAAGATCACCAATATTGTCGCACTCCTGCTGCTTGCAGTGCTCGCGCATTGAGGGCAGACGAGTTGAAATGAGAAAGGCGCGCTGCAAAGCGCGCCTTTTTTTGTTCAACAGGAATTTTCTGACAAAAAATTCGATTGTTCAAAGTATTGGATGAGGATTGAGGCTGTGTCGGCTGAAACCTGTCAGGTGAAGCCCTGATCTGCATTGACGCAGCAGCTTGAGGCGGCTGCACTGGATTATGCCTCGCTTCCGCATGTTCATCGACGACACCGGCTCGATCGAAAACACTACGTCAAATCATCCGCAGCAGCGATTTGGCGGCATTGTGGGCGTGATTTTCGAACTCACCTATCTCGAGACAGTGTTTCAGGCCGGTTTCGATCAGCTTCGGGAACGTCACTTTGGAAGGTTGCCGAACGGAGCGTTGCCTGTTCTTCATCTGAGGAAGATGAAAAGAGCAGATCCAAACGGTCCGTTTCGTTCACTCATTGATGTCACCCGGCGCACGGCTTGGGAGCGTGACTGTTTCTCCATGTTCAAGCGCGCCTCCTACACAGTCATCGCCGTCTGCGTAGACAAGCCGGCTTTTTATGCCAGACATCCGCGATGGGATGGCAGTATCTATGAATTGCTGGTTGGCAATGCCATCGAGCGTTTCGTGTATTTTCTTCGACAGCATCAAGGTACGGGCGACGTCATGGCCGAGGCCGTCAATGCCAACAAGGATGCCGAGTTGCGATCCTTGTATCGCCGATCCTTTGCTGGAGGGACGGACCACATGGCTGCCTCCAGGCTCCAGGAGGTCTTGAGCTCGCGAGAGATTAAAATAAAGCCCAAGTCACAGGACGTCGCAGGGCTTCAGATTGCGGATCTTTTGGCCAGTACATGCTTTTCGCATTTGCGGCGAACCTATTCCGACGGGGCGGAATTTTATTCTTTTGCCATGCAAATCGCTGACTTGATCGAACGGGAGAAATTTTACCGAACCCCCCAGACCGGAGATCCTCATGGCTATGGGCGAATCTGGCGGCCTTAAAAAACTAAACGGCCCCGAAGGGCCGCCCAAGCGTTCCGCTTGTCGCTCCAGCATTTCTGCTGGATTGCACTTATGTTTAGTGACGCCAATAATTGAGTCAACCCGCCTCAGAAGCGCAGCAGGCCCTTCAGCGCATTGCCGATGAAGCTCGGCTCCTGTCCGCCGGTCGGCGTTGTGCGCGAGACGAAATCAATGACCTTGCCGTCTTCCATTCCGTAATTGGCGACGCGCTCGACGCGCTTGTTCTTGTTGAAATAGACCGCGACGACGCGCTGGTCGGAGACGCGCGGCTCCATAAACTGGACGGTCCGCGAGGTTTTCTGCGTGATGTAATACCAGGCATCGCCGCCCACGGTCGATGTGGTGGAAGGTGTGCCGAGGATGGTGAGAACCTGTTCGGCCGAAACCCCGACCTTCACCTGTTCGAGGGCGCGCTGATCCAGCACATATCCATGCTGCACGGTCCCGTCAAAGCCAAGGCAGCCGCCCAAGGAGAGGGCCAAAGCTGCGGCAAAAGCCACCCGCACGCTGCTACGACGATCAGATTTCACGCCCATCTGCCGCATCTCCGGGATTTTTCTTGCATCCGTCATCAGCGATGCCTAACCCCCGTGGTGAGGAAATGCAAGCAAGGCCAAGCCAGCCGGCATTTCCGCTCGAGACCAGGGAGCAACATCATGTTCGGCCTCTTCGGCCGCAATCGGAACCGTGCCTTGATCGACAAGCTTCACGGCGAGATCATGGCGGGCGTCCTTCATCCGGCGCTTTATCTGCATTGCGGTGTTCCCGACACTTTTGAGGGACGTTTCGAAATGCTGGCTTTGCACGGCGCGCTGGTGGTGCGCCGGATCGAGAAGCTGCCAGCACCCGGCCCGGATCTCGCGCAAGATCTGATGGACGGGATTTTCCGCCATCACGATGCAACGCTTCGCGAAATGGGCGTTGGCGATCTGGCCGTGCCCAAGCGCATGAAAAAACACGCGGAATCCTTCATGGGCCGGGCCCTTTCCTATGCCGGGGCGCTTGACGGGGGTGGGGTGGAGGCCCTGCAGCTGGCTTTGGCCCGCAATGTCCTGGGCGATGAGGCCAGGGCTTCCGCCCCCGAAGCGCAAAGGCTGGCAAAATATGCCTTGGCGATCGAGGAAAGGCTCGCCTCCTACAGCATTGAGCATTTTGCGGCCGGAAAAATCGGTTTTCCGCCGCCTGAGACAGGAGGCCTGTAATGGCCCGCAAGCCGCCTCCCAAAGGCCCCAAACGCGCGCGCCATACGCCAGAGGAGGCGAGTGCGGCCCGCAAGCTTGCACCGCCCCCATCGGGCCTGCCGCTGATGCCCAGACCCTTCAACGTTGAAGATATTCGCGACGACGGGAAATCGACGCTTGAAATCGAGGCCAGCGAAGCCGAGCGGATCGCGCTGGCACAGGCCTATGGGCTGTCGGCCATTGGCACGCTCAAGGCCCGCTATTCTCTGGTGAAACGGGGCAAATGCGTCTCCGTCACGGGCGAGATCCGGGCCCGGTTGACACAGGTCTGTGTTGTGACGCTTGAGCCTTTCGAGAGCGAAATGGTCGAGCCGGTCGAGATCGAATATGCGCCTGAGAATCTTGTCGCCGAGGCTTGGGAGCGTCTGGCTGAGGCTGAGGCGGCCAATCCCAATGCGCCGGCACAGGAGCCCCCCGATGTGATGGTGGATGGCAAAATCGACCTTGGGGCGCTGACAGCAGAGGCTCTGGCGCTGGCGCTCGATCCTTACCCGAAAAAGCCGGGTGTGGCCTTTGTCGATGTCTTGGAGCCGGAGGATCTGTCGGGATCCCCCTTTGCCGCCCTGGCGCGGCTCAAAGGGCAGGGCGGTCCCGAGGGCGGGAAAGGCTAAGGCAAGCTTGAGGATGGCCGTTTGCGTTCTGGCCGCAAATGTCTATTGTCCGGCGCCTCTAATGGCTCGGGCTGCTGAATAAGCGCCCTCGAGCCTGCCGTTTAGCTTCAGGGAGCCCCGAGGCCATGTCTAGCAAGGTCAGGATCGCGCTGGATGCGATGGGGGGAGATCACGGTCCGTCCGTTGTGATCCCCGGCGCAGCCGAGGCGCTGGCCCGCCATCCCGACATTGAATTCCTGTTGTTTGGCGACCAGTCGGTCATTGCTCCGCTGCTCGACACCCATCCTGCGCTGAAAGCCTGTGCGCGTATCGTCCACACCGATGTTTTCGTTGCCATGGATGACAAGCCAAGTCAGGCCTTGCGTCGGACCCGCCGCGCCTCATCCATGTGGATGGCCATCGAAAGCGTGAAAAATGGCGAGGCCGATGTCGTCATCTCCGCCGGCAATACGGGCGCGTTGATGGCCATGTCGACGATTTGCCTGCGCACAATGGCCGGCGTCGATCGTCCCGCCATTGCCGCCATGTGGCCGACATTGCGTGGGCGTTCCATCGTTCTGGATGTCGGTGCAACCATTGGCGCCGATGCGCAGCATCTTGTCGATCTCGCAATCATGGGGTCGGCCATGGCGCGCATTGTTCTGGCCATTGAATGCCCGACAGTCGGCCTGCTGAATGTCGGCGTCGAAGAAATCAAGGGCATTGAGGAAGTGAAGGCGGCTGGGCGCATATTGCGTGAAGGTCAAATTGGCGGGCTTGATTACAAGGGCTTCGTTGAGGGCGACGATATTGGCAAAGGCACGGTCGATGTCGTGGTCACCGAAGGATTTACCGGCAATATTGCCTTGAAAACCGCCGAGGGAACGGCCAAGCAGCTTGCGCAGGTTTTGCGCGAGGGCATGTCGTCGAGTCTTCTGACGAAAATCGGATATCTTTTTGCCCGAAGCGCTTTTCGTAGCCTCAAGGAAAAGATGGACCCGCGCAATGTCAATGGCGGCGTGTTTCTTGGCCTCGATGGAATTGTGATCAAGAGTCACGGCGGCACTGATGCCACGGGATTTGGCAATGCAATCGGCATAGGCTTTGACATGGTTCGCCATGAATTGCTCGGCAAGATTCGCACGTCACTCGCCGAATCCGATGACAGGCGTATCGCCCTGACTGCCGAATTGGATGCGCGCGCGTGAATGCGCTGCGAAGCAACGGAACGAGACATTGACCTCTGGCATGAAACACCTGCGTTCAGTCGTCTGCGGCGTCGGCTCCTATCTGCCTGCAAAGGTGGTGACGAATGCCGATCTGGAAAAAACGGTCGACACGAGCGATGACTGGATCGTCCAGCGCACCGGCATTCGCCAGCGTCATATTGCGGGCGAGGGGGAAACGACATCCGTTCTGGCCACCCATGCCGCGCGCGCAGCGCTCGACAATGCCGGACTGACAGCGGCCGATATCGATCTCATCATCGTGGCGACCTCTTCGCCCGATTACACATTCCCCTCCACTGCCACGCAGGTGCAGGCCGCCATTGGCATGACGCATGGCGCAGCTTTCGATCTGCAGGCCGTCTGCTCAGGCTTTGTCTTTGCCGTCGCCACGGCCGACAAATTTCTGGTCTCGGGCTCGCACCGGCGCGCTTTGGTGATTGGCGCGGAGACGTTTTCGCGGCTTCTCGACTGGAATGACCGGACCACCTGCGTTCTGTTTGGCGATGGCGCGGGCGCCATCGTGCTGGAAGCCCGCGAGGGTGCGGGCACGATCAAGGACCGCGGCGTCCTGACCTCGCATCTGCGCTCCGACGGTCGCCATCGCGAAAAGCTCTATGTCGATGGCGGCCCCTCCACCACCGGCACGGTCGGCCATTTGCGCATGTCCGGGCGCGATGTGTTCCGCCATGCCGTCGGCATGGTGGCCGATGTCATGACGGATGCTTTTGCGGCTACAGGCACGAGCGCGGAGGATCTGGACTGGTTCGTGCCGCATCAGGCGAATCGCCGAATCATTGACGCCTCGGCGGAAAAACTCGGGATCGCGCCGGCCAAAATCGTCGTGACTGTGGACAGACACGGCAATACATCGGCGGCTTCCATCCCGCTGGCGCTGGCAGCGGCCGTGGCCGATGGGCGGATCAAACCCGGCCATCTCGTCATGATCGAGGCCATGGGCGGGGGATTCACCTGGGGATCTGCCCTGATCCGCTGGTGATCGGGCCATTCCGTCGCTTTTTTGAGAGATTTGCATCGGATGTCCTTGCGGCAGGCAGACCTGCCGCAATCTTGTCACGCTTGCGTTTTACGCTTCTGGAACTATTGCAAAGATCTCGCTTTAAGTTACGATCATGTTGTTTTCAATTATGGATATTTACATGACCAGATCTCATTTCGACACAAAATCCAAAACCCTGACCCGGGCCGATCTGGCTGAGGCCGTCTATGGCCGCGTTGGCCTTTCGCGGCCCGACTCCGCCGAAATGGTCGAGGTTGTGCTGGACGAGATTTCGGATGCGATTGTCCGCGGCGAGCTCGTGAAGCTGTCTTCTTTCGGCTCCTTCATGGTGCGCAGCAAGGGCGAGCGGGTCGGGCGCAATCCCAAGACCGGAATTGAAGTGCCGATCACACCGCGCAGGGTAATGGTCTTCAAACCGAGTAATATCCTCAAACAGCGAATCAATTCCGGTCCCGCCGTGGATCTGGTGACCTGAACGGGGAGTTCCCATGGCCATAGACAGACCCGCCGATGCCTTTCGGACGATCAGTGAAGTGGCCGAGGATCTCGATCTGCCGCAGCATGTGCTGCGGTTCTGGGAGACTCGTTTTTCCCAGATCAAACCGCTGAAGCGGGGCGGGGGGCGGCGTTATTACCGCCCCGACGATATTGAGCTGCTGCGCACGATCCGCCACTTGCTCTATGGCGAGGGCTATACGATCCGTGGCGTGCAGCGCATTTTTAAGGAACAGGGCGTCAAAACGGTCATTGCTGTGGTGCGCGAGGGCGGGCGGCCGAAGGCCGTGTCCGCTGAGCCCGAGCCCATGCCGGCGGCCTATGTCGCACCTGTCATGGGCGATGGGGACGAGCAGATCCGTATTCCCGCGATTGCCATCGATCCCATCGATGCGCCTGTGCCTTTTGACGAGTTTGCGCGTCAGCCGGGCCTGGGCGCTGCCGATTATGCGCGGCTTGAAGCTGTTCTCGCCGAAATAGCGGAATGCACACGGATTCTGCGAGCGGCCCGCGCCTGATTTTTCTGCGCTGACACACGGAATCCCGTCCCGCGCGGTTGCGCGGGCGGGGGGGCTTCTCTATAAGCCGTCACGTCGGAGTGTAGCGCAGCCCGGTTAGCGCACTAGTCTGGGGGACTAGGGGTCGTGGGTTCGAATCCCGCCACTCCGACCATTCTTCTTCTCACATGCTCCAAACAGGCGCAGGTCCGCTCGGGCCTCGCGGCGCTTTGCCTTTGCCTCTTCTTGTGTTTGGATTTCCTCATAAAAACGAATCCGGGAGGCGTCGCCGTGAAGACAATCAGCAAATTCCTCGTTCTGGCCTTGGGCTCGATCGCATATCTGCCCATGCAGGCCGTTGCGCAGGAATGGCCCAACCGGCCGGTGCGCGTCATTGTGCCCTTTGGCGCGGGTGGCAGCGGCGACATTCTGGCCCGTCTTGTGTCCGAGCAATTGAGCGCCAGTCTGAAACAGCAATTCGTTGTCGAGAATCGCACAGGTGCGGGTGGCGCTGTGGGTGTGCAGGCGCTCGCGGGCGCCGAACCCAATGGCTATACAATCGGCATCACCAATCTTTCGACGCTGTCGCTGGCGCCCCTGATCAATGCATCTGTGACATATGATCCGATCAAAAGCCTGTCGCATATTGCCTATGTCGGCGGCGCACCGGTTCTCTTGTCGTCTGCTCTGAAAACCAATGTGCGCACGCTGCCGGAATTCATCGCTCATGCGAAAGACAAGGCTTTCACTTTTGCCTCCTCGGGTGTCGGTTCCGACGGGCATTTGATGGGCCAGGCGATTGCCATGTCGATGGGCCTCAAGGTCGAACATGTGCCCTATACGCAAACGGCGCAGGCTTTGGGCGATCTTGTGGCCGGGCATATTCCCTTCACCACTTTCACGCTCTCATCCTCCGCGCCCTTCCAGCGCGCCAAGCAGATCAATGGCATTGCCGTGACAACGGCCGAACGTCTGCCTGATTTCCCCGATGTGCCGACTTTTAAAGAATTGGGCTATCCCAATCTGGTCGGCACGACATGGTTCTCCATGTCCGGCCCCGCCAATCTGCCGAAAGAGATTGTCGAAAAACTCAACCGCGAAATTATCGCGGCCGTCAGCAAGCCATCCATGCAGGAGGTTTTCCGCCGCGACGGATTTATTGCGCAGCCCATGTCGTCAGCCGCTTTCACAAATTTCGTGGCGGAAGAAACAGCGCGCTGGAAGCCCGTGGTCGAGGCCGCCGGTCTTCTGGCCAAGAGATAAAGGCTCACGCGCACTTGTCTGGAAGCCGAGGGCAGCGCGGCTAAACTGCGCTGCCCTTCAGGATTCGGCCCCATGACACGATTTGCTCTCTCGCTTGCTTTGTTCCTCGCTCCTTCTGCGCCCGCCTTGGCGCAGACCATGCTGCCTGTCGGCTCTTTCCAGATCGATGCGACCGAAGTCACCATCGGCCAGTTCCGCGCCTTTGTGAACGCGACCGGCACGAAGACAAAAGCCGAGCGCGAGGGCGGCGGTCAGGTTTTTGAAATGGGCTGGACGAAAAAGCCCGGCTGGACCTGGGACAAGCCCTTCGGCAAAGCAGCAGCAGATGACGAACCTGCGGTTCATGTCACTTATGATGAGGCGCAAAATTATTGCCGCTGGGCGGGCAAAAGATTGCCGACCGATGCCGAATGGATGATGGCGGCCTATACGGAGACGCGCAATCAGCCGCCCGCACCTTTCGAGAAGGGCAAGACCTATCCCTATCCGACGGGCGCGACGCCAACGGGCGCCAATTGCCTCTCCGATTGCGGCAAGACGCCGGCGCTCGATCAGCGCAATGTTCTGTCGCGCGGCATCGGCCATGCAAAAGTCGGCACGACATCGCGCGGCGTGAATGGCCTTTACGACATGGGCGCCAATGCATGGGAATGGGTCGACAGCGGACCGGGCCGCGAAAAACTCACGCGCGGCGGCTCATGGTGGTATGGCGCAGCGCAAATGCACCGCGATCATATGCAATCCAAGCCTGCCGATACGGCCGTGGTCTATATTGGTTTTCGCTGCGCGAAGTGATCACCCATAACGCCGCGCCGCCTCAATCGTTAGCCCTGCGCCCACTGCCCCAAATGTGTCGCCCTCGACAATTTGGGCTTGCGGCACCTGGCGTGTGATTTCGTCGCGTACATGGGCGATGCGCGTTGTGCCGCCGGTGAGGAAGAGCGAGGAGATCTTTTCTGCCTTGAGATTTGCCATGCGCAGGCAATTGTCGATGCGCTCGCCGATGCGCGCGGCGGGCCGTGCCGTGTCGGCGGCAAAATCCTCGCGCGTGAAACGGCTTTCCAGTCCATCTTCGATCATCGACAGATCGATAAATGTCTGCGCGGAGGCTGACAGGTCGATCTTGGCTTCTTCGGCATGGATTGCCAGCCTGTGTCCATATTCGCGGTCGAGAACCAAAATCATTCGGTCGATGAGATCGGGATGCAGCGCATCGCGGCGGATCTCGCGCAATTCGCGACGTGTCTTGTCATTGTAGAGCCGGTTGATATTCGCCCATGTGGCGAGGTCGTGGTAATGGCCGCCCGGCACATCGCGCCCGGCGCGCGTGGTCGGAGAGCCGAAACCCAGAAGCGGCATGATGCGCGAAAGCGACAGGATGCGATCGAAATCGACGCCGCCGACGCGCACACCATCATTGGCCAGAATATCTTGCGCGCGTTCTGTCTTCTTGTGCCGCTCCGGCGACAATCGCACGATGGAAAAATCCGACGTGCCGCCGCCAATATCGGCGATCAGCGCCAGTTCCTCGCCCGCAATCTGGCGCTCGTAATCGAGGGCGGCGGCAATCGGTTCATATTGGAAGGAAATGTCGGAAAAGCCGGCATTGCGCGCGATCAGGGCCAGCATGTCCTGCGCCTTGCGGTCGCCCTCGGGATTGGAATCGACGAAATGCACGGGGCGGCCGTGCACGACAGCGTCGAAGGACATGCCATGGGCCGCCTCGGCACGCGCTTTCACCTCTTTCAGAAAAAGCGCAATGACATCCTGAAAGCGCAGACGCCGCCGGCCGAGCTGTGTCATTTCCTCGGCGAGGCTTGTGCCGAGCACGCTTTTCAGCGAGCGCATCAGGCGGCCTGAAATGCCCTCCGCATAAGCATCCATGGCGGCGCGTCCGATGATCGGCTCACCCGACCAGCCGAAGAAAATGGCGCTGGGCACGCTGACATGCTCGCCCTCGAGCCGGGCGAGACGCGGCGCGCCCGCGCTAAAGGCGCCGAGCGTCGTATTGGACGTGCCGAAATCGAGGCCGCAGGCGCGCATGGAGGTCTTTGGTTGAGGGGAGGGAGAGGCTGATTAGCCCTATGCCCGGCCTTGTGCAAGCAGGATGGGGCAAGTTGCGTCGCAATGGCGCAATCGCCTATTTTCGTGAGCAGAACAACAAGGGCGGAAATATTGGCCATGCGGGACAAGACGATTCTCATCGTGGGGGGCGGGATCGGCGGGCTGTGCGCGGCTTTGGCGCTGGCCAAATCCGGCTGGCAGGTGCGCGTGCTGGAACAGGCGCCGCAATTTGGCGCCATTGGCTATGGCATCCAGCTCGGTCCCAATGTGCCGCCCATGCTCGCGCGCATCGGCCTGCGCGAAGAGGTGATCGCGGCGAGCGTTCAGCCCAACAATGTCATGATGATCGATGCTTTCGATGGCCAGCCCGTCACCATTGTGGATACGGGTCCAGAGTTTCGCGCGCGCTATGGCGGCCATCCCTATCTCGTCATTCATCGCGTCGATCTGCACAATATTCTTGTCAATGCCTGCAAGAAGAGCGCCCATATTCATCTCGATGAAAATGCCGCCGTCATCGGCCATGAGGATCATGGCGGTCATGTCGTCGTTGTGACCGCAGACGGGCGGCGGATCGAGGGCACCATTGTGATTGGCGCAGATGGCATTCGCTCGCGCCTGCGCGAAGACATTATGGGCGCCTCTGAGCCGGCGCAGACGGGCTATGTGGCGCACCGCACCATCGTGCCCATCGAGAAAGCGCCGAAGGGCGTGCCGCTCGACGATGTCGTTCTGTGGGGCGGGGAGGGTTTTCACATTGTCCATTATCCTTTGCGCAACAAGACGATTTTTAACATTGTCGCCGTGTTCGAGACGCAGACCTATGCGGAAAAGATGGACACGCAGGCCTATCGCGCTGAACTCGATCGCACCTATGCGCGCGCACAGCCCGCGATGAAAGAGATGATTGCTTTGCTCGATCTGGAGCGGCGCTGGCCGATTGGCGACCGCAAACCGCAGCGCGGCTGGTCGAAGGGCAGGGCCGTGCTGATGGGCGATGCCGCCCATGCAACGCTGCAATCCTATGCGCAGGGCGGCGGCATGGCGGTGGAAGATGCCATTGTGCTGGCCGCGCTGATCGACACTTGCAAGGGCGATTTCTCAGCCGCCTTCCAGGCCTTTGAATCCGCGCGCCTGACGCGCACAGCGCGCATCCAGCTGGAATCGCGCCAGCTCTGGACGCATTATTATCATCTGAGCGGTATTGACGCACAGGTACGCAACGAGCGCGAACGCGCACGCACGCGCGAAGATGTCTGGCGCTGTCTTGACTGGATTTATGAGGGGGTTAATCCCTCTCCCATCGGGAGAGGGCGGACTCAGGCCCAAGCCTGAGCCGGGTGAGGGGCAACGGTCAATTGCCTTTGTGCGCAGCCCCTCATCCGTCGGCTCCGCCGACACCTTCTCCCTATGGGAGAAGGGCGCGCGGCGTGTCTTACTTTCTCCGTGCCGGAATCTGGATCAGCTCGGCGAGCTGTTCTTTTGTCAAAACGGCATTGGCGAATTTGAAGGCCACGGCATCCTGCACGATCTTGTCGAGGCCGATGATCGTGTCGGGTTCGATGGCGGAGCGCTGGAAGAAATCGTCGCGTGTGCGGCGCGCGAGTTCTTCGGGAATATTGAGCCAGCTCGAATAGACCTTCAGCGAGTCCGGATTTGTGTACATGTAATCGACGGTCTCGCGATAGGCCTGCACGAAACGCTCGATGGCATCTTTCTTGTTTTTCAGTCGGTCGACATTGGTGGCAAGCACGCGCACGGTCTGCTCTTTCAGCGATGTGTCATTGCCGGTGGCGAGCACGCGGATCTTCTTCTGATCGAGCAATTCAATGCCGAAGGGCGGCGCGGCCCAGCCGATATCGACCTGGCCTGACATGACTTGCGTGAGTGTGGCCGACGGGCTGCCGGTCGCTGTGGGCGTGGCGCGGGAGCCTTTTTCATCGGTAAAGGCCTTCACGACCGTATGGGTCGACGAACCATTGGTCGAGAAAGCAATGGTCTTGCCTTGGTTGCCGGTGATCGAAGTAATGCCGGACTCGCTGCGCGCATACCAATAAAGATCGCCTGCGCCGGTCGATTGTGCGCCGATAATGCGGATCGGCGCGCCTTTCGAAAAGGCACCGATGGCGCCCAGCGTGCCAATGGCAACGCCGACATCCACCGCACCGGAAATGACCGCCTGTTGCGTTTCGCCCGAGCCCTGCGTGTAGAGAATGTCGAGCTTGAGGCCGTGCTTTTTCATAATGCCGGCGCGCTCGCCGATTTCAGGCACGGAAGAATCCCAATTGCCGCGTTGGCCGGCGGCGATCTTCAGTGTTTCCTGCGCCTGAGCCATGCTCATCTGCGCGGCAAAGAGGATGGCGCCCGTTGCCGCAAGCCTGCGGCCGAATGTACCGATCATCGTTTCACTCCCCTATGCGCCGCCTGTGGCGGTCTGTGCCTATGCTTCACGCTTATGCTGGAAAAGGGAAGGGGCTTTATTCTGCCGCCGCCTCTGTTTCGGGGTGTGCTCCCGACAATTTGCGCCAATCCGTGCTCTTGGGCATGACACCCTCGAAGGAGCGCAATTGCGCGCGATCCCCGGCGCTCATCTGCGAACCGATGGCGGGCTCGCCCTTCATAAAGCGCTGCACGGCCTCCACCATGGTGCGGCGGAACTGGACAATGGCAAGGTCGCTTGCCCCCAGCCGCTCATCGCCGCGCTGGGCAATCGGCCCCATTGTTTCCCACATGGCAATGTCCTGGTTGGGGAAGCCACGAATGCCGGTGAAATCGCCCAGTTTCTGCTTCTGCCGATCCTGGCCGAAATTCTGTTCGCGGCCGAGGACTTTGCGATAGGTCCTGTCGAGATCGATGCCGAGTTGCTGGCCGGTGAATTTGCGCCAGCTTTCCTGATCCGTGCCTTCCTGTTCGCCGTCGCCCGGCGTCCAGGCCATCAGATAAAGGATCGAATGCTCGTCATCGACGGGCATGTTCATCTGCGCAACATTGTAGACATTGTTGGGCGGGATCAGCACATGGATGGGCGCCACAAACAGAGTGATGCGCAGATAATCATGTGTCTGCGAATTGGCGATGGGTTTGCGGATCGCCACATAATGAAAGCCGAAACCGGTTTCTTCCGCCTGCATGCGCGGCGATTTGTCGGTCGAGGGGCGCTGCCATGATGTGCCGGTTGCCGTGGAACTGGCCACTTTGGCCGGCGGCATATCGGTTGAATGAAGGCTTGAGGAATGCGCGCTGTCGATGGCGCCCTCAAGACATTGGGCCCAATTGGCATTGACGAAAACTTTGAGAATGCTGACGCGCGCTTTTTCGCTGGGCGCAAACAAAGGCGCTTCAAATTCCGGCATGGTTTCCGCCGGTCCCATATAGACCCAGACAAAACCGCCGGCTTCGCGCACCGGATAGGCCTTGTGCTTGACCTTTTCCATAAAGCCTGTGCCCGGCGGCTCGGAGGCCATTTCGACGACATTGCCGTCAACATCCATTTTCCAGCCGTGATAGAGGCAGCGCAGGCCGCACTCTTCGTTACGTCCATAAAAAAGCGAGACGCGGCGATGCGGGCAATATTCATCCATCACGCCCACGCGCCCTTCCGTATCGCGGAAGGCGACAAGATCCTCGCCCAGAATGCGCACGCGCACGGGATCGCAATCGGGTTCCGGCACTTCTTCGGAGAGGCAGGCCGGCAGCCAATAGCGCCGCATCATCTGGCCCATGGGGGCCTCGCCCTCCACACGGCAGAGAAGGTCGTTCTCGTGATCGGTCAGCATGGGCGTATCCTCGAAGGCCGTTCCAGAACGGCTTGTCTTGCTTGCCTGAATTGTTAGAAGCGGAGGAGAAGCCTGTCGAGCGCTTTCCTGTCGCATCAGACAGGGTTTGCGCGGGGAAAAAAGGCGCCAGGCGCCGGAGGGGGAGGACGCCATGAGGCTGCAGGACAAGATTGCCATTGTGACGGGCGGGGCGCGCGGCATAGGCGCAGCCTTCAGCAAGGCTCTGGCCGCCGAGGGCGCCTCCGTCATCATCGCCGATGTGCTGGATGGTGCTGGCGTGGCCCATGAGATCGAGGCCGAGGGCGGGCGCGCCATTTATCGGCGCACCGATGTGTCGGATCGCAAATCGGTCGAGGGGCTCATGCAGGACGCCCTGTCGAGCTTCGGGCGGATCGACGTTCTGGTCAATAATGCGGCCATCTTCGCCAGCCTCGTCAAAAAGTCCTTTCTGGAAATCGACAGCGAGGAATGGGACCGGCTGATGGCCGTCAATTTGCGCGGCCCCTTCGAATGCGCGCGGGCGGTTGCCCCTCATATGATCGCAGCCCGCAAAGGGCGGATCATCAATATTGCCTCAGGCACGGTTTTTAAGGGGCAGGTCGGCTTTCTGCATTACGTCACGTCCAAGGGCGGTGTGGTGGCCATGACGCGCGCTCTGGCCCGCGAACTGGGTCCGCATCAGGTGACGGTGAATGCCATCGCGCCGGGGCTGACGATGAGCGAAATGGTTGCTGCCAATCCGCTCTGGAGCGGGGAAGCGGCACAGCCCACGGTCAAGACGCGCGCCCTCCAGCGTGACCAGATGCCGGAGGATCTGACCGGCACTCTGGTCTTTTTGGCCAGCGACGAATGCGGCTTCATGACCGGCCAGTGCATGGTGGTCGATGGCGGAGCTGTGATGCGCTGAGGGTCAAAAAAGGCCTTGAATTGGGGCTTATGCTGCTTACGGCGTAGGTCGAATCGTCCGAAAGGCTCATATTTGTGGGGCAAATTGCCTCTCATGCACAAAAAACTGCGGAAAATCAGGCAAAACAGGTTCCTGCGGGGGCTTGATGTTTATATTGCGGGCTCGGGCGCGTGCCCGTTTTGATTCGCGAAGGGGAGTATCACCATGGCAAAAGCTGCTGCTAAAAAGGCCGCGCCGAAGGCCGCTCCGAAGAAGGCCGCTGCGGCGGCTTCGGGCGCCAAGGCTGCAACCATCACCGTGAAGCAGATCGCTGCTTTGCTGGCCGAAGCGCATGACGTGCCGAAGCGCACGGCTGAGACGATGATCAACGACATGGTCGAGATCATCACCAAGAACCTCAAGAAGGGCAACCGTATCCGCATCGGCGGCCTCGGCATTCTGCAGGTTCGCAAGCGCGCCGCTCGCATGGGCCGCAACCCGGCCACGGGCGAAGCCATCAAGATCAAGGCTTCGAAGAAGGTCGCTTTCCGCGCCCTCAAGGAGCTCAAGGAAGCCGTCTAAGGCTTTCTTCTTTGCTGGAATGCAGAAAGGCCGGAGCATTGCTCCGGCCTTTTTGTTTGCCGCTTCACTCGTCATTGCGAGGAGCGTAAGCTTCTGGCAATGACGCCCTCGGCGATTACACCACCTGATTATACCAAGTGAGATCGATATATTTTGCCGGCTCCGACAATTTGCCGCCCGTGCCATATTTCGAGCGCAAGGCGAGAACCGTATCGACGCCCTTCATCAGCATGCCGGCTTTCGGTGTCAGGCCTGATTTCGGCGAGAGCAGGCTGTTCATGACAGCGCCTGCGACCGGCGGCTTAATTTCCGGCATGCGCTCGAGAAGGATTTTCGTTGCTTCCTCGCGATGGGCAGGATCGAGCGTCCATTCGAGACCGGCGAGATAGCCCTTGATGAAGCCCTTCAATGCGTCCGGATTTGCTGCCGCCCAGGCGCGGCTCGCAGCAAAAGATCCGCCCTGATAATCGGCAAACAGATTGCTCGACGTATCGAGCACTTTAAATCCCTGATTGCGCGCAATCGAAGTGAAAGGCTCAATGGTGAGCGTGCCGGCATGCGTGCCCGCCTTCACCGATTCCCAACGCTGCGGCGTTGCGCCAACCGGCACCATGGAATAATCGGCCTTGGTCAGGCCGTTCTTTTCCAGCATTTCATAAAGCACAAAGGCAAAGCCGGTGGAGAGCGCATCGAGCGCCAGCGACTTGCCCTTGAGATCGGCATAAGTGGCAATGTCGGGCGATGTGACGAAAGCCAGTTCGACCTGCGTGGCGCCCATGAAGGCAAAGAAATCGGGCGTCTGCGCCAGTTTCACCGCGCCCTGGCCTTCCTGATAGGCAACGACATTGTCGAAGGCCGTGCCGGCAATCTGAAATTTTCCCGCCGCCAGATTTTCAGCCTGGAAAGCCGAGCTCGGCGTCGTGGTGAGATTGATGCTGACGCCCGCCTTTTCGAACAGGCCCTTCTCCTGTGCGACGAAAATCGGCAGATTGGGCGCGCCGGGGAAGCAGATGATGTCGAGGCTGGTTGTCATTTTTGTCTCCCTGAATTTTGGTTCGTCATTGCGAGGAGCTCGACTCCCTCCCCGCAAGGGGGAGGGGGCAGATTACGCAGCGGCCTTCTTCGCGTCCTGGATGGCCTGCCAGATACGATAGGGCGTTGTCGGCATGGTGATGTCGCGCACGCCGTAATCTTTCAGCGCATCGACGACAGCATTGACGATGACCGACAGCGCCGGCGTCGTGCCGCCTTCGCCGCCCGCCTTGATGCCGAGCGGATTGGTGGGCGAGAGCACTTGTGCGATTTCCGTGCGGAAGGAGGGCATATTGTCGAAACGCGGCATGCCGTAATCCATGAACGAGCCCGCCAGTGGCTGGCCGCTCGAGGCATCGATTTCGAACAATTCCCACATGGCCTGTCCGACGCCTTGCGCAATGCCGCCATGCGTCTGACCGTGGACGATCAGCGGATTGATGCAGCGCCCGACATCGTCGACCGTTGCATAGCGGACAAGATCGATCCAGCCGGTGTGCGGATCGATCTCGACTTCGCAGATTGCCGTGCCATTGGGGAAGACCGGCTCGTGCATTTCATTCGTCAGGCCGATGGCAAGACCGTCCGCCAGATCTTCGGGCAGGCTTGCTTTGGCAGCTTCCTTGGCCAGTTCGAACATGGAGAAGGAGCGGTTGGTCGCCGCATGATGGAAGCGGCCGTCTTCAAAGGCGATCTCGTCTTTCTTCTTGCCCAGCACATGGGCGGCAATGGCCTTGCCCTTGTCGATGAGAAGCGTGCTGGCTTTTGAGATGACAGTGCCGGCATGGCGCATGGAGCGGCCCGAATGCGAGCCGCCGCCCACTTTCACCACATCCGTGTCGCCCAGAATGATCGTCACCGTTTCGACCGGCACATGGCAGAGATCGGCCACGACCTGCGCGAAGCTTGTCTCATGTCCCTGGCCCGAGGGCTGCGTGCCGATCACGCAGGAGACTTTACCTTCGGGATGAATGGTGATTTCCGTACGCTCTTTCGGCGAGCCGATGGAGCTTTCGACATAATTGGCGAGGCCGACGCCATAAAGTTTACCGCGCTTTTTTGCAGCCTCGCGGCGCGCCGGCGCGCCCTTCCAATCGGCGATATCCATCGCCCAATCCATATTCTTCTCATATTCGCCGCTGTCATAGACGGCGCCGACGGCATTTGGATAAGGGAATTGATGGGGGCGGACGAGATTCTTGCGGCGCAATTCGATCTTGTCGAAGCCGAGTTCGGCAGCCGCCGTATCCATCAGCCGCTCGATGACGAAATTCACTTCCGGCCGACCTGACGAGCGATAGGCCTGTGTCGGGACCGTATTGGTGAAGACAGCGCGCGCGCGCAAAGTTGCGACGGGAATATCGTAAGAGCCCGTAATCAGGCCCGATCCTTTGCCCAGCGGCGACAGGGAGACGCAGCGCGAACCGCAATTGGAAATATTGTCGGAGCGCATGGCGAGAATTTTGCCGTCTTTGGCAAAAGCCAGTTCGGCATGGACGGCCAGATCGCGGCCCTGATAATCGGTCAAAAAGGCCTCCGAACGCGAGACCGTATTTTTGACCGCGCGGCCCACTTTTTTCGCCGCCCACATCACGAGGCCATATTCGACATAGACACGGTTTTTCGAGCCGAAATTGCCGCCGACATCGAAGGTGAGCACACGCACTTTGTCGGGCTCGACGCCGAGCACTTGCGCCAATTCGTTTTTCTGGCGCACCGCGCCGCCGCCGCCGCAATGCAGAAGATAGCGGCCCGTCTTGGCATCGTAATCGCCGAGCGCCGAGCGCGGCTCGATCGTCGCCCCGGTCACGCGCGGAATATAAATATCCATGCTGACGACATGGGCGGCCTGCGCAAAGGCGCGATCGGTTTTCTCGACATCGCCGAAAATGGAATCGACGAAACAATTGTCGGGCGTCTCGCCCCAGACCGGCGCATGACCCGGCTTGATCGCCTCGCGCTGGTCGGTGACGAAGGGCAGCACGTCATATTCGACGTGGACGGCTTCCGCCCCATCCTGCGCCTGCGCTTCTGTTTCTGCCACGACCATGGCAATGGCCTCGCCCACATGGCGGGCCTTGTCGGCAGGCAGGAGGAGATGCGGGCCGATGAAGATGGGCGTGCCGCCGGGCCCCGTCAGTTTCATGTCATATTTGGTCTTCGGCACGGGATCGTGCGGGATCGGCCCGAGCCGGTCGGCTGCGACATCTTCCCCTGTGAAGACGGCCAGCACGCCCGGCATGGCCAGAGCCGCCTGTTTGTCGATCCGGACAATGCGCGCATGCGGGTGGGGCGAGCGTACCATCACCGCATAGGCCTGGCCCGGGATGGCGAAATCGTCAGTAAACCGGCCTTTGCCCGTAAGGAGGCGCTCGTCCTCATTGCGCGGCATCGGCTTGCCGATGGAGGAAAATTGCGAAGAAATGTCGGTGCTCATTCCTGAGGCGTCCTCGGGGCTTGCATGCTTTTTGGGTCCGGCGCCGGTGAGGCCCGGACCAGTTTGTGCCGGTTGCACGGTTAGACCAAGGTATATAACAAAGCAACCGAACCGGCATGGCCGTTCGCAGCTCACCGGCAGGAGGAAAATTCGTCATGGCAGCCGAGAAGGGCCGAAGCGCCCCCGCGGACTTTCAGGAACATTTGGCCAATCTGGAGAAGAATGGCCTGCTGGTGCGGATCGACCGGCCGATCAACAAGGATACCGAGCTGCACCCTCTGATGCGCTGGCAATTTGTCGGTGGCTATCCCGAGAGCGAGCGCAAGGCCTTCCTCTTCACCAATGTCGTCGGCTCAAAAGGCGAGAAATATGACATGCCGGTGGTCTGCTGCGCGCTGGCAGGCTCCGAGGATATTTACGCCATGGGCATGGGCGTGCCGGTGGAAGAGCTCGGCGACATCTGGATGCATGCCATCGACCATCCGATCCCGCCTGAATATGTCGAGACTGCGCCCTGCCACGACATTGTCATTACCGGCGATGAGCTGACCCAGCCGGGCAAGGGCCTGTCGCGCCTGCCTGTGCCGATCTCGACGCCGGGTTTCGATGCTGCGCCCTATCTCACGGCCACCTGCTGCGTGACGAAAGATCCCGAAACGGGCGTGCGCAATATGGGTACTTATCGCGCCGGACTGAAGGCGGAAAACCGCCTTGGCGTGCGCATGGCCTCGCGGCTTGGCGGGGCGGGCGGCTATTTGCACTGGCTCAAATATCAGAAGCTCGGCAAGCCCATGCCGATTGCCGTTGTGGTGGGCTGTGCGCCGGTTGTCATGTTCACCGGTCCGCAAAAACTCTCAACGTCGCAGGATGAAATGGCGGTCGCCGGCGGCCTTGCCGGGCGCGCGCTCCGCGTCACCAAGTGCAAGACGGTCGATCTCGAGATTCCGGCTGACGCCGAAATCGTCGTTGAAGGTTATATCGATACTGAAATGCTCGAGCCCGAAGGCCCGTTTGGCGAAAGCCACGGCCATGTCGCGCTGGAAGATTTCAACATGTCGATGGTTGTGACCGCAATCACCTACAAGAAGAATGCGGTTTTCACCACGATCCTGTCCGAAGTGACGCCGAGCGAATCCTCGATCCTGAAAAAGTCGGCCTATGAGGCGCTCTATTTCGCGCATTTGAAAAACCAGCTTGAAATTCGCGGCATCAAAAAAGTCGTGATGCACGAGCCGCTGACGAATTTGCGCAAGGTTCTCTTCCTGCAATTTGCCCATGGCGCACCCCAGACCGAGGTGTGGCGCGGGCTGCAGGGCGCGGCCTCCTTGCAGGCGCAATGCGGCAAGGTGGTAATTGCCGTGTCGGAAGATATCGATCCGGCCAATACGGATGCGATCTTCTGGTCGCTCGCCTATCGCGCCAATCCGATTGAAGACGTCTTGATCGTGCCCCATCGCTCGGGTGGCCATGGTCCGAAATCGGGCGCGGGCGGGGATTCCACATTGCTGATGGACCTCACGCTGAAACACACCATGCCGCCGCTCGCTTTGCCGGCGAAAAACTACATGGAACATTCGCGCAAGATCTGGGAAGAGCTCAATCTCGGACGCCTCTCCGTGAAAGCGCCCTGGCATGGCTATGATCTCGGCGATTGGTCGCCCGATTGGGATGCTTTCGCGCAAAGCGCAGCGAAGGGCGATTGGGCTGCCAATGGCGAGAATACATATGCACGCCGTCGCGCCGGGCTGAAGCCCGAAACGCCTGTGCGCAATGTCGAAGGCAAGGCAAAAGACAAGGGAGCCCATTGAAGATGACAAGCGTGACGCTGACGATCAACGGGCAGAAGGTCACGGCGGATGTCGAGCCGCGCATGCTGCTGGTGAAATTCCTGCGCGAACATTTGCGCATGACAGGCACGCATGTGGGTTGCGACACGACACAATGCGGCGCCTGTACGATCCTCTTCAATGGCGATGCGGTGAAGAGCTGCACCATGCTTGTCGTGCAGGCCGATGGCGGCACGGTGACAACCATTGAGGGCGTGGCACAGGACAGCAAGATGCATCCGGTGCAGGAGGCCTTCCATATCCATCACGGGCTGCAATGCGGTTTCTGCACACCGGGCATGGTCATGCGCACGCTTGATCTGCTCGCCAAAAATCCGAAGCCCAGCGAGGACGACATTCGCCACCAGATGGAAGGCAATCTGTGCCGCTGCACCGGCTATCACAATATTGTCGCAGCCGTTCAGGCGGCTTCCGGCCAGACGCCGGTTGGGCATTGAGGGGGCGCGGCCATGTATGAATTCGATTATCACCGCGCCGCGTCTCTTGCCGATGCCGTCAGCCAGCTGAAGCAGGTGACAGATTCCAAGCCGCTGGCCGGCGGCATGACTTTGTTGCCGACCTGCAAAATGCGCCTTGCGCGTCCGACAAAACTCGTCGATCTGGGCGCCATCGCTGCGCTCAAGGGCATTGTCATTTCCGATACGCATGTCACGATCGGTGCAATGACGCGCCATGCCGATGTGGCTGCATCGAAGGAGCTGGCTGCAGCTCTGCCGGCTCTTTGTGTTTTGGCAAGCGGCATTGGCGATCCGCAAGTGCGCAATCGCGGCACAATGGGTGGCTCGGTCGCCAATAACGATCCGGCGGCAGATTATCCCTCTGCCTGTCTGGGCCTTGGCGCGACCATCATCACCGATCGGCGCGAGATTGCTGCTGATGATTATTTTCAAGGCTTGTTCCAGACAGCACTGGAAGAAGACGAGATCATTGCGGCCATCCGCTTTCCGCGTCCCGATTGCGCCGCTTATGTGAAGTTCAAAAATCCTGCCTCGCGCTATGCGACGGTCGGTGTCTTTGTGTCGCGCAAGGGCAGCCATGTGCGCGTTGCTGTGACCGGTGCGGGCTCAGACGGCGTCTTCCGCGTCGCGGAGCTGGAGACGGCACTGGCCAAATCATTCGTGCCAGAAGCCGTTGCATCCATCAAGGTGCCGGCGGATGGGCTCTCATCAGACATGCATGGCAGTGCGGAATATCGCGCCCATCTCATTCCAGTCCTTGCCGCACGCGCGGTTGAGGCCTGCAAATAAACGGCCCAGGAGGGAATTGTGCTCAAGACATTTTTGACAGCAAGCGCATTGGTTGCGGCTCTCACGGCGCCCGCCATCGCGCAGACCTTTGACGCCGCCGCCTTCTACAAAGGCAAGAACGTCAATATTCTCGTCGCCTCGTCAACAGGTGGCGGGCTCGACACTTATGCGCGGCTCGTTTCGCGGCATTTCCACAAGCATATTCCCGGCACGCCGACCATGGTCGTCCAGAATCTGCCCGGCGCTGGCGGCAATATTGTCGCCAATAATATCTACAATATTGCGCCCAAAGACGGCACGACCATGGGCGTCACCTTTCCCAGCGTGATTGTCGATCCGCTGCTCACAGAAGGCGTCCAGCGCAGCTATGACGCGACGAAATTCAATTATGTCGGCAATGCGCATTCTGAAGTTCTGGTCTGCCTCATCCGCAAGGATGCGCCGGTTTCGAAAATCGAGGATCTGCGCACGACGGAATTGATCATCGGTGCGACGGCACCGGGATCGACCACGGCCGATTTCCCCAAAATCGCCAATGGCATTCTCGATACGAAATTGAAAATCGTTGCCGGCTACAAAGGCTCGCGCGAAGTCACAATGGGTATTGAGAGCAAGGAAGTGCAGGGCATTTGCGGCCTCGGCTTCTCAACCGTGAAAGTGCAATATCCCGATATTCTGACCAGCAATCCATTCGCGCGCATTTTCGCGCAGGAGGATATGAGCGGCCATCCCGTGCTCAACAAGGCGGGCGTGCCGATGATGCTGTCGCTGGCGCGCAACGATGAGGAGCGCGCGGCCATGCAAATGTTCTATGGCCAGAATTCCTTCGCACGCCCCTTCATCCTGCCGCCCAATGTCGCGCCCGAGCGCGTCGCGCTTCTGCGCAAGGCTTTTGATGAGACGATGAAGGATCCGGAATTGCTCGCCGAGGCCGAGAAGATGAATATTGATGTCGTGCCAAGCGATGGCGAGACGGTGACGAAAATCGTCAATGCCATGTATGCCACGCCGCCCGCGGTCATCGCGCGCGTGAAGGCGGCGCTGGAGCGGGCGAAATAGTCACAAAACCCTCTCCCGCGATGCGGGAGATTGTGCCATGCGCAGCATGACGGGTGAGGGCTTTCGGGCCGCCTCAGTCCAAAAAGAAAGGGAGAGCTTTTGATGCTCTCCCTCATCGCTCAGTCTTCGGCTGCCACCTTCTCCCTCTGGGAGAAGGAAACGCGCATTCACATGATCTCGCGCAAAGCCGTTGCAATTACATCGGGTGCTTCCACCGGCGACAAATGCCGCGCACCCGGAATGACCGTCAGCGTCGATCCCTTGATGCCTTTATGCATCGTTTCCGCCATCGGGAGTGGCGTCGCATAATCCTGTTCACCGACGAGAATGCGCGTCGGGACATTGATCTGGCCCAGCTGCGAGCGCAGATCGGCCGTGCCCAGCATCATGCAGGCAGCATGATAGGCATGGGGCTCATTGGCGACGAAAACATCGACGCATTTTTGCACGAGATCGGCATGTTCGGCATTGAACTTGTCCGAGAACCAGCGCGTCTTCTGGAAGGGAATGAGCGAGGCAAGGCCTTCGCTGACGCCCTTGTCGGCGCGTTCTTTCCAGGCGGAATGCGCATCCTCGCCATAGCAGGCGGTCGTGTCGAAAAGCCCGAGGCTTTTGAGACGCGCGGGATGACGGATGGCAAAGGCCAGCGCCACGCAGCCGCCCATCGAACAGCCGCCGAGGGTGATGGTCTTCCAGCCAATGGAATCCAGCACATCGGCGAGATCGTCGGCAAATTGCTCGGCCGTGTAGGGGCCCTGCGGCTTGTCCGACTGGCCGTGTCCGCGGCAATCGAGGATCAGGATGGCCGCTTCTTTGGAAAGCTTTTCTGCAACCGGCATCCAAAAGGCGCGGTCCATGGCGAGCGAATGAAGGAGAACGATTTTTTTCGAGGCATTGGCATCGCCGACAATCGAATAGCCGATGCGCGTTCCATCACGGGTTTGAGCGAACATGTGCGTCCATCTTTTTCTTGTGGTGCGGCCCTGCGGGCGCAGGGCGTCCGCGCCTGATTAGCAGAAACTTGAGCTTCAGGTCACCCTCTCAGGCATCGACCAGCAGGTCACGCTTCGAGGAGAAATGATAGCGCGGAATGGCGTCGAGATCGGTGCCGGTCATGCGCAACACCCAGGCATGTTCCGGATGAGCTGTCGAATGAATGACACCGGGGCCATAGGCGCGGGTTTCGCCTGCTTTCAGCGAATAGCGCGAAGCCGGGCGCAACACGGCTTGCTCTTCGGCTGGATCGTTGATGCGTTCCCATTCGGTCATGTCGGTCTGGGCCGTTGCATTGGCATAAATGGCCCAGGATTGGCCGTGGCAATGCGGCTTGCCGCTTTTGCCGCCCTTTTGAACATGGGCGAAGAGATAAAAGCCGGTTTCGGGATCGTGCAGCAATTGCCGCTTGCCCGGCGGGTCTTCGGCGTGAAAAGCCTGCGCGACAAATTCGGGGTCGGTCACGAGCAGTGACATGCCGGCCGCCAGCTTCTCAAGAGCGGCCTCGAGCGGCTCGTTTTTCAGAATGCTGTTCGCCTGCCGGTGAAATCGTTCGAGCGCCCGCGACATGCTGCTTTCTCCCCTTGTCTTTGTTGCGACCAGATTAGCCGCCTCGGAGCCCGGCGCCAAGCCGGGGAGCAAAGGCGGAACAAAGACCCCCATGGCGAGTTCTCGGCCCAGTGTAACTCCAGAAAGGGGTGGCCTCGCATGAACCATCTGTCGGGTGCATCAGGCGTCATTGAGCAAGCCCGCTCGGCAGCGGCCGAGGCAGGGCTCGACCCCGTGAAGCTCGCGCAGGATGTCGGCGCCAAGCTGAGGGAAGCAGCCGAAGCGCAGAAAAATGCCGGGGCGGAAAAGATCATCGGCGTGGCGCGCGCCATTCGCGCGGCAGCCGGCGATCTGGAACAGGACTCTCCGCAAGTCGCGCAATATGTCCGCAGTGCTGCTTCTTCGCTGGAAAAAGTGACCCGCGATTTCAATGCCTATTCCGTCGACGATATGGGCCAGGCTCTCGGCGATATGGCGCGCCGCAATCCGACGCTTTTCTTTGCGGGCTCTGTGCTGGCAGGCTTTGCACTTTTCCGCCTGCTGAATACCAATCAGGCTCATGGGTCATGGCAAAAGCCGGCATCGGCGCT
This sequence comes from uncultured Beijerinckia sp., assembly GCA_964534115.1. GTDB lineage: Bacteria > Pseudomonadota > Alphaproteobacteria > Rhizobiales > Beijerinckiaceae > Terripilifer. Next base: position 25,894 of record CAZHOK010000012.1, read on the forward strand.
CAATCCAGCGTGCGCAAGTGAAGCCGGATCCGCGCAGACGAGGGGGCAAGCATGACACATGAGCCACACCGTTCGCCGTTTGACCTTGCCTCCGACGCGTTTCAGGATGCCAGCGCGCTGCTGTCGACCGAGGCGCGCCTGTTGCGTGCGGAAATGAGCGCGAAAGTCTCCCAAGTCATATCGGCGCTCGGCATGATGTTGATCGCGGCTGTCTTCTTTCTCGGTGCGCTTGTGCTGCTGCTTCAGGCTGGCGTTGCTTTGCTGATGGACTGGGGCTTTTCTGCGATGGTGTCCAGCATGGCTGTGGCAGCTTTGTCCATGACGCTTGGCCTCTTGCTTTATTTCGTCAGCAAAAATGCACTGAGCGCGGATCGGCTGATGCCGCATCGGGCGATGAACCAGATCAATCGCGATGTCGCCATGGCGCGCGAGGCTGCTGCAAGGCGCTGACACAGGAGAGCTGCGATGATGACAATCGGCGAGCATATGCGAGGAAATCCGCTTCCCTTCCTTTTGGTCAGCGCAGGCGTGGGTCTGATGATCGGTCGCGTGTGGCGCAATGGCACGGATCAGGGCGCAGCTGGCCTGGTGGATGACGAAGAAAAAGGCGCTTCCCAACGCTCGTCTCGCTATCGCATGGCTGTGCAGCTGTCATCTGCGAGCGAGAGCTTTGATGAAACCGCCTCGGCTATGCGTGAAGGCTTGTCTGAATTGAGCGAGGCCGCCTCCGATTTAGGTCAGCGAACGCGCAGCGGTCTTGCGGCGCTGGCGCAGGAGCAGCCATTGGTATTGGGCGCTTTGGGCCTGCTGACGGGTGCTGCGCTTGCGGCCATGCTGCCGCTCACTCCTTTTGAGACACAGACTCGCGCCGGGGCGGCAGGGCCGTTGCGCAATGGTGCAACGGGCGGCCCCTCGTCGCGGGGACATGATACAGGCGAAGAAAGCGGCGTCTTCGGTTATCAGGCGGGCAAAGGCGGCGCGCGCCCGTCAGAAAATATACCTTTCGGGCAGGGATGTTCAGGCGGCTCCGGCTGAAAGGCTTGCGTGCAGGCGCGGTCGGGCTGACTGTTCGCCCATGAAGCAGGCCGATTCTTTCCTTCTCGAAGCGGGCGATTCATCCGCCCGCTTTTTTTCAGTCGGTGCGGAATGCCGATCTTGGCGCATCGGCGCGCGCGACATGCTGTGGCCTGGCGACAGTTCGATCTGGCCAGCTGTCGCGCCGCTGCTCTTTCCGGTCTGCGGCTGGTCGCGTAACGGTCAGATCAAAATCGACAACACGCTTTACCCGATGCCGGTGCATGGTTTTGCCGCGCAGTCTTTGTTTGAAGCTGAGCCCATGGGGCGCAATGCCATTTGCTTTCGTCTGCGCGCCGGGCCGCAGACGCGCTCATCCTATCCGTTCGATTTCGAATTTGCCGTGACCTATCGGCTGGCGCCCGATGCGCTCGAGGTTTTTCTCGATGTGGCCAATGTTGGCGCGCAGATCATGCCCTATGCCTGCGGCCTGCATCCGGGTTTCACGTGGAACCATGAATCTGGTGCGCATCGCTTCGTCTTTGCTGAAGACGAGCCACCGCATGTGCCTGCGATTGCGCCCGGTGGGCTTTTCTCGACGCGCCGTCGCCCGGTCCCCGTGCAGGGTCGCAAGCTCGATCTCGAGCCTTCGCTCTTTGCCGCGGAGGCTTTGTGTTTTCTGGAAACGAAGTCGCGGCTTTTCGCCTTCGAGGGGCCGGAGGGCCGGCTGTCGATTGCAGCTTCGGGCTTTCCCCATCTTGTGCTCTGGAACCGGCAGGACGCGCCCTTTCTGGCCATTGAGAGCTGGACGGGCACGGGCGATCTTGAGGGGTTCGATGGCGATTTTCATCAGCGCCCGTCCATGATCCATCTGGCGCCCGGAGCGCACCGTATCCATGCCGTGACGTACCGCTGGGAGCCGCTTGGCAGGGCGGACGCGAGCCCCTAAAAGGCGAATGGCTGCGGTTCAGGAGGCGGGTGAATGGGCGAGATTCTGGTCAAATCCGGCACGGGTGCGCTGATCATCGATGGCAAGGCCGCCGCCGCCGGCGTGCTCGCCGAGGTCGCCGAAGGTGCTTCTGCTCTGATCGCCCGTGGGATAAGGCCAGGCCTGGCCGTCGTTCTCGTCGGCGAGGATCCGGCCAGCCAGGTCTATGTGAAATCCAAGGGCAGGGCGGCCGAGACCTTCGGCTTTCATTCAATCCAGCACACTTTGCCGGCCGAGACATCGCAGGCCGATCTTTTGGCGCTCGTGAACCGTCTCAACGACGATCCGGCCATTCACGGCATTCTCGTCCAATTGCCTCTGCCCAAACATATTGACGCGCAGCTGGTGCTTGAGACCATTTCGCCGGCAAAAGATGTCGATGGTTTTCATCCCGTCAATGCGGGCCTGCTTGCGGTTGGCGACCGCAAGCGCGCGCTTGTTCCTTGCACGCCTGCGGGCTCGTTGATCCTCGCTCAGGCTGCCGCCAAAGGGCTCGGCCGCTCTTTGGCGGGTCTCGATGCCATTGTCGTCGGCCGCTCCAATATTGTCGGCAAGCCGATGGCGCAATTGCTGCTGGGCGAAAATTGCACCGTCACGATTGCCCATTCCCGCACGCAGGATCTGGCGGGCGCTGTGGCGCGCGCCGATCTTGTTGTGGCAGCGGTCGGTATTCCCGAAATGGTCAAGGGCGCCTGGATCAAGCCGGGTGCGATTGTGATCGATGTCGGCATCAATCGCGTCGCGGGCGAAGGCGTGAATGCGCAGGGCCAGCCGAAAACGAAACTTGTCGGCGATGTCGAATATGCAGCAGCAGCTGCGCGCGCGGCTGCGATCACGCCGGTGCCTGGCGGTGTTGGTCCGATGACCATTGCCATGCTCATGTCGAACACGCTGACAGCGGCCCAGCGAAAGGCTTGAAACAGAAAGAGGGGGCGGATCGATGCCGATATCCGGGCGCCTGATTTGAACGCTCAACCGCCCCTTTTGCGGATCGAGCGCCTGTCGAAATCCTATGGCGAGGTCGAGGCTCTGCGCGATCTGTCGCTCGATATTCCGGCCAATGAATTTTTCGCTTTGCTCGGCCCATCGGGCTGCGGCAAGACCACATTGATGCGGCTGATTGCCGGTTTCGAGACACCCGATCGCGGACGTATCCTGCTCGATGGCGAGGATATCTCCGACATGCCGGCGCATCGGCGCCCCGTCAATATGATGTTCCAGTCTTATGCTTTGTTTCCGCATATGAGTGTGGAGAAAAATATTGCCTTCGGCCTTGTGCAGGAAGGCCGCCCGCGCAAGGAAATTGCGGCGCGCGTGGAAGACATGCTGCGTCTGGTGCAAATGCAGGGATTGGGCAAACGCCGTCCCGATCAATTGTCGGGTGGCCAGCGCCAGCGCGTGGCCCTTGCGCGTGCGCTGATCAAACGGCCGAAACTTCTTCTGCTCGATGAACCGCTCGCCGCGCTCGATCGCAAATTGCGCCACGATACGCAATTTGAATTGATGCAGGCCCAGCGCGAGACCGGAACCTCTTTCATCGTTGTCACCCATGATCAGGATGAAGCCATGGTCATGGCCCATCGCATGGCAGTGATGCGGGCGGGCGAGATCGACCAGATCGGTTGCCCGCGCGACGTTTATGAAAATCCGGCGACCCGCCATGTCGCGGCTTTTGTCGGCGAGAGCAATTTTTTTGAAGCCCGTGTCACGCAATATCGTCCCGGCGGTCTTGTGGCGCGCACATATTCGGGGCTTGAGCTGGAAGCAGCCTGCCGCGAACATCCGGCACTCGACACCAAGGTCAGCATTTCCGTTCGCCCTGAAAATATGAAGCTCTCAGTGCCGGGCATTTTCCATGACAATGGCGGGGTGGGCGAGATTGTCGATCATGTCTTTCGCGAAGGTCTGAGCTCCTGGCGCGTGCGGCTCGCATCCGGCGATGTGGTTCATGTGCGTCAACCCTCCGTCGAAGGCGACCAATCCTTTGAGCGTGGCGCACGTGTCTTTGTGTCTTTCGCACCTGAGCGTGCGCGGGTTCTTTTGCGATGAGCAAATTCACGCAGCTGCGCCGCTTCGTGCTGGCCGTGCCCTCTGTCTGGCTGGCGCTTTTCTTTCTCATTCCCTTTGCCATTGTCGCGCGCATTTCTGTGTCGCGCCCGGTGGTCGCCCAGCCGCCCTATGAGCCTCTTTTCTCGCTCAGCGAGGGATGGGCGCCGTTTCTCGCTCAATTGCAGGCTTTGTCTTTCGACTCTTATGCAATCGTTTTCGACGATCCCATCTATCTTGCAGCCTTTCTGTCTTCCTTGCGTCTGGCGACGCTTTCAACCCTGCTCACCTTGCTGGTGGCCTTTCCTCTTGCCCATGCCATGACGCGCACGCCGCGCCATTGGCGGATGGCGCTGGTCATGCTTGCCATTGCGCCTTTCTGGACGAGCTTTCTGATCCGCATTTATGCCTGGATCATGATTTTGAAAGATGAGGGCCTGCTCAATGGCGCGCTGATGGCTTTGGGTCTGATCGACACGCCTCTGTCGATCTTTGCCACTGAAAATGCCGTGTTGATCGGCATTGTTTATTCTTATCTGCCCTTCATGATCCTGCCGATCTATCACGCACTCGACCGGCAGGATCCCGCATTGCTCGAGGCGGCTGCCGATCTGGGCGCCACACCTGTCGGCGCCTTTTGGCGCATCACAGTGCCGCTGGCCTTGCCCGGTATTTTTGCCGGCATGCTGCTGGTTTTCATTCCTGCCATGGGCGAATTCGTCATTCCCGATCTGCTGGGCGGCTCCGATACATTGATGATCGGGCGCAGTATCTGGAGCGAGTTTTTCGAAAATCGCGCAACTGGACGATTTCGGCTCCGCCCGAAGCGAGTTTTTCGAAAATCGCGATTGGCCGGCGGCCAGCGCCATTGCGATTGTCTTGCTGGGCGCGCTCATTGTGCCCTTGATGCTGCATGAGCGCCAGCAGATGAAGGGGGCAGGGCGATGAAACGCGGCCTGCAGCCGATCCATCTCGCCATTCTGGCTTTCGGCTTCGGCTTTCTCTATGTGCCGATTGCTTTGGTCGTCCTTTATTCTTTCAACGAGTCCCGGCTTGTGACGGTCTGGGGCGGTTTTTCGACGCGCTGGTATGAAGCGCTTTTCGCCAATGAGGCGATTGTCGCAGCGGCGATGATCAGTCTGCGCATTGCTCTGGCTTCGGCCGCGCTGGCGACGCTGCTTGGCACATGCGCGGCTTTTGCGCTGGTGCGCTTCGGCCGGTTTCGCGGGCGCACGATTTTTGCCGGTGCCATTTATGCACCGATGGTCATGCCTGAAGTCATCATCGGTCTGGCGCTGCTTCTGCTCTTTGTCGGGCTCGGCATCGATCGCGGTTTCTGGACGATTGTGATTGGCCACGCCACGATCGGCATGTGTTTTGTCGCCATTGTCGTGCAATCGCGATTGGTGTCTTTCGATCGTTCGCTGGAAGAGGCGGCGATGGATCTGGGTGCTTCGCCCATTGAAACCTTTCGCCGCATCACTTTGCCGCTGATCGCACCGGCCATGGCGGCGGGCTTTCTGCTGGCCTTCACCCTTTCGCTCGATGATTTTGTGATTGCGAGCTTTACCTCGGGGCCTGGCTCAACGACTTTGCCCATGCGTGTTTATTCGCAAATGCGGCTTGGCGTGACGCCCGAGATCAATGCCATATCGACTTTGCTGATGGGTGCGGTTGGGCTGGCTCTGGTTGTTTTTGCAGCCCTCAATCGTTTGCGGGCGCCTCACGGATCAGGCTGAGCGGGCTCTGCGGGTGTTTTGTCGCCGCGCATGAGAGATTGCATCAGCGGCGCTGCGGCCTCCGAGCGGCGCATCAGGCTTTCCTTGTCGAAGACAAGCGATGGATCGTCCCATGGCCCGCGGATTTCGAGCATCAATTGCGGCCCGCTCTCGCGCGGAACGGAGCCCGGCCCGGTCTGGCGCGCAAGGGCGCGCAAATGCATGGTGCGATCGGCCAAAGAGGCGTGGCCATTGACGGCGAGTTGCACGCCCAGACCTGAGACGACAGCCTCGTTCAATTCGATCAGCCCATCGTTGAGCCGTGCAGAAACGGTGGCCGTTTCAAAACCTGTCCGGCCATTGCGCATTTCTGTGACGATGGAGAGCGGGCGCTTTTCCAGACGGCGCAGGGCCTGTTCGAGATCGAGGCCGAGAATATCGCCATTGCGGAAGGTGATTTGCGCGCCGCCGTCGAGCGAGCGCACAATGTCAGCCACGCTTTCCCCCGAACCGTCGAGCGAGAACTGGCCGCTGGCCTCGCCGGTGATGCGGATCGAGCGCAGCGCCTCTTTCATCGCTGTGGCGGAATCGATGCGCGAGAAAACGCCATTGGCGCGCAGATCCATGCCTTGCGCACCGGGCAGGAGGCTGAGGCGTCCGCGCACCTGTCCGCCGAATGTTTTCGCCTGTCCGAGCGTCACATCGAGACGACCGTTGGAGAGCAGGATCGAACAGCCGGCATCTTCAAAGACTGTGCGTCCCCAGCGCGCACGCGTGGCTGAAAAGCGCAGGTCGATATCGGCGAAATCCAGAGCTGCCAGCGAAAGCGGGCTGCGGCTCCATTGGCCATCCGCGCCGGTAAGGCCAGGCAGATCGGAAATGATGGGCGCCAGAATGATCAGCTCGCTCGCCAAAGTACCCGACACGGCAGGGCGCGTTTGCGTGCCCTGTATAGCCAAGGCACCCTCGAAGGAATTGCCGTCCATCGTCATGCGCAGGCCCGACAGAGCCAGCGATTGGAGATTGCCGCGCGCATTGCCTGACAAAGTGAGATTGGCAAGAGGGCCGGGCAGAGGCACATCGATGCCGAATGTGCCAAGCAGCGCGCGCAGCGAGGGGCTGGCGGCATTCATGCGGCCTTCAAAATGAATGCGCGGGGTTCCCGAAAGCGCACCGCTGGCGGTGAGCTGCAGATTGGGTGACTCGATTTTCAATGTCGCGGGGCTTTGGTCGCCGCGCAGAAAGGCGGTCGGCTTGCCGAGCCAGCCGGCGACCTCGCCTCTTTCCCCCTGCCAGGCGAGCGAACCTGACAGAGAGGCCGGCGCATTCAGCCGCGGCCAGTCCAGAGTGAGGTTGATCTTTTCGATCAGGATCGGATCGATGGCGCCGCGCCGGCGCAGACGGGCCGTGCCGTCGCTCAGGCTGATCGTGCCAAGCCGGGCTTCATCCGCGCCGGCGGCTGCAGGGGTGGCGGGCAAAGCATCGCTGGCGCGGGCAATGGCGCCCTGGCGCAGCAGCGGCAGATCGGCATGGTCATAGGTGATTTCCGGCGACACCAGATTGACGGAGGCCAGCTCCATCTTTCCCGCGATCAGCGGCAAAAGGCGCAGATTGCCGCGCAATATGTCGGAATGGATGACGAGCGATCCGTGATCGTCGGAGATGATCACATTTTCGAGTTTGATGCGCGGACGGGGCAGGACGGCGAAAGTCGCGCGCCCCTCGGCGGTTGCGCGCAGCCCGGTCGAGTTCAGAACCTGTTCGGCCAATTCCCGGCGCAGAGCCTCTCCCGAAACGGTCCAAGGCGCTGCACCTGCTGCAAATGCGGCAAGAGCGAGGGGCAGGGCAAGCCATGTCAGTCTGGACTTCATGCGGGGCGCAGGCCTTGGAGGAATCGTCACGGGCAGGAATTTTTAGCTGCCATAAGTGAAGCCAGGAAGGCGGCTGAAGCAAGGCAGCATGTGCATATCCTCAAAAGCAGGGATTGACCTGCGTCATGGCCAGGCGCCCCAATCGGGCGTTGTCTGTGATCGCGGAGGGTATTGCCCATGCATGAGGACGATCACGCCCATCTGACGCGCATCGAGCTGGTGCCGGCTCCCGGCCCCAAGGAACATGCCGCCGACCATTCCTATTCCTTCGTGGCACCGCTCAATCTTGGCGGGACGCTGGACCTGAATGTCTGGAAGGCCAAGCGCGCATTGTGCTTCGTGCACCGTGTGGGGCGCGACGGGGATGTCCGCCATGGCCTGCTGGTGCATCGGGCCGGGGGGACGTCAGGCAGCACATGGGTTTTCGATTACGAGCTTGGCCGTGGCGAGGAGGAAGCGGGCTTCCGCTTCGAGACGCATCGCTTCATCGAGGGCGCCTATGTCGCCATTCGCGATGAGGATGGGCTCGCCCACACGTTTCGCGTGGCGAGCGTCAAGCCGGCGTGAGGGGGTATGATGTTACTTAATGAGCGAAAAGGGAAACCCGAAATTGATCTCCTCGATCTCTTTCGGGTGACTTTCTGATCCAGTTAACTTCTCAAACATCCGTTCGTAGAATTTGCGCGCAGGCGCGTTCCCCAAAGTACCGACTTCAATTCCGTCGAGGTTGTTTTCTCTTGCCATGTGCACTGCATAATTGAATAGACTTTCGCCGACTTTTAAATCTTTTTTATCTCGCCAATCGCGGTGAACAACTATCTCCGAAATTCTCAAGTATTTTTTGTCAGAATACAGACGATCTCCTTGGCGTGGCGGCGCCCGGTCAAGACGCAAAAAGCCAATGATGACGTTTCCATTATGACTTACCCAACAAGAGGAGGTTTGAATCCAAGTCGTGTAAAGCTGGCGACTTAGCCCTGCCTCCTTGGGATCCTTCACCTTCGTTTTTGAGAGGTCGAAGAAATGGCGGTCAAGTTGGCCGATTAGTTCGGAAACTTGATGAAAGTCTGAATCTTCATCTTTCGCTTTGCGAATTTGCAGCATTTGAATCTCTCTAAGAATATATTTTTTGAAAATCTAACTTTTAAAAAAGGAAGGGCGCGTGTTCTCACTGCCCTTCCATAAATTCGACCGGTTGATATCACTCTGCCGGCTTGAGCGTTCCGGTGGTCTGCGCCTCCTCGACCTTTTTCGTGCGGCCCGAAAGATAGCTGTCCACCTTGTCGAGATAAAAATAGACGACGGGCGTGATGAAGAGCGTCAGCAATTGCGAGACGCAGAGGCCGCCGACAATGGCAATGCCCAGCGGCTGGCGAAGCTCGGCGCCCGCGCCTGCACCAATGGCAATCGGCACGGCGCCGAAAATGGCGGCCAGTGTCGTCATCATGATCGGACGGAAACGGATGAGGGCAGCCTCGCGAATGGCGGGCAGGGCCTCCATCCCCTCGTTTCGTCGTTCAATTGCAAAGTCGATCATCATGATCGCGTTTTTCTTCACGATGCCGACCAGCAGCAAGATTCCGATGATCGCAATGACCGACAGATCCATATTGAAGGCCCAGAGCGCGATCAGCGCACCAAGCCCCGCCGAGGGCAGGCCGGAGAGAATGGTGATGGGATGGATATAGCTCTCATAGAGCACGCCCAGCACGATGTAGATCGTCAGAACGGCTGCAAGAATGAGCGGCACCTGGCCCTTTTGCGCATCCTGGAACAGCGCTGCTGTGCCGGAGAAATTCGTGCTGATGGTTGCCGGCAGATTGATCTCGCGCTCGACGCGGCGGATGGCTTCCACGGCCTCGCCGATCGACACGCCTTGCGCCGTGTTGAAAGAGAGCGTCACCGCCGGCTGCTGCGATTGACGATTGACGGTCAGCGGGCCAACCGAGCGCCTGATGGTTGCAACCTGATCGAGCGGGATGATGGGCGCAGACGAGACACCGCCACCACCGCCTGTCGTCGATGCGCCGCTCGTGCCGCCTGTCCCGCCGGTGGCGGCAACAGTTCCACCCGATCCGGTTTGCGCGCGAATGTAAATGCGCCCGAGCGCTGAAGGATCTTCGCGGAAATCGCCCTTGGCCTCCAGCAAAACGGCGTAATCGGCCGATTGCGTGAAAATGGTCGAGATCTGGCGATTGCCGTAAGTATTGTAGAGCGCCGTGCGGATCTGTTCGACGGTCAGACCGAAAGCGGCGGCCTTTTCGCGATCGATCTCGACGGCAAGTTGCGGATTGCGGATCTGCAGATCGGTGGTCACATCGCGCAGGCCCGGCAGGCGGCGCACCCGATCGAGCATTTCGGGCGATTTTTCATAAAGCGCGGCCAGATCGCCCGATTGCAGCGTATATTGATATTGCGCACGCGCCACGCGCCCGCCGTTCAGATTGAGATTCTGGACCGGATTGAAAACGACATTGATGCCGGGAACGCTATTGGCTTTCTGGCGCAGTCGCGCGATCACGCCGCCAATATTGCCGCGCTCTTTTTTCGGCTTCAGCTTGATGAAGAAACTGCCGACATTGGCGCCGCCATTGCCCGCATTGTAAATCATATATTCGACAGCCGGATCGTCCATCACAAGGGCAGCGACCTGCTGCTGCTTTTCCGTCATGGCCTTGAAGCCGATGTCGGGTGCAGCTTCGCTGGAGCCTGAGAGGAAGCCCGTGTCCTCGATCGGGAAGAAGCCTTTCGGCATCCAGCTGAACATCCAGACACTGGCGATAATCGTTCCGATGGTCACCGCCAGCATGGTGAGGCGGAAGCGCAGAACGATATCGAGCATGAAGCGATAGCCGTTCGTCACACCGTCAATCACCCAATCGACGCCGCGCGAGAATGCGCCGGGCTTGGCGTGATGGTCGATTGGCTTGAGAATGCGCGCGCACAGCATCGGCGTCAGCGTCAGCGACACAAAGCCCGAGACGAGAATGGCGCAGGAAATGACCACTGCAAATTCGCGGAAGACGCGACCCACCACGCCGCCCATGAGCAGGACGGGGATGAAAACGGCCACCAGCGAGAGCGTGATCGAAATGATCGTGAAGGTGATTTCCTTGGAACCCTTCAGCGCCGCCTCGAATGGTTTCATGCCTTCTTCGATATGTCGCACGATATTTTCGAGCATGACGATCGCATCGTCGACCACGAAGCCCACAGCCAGCGTGATGGCGAGCAGCGAAATATTGTCGATCGAATAGCCGAAGACATACATGAAGGCGCAAGTGCCGATCAGCGACACCGGCAGCGCCAGCGTCGGGATGAGCGTTGCCGCAAAATTTTTCAGGAACAGGAAGATGACAAGCACGACGAGCGCGACAGAGAGCGCGAGCGTGAATTCAACGTCTTCCAGCGATGCACGGATCGAGACCGAACGGTCGTTGAGAACATGGGCCTGGATCGAGGGTGGCAATTGCGCCTGATAGGTCGGGAGTTTCTGCTTGATCGCATCGACAACCTGAACCGTATTGGCATCGGACTGGCGATAGACGGCCAGCAGAATGGCGCGGTCCTTGCCTTTCCAGGCCGCGACCTGATCGTTTTCGACGCCATCATAGACGCGCGCCACTTCGCCCAGCCGCACCGGTGCGCCATTGCGCCAGGCGACAACGAGATCGCGATAGCCTTCGGCATGTTCGATCTGGCCGGAAGCCGTCAGCGTGAAATTGCGGTCGGCGCCGCGCAATGTGCCCACAGGCGTTGCCGAATTGGCAGCCGACACGGCATTGCGAATGTCCTGCAGGGTGAGGCCGCGAGCGGCTGCTGCATCGGGATCGGCCTCGACGCGCACGGCGAATTTCTGCTGGCCGAAGATCGAGACCTGCGCAACGCCGGGAATTTGCGAAATCTGCTGGGCAAAAATCTGCTCGGCATAATCATTGGTCGTCGACAGCGGCAGCGTCGGCGAGGCAAGGCCCAAAAAGAGAATGGGCGAATCCGCCGGATTCACTTTGCGGAAGCTCGGCGGCGACGTCATTTCCGGCGGCAGTCGGCGCAGGGTTGCCGAGATCTGCGATTGCACGTCGAGCGCCGCGCCATCAATGTCGCGGTCGAGATCGAATTGCAGCGTGATATTGGTGTCGCCCGTGCGCGAGCGCGATGTCATCAGCGTAATGCCGGGAATGGTCGCAAAGGCGCGCTCGAGCGGCGCGGCGACAGATGCAGCCATCGTCTCCGGATTTGCGCCCGGCAGATTGGCCGAGACATTGATCGTCGGGAAGTCGACGCGGGGCAGGGCGGCGACCGGGAGTTTCAGATAACCGAAAATGCCGAAGACGATGAACGACACCATCAAAAGTGTCGTCATCACCGGACGCCGGATGCAGAGTTCAGGCAGCGACATCAGGAATTACCCTTCTTGACTTCGGCATTTCGAATTTCGACGCGCGCACCATTGGTCAGCGCCAGCGCGCCATCGACGACGACATTTTCGCCGCCTTTCAGCCCGCTGGTGACAATCTCGCGCCCTTCCTGGAAGCGCGCGAGCTGGACGGGGCGCACGCGCGCCACGCCATCTTCGATCACATAGACGAAACTGCCCGCCTGTCCGGCCTGCACTGCCTCGCGCGGCACGCTGATGACGTCCTGGTCGACACGCATGGTCATGCGCACAGAACAGAGCTGGCCGGCCCAGAGGATTTCGTCGGGATTGTTGAAGGCCGCGCGCACGATAATCGTGCCTGTTGCTGCATCGATCGTGTTCTCGATCACAGCCAGACGGCCCTTGACGGATTTTGTGGTGCCTTGCGGCGTGACCGACACTTCGGAATCCTCGCGCGACAGAGCATCGCGCAGATCGCCGAGCAGGCGCTGGGGCACAGAGAAGGCGACATAAATCGGTGGCGTCTGCACGATGGTTGTCAGCGTGCCCGTGGCGCTGGAATCGCCTGCACGAATAATATTGCCGGCTTTTTGCGAGAAGGTGCTCACGCGGCCCGAAATTGGCGCCTTGATCGTGTACCAGCTCAATTGCACTTTGAGATTTTCGATCTGCGCCTCATCGCCCATGATCGATGCGCGCGCCGCCGCAGCAGCGGTTTTCGCATTGTCGAGGCTGACCTGCGTGCCGGTCTGTCTGGCAACAAGCTCGGAAAAGCGCGCCACGTCACGCTCTGCCTGTTCGAGTGTGGTGCGATTTTTTGCCAAGGCCGCTTCGGCCTGTTTGATCTGCGCTTCGATCTGGCGCGAGTCGAGCCGCACGAGAATGTCGCCCGCCTTTACCGGCGCGCCATCGGCCACAAGAATGCTGTCGATCTGCGCATCGACGCGCGAGCGGATGGCAACGCTGGCGATCGGCTGAACCGTGCCGACAGCCTCCGCCGTCAGGGGCATGGGTCCGCGCACAACCGGGGCGATCCGCACGGAGACGGGCGGGCGGGCTTGTCCCTGTCCCTGTCCTGATCCCTGCTGCGCTTGCTGTCCCGGCGGGCGTGCTGCATCGCCCCTGGGAGCTTCTGCCTGTTGGGCATTGGCACGGAAGTCGGAAATGGCTGGCCAGTAAAAGGCCGTCGCGCCAAGTCCCGTCACACAGGCGGCGATCATGGCTGCGCGTTTGGCGGTCTTCATTTCCTACTCCCATCAGGCCTTTATGCGCGGGCTCAACCCCGATTTCTTTCAAGCCTGGCGCGCACATTGGTAACAGGAGCGAGCGTCTTGGCAAGCTGCCTTGCGATTGAACTTCTCTCGCAGCTTGGCCCCTCAGGCCGTCTCTGGCCCGGGCTTGATCTTCCGTCTACGGGCGCAGTGAAAAGGCGGACCATGCGCGCCCGCCTTCATGCCCCTTGAGAAATGGGGAGGCCGGCTGAATCTGCAAGCGGATCAGATACACCCCGGTCAGGCTGACCGGCCCGATATTTCATCGCTCAGAGCCTTGGCGAGATCCGCGCTTTTGAAGGGCTTTACGACAATGCCGCGTTGATTGTGCGATGGGGGGACGCCCGCGCGGCCATAGCCGGTTGTGAAGATGAAGGGGCAGCACAGGCCGGCCAGTTCATCGGCCACGGCATCGATCTTCTGAGCCCCCAGATTGACATCGAGCACGGCCGCATCGATGCCGCCCTGGCGGATCAGGGCCAGAGCATCCCCCACTTGCGAGACGGAGCCGGCGATAATGCAGCCGAGGTCGGAGAGCATGTCTTCGAGCGTGAGGGCGATGAAGGGCTCATCCTCGACGATCAAAATCGTCCGGCCCCTCAAAGCATCGAGTGGCGATATGGCGCCCGTCCCTTCCGTCATCGGCTGGCTTTCGGCCGCTTTCGGGCGGCAGGGCCGTCAAGCGAGACTATGAGGAAATTGCAGAAGAACCATGGATGGGCTTGAGTTGATTTGCAAGCTTTACCGGAGTGTTTGTTTCTGTTTATGAAATAAAAATATTCCAGTCATCAGCCAGCCCCCCATCAGGGCAAGGCCGCCCAACGGGGCGGCCATCGGAAAAAGGCCCCGCCCGGCCAGGGCGCGCAAGGCGAGATCGCCGCAGAACAGGATCGCGCCCATAAGCACGATGCCGGCAGAGGCGAGCGACAGACGGCTTTGAGGAGCGCATAGCAAAGCGACAGCCAACGCCGCATGAAGAAGCGCAAATTCCGAGGCGGTTTTCAGGGTCTCGCCATAGCCCCCATGCGCGGCCATGGCCGCGGCCGCAATTCCGCCCGCGCCCAAAAGGCCGGTCAGGAGGCTCAGAAGGCGGGCGAGAACAATCATCAATAAGATCCGGGAGCGTCGCTGTAATCAGCGCTGGACCATAAACCCCGATCGCTTGAGCGCAAGCCGGGCGCGCCGTCCTCGCGCACCCGAGAGGGGGAGACGACCGGCGGCTATATCGATCAGCTTTGGCGCTTCGGCGAGACCGGTGCGCTCAAGCAACCCGCCAATGAGATTGCGTCGCCCGCCGGTCCTGAACCGCAACAGGCGGACATGGCTCCCGCCGCCCAGATGATAGTTCCTGCGCTCGAGCGGCGGTTGGCCTGTTTCCAGAAACAGCAAGAGCGTGAGGAGCGAGATGGGAAACGAACCCACGACCAAGGCTGTCAGGGCACCGCTGCGTTCCGCGGCCCTGACAAACATCCGGAAAGGGGCCTTTCTGGATCCATAAAAAACGCTTGGTAACAAATGGTTACGCATCTTACTTGCCACTCGACTTGAATAGCGGGCCTGAATTTCGCGGCGGGTTATACAGGCGCGATTAACTCTGTCTCAACCATACGCGGATCACACTTTGGTCAGATGAGTCGAGGATGGCCGCAATGAGCGCGGAAAAACGGTGCGATGAGCGAGAATCCGGGTGCTGGCAGCATCCTGGATTGGTTTGCCTTTCGCTCCTTTTCTTTGCTGGCATGGCCTTAGCGGCCTTCGCGCCCGCCTTTGGCGATCTTGCCGGTTCTGATGGTCCGGTGCGTCTGGCGGGGTTTGCTTTTCTCGGTTTGGGTCAGATTTTCGGCCAGCGGGCGGAGGCTGAAAGCGATCCCGTCGCGCCTTCCGTTCCCGGCGACATGCTTGTGCCCGCACGTCGGGTTCGCGCGGAAGCGGACGGACAGGCTCCCGTCGTTTCAGGCGAGCGCCCCCCTGGGCAGGATGAGACGCATCGTCTGCTGGCGCATGTGCTTGCCACGCCGGCAGGGCGCATGGCGCGGCGTGTTGTCGTCACCCATCTGCCGACCCCGGATGCCCCATTGGGCATGCTGGAATGCACCGCTTTTGCCTCGCAATTCGCCCGCGCGCTGGCCTGCGAGGGGCGGACCATTCTTGTCATGCTGGGCGCTCTGGGCGCGCAACGTCCCGGCCTGTTCGAGCTTGTCGAAGGCAGTTCCTCCTTTTCAGAGGCGATCCACCGGGAGGCGGGTTCCAGGCTTCATGTCCTGCCGGCCGGTCGCGGGCGAGCAGCGGCGGGTGCGGCGCGCGACATGGTGATCGATGCGCTTTCCGAAACCTATGATTTCGTCGTTCTGGTGACGGTGGAAGAGGATGGGGAGGCAGCGCGGCGGCAGGTTTTGGGTCTGGCCTCTCGTGCCGACCATGTGCTGATTGCCTGCACCGGACAGGTCGGCAGCCCCGACATGCTGTCTCTGCGCGATGCTTTGCGCGATGAGGGCGCCGGCGATGTCGTGGCGGCGCGGATCGGTCTGCATGGGCTCGAGGCGCGCGCCGCAGCCTGATCAGGCGGCGTCCTTTTTCTCCATCCAGGCGATCAGCGGCAGCAGCGGCACGATCCAGGACAGGCCGAGGGCCGCATAAACCAGACCCTGAACGAGGCCGGAGGCGTCCTGCACAAAGCGCGCCTGGGCCAGCGCCATGGCGACCAGCGCATAGACGACGACATAGATCACGACGACAAGGGCGCCGACGAGCTTACGGATGCGCTGGGGCATGATCATGTGTCCTGAGGTGCGGCGTTTTGGGGTGCGACAGGCGGAAGCGTTTACTTGGGATGCGTGCCTCGCTTATGTCTCGCGGGCGGCGCAAGTCAATCGCTGCGGGATCACGAGGACAACAGGACGCATGACCAGCTTGAGCAATGTCTCCCTGGCGCAAGGCGGGGCAGCCCCGGTTTCAGATGTGGATGCGCTGCGTGCCGTGCGCCTCTGGCTGTGGGGCGTCACCGGCCTTGTCTTTCTCATGGTGATTGTCGGCGGCGCGACGCGGCTGACCGAATCCGGCCTGTCGATCACGGAATGGCGCGTCATCACGGGGGTGATCCCGCCGCTCAGCGAAGCCCAATGGCTCGTTGAATTCGAGAAATACAAGCAGATTCCGCAATATTCCGAACTCTTCCCGACCATGACGCTGAGCGAGTTCAAGGGCATTTTCTACTGGGAATGGGGCCATCGTTTTCTTGGCCGCGTGATCGGCCTCGCCTTTGCCCTGCCGCTCGCCTTTTTCTGGATTCGTGGCGTCTTGCCGCGTGCCCTCAAGCCGAAACTTCTGGGCCTTCTCGCGCTGGGCGGCCTGCAGGGTGCGGTTGGCTGGTGGATGGTGAAATCGGGCCTGACGGGCCGTGTCGAAGTGGCGCAGGAGCGTCTGGCCGTTCACCTGCTGCTGGCCTCATTCACTTTGACCTGGCTGGTCTGGCTTGCTGTCGGCCTGAAAAGCCGGGCGGGGGAAGTTTTGGGTTCCGGCGCCGCGCGTCTGCGCCTGTCATCCTACGTGCTGGTTGTTCTGACATTGGTGCAGATCGGCCTTGGCGCTTTGGTTGCGGGCCTGCGCGCCGGCTATACTTACAATA
>CAZHOK010000013.1:0-22652 GCA_964534115.1 uncultured Beijerinckia sp.
CGGCAAGCCGCAATATCTGGCCCATATTCCACGCATCCGTGCCTATCTGCGCAAGGATCTGGCCCATCCAGCCCTCGCAGCCGTGAAAAACTGGATGGATACGCATCTGCCGCAAGCTCTTGCGGACGAGGCTCCATGACGGGGCGCGAGCAACCCGACACAGCGATGGTTTTTGCCGCCGGGCTGGGAACCCGCATGCGGCCAATTTCAAATACGATTCCCAAACCTCTTGTGAAAGTTGCCGGCCGCACATTGCTGGACCATTGCCTCGATCTTTTCGCAGATGCCGGCGTCAAACGCGCCATTGTCAACGTCCATTACCTGGCCGATCAGATCGAGACGCATTTGCAGGGCCGCACAGAACCGCAGATCGTCATCTCCGACGAGCGCGAAAAATTGCTGGATCAGGGCGGCGGCATTCGCAAAATCCTTCCCTTGCTCGACGGCAAACCATTCTTTCTCTGCAATACGGACGCCTTCTGGATCGAGGGCGCGCAATCGAACATTCGTCGTCTCGCGCAGATGTGGGATCCAGCGCGCATGGACGCCCTGCTTCTGGTTGCAGCAACCAGCCATTCCATCGGTGTCGATTGGTCGGGCGATTTCGACATGGACAAGAATGGTCGCCTGACCAAGCGCGACCCGCGCAATGTCGCCCCCTTCGTTTATTCAGGCGTGGCCATTATCAAGCCGGAACTCTTCGCGCATGAAACGCGCGATATCTTCCGCCTCGCACCGTTCTTTTTCGAAGCTGCCGAAAAGGGGCGTCTGTTTGGCCTGCGTCTCGATGGCCTGTGGCTGCATGTCGGCACGCCTGAAGCCATTGCAGAAGCCGAAACGGCCATTTCCCGATCGAAGGAATAGGGGGGCCGATGGCGCGCATTCCTCGCATCCTCTCAATCCCCGCCGGTGCACCCTTTCTGGCGACCTTTGCGGACAGACTGCTTGCCGGCAAAGTGATCGAGGCGATCGGCCCACATACGCCGCCGCTCGAACTCTCTGCAGCCACGATTTATGTCCCGACGCGCCGCGCCGCACGTGCGCTTGCCGTTGAAATTGCCAAACGGCTCCCCGGCCCCGCCGTGCTGCTGCCAAAAATTATTCCGCTCGGTCATCTGGAAAATATCGAGACGGCGCTGATTTTCGATCCCTTGCAGGATTTTTCAGCTGACGCGCCCGAGTCCATCGATCCAATCGACCGCCGTCTTGCGCTGATGCATCTGATCCACGCCTGGGCACAAAAGCTTGCCCATGCCATTACCCATTTCGAGGGCGGCGAGATCCGCACCGATCCCAATGAGGCGCTGCTTGTTGCACAAGCACCCGCGCAGGCTTGGCATCTGGCGGGCGATCTTGCTGCACTGATCGATGAAATGATCGTCGAAGGCGCCGACTGGACGCGATTGCAAAATCTCGCACCGCATGAATTCGACAAATATTGGTCGGTGACCATCGAATTTCTGAAAATTGCCTCGCAATATTGGCCGGCTGAATTAAAGGAACGCGGCCTTGTCGACCCGCCCGAACGCCAACGCCTGCTGGTTGAGCGCGAAATTGAACGGCTTTCGCGCGAGGGATTTGTCGATCCAGTGATCGCCATTGGCTCGACCGGCACCAATCAAGCAACCGCGCGCCTGCTGGCCTCCATTTCCAGAGCCAGAAATGGCGCCGTCGTCCTGCCAGGGCTCGACAAAAAAATAGATACGCGCGCCTTTTCCATGATTGGCGGCGATCCGGCCAATGGTCTCGATCCGGCTGCA
Organism: uncultured Beijerinckia sp.; assembly: GCA_964534115.1. Classification (GTDB taxonomy): domain Bacteria; phylum Pseudomonadota; class Alphaproteobacteria; order Rhizobiales; family Beijerinckiaceae; genus Terripilifer. The sequence goes on from CAZHOK010000013.1 coordinate 1,761, forward strand.
GGCCATCCGCAGGCCGCGCTCAACCGGCTTCTGCCTGTGCTGGGCGTCACGCGCGACAATGTCGATGAGCTTGGCGCCACCAGGCCATCTCTTGTGACGCGCATGGAACTTGTGGGCGAGGCCTTCCGCCCCGCCGACTCGACAGAAAACTGGCGCGATTACATTGCGCGCACGGATCGACAGAAAATCTCTGACGCTCTTGCCGGCCTCACCATGATTGTGGCGGCAGACGAGCGCGAAGAGGCCTTGGCGCTGGCGCTTAACATGCGCGCCACTCTTGAGACGCCGGGAAAAACCGCCGCCCTCATCACGCCCGATCGGGCGCTCGCTCGCCGCGTTCGTGCAGAGCTTGCACGCTGGAACATAGAGGTTGACGATTCGGGCGGCGAGCCCTTGGCGACATCGAGCTATGGCGTGCTCGCCCGGCTCGCACTCACGGCTGCTGGCGCACCGTGCAAACCCAGAGAATGGATCGCGCTGCTGGCCCATCCGCTCGTTCATCTGAATTGGCCGCGCGAGACCTTGCGCGAGCTGGCGAGACTGCTTGAAACCGGCGTGCTGCGGGGCGTTCTCACCCACCGCGACAATCCACGCAATATGGTTGCTGCGGCACGCGCTGCTGCATCCGACAAATATGCTCATCCCGCTGTTCAGCGCATCGACGATCGACAATGGGCCGCCATCGATGATCTCGTCATGCGTCTTGTGGCTGCCCTGCAGCCCTTGCAGGCGCGTGAGGAGAAAACAAATCTGCGCCATCATATCGAGGCTCATCGGGCAACATTGGCACAATTGACCGAAGGAGCATTGTACCAGGATGAGAGTTTCGAATCCTTCGAAATGCTCTTCACCAAAATTTCAGAGGCAGACCGCGGCAATGTGCCGTTCGGCGCCCATGATTATGCCGCGCTCGTCGATCACGTCATGCGCGAAGAAATTGTGCGCGGCCCCGCGCATGCTCATCCGCGCCTGAAAATCCTCGGCCTGCTCGAGGCCCGGCTTATCGAGGCCGATGTCATGCTACTCGCCGGCCTCGACGAGACGATCTGGCCGCCGCAGACGGAAACGGGTGCTTTCCTCAATCGTCCGATGCGTGCCGAACTCGGCCTCACGCCGCCTGAGCGACGCATCGGCCAGACAGCGCATGACTTCATCCAGGCGCTGGGCACAGAACATGTCGTGATCAGCCGCGCCATGAAACGGGGTGGCTCACCAAGCGTGCCATCGCGCTTTCTGCAGCGGCTTGAGGCGCTGGCGGGCGATGCTTTTGCCATTTGCAAGATGCGTGGCGAAGAATGGCTGGCGCTGGCACGCCGCATCGACAGGCCACAAAACATCATGCCTGTGACGCGGCCCGAACCGAAGCCGGCGCTTGAGCTGCGCCCGGATAGTTTGAGCGTTACCGATATCGAGACGCTTCGCCGCGATCCTTATGCAATCTTCGCCAGACATGTCCTGAAACTCGCCAAGCTGGAAAAAATCGGCGCTGAACCCGGCGCGCGCGAAGCGGGCACACAGGTCCACGATGTGCTCGCAGAATTTGTGATCCGTCATCCCCACGGCGATCTGCCTGAAGATTCGCTTGAGCAATTGCATGACCTTGCGCACGAAAAACTTTCTGACCTTCTGAAGGATGCCGATTATCGCGCTTTCCAATGGCCTCGGATCGAGGCAGGTCTATCGCTCTGGCTTGATTGGGAACGCGAACGGCGGGCCGATCTCATCGACAGCAAAATCGAGCTTTATGGCCGCCTGACATTCAATCTTGCCGATGGCAGTACATTCGCGCTGCGGGGCAAGGCCGATCGCATCGATCTGATGGTTGGCGGCGGCTGCCAGATTATCGATTATAAAACCGGAAAGCTCCCCACAGAAAAAGAAATTGCTGCAGGCTTTGCGCCGCAATTGCCGCTTGAAATGATCATGGTGCAACAGGGCGCCTTTACGGCCGTCGGCGCTCTCGATGTGCGCAACGCCCTGCATGTCAAATTTGGCGAAGGCGCTGTCCCGATTGCTGGCAAAAAAGGCAATGCGGGCGCCATTGCGCAGGAAAATTTCGACGGGCTTGTGACGCTCCTCAACCAGTTCCGCGACGAGGCGACACCCTATATTCCGCGCCCGTTCCCGCAATTTCTTGGCCGCTTTTCCGATTACGATCATCTCGCGCGCGTCAAGGAATGGTCGGCCGGCGCAGGCGAGGGGGACGAATCATGAGCCAGCGCGCAATCCCCGCCCAAACACGCGAACTCCAGGCGCGCGCCTCAAATCCAGACTTTTCGGCATGGGTTTCAGCCAATGCGGGATCTGGCAAAACGCATGTTCTGGCGACGCGCGTTGTGCGCCTCTTGCTGCAGCGTGTACCGCCGTCGCGCATTCTCTGCCTGACATTCACCAAGGCTGCAGCCGCCAATATGTCGATGCGGGTGTTTTCCATCCTTTCCAAATGGACAATTCTCGACGATTCCAAATTGCGCGAACAAATTCTGGCCACAGGCGAAACCAATATCGAAGACGAACAGCTCGTCTTCGCACGCCGCCTTTTTGCCCGAACCGTCGAGACGCCCGGCGGCCTGAAAATCCAGACCATCCATGCTTTCTGCGAGAAATTGCTGCATCTGTTTCCCTTTGAGGCAAATGTTCCGGCGCGTTTTGAAGTGATCGAGGATCTGCGCCGCACCGAGCTTCTGGAAGAGGTGCGACGCGAGACGCTTGCCAGAGCCATTTTCGATGAACAGGCACTGGGGCGCGCTTTGCGCCTTGTGGCATCAGAAACAAGCAGTTCAAGTTTTAAAGAACTCATCGATGACGCACTCGAAAATCAGGACCTCCTGCATGCCGCCCGCCAGCTTGAGGCACGCGAAGGCGAAGGCGCCTATCTGGACCTTTTGGCCGGAGCGCTCGGCATTGAAAAGGGTGAGACCACCGACACTATCGAGCAGGAGATGGTCACAGGAGGGCTTCTTTGCCAGAATTGCGAAGACCTTCTTTCCATTCTGAACACAGGCAAGCCGACCGATATTAAACTGGCGCAAAACATCGGCGCTGCCTTGAGAGCCGAGACCATCAAGAAAAAACTTTCCGTCTATGAACCGCTTTTCATCACGAAAAGGGATCAGACAAAGCGCAAAACACTCATCACCAAAAGCATTTTCGGTCCCTATCCGCAGATTCTCGTGCAATTGGAGGCCGAACAGGACCGTATTTTTGCATTATGTGAAAAACGCAAGGCAGCGCATGTCGTCATGCGCACCGGTGCGCTGATCGCGCTCGTGGGTGAAATTCTGGCTGCCTATCGTCGCGCCAAAAATGCGCGCGGCTTGCTTGATTTTGGCGATTTGATCGAGGCGACCAGCCGCCTGCTGAAACGCACCGATGCAGCCTGGGTCTTGCACAAGCTCGATCGCGGCATCGATCATATTCTGGTCGATGAGGCACAAGATACATCGCCGGAACAATGGGACATCCTGACAGCCATTGCGGAGGAATTTACTGCAGGAGAGGGCGCGCGCAATCGCGAGCGCACTTTCTTTGCTGTGGGCGATGAAAAGCAATCGATCTTCTCGTTCCAGGGCGCAGCGCCGCGTCAATTCAACGAAATGCGTCAGATCTTCGAACGCCGCAGTGCGCAGGCCGGCAAGCCGTTCGAATTCATCGAACTCAAACGCTCTTTCCGCTCCGCACCCGGTATTCTGGAAACCGTCGACACGATCTTCAAAATCGAGGCCCATTATCGCGGGCTGGAAGCCGACCAGAAAGCCACGGTTCACGAAGCCTGGAAAGAAGATCTGCCAAGCGTGATCGAACTCTGGCCGCTGGTGCAGGTCAGCGCGGCAGATGAACCGAAAGACTGGCGTATGCCGCTCGATGCGCGCGCGCCCAACGATCCGCCCATGGTGGTGGCGCGTCGCATTGCAACGGAAATCTCAGCCTGGCTTGCACCCGATGCGAGCGAATCGGTTGAAGATCATGACAGCGGTGGACGCCGGCGGATCAGGCCGAGCGACATTATGATTCTGGTTCGCAGTCGCGGGCCTTTCTTCGATTCAATCATTCGCGCCCTCAAGGAAGCCCGCGTGCCTGTTGCCGGCGCCGACCGGCTCAAGCTCACGCAGCATATTGCCGTGATGGATCTGATGGCAGCCGGCCGCGCCGCGCTTCTGCCTGATGACGATCTGATGCTGGCGACCATTTTGAAATCGCCGTTTTTGGGCCTGACCGACGAAGATCTCATCGCCCTTGCGCCCAAGCGGACGGGATCGCTTTTCGAAGCGCTTGGCGCATCCGACAATCCGCTCTACCGCAAGGCTTATGCGCGGATCGAGACATGGCGCGACAATGCGCGCCAGCTCACGCCGTTTTTCTTCTACTCGCAAATTCTGTCCGCCGAGCGCGGCCGCCACGCCATGCTGGCACGGCTGGGGCCGGAAGCGGGCGACGCGATGGATGAATTCCTGCGATTGGCGCTCGATCACGAGACGCGCGAGCCACCCTCGCTGGTGAATTTTCTCGGCACGCTGGAAACAATCGATCTCGAAGTGAAACGCGACATGGAAGCCGGCGCCAATGCCGTGCGCGTCATGACCGTCCATGCCTCGAAAGGCCTCGAAGCCAAGATTGTCTTTCTCGCAGATACATGCGGCCTGCCAACAGGGCGGCACGATCCGAAAATCTACGCCATCGGCGCCGGCCAGTTCGGCCCGGTGCTCGCATGGTCGCCCGGCAAGAAAGACGAACCCAAGGCCCTCGGGCGGGCGCGCGAAAATGTGCGCCTGCAGGCCGAAGAAGAATATCGCCGCCTGCTCTATGTCGCCATGACGCGTGCGGAGGAGCGGCTCACCATCGCCGGCTTCCTCGGCAAGACCGCGCTCAAAGACGGGTCCTGGTATCAGATGATCGAAGCGGCGCTCGGCTCGCAGCTCAAGGACGTGCCGGCGCGCTGGGATCCGTCAGAAAAAATCCTGCGGCGCATCGCCGGCGACGTGAGCCGCCTGAGCGCTCTCGGGCCCCTGCCCGCCTCCCTGCCGGACAAGAGCATGCCGGACTGGATCGGTCAGCCCGCACCAAAAGAAGCTGCTCCCGTTCGGCCGCTGACCCCCTCGACGGCGCTGGCAGCCGCCGACCGGCTTGAGCCAGAGCCGCGCGAGCCAACAAGCTTTGCCGCCGCGGCGGCGCGTGCGGGCAGGCTCGTCCATGGCCTGCTCCAACATCTGCCCGACCTGCCCGCCAGCCATCGCGCTGCGGCCGCCCAGCGCTTTCTCGCCCAGCGCGGCGCCGAATTCGATGCCGAGATGCGCGAAAGGCTGGTCGCCCAGGCCCTCGACACGCTTAACGCCCCCCTGCTCGCGCCTCTCTTTGCCGAGGGCTCGCGGGCAGAAGTCGGCATTGGCGGGCGCGTAAACCTGCCCGATGGACGCCAGATCGACATTTCGGCCCAGATCGACCGGCTGGCGATCGGGGAGAGCGAAGTCCTGATCGCCGATTTCAAGACCGGACGACCGCGCCTGCCTGTCGAGACGCCGCCCGCCTATCTCGCCCAGCTCGCCCTCTATCGCGCCGCTCTTGCCCCGCTTTACCAAGGCAAACAGGTCCGCTGCTTTCTGGTCTGGACGGAAGGGCCTGTGGGCCATGAGATTCCCGCAGCCATGCTGGATGCGGCGCTGCTTGACGTTCAGCAGGCGCGTTTCTAGGTTCCAAACACCTTGCGGGTTCTCCCGCGCCGATTCCAGACGGGAGATTCCATGACCGAGAAAGTCACCGACGCCACTTTCGAAGCCGATGTGCTGCAATCCACCGAGCCAGTCGTGGTGGATTTTTGGGCCGAATGGTGCGGTCCCTGCCGCATGATCGCTCCCGCCCTCGACGAAATTTCGAAGGAAATGGCCGGAAAAGTGAAAATCGTGAAGATGAATGTCGATGAAAATCCGGGCGTGCCCGGCAAATTCGGCATTCGCTCAATCCCGACGCTCATGCTGTTCAAGGATGGCAAGCTCGCCAGCCAGAAGGTGGGCGCCGCCCCCAAGGGCGAGCTTTCCAAGTGGATAGCGTCCTCGATCTGAGCTTGGCTTGCAGAAAACAGGAAAAGGGCCGCAGCTGCGGCCCTTTTTCATTTCATGTCGCAAGGCGACCGCATTAAGGTCGCTCATTCTTGAACCAGAACAGAAGAACCCATGGCACAGGCACCCCGGCCCGTCGGCCCCGGCGATCACATCTTCCTCGTCGATGCGTCGAATTTCGTCTTTCGCGCCTTCTTCCAGTCGATCCGCCAGCCCGACAAATATAATTACCGCTCCGACCGGCTGCCGACCGGTGCCGTGCGCCTGTTTGCGACAAAGCTCTTTCAATTCATCCGGGAGGGTGCCGGCGGACTCAAGCCGACGCATCTCGCCATTATCTTCGACAAATCGGAGAATTCGTTCCGCAAGGAACTCTATCCCGAATACAAGGCCAATCGATCGGAGCCGCCGGAAGATCTTATTCCGCAATTTCCGCTGATGCGCCGCGCCGTGAGCGCCTTCGGCCTGACACCGATCGAACAGGACAAATATGAAGCGGACGATCTGATCGCCACTTACGCCCGACAGGCGCGCGAACGCGGCGCCGATGTGCTGATCATTTCAGCCGACAAGGATCTCATGCAGCTGATCCAGCCGGGTGTGGCCATGTTCGATCCCGCCTCTGGCGAGAAAGGCAATGCCGGGGCGCGTGACGAGCGCCGCATCGGCGAGGCCGAAGTGGTTGAATATTTCGGCGTGAAACCCGATCGCGTCGTCGATGTGCAGGCATTGGCCGGCGATTCCACCGACAATGTGCCGGGCGCCAGGGGCATTGGCGTGAAGACGGCCGCCCAGCTCATCACCGAATATGGGGATCTCGAAACACTGCTCGCCCGCGCGCATGAAATCAAACAGCCAAAACGCCGCGAGACTTTGACGGATCCAGAATGTGTGAAACTCATCCGCGTTTCGCGTGAATTGGTCAAACTCGTCGATGACGTGCCATTGCAAACATCGATCGACGATCTCACTCTGTTCGAGCCCGATGGCCGCCAGTTGGTGGCTTTCTTGAAGGCACTTGAATTTACGACCATCACCAAACGCGCTGCTGAAATCTACGGCGTGGATGCAAATGAAATCGAGCCCGATCCGGACCTCGTCGGGCCTGCGGGATGGCGTGGACGCAATGGCGAAACAATAGCGCCGCCAGCTGCTGCAGAAAACACGAACATGCCGGACGACGCCTCTGCGCGCGCACCGACAGCACCCGGCGAGCCTGCCGGATTGACACCGGCAAAGCTGGCGCGCGAGCGGATTGAGGAGGCAGCGAACGGCAAGATCGCGCGCGATCTTTATGAAACATTGCGCGACATGACCCAGCTTGAGGTCTGGCTCGCCGAAGCCTATGACACAGGGGCTTTTGCCATCGACACGGAAACGACGTCGCTGGATCCCATGCAGGCAGAACTCGTTGGTATTTCAATCTGCACTGCGCCGGGGCGTGCCTGCTATATTCCTCTCGCCCATCGCGGCGAAGGCAATGGCGATCTCTTCGGTGGCAATGATCGCCTGCCCGATCAGCTCGATTGCCAGGCCGTCATCGAAAAACTGAAGCCTCTGCTCGAAGATCCCGGCGTGATCAAGATCGCGCATAATATGAAATACGATTGGCAGATTTTTAAAGCCTATGGCATCGAGATGCGCGCCCTCGAGGATACGATGTTGATGTCCTATGTGCTGGACAATGGCGTCAACGGCCATGGCATGGACGAACTTGCCGCCAAACATCTCAATCACACAACAATTCCATTCGGCGAGGTGGCGGGCACAGGAAAGAACTTTATCGGCTTTGCGCGCGTAGCCATCGACAAAGCCAGCGAATATGCAGCAGAAGATGCCGATGTCACTTTGCGCCTCTGGCGTCTGTTCAAGCCGCGGCTTGTCGCTGAACGCATGACGAATGTCTATGAGACGCTCGACCGTGCGCTCGTACCGGTGCTGGCACGCATGGAACAGCGTGGCGTTTCCATCGATCGCGCAATCCTGTCGCGCCTGTCGGGAGAATTTGCACAAAGCATGGCGCGGCTCGAGGCCGAAATCCATGAACTTGCAGGCGAGACATTCAACCTCGGCTCGCCCAAACAGTTGGGCGACATTCTCTTTGGAAAAATGGGCCTGCCCGGCGGCAAGAAGACGGCAACCGGCGCATGGTCGACCTCGGCCAGCGTACTCGATGAGCTTGCCGAACAGGGTCATGAATTGCCCTCGCGCATTCTCGAGTGGCGACAGCTTGCAAAACTCAAAAGCACCTATACGGATGCGCTGCCCGATTATGTCAATCCGCGCACCAAGCGCGTGCATACAAGTTTTTCCATGGCGCTGACGACGACAGGCCGACTGTCTTCATCCGAGCCCAATCTGCAAAATATCCCCGTACGCAACGAAGAAGGCCGACGCATCCGCACAGCCTTCATTCCCGCCGCCGGAAAGAAGATTCTCTCGGCCGATTATTCGCAGATCGAATTGCGGATCTTGGCCCATGTCGCCGATATCCCGCAATTGCGTCGCGCCTTTTCCGACGGACTCGACATTCACGCCATGACGGCATCGGAAATGTTCGGCGTGCCGATTGAGGGCATGCCTTCTGACGTGCGTCGCCGCGCCAAGGCCATCAATTTCGGCATTATTTACGGGATTTCAGCTTTCGGTCTTGCCAACCAGCTGGGCATCGGCCGCGAGGAAGCGGGCGCCTATATCAAGAAATATTTCGAGCGCTTTCCGGGTATTCGCGACTATATGGAAGAGACGAAAAAACAGGCGCGAGAGAACGGCCTGGTGACCACGATCTTCGGCCGCAAATGTCATTATCCACGCATCAATGCCGGCAATCCGGCCGAGCGCGCCTTCAATGAGCGGGCCGCGATCAATGCACCGATCCAGGGCTCTGCCGCCGACATCATCCGCCGTGCCATGATCCGTATGGATGATGCGCTGGCACAGGCGAAACTCTCTGCACAAATGCTTCTGCAGGTGCATGACGAACTTGTGTTCGAAGTGGCAGATGCGGAAGTCGAGGCCACCATCAAAGTGGTTCGCAAGGTGATGGAAGATGCGCCCCATCCCGCTGTTCAACTTTCCGTGCCCTTGCAGGTGGACGCCAAGGCTGCAGCCAATTGGGATGAGGCGCATTAGCGCCCCTTGATTGGGCGCAGCCTTTGCGCAATGTTTCCTCCGTCGCCGCCTCGTCATTGCGAGGAGCAAAGCGACGAAGCAATCCAGAGCGCGCGGCGATTCTGGATTGCTTCGCTTCGCTCGCAATGACGGACTGCCACAAAACGGAGAAAGCGCGTGAAGGCAATCATTCCGGCCATGGCTATGACTCTGGCCCTCGGCTTTACCTCCCCCGCTCTCGCGGCGGAAGGACTGAATGGCGCGAGCATGTCGCTGTTCTGGGCCATTCCCTTTGCCGGCATGCTGCTCTCGATTGCGCTTGGGCCTCTGCTCTTTGCCGACATCTGGCATCATCATTACGGAAAAATCTCCGCCTTCTGGGCGGCGCTCATTCTTCTTCCCATGCTTTTCATGAATGGGGCGGGTACCACGGCAGCCATCGTCTTTCACACGGCAGCACTCGAATATATTCCCTTCATCCTGATGCTGACAGCGCTTTTCACCGCCGCTGGCGGGCTCGTCGTTCGCGGCAATCTGCACGGTTCGCCTGCGCTCAATACCGGCCTGCTGGCCATCGGCACTGGCCTTGCGAGCGTGATCGGCACGACAGGCGCGGCCATGATCCTCATTCGCCCGCTTTTGCGCGCCAATGACAATCGCAAGCACAATGTGCATGTCGTCGTCTTTTTCATTTTTCTTGTCGCCAATATCGGCGGCTCGCTCACACCCATCGGCGACCCGCCGCTGTTTCTTGGTTTTCTGCGCGGCGTCGATTTCACCTGGACATTGGTGCATCTGTGGCCGCAAACGCTCTTTTGTTCCATCGTCCTGCTGGGCCTTTTCTTCCTGATCGACAGCTGGCTCTATCGCAAGGAAGGCATTGTCGCGCCCGATCCAACGCCGGATTCACGTGTCCATGTCACGGGCCTCGTCAATCTTGCGCTGATCGGCGTGGCCATTGGTGCGATCATTCTCAGCGGCGTCTGGAAGCCCGGCATATCCTTCGAGATTCTGGGCACAAAAGTGCAGCTGCAAAATCTCGTGCGCGAAGGCGTGATGATTGCGGTGACTTTCGCCTCGCTCGCCCTGACGAAAAATGACGACCGCGCCATGAATGGATTCGAATGGGGGCCAATCGAGGAAGTGGCAAAGCTTTTCGCTGCCATTTTCATCACCATCGTGCCGGTCATGGCCATGCTGGCAGCAGGCAAAAATGGCGCCTTTGCACCGCTCGTCGCCCTGGTGAGCGATGCGAATGGCGCGCCAAACAATGTCGCCTATTTCTGGCTGACAGGCGCGCTGTCGTCCTTCCTCGACAATGCGCCAACCTATCTCGTCTTCTTCGAACTGGCCGGCGGCAATGCGCAGGTTCTGATGAAGGAAATGACGGGAACGCTGATCGCCATTTCACTCGGCGCTGTCTATATGGGCGCCAATACTTACATCGGCAATGCACCCAATTTCATGGTCTATGCCATTGCGCGCCGCGCCGGTGTCAATATGCCGAGTTTCTTTGGCTATATGCTCTGGTCAGGCGCAATTTTGATCCCGCTCTTCCTGGCCGTGACATTCCTGTTCCTGAAGTGATCCGTCATTGCGAGCCAAGCGAAGAAATCCAGAGCCGCCGCTTGCTCTGGATGGCTTCGTCGCTCCGCTCCTCGCAATGACGCAAAACAAAAACGCCGCCCAATCGGACGGCGTTTTCTTCTTTCCTATCCGAAAGACCTTATTCTGCAGCGATTTTTGAGACCGGCGCAGCCTGGCGAACCTTCTCGTCGACATGGCTTTCGAAATTGACGAAGTTCTTCTTGAACATTTCGCGCAGATGCTTGGCGGTTGCAGCAAAGTCCGACTTGGAAGCCCAGGTCTTCACCGGATCGAGAATGTGCGGCTCCACTCCCGGCACGGAAACCGGAACAGCCAGACCGAAATAGGGATCGGTGCGGAAGTCCACTTTCGACAGCGAGCCGTCCAGCGCTGCAGTGAGCAGGCGACGCGTCACGCGGATCGGCATGCGGCGTCCAACGCCTTCCTTGCCGCCGGTCCAGCCGGTGTTGAGCAGCCAGCAATCGACATGATGCTTGGCGATGAGCTCGCGCAGCAGATTGCCATATTCTGAAGGATGCAGCGGCAGGAAGGGATGGCCGAAGCAGGTCGAGAATGTTGCTTCCGGCTCGGTGACGCCCTTTTCCGTGCCAGCCACTTTCGCCGTATAACCGGAGAGGAAGTGATACATGGCCTGAGCCGGATCGAGCTTGGCAATCGGCGGCAAAACGCCAAACGCATCGCAGGTCAGCATGACAATGTTTTTCGGATGGCCGGAACGGCCGGTTTCCGAAGCATTGGAGATGAAATCGAGCGGATAGGCGATGCGGGTGTTTTCCGTCTTCGAATCATCGTCGAAATCGGGCTGGCGCGTGACGGGATCGAGAACGACATTCTCCATCACCGTGCCAAAACGCTCGGTGGTCGAATAGATTTCCGGCTCGGCTTCCTTCGACAGCTTGATCGCCTTGGCATAGCAGCCGCCCTCAAAATTGAAGACGCCTTCCTTCGACCAGCCATGCTCGTCGTCGCCGATGAGAATGCGGTTCGGATCAGCCGAGAGCGTCGTCTTGCCGGTGCCCGAGAGGCCGAAGAAGATCGCGACTTCGCCTTCCTTGCTGACATTGGCCGAGCAATGCATCGGCATGACATTCTGCTTGGGCAGGACGTAATTGAGATAGGTGAAGACCGACTTCTTCATTTCACCGGCATAGCTGGTGCCGCCGATCAGCATGATCTTGCGCGTGAAGTCGATGGCGACAATGGTCTCCGACTTGCAGCCATGGCGCTTGGGATCGGCCTTGAAGGTCGGCAGATCGATAATCGTCAGGTCCGGCGTGTAATTGGCAATTTCTTCGCGGCCGGGACGGATCAGCAGATTGCGAATGAAGAGCGAGTGCCAGGCGAATTCGCAGATGACGCGGGGCTTGCAGCGGAAGGCCGGATCGGCGCCGCCATAAAGATCCTGAACGAAGAGATCCTTGCCCTCGGCATGTTTGATGAAGTCGGCGAGCAAGACCTCGAAATGTTCCGGCGAGATCGAATTGTTGTTTTCCCACCATATGGTTTTGTCGGTGGTGGCGTCGCGGACCGTATGTTTGTCCTTGGGCGACCGGCCGGTGTGAATGCCAGTCTCGGCATTGATCGCGCCGCCGGGAACCAGAACCGCCTCGCCGCGGCGGATGGATTCCTCATAGAGCATCGGCGCTTCGAGATTATAGGCGACGGTTCCGAGGTTCTTCAGGCCAAATTTCTCGACCGGGAACGACGGATTGAACATACCGATAGTTGTCATCGCCTTCTCCAAGATGATCCGGCGCCGGGAAACTGCGGCGGGCGGCGCTCAGGAATAATGAGCCGACCCTTTATTCCGCAGGAGCCGGAAGGGCAAGCACAAGATGGCTTTCCCGCCCTTCCGGACACATCTTTCGCGCTGCACAAATTGACCTGGAGATCAGGACCTTGCGCTTGCCGCGAGCGCAACGAGGCAGGCGCGCAGATCGGCGGGGCCCTGGATGGGGCTGGGGAAAAGCAGCCGCACGGCAAGGTCGCCGCTCATTAAGTCCATCCCTTCGGGATCAATGCCGCTGGCGCGCCACCGGCCTGCCGGCGCCCGGCCGATTTTTTCCGCATAGAGGGCCAGGGCATCGGCATGGTCGGCATTCAGGTGATCGATGGCATCCTGCTCGGCCTGCGCTAAAGCGGCAGCGCCTGAAAGATCGAGCAGCAGTTCGCTCCCTTCATAGGAGGCTGCCTTTGCAAAACCGCCGTTGAGATGGGCGCGGGCGATATCAAGCCGCCAGAAGGAGAAATCGCCAAAATCGGCGTAAAGCGCCGATTTGGGGTGGCGGGCGAGAAAACGCCGCCGGGCGGCCTCCCGCTCGCTCCCCTCCAGCCGCAGGGCGCTCCCCGAAACCGTCAGACGCGGATGGGCCAGCGGGTCGCCCTTGCCGGTCTCGGCCAGCAGGATCGAGGCCCGGGCGTCGCGGGCGAGATATTGGGTATGGGCCGAAAGGCCGGACATCAGGAGAAGCGGGGCGCCATCCATGGCGGTGGCCACATTGACCAGCGAGGCGAAGGGCCCTCCCTCCCGGTCGAGCGTGGCCAAAGACCCTGCCCTGATGGTGCGCAGCAGGCGGCGCGCCTCGGCAAGCCCGTCATAGCCGGGCGGCAGTTCGAATGTCCGCTCCTCGCGGGGCTCGGATTGGCTCATGAAGCTCTCCTGCTGGCGGGTGGTCATTCGACCCTCCGATGACTATATATTGCCAATCATCCCGGAGGGGCCAGAAGACCTGCGCCCGTTTAAGTGAACCTTTCGGCAACGGCCAAGTTATGACCTCGGTACGGTCACATTTCGGCCAGCAAAGAAGCCGATTCTGGCGACCGCCGCGACCAAGCCGGGTCGGGCTTCTGCGGTCCTGCAACGGACCCAATTAGGTTGAGAGATCCATGCCGACAATCGCCCTCGTCGATGACGATCGCAACATCCTCACCTCGGTCTCCATCGCTCTTGAGGGCGAAGGCTACCGCGTGCAGACCTATACCGATGGCGCCAGCGCGCTGGACGGATTGAAGACCAATCCGCCCGATCTGGCCATTTTCGACATTAAAATGCCGCGCATGGACGGGATGGAATTGCTCCGCCGTCTGCGGCAGAAATCCGATCTTCCGGTGATCTTCCTCACCTCCAAGGATGAAGAGATCGACGAATTGTTCGGCCTGAAAATGGGTGCCGACGATTTCATCCGCAAACCTTTCTCGCAGCGCCTGCTGGTGGAGCGCGTCAAGGCCATTCTGCGCCGCGCCAATCCCAAGGAAGCCGCAGCACAGAAGGAATCGGAGGCAAAAATTCTTGAGCGCGGCCTGCTCAAAATGGACCCCGAGCGCCACACCTGCACCTGGAAGGGAGAGCCGGTGACGCTGACCGTCACGGAATTCCTCATCCTGCAGGCCCTGGCCACACGCCCCGGCGTCGTCAAAAGCCGCAATGCATTGATGGATGCAGCCTATGACGATCAGGTCTATGTCGATGACCGCACGATCGACAGCCACATCAAGCGGCTGCGCAAGAAATTCAAGGTCGTTGACGACGATTTCGAGATGATCGAAACGCTTTACGGCGTCGGGTACCGGTTCAAGGAGGCCTGAAGCCCCTTCTACGTTTCCTTTCTGCCCGTTACGATGGCGGCTGCGGCCGCCATCTTTCTTCATGGAGCCATATGAGCGTCGAAGCCGACAGGAATCGAATGGCGACGGCGCGCGCCCGCGAAGAGGGTGCGCGAACGCGCAATCGCGTGCGCCTGCGCCGCTTCCTGTCCTCCATCGGTGCGCGGCTCTCCTCGTCATTGACGCGACGTATTCTTGTTCTCAACATCGGCGGGCTGGTCGCGCTGCTTGTCGGCTTTCTCTATCTCAACCAGTTTCGCGCCGGCCTGATCGAGGCGCGTGTGCAAAGCCTGCAAACGCAGGGCGAGATCATCGCTGCAGCAGTTGCAGCCTCGGCCACAGTGGAAACGGATGCGCTGGCGCTCGATCCTGAAAAGCTGCTGCAACTCGCACCCGGCCAGATTTATGGCCGCGATGAAAACGAAACCGGTCTCGAATTTTCGATCAATCCGGAGCGCATCGGCCCGGTGCTGCGCCGACTTGTCTCGCCCACGCGCACACGCGCGCGAATCTACGACCGCGACGGCTATCTGCTGATCGATTCACGTTCGCTGACCGCGCGATCCAATATTCTGCGTTTCGATCTGCCAGCCGCAGGGCAGGAAGACAAACCGGCCAGTTTTCTTGAGCGCATCTGGACCATTTCAAAACGCTGGTTCACCGGAACGGATCTGCCGCTTTATGAAGATATCGGCGCCGGCAATGGCCGCGCCTATCCAGAAGTCGAGCGTGCCCTGACGGGCGTGGCTGCCTCGGTCGTGCGCGTCAATGCGCGGGGCGAGACGATTGTCTCGGTGGCCGTGCCGGTACAAAGATTCCGCGCGGTGCGCGGCGCCCTTCTGATGTCGACGCAAGGCGGCGATATTGACAAGATTATCGCCTCAGAACGCTGGGCGATCTTCCGCGTCTTTCTTGTCTCCGCCGGCGTCATGTTCCTTCTGTCGCTCTTTCTGGCGGGCACAATCGCGGGACCGATGCGTCGCCTTGCAGAAGCTGCCGACCGTGTGCGCCGCGGTATCAAATCGCGACAGGAAATACCCGATTTCACCGACCGCGCCGATGAGATCGGGCATTTGTCGGGCGCTTTGCGCGACATGACGAAAGCGCTCTACAACCGGATCGAGGCGATCGAAAGTTTCGCCGCCGATGTTGCGCATGAATTGAAAAATCCGCTGACGTCTTTGCGCAGCGCCGTCGAGACATTGCCGCGGGCGCGGACAGAAGAAGCCAAGGCGCGCCTGCTTGAGGTGATCCAGCACGATGTCAAACGGCTCGATCGCCTGATCAGCGACATTTCCGATGCCTCACGCCTCGATGCAGAACTCGCGCGTGCCGATTACGAACCAGTCGATCTCGCCCGCCTCGTCACCGCCATTCGCGATCTGGCCAATGAGGTGAAGCGGGGCGATGGCGTGACGGTCAGTATCGACATTGCCCCGCGCGATCCCGGTCGCCAGGGTCTCGATTTTTTTGTGTCCGGCCACGATTCACGGCTCGGCCAGGTGGTGCATAATCTCGTCGACAATGCCCGCTCCTTCTCGCTGCACAACGGCAATGTGCGCGTGGCGCTGCGCCGGGCGCGCGCCATCGGACGCAATGGGCAGATGCAGGACGGCATTGAAATCATCGTCGATGATGATGGGCCTGGCATTCCAGACCATGCCATGGAGCGGATTTTCGAACGTTTCTACACCGACCGACCGCAGCAGGGCTTTGGCCAGAACAGCGGACTGGGCCTTTCCATTTCACGCCAGATCATCGAGGCCCATGGCGGCTGGATCCGCGCCCAGAACCGCACGACACCCTCGGGCGAAGTGCTCGGCGCGCGATTTACGGTCTGGCTGCCGGCTGCCTCCCGATGACACCGACACCGACCATCCATGGCTGCGCCGTGCTGATCGGAGAAACCGGCATCTTGATCCGCGGCCCCTCCGGTGCAGGAAAATCGACCCTTGTTCTCGCCCTGATCGAAGCCGCCACCGCGCGCGGCCTCTTCGCCCGTCTCGTGGCCGATGACCGCGTCCAGCTTGTGGCGACCAGCGGGCGGCTGCTTGCCTCGCCCCATCCAGCCATTGCGGGCCTGATCGAGGAAAGGGGTCGTGGGATTTTCGCACACCCCCATGAAGACAGCGCCCGGATCGGCCTGATCGTCGATCTGGAGGCAAGCCCGGAACGCCTGCCCGAGCCCCAGGAGGGAAGCCTTAGCCTGGAGGGGATCGAATTGACCCGCCTCAGCCTGCCCGCAGGCCTGCCCCTCGACAGCGCCACGCGCCGTATCCTTGGCTTTTTTTAGGGCGAGCCAGGGCAGCACGCGCATTTTGCTTGCCAATTTCGTCGCAACGCACAAAATGGCGCCTCCCGAGCGGGGCGGTTTTGCGACCGGCCTGCCACGTCATTCTGCAGGAACGGTAATTCCGATGATCGGCATGGTCCTGGTGACCCACGGCCATCTTGCGACCGAGTTTCGCGCGGCCCTGGAACATGTCGTCGGTCCGCAGAAGCAGATCGCGACGGTCACCATCGGTCCCGAGGACGATATGGAGCAGCGCCGCAAGGATATTGTGGCGGCAGTCCATCAGGTCGATACGGGAGACGGTGTTGTCGTGCTGACCGACATGTTCGGCGGCACGCCCTCCAACCTGGCCATTTCCGTCATGGACGGCTCGGGTGTCGATGTGGTTGCGGGCATCAATCTTCCGATGCTCATCAAGCTTGCCTCGGTTCGCGAAGAAGTCTCGCTTGAGCAAGCCGTCATTCAGGCGCAGGATGCAGGCCGAAAATATATTTCGGTGGCAAGCAGGATCCTGAGCGGAAAATGAGTTCTGAACTGACTGAAGACGGGCAACCCTGCCCTCCGGCTCCTGTTTTTGCCGATGGCGTGTCGCGTGAAATGCCCATCGTCAACCGCAAGGGCCTGCATGCCCGGGCGACGGCAAAATTCGTCCAATGCGTGGAACGCTACGAGGCGGAGATCACCGTCACACGCTGCGGCGAGACGGTCGGCGGCCTCTCGATCATGGGTATTCTGACGCTGGGCGCAGGTATTGGCACGACCATCACCGTCTCGGCCCGCGGCCCGCAAGCGCAAGAAGCCATCGATGCCTTGGCCGAACTCGTCGCCAATCGCTTCGGCGAAGACGAATAAGCGGCGCGTCTTTGTCGCTCAGCTGAGAAGCTTGCGCCGATAATCGATCAGTCCCGCCGTACTTGCATCCAGCGCTGAGAGATCCGCCTTGTCATCGCTAACAATCGGCGCAAGGCGGCTTGCCAATTCCTTGCCGAGCTCGACGCCCCATTGATCGAAGGCGTTAATGTCCCAGATCGCAGATTGCACAAAAACCTTGTGCTCGTAGAGCGCGATCAACCGACCCAGCATCCTTGGGTCGAGGCGGCGATACACAATCATGCTGGAGGGCCGATTGCCGGCAAAAACCTTGTGCGGCGCCAGCTGCGCAGCCTCATCCGCATTCATGCCGGATTTGGCCAGCATGGCATCGACCTCCGCACGCGAACGCCCGCGCATCAGGGCTTCGGCTTGCGCCAGGCAATTGGAGAACAATAAGCGATGATGATGCGCATCCGCATCGATGGGCTCGGCGGCGACAAGAAAATCGACCGGCACAATATCCGTGCCCTGATGCAGCATCTGGAAAAAAGCATGCTGGCCATTGGTGCCGGGCTCGCCCCAGATCACCGGCGCGGTTTCGAGCCTCACCGCCTCGCCCGACCGGGCCACCGACGTGCCGGTCGACTCCATATCGAGTTGCTGCAGATAGGCGGGAAAGCGCGCCAGTCTTTGATCGTAAGGGATCACGGCATGGGCGCCAAAGCCCCAGATATTGCGATACCAGATGCCAAGAAGTCCCATGATGACGGGGATATTTTCATGCAAGGGCGCTTGCGTGAAATGATCGTCCACCTCATGCCCGCCACGCAGAAAATCATCGAAATGGTCTGGCCCGATAGCAATCGCCAGCGCCAGACCGATGGATGACCAGATCGAATAGCGACCGCCAACCCAATCCCAGAAGCCAAAGACGCGATCGTCGCGAATGCCGAATCTCTCCACGAGATCGAGCTTGGTTGAAACAGCAGCAAAATGATCGCCAACCGCACTCTCGCCCAAAGCAGCCACAAGCCGCGCGCGGGCGCTCGCGGCATTGGTCATGGTTTCCTGCGTGGTGAAAGTCTTGGAGGAAACGATAAACAAAACTGTCGCGAGATCGAGACCGGCAAGCGTATCGCTTAAATCCGCGCCATCGACATTGGACACAAAATGCAGGCGCAAACCCTTTTGCGCGAAAGGCGACAAAGCCCGCGCCGCCATGGCCGGGCCGAGATCCGATCCGCCGATTCCGATATTGACGATATCGGTGAAAGGCCTGCCGGTTGCACCGCGAATGGCGCCGGAGCGAATCCCTTTGGCAAAGCCATAGACTTTGTCACGCATGGCAAAAATATCGGGCATGACATCATGGCCTGCGACCATGACCTTGCGACCGGAGAAATTGCGCAAAGCCATATGCAGCGCCGGGCGATGCTCTGACACATTGACGGCTTCGCCAGAAAAGAGGGCGGCGCGCCTGTCTTCGAGTTTTGCTGCGCGGGCCAGCGACAGGAGATGGGCCAGCGTTGCATCATTGATGCGATGTTTCGAATAGTCGAAGAGCATGTCGCCGAGGCGCAGCGACAAACGTTCGAAACGCCCAGCGTCCTGTGCGAAAAACTCCGCCATGGTGTGATGGCCGATTTCGACGCGATGCGCCTCAAGGGCCGCCAGCGCCGCACTCACATCCCTGTCCACCATCGATCCCGCTCCGATTCACCCGGCGCCAATCTGCCCCGGCGCAGATGACTGCGAGATTAATGACAAGCTGGCCTGAGGCACCCCTCTCCTATATGGGTTGCCGGAAACATGCGTCGATCCCCGAGTTCCCAATGGCCCCCCCGATTCTGCTCCTCCAGGACGTAACCCTCACCATTGGCGGCAAGCCTTTGCTGGATGGGGCGGAATTGTCGGTTTCGCCGGGCGAGCGCATTTGCCTTGTCGGCCGCAATGGATCGGGCAAGTCGACGCTGTTGAAAATCGCCGCCGGCATGATCGAAATGGACGCCGGCACACGGTTTTTCCAGCCCGATGCAACGGTCCGCTACCTGCCGCAGGAGCCTGACCTGTCTGGTTTTGAGACCGTTCTGGCCTATGTCGAGGCAGGACTTGGCCCCTCCGATGATGCTTATCGCGCCCGTTACCTCCTCAACGAGCTCGGCCTCAGCGGCGAGGAAAACCCCGCAAGGCTTTCTGGCGGCGAGGTGCGGCGTGCAGCTCTGGCAAGGGTGCTGGCGCCAGAACCCGATCTCTTGTTCCTCGATGAGCCGACCAACCATCTCGACCTGCCGGCCATCGAATGGCTGGAAAGCGAATTGGCCTCACTGCGTTCAGCACTTGTGCTCATCAGCCACGACCGACGCTTCCTGCAAAATCTGTCCCGCGCCACGATCTGGCTCGACCGCGGCCGCACCAAAAGACTGGACCGCGGCTTTGGCGCTTTCGAGGAATGGCGCGATAAATTGCTCGAAGAGGAAGAGACCGAGCGCCACAAGCTCGACCGCCTGATCGTCAATGAAGAACATTGGGTGCGCCATGGCGTCAGCGCAAGACGCAAGCGCAATATGGGACGCATGGCACGGCTGGGCGATTTGCGTCAGCAGCGGCGCGAGGCCCGCAAGGGCGTTGGCGATGTGAAACTGGCCGCCAGCGAAGCGCGAACTTCTGGAAAACTCGTTGTCGAGGCGCAAAATATTTCAAAAAGCTTTGGCGAGCGCGCCATCGTCAAAGACTTTTCCATTCGTATTTTGCGTGGCGACCGGCTCGGCATTGTTGGGCCCAATGGCGCAGGCAAGACAACGCTGCTCAATTTGATCACTGGTCAGAGTGAAGCCGACAGTGGCACGATCCGCCTTGGCGCGAGCCTCGAAATGGCAACGCTCGATCAAAGCCGCCGTGCGCTGAAGTCGGACTGGACACTCAAAGATGCGCTCACCAATGCCGGCGGCGATTGGGTCGAAATCAACGGCGAGCGCAAACATGTCATCGGCTATATGAAGGATTTTCTCTTCGCGCCCGAACAGGCACGCACGCCGATTGCGCGTCTCTCGGGAGGAGAGCGTGGACGATTGATGCTGGCGCGGGCGCTTTCGCTGCCTTCCAATTTTCTCGTTCTCGACGAGCCGACCAACGATCTCGATCTCGAAACGCTCGATCTGCTGCAGGAAATGCTGACCGATTATCCCGGCACGGTGATCGTTGTCAGCCATGATCGTGATTTTCTCGACCGCGTCGCCACATCCATTCTGGTTGCCGAGGGCCAAGGCAAATGGATCGAATATGCGGGCGGCTATTCGGATATGGTGACGCAACGTGGCGCAGGTGTCAGCGCGCAGCCTGCTGCCGCGAAACAGAAAGCAACCGCGAAAGAAGCGGCAGCCCCGCCGCAGGAGAAGAAGAAACTCTCCTTCA
>CAZHOK010000013.1:22662-39882 GCA_964534115.1 uncultured Beijerinckia sp.
CTCCTTCAAGCACAAGCATGCGCTGGAAACCCTGCCCGCCAAAATCGCCGAATTGCAAAAGAAATGCGATCTCCTGCAGGCAAAACTCGAACAGCCCGACCTCTATACAAAGGACCGCGCCGCTTTCGACCGGTTCAGCCAGGAAATGGCTCAGGCCCAAAACCAGATCACAAAGATGGAAGAGGAATGGCTTGAGCTGGAAATGATGCGCGAAGAGCTTGAAGGCTAGCGCGTCTCCCGGCATGATCGCGCAGGAGAGGGCGATCGAAACAAACGCCCCGCCGGGAGGTCCAAATGTCCAGGAAATTCGTCGCGCCTTTGGCCGCGTCTCTTGTCTGCGCCACTTTACTCGCCAGCGCACCTGTTGCGGCGCAAAGCACGGGCGATTGGCCTAACCGGAATATCACGCTGGTGGCGCCCCAGCCGCCGGGCGGCGGCTTTGACACAGTGGCGCGCGTGCTGGCCGACCGCATGCGGCCCATTCTTGGCCAAACCATCATTGTTGAAAACCGCACGGGCGCGGGAACGCGCGTCGGCACGCAATCGGCCGCCAAAGCGCCGGCCGATGGCTATACGCTGATGATCGGCGCGCTTTCCAATATGGCGCTGAATCCGGGCCTCTATGACAATCTGCCCTATGATCCGCTGAAGGATTTCAAACTCGTCGGCATGGCCGTGACTTGGTCCTATACGCTTGTTGCGCGCAAGGATCTGCCGATGAGCGATCTGAAGGACGTGATTGCTTTCGCCAAAGCCAATCCGGAAAAACTCACCTTTGCCTCAGCTGGTCTGGGATCGGGACAACATATTGCCAGCGCTGTCATGACGAGAATGGCTGGCGTGAGAATGACGCATGTGCCCTATCGCGGCTCGCAAGATGCCTATCAGGATATTCTGGGGGGACGCGTCGATCTCTTCTTCGATATTTCATCGGCTGCAAAATCGCAGGTGGATGCTGGAAATGTGAAAGCGCTTGCCGTCTCGTCGAAAGAGCGTCAGCCGATCCATCCCAATGTGCCAAGTGTTTTTGAGACGGGCATAGCACCGCTCGACATGGAAAGCTGGTTCGGCCTTTTCGCACCCGCCGGAACGCCCGAGCCGGTGCTGGCCAAATTGCGTGCCGCCATGGCGCAAGTGATGGCCGCACCCGATGTGCAGGAATTATTTGCCAAGAGCGGCGGGCAAGTGCCCAAGGGCAGCGTGGCAGAACAAGAAGCCAAAGTGCGGGGCGATATTGAACGCTGGACGAAGCTCATTCGCGAAGCCGGCGTCAAGGGCGATTGATCGCAAAAAGAATCGGGGAGAAAAATTGATGGGCTCGTTCAAAAAGTCCCTGCTCTGCGCCACTTTTTTTGCAGCAACTCTCACCGTTGCAAATGGAGCGCGCGCCGATGCTGTCGCTGATTTCTATCGCGGCAAGACGATGCAGATGATCATCGCGACCTCGCCCGGCGGCGATTACGACACGCGCGGGCGGCTGATCGCACGGCACATGAACCGGCATATTCCCGGCGAGCCGTCGATCGTTGCGCAAAACATGCCGGGCGGTGTCGGCATTGCGGCAGCAAACCATCTGGCCAATGCCGCGCCGCGCGATGGTACGGTTCTGCACATGCTGATGCAGAACATGCCGGCGCATCAAGCCATCGGCGGGCAGGGCGTAAAATTCGACACGCGCAAGCTGATCTTTGTCGGCTCGACGACCGATACGCCCAATGTGATCAATTCCTGGCATACGACAGGCATCACCAATATCGAACAGGTGAAGACGCAGGAGCTGGTCGTGGGGGCTGCCGGAACGGCGACGCCTGCTGCCTATTATCCGGCGGCCCTCAACGCCATGGCAGGCACAAAATTCAAAATCGTCGCCGGCTATCCCGGCGGCAATGATGTCAATCTCGCGATGGAAAAAGGCGAGGTCGGCGGGCGTGGCTCGAACGCCTGGTCGTCCTGGAAAACCTCCCGGCCGCAATGGCTGGCGGAGAAGAAAATCCACATTCTCGTCCAGGTCGCACTCAAGCGTCACAAGGATCTGCCCGACGTGCCGCTGCTCTTCGAATTGGCCCAGAACGACGCCGACCGCGAAGTGCTGCGCTTCATTTCGGCCGATACCGAAATCTCCCGCGCGGTCGTCACCACCCCCGACACGCCCGCTCCTCGGGTCGCTGCTTTGCGCAAGGCCTTTATGGACACGATGCGCGATCCGCAATTCCTGGCCGAGGCCGAGAAAATGCAGATCGACATCAGCCCATTGCCCGGCGACGAGGCCCAGGCCATCGCCGACCGGATTGTGGCAGCGCCGCCGGACGTCATCGCCCGGGCGAAGCTGATCCTTGAGGCCCCCTCGAAATAGGGATCGCTGCAGGGCGGGAAATACCTTGCCCTGCTTTCCCGCGGCGGGTAGCAGGAAGCATGTCCGAGAAAACCTCGCCCGACGACACGAATTATGCGGCCCTGCCCCTGCTCCGGCGGCTTTTCACCGAGCACGGGCGCCCGCATATACGGTCCTATATTGTCGCCGGCCTGCTGATGGGCATTGGCGCGGCCACGACGGCGCTCTCGGCCTGGCTGCTGAAACCCATCCTCAACCACATGGTCGATGCAGACGGGTTCAAAACCCTGCGCTTGCTGGCTTGGGGCGTGGTCGGGCTTTTTGCCCTGCGGGGCCTGGTGACCTGGGGTTATCAGGTCATGCTGGCGCGCACCGGCAACCGAATTGTCGCCGGCGTTCAGCGCCGCCTCTATGAACATCTGCTTCGGCAGGACATGTCCTTTTTCCAGGACCGTCATTCGACCGAATTCATGACCCGCCTGTCGATTGCGGCCGGCGGGGTGCGCGACACGCTGCAGACGCTCATCACCAGCGCGGGACGCGACATTCTCACATTGGTCGGGCTGATCATTGTGATGATCATCCAGGATCCCATCATGGCGCTGATCGCTCTCTCTATCATGCCGGTTGGCGGCTTCCTGTTGAGCAAGCTCATCCGACGCGTGCGCAAATCGGCGCGACGCTCTTACGACGGCTCGGCGCGCATTCTCGAAACCATGCAGGAAACGGTGCAAGGCATACGCATCGTCAAAAGCTTCAATCTCGAAGGCATTATGCGCGGGCGCATGTCGAGCGCCGTGCGCGAGGTGGAAAAATCCGTCAACCGCATGGCCTCGGGCCAGGCCGTATCGAGCCCGATCTCCGATACTGTGGCCGGCATTGCAATCGGCGCCGTGATTTTCTACGGCTCCTGGCGTGTCACGATTGCGGGCGCAGATCCGGGCTCCTTCTTCTCTTTCGTGGCTGCACTTCTGATGGCTTACGAGCCTGGCAAGAAGCTCGCGCGCATGCATCTCGATCTGCAAAGCGGCCTTACCGGCGCGCGGATGATTTATGAAGTGCTCGACACGCCTGCCAGAGAAGAACAACGCGAAGGCCTGCCGCAACTCAATGTCGGGGAAGGGCGCATCGCTTTCGAGAATATAAGTTTCGGATATCGACCCGGAGAATTTGTTCTCGATGGCATCAATCTCGTTGCAGAACCCAATGCAACAACGGCGCTTGTCGGTCCTTCGGGTGGTGGAAAATCGACCATTATTGCGCTCATCCAGAGATTTTATTCACCTGCCAGCGGCAGGATTGTCATCGACGGCCAAAATATATCGGATGTCGATCTGGTCTCACTGCGCAACAGAATTGCTTTTGTTTCGCAGGATGTCTTCCTCTTCCGCGGTACGATCCGCGAGAATATTGCGCTCGGAAAACCAGATGCGACAGAGGCCGAAATCGAACAGGCCGCGCGCATGGCCAATGCGCATGATTTTATCATGGGCTTTAAAACAGGTTATGAGACGAGCGTCGGCGAGCAGGGTGCGCAACTCTCTGGCGGCCAGCGCCAGCGCATTGCCATTGCCCGCGCATTCCTGAAAAATGCGCCGATCATCCTGCTCGATGAGCCCACAGCAGCGCTTGATTCCGAGAGCGAGCGTGAAGTGCAAAAGGCTCTGGATTCGCTGCGTCAGGGCCGCACGACGCTGGTGGTTGCCCACCGGCTGCAAACCATCGTCAATTCCGATCGCATCTGCGTCATCGAAAACGGCAAGGCTGTCGAGACCGGCACGCATGAGCAATTGATTGCCGCGCGCGGCACCTATCACGCTTTCTTTGCCACGCAATTTGGCGAAGGCGCGACGCCGCTCAGGACAGCAGCGAACCCGCGCTGATTGCTTTTGCCTTGGGGCGGACAGAACGATATTGCCCCTTGGCAACCAGAGCGAATTGAACGCCTACCACAGCCAGCAACGTCAGCCACCACAATTGCGTGGTGACAAGGCCGCACAGAACGATTGTCGTGCCGCAAACAAATGCGCCCAGCAGAAAAGCGGATATGGGAGCCGGCAAATGCGCCGCCCCGCGGCAGCACAGAAAGATCAGAAGAGCGATCGACGCGGCGCCAACGATTCCATATTCATACCAGATCTCGAAAATCATCGTACGTGGCGTTTCGACAGGAAGATATTGAATCGCGATACTGCGGGCAATCGTATCGATCCCATGTCCGGTAATCAGTCGCCAGATGTCTTGAGTTATGATTTGTTCGGTAATGTGAATGGCTTGCGCAAAAGCACCGGTGCTCGCTGTGAGCAAAGGCGAAAGTGCAAGCGGAAGGGCTGGCGCCAGTATCACCACCGCCGCCAGAGACAAGCCAAGAAACGTGCCGACTTTTTTCGGCATGCTTGTTGCCAAAGAGAAAGTGATGGCGCCAAGTGCAAGGGCCACCAAAGCAACCGGCGTCCATACGGCAATAATGGCCACAGCCACGGCCACAGCAAGAGCGCCCGCCGAAGCCCATCGATTGCGCACGGCCAAGGCACCAAGTGCCGGCCAGAGTAACATGCTGAGCGACAAAGCCGCCCTGTCGAGGGTCGATGTTTCAATCTCCTGCGCCGGCGCTGGTGAATGCAGCAGGCCGAAAGCCAGAACAGCAAGGGCTGAGGCGCCCAGACCCATCGGCAAGAGATAGAGATTCGATGTCTTCGTATGAGACGGCAGGACAGCGGCTGCCGCGGCCGCAAGAAGCAAAGTAATTGCCGATTTGAAATAACGCTCCGCCGCTGGCTCGGTAAACGGGGTCCATAACAGGCTCAATCCGGCCCAACCGAGCACGAAGACAGCCGTGAGGGCGGTGGGCGCGGCAAGCGCCTCGCGCAGCCGCTCCATTTGGCGGCGCTGCGGATCAAGCAGAATGGCCAGCAGGATCAGAACTGCGCCGACGGGAACGAGCGAAAAAATGAGGCGACGCGAAAACACCGATCCCAAAGGTGCGCCGATCGCAATAATGGCAATGCCAAGCCGCAGCAAAAGTCCGGCCGCCTGCTGGGCCGGATCGTCGAAAGGTCGCGTGGGCTTTGCGGCAGGCATGATCTGGCTCAATCCATCCTTGGGGTCTGCATTCGGCATGTCGCCTTGCAGCGAATGTATAGGGGACGAAATAGCCGCGCTATGCGCCACCCGCAACAGGTGGCAGATTTTACCTTATGGACGCTCGTCGGGACGCCGGCGCAGCGCCTTCACTTTGCCGCGAACCTCCTTGGCCTCGCGACGGCGAACCTTGGAGGCAAGCGTGGGTCGCGTCGCCCGGCGTGGCGTGGGGGCGACCGCAGCCTCGGCAATCATACCCACGAGCCGCTCAATGGCATCGGCCCGATTGCGCTCCTGGGTGCGGAATCTTTGCGCCGTCACGACAATCACGCCGTCGCGCGTCATTCGACGACCGGCGACGATCTTCAGCCGCTCCTTCACCGCCTCCGACAGATTGGGCGATAGAGCTGCATTGAAACGCAATTGCACCGCGCTCGAGACCTTGTTGACATTCTGCCCGCCCGGGCCCGAGGCGCGCACGAATGTCTCTTCGATCTCGCTCTCATCGAGAGCAATCCTGTCATTGATCCGGATCATGGGCGCAAGCCTAAGACCTCCGCCCTGATCTGTCACCGCAAGATCATTCGCGACGCCCGGACGTATGCCCGCGGTGAGCCTCGCCCGGCGCACCGACATCGACACGTGCATCGATGACATAGGGCCGACCGGCCCGCACAATGGCTTCGCCGCGCAAAAGCGCCGCAGCCAATTCGCCCGAGGTCTCGAGCGGCCCCTCGCCCTCAACGCCCTGCGCGCGGGCAAGGCCGACAAGATCGACCGGCGGATCATTCATTTCCTGTCCGACAAATTTATTCTCGACAGGACGGGCACGCTGCTTTGCCATTGTTTCCTGATGGGCAACATCGTTGAAATAAACACGATTATTGGCAACGACGATGAGCACCGGAATGCCCATATGCGCCGCCGTCCAGAGCGCATTGCCGCCCATGGTGAAATCGCCATCGCCGACAACCGCAACGCACAGCCGCCCGGAACCCTTGAGCGCCAAGGCCGAGCCGATTGCATTTGCCGGCCCCGAGCCGACACCGCCACCGCCATCGAAACCGACATAATCGAGCGGCCCCTTGAAATTCACCGTGTCGGAGGGCCAGCCCAGCGAATAGCCCGCCATGGTCACGTCGCGCGTCTCGACAAAGTCGCGCATCACCAGAGCCAGATCTTTCAGGCCCATCATGCCTTCCGCGCGCGGCTTTGGCAGGGCTGCAGCCTTGCGAACCGGCCATTTCGGTGTGGCTTTGTCCTTTGTGCCGCGCAGGCGCTCAATGGCCTGCGTCAGCGGATGCACCAGCTCATTGGGCGAGGCGAGAATTTTCAGATCGACCGCAGGCAGGCCGAAATAATCCATGTTCCAGCCATTGTGCAGGAATTCATCGAGCGAGCAATGAATGACCTTTGCGCCGACCTTTGCATTCTTGCCAAGCGTCTGGGCGAAATGTCCCTTGAGGTCCATCCAGTCCAAAGACAAAACGACATCGGCTTCCTTCATGGCTGCGGAGGTTGCAGGAGAGGGCCGGAAACGCGGCTCGAATGGATGGAGCGGATGATCGGTCGGGAAAGCGGCCGCCGTCTTCATATCGGTGAGAACAAGCGCACCCAGAGATTCAGCCAAGGCAATGCGTGCATCCCAATCTTTCTGTGCGCGCGATACACGCCCCATCAGAATGACAGGCTTTTTCGCATCGACAAGCAGACGTGCGGCCGCTTCGACCGATTCTGCTGAGGGTGCTGGCGGACGGCCGGGCTTGTGGCGCTCAATATCGGGGAAGGTGACCGGGGCTTCGAGTTTGGATTCCTGCAAGGCAACATCGAGGCAGACATAAGTGGGGCCACGTGGCTCTGTCGAAGAAATCTGCCAGGCGCGCATCATGGCTTCCAATGTCGCCCCGACCGAGCGCGGCTCATCGTCCCATTTCGTATAATGGCGGATCAATGCGCCCTGATCTTTGGCTGTGTGAATCCAGTCGATCCATGGACGGCGCTCTTCTGCATCGCCCGGACCCGTCGCGCCCAGGATGAAAACCGGTGCGCGGCCGCACCAGGCATTGAAGATGGCCATTGTGCCATGCATCAGTCCAACATTGGAATGAAGCGCAACAGCCATCGGCTTTTCAGTGACCTTGGCATAGCCTTGAGCAATGGCGACCGCATGTTCTTCATGCAGACAGACAAGCATTTGCGGATCGCGATTGCCCAGATAATTGACCATGGAATCATGAAGGCCGCGATAGCTGGCGCCGGGCGTCAGTGCAATATAGCGCAGATCGAGGCGACGCAGCATTTCCGCCATAGCGTCAGATGCCCATCCAATTTCGGCATTGCTCGGCGTGACAAGACTGTCCTTGTCCGGAAATGTGGCTGTGGCAAGCTTGATCCCCGCGTCGGTCTTTGTCATCTGCCGCTCTCCCTTGGCGCGCGTCCGGGGGCGTAATTCCGGCGCGGCTTGTTTATTGGTCGGCGAATTTAAGGGCATGACATGCCAAGAGGCAAGTTTCTGCACCCCCTACCGCATGAGAGAAGACTGGGTTAGGCTCTGCCAAAGGCCAGCAAGGCCGAAGAATAAAATCTGGGGAGGATCTCATGCGCAGAAGCCTGTTCCTGCATGTTTTCGCATTCGTAAATGTCATTGCAGTCTGTGCCGCGCTCGGCGGAGCCCGTGCCGATGTGATTACCGAATGGAAAAATGTCGCGCTGCCGGCTGCCCCGGAGATCAAACCGGCGCAGGTAGAGGCCGCCACCACCGCGCTTTTGCTGCTCGATTTTACCACCCAGACCTGCACTCAGGAGCGCAGGCCACGCTGCGCGGCGCAAGTGCCGGGCCTTGCCAAATTGCTGGCAGATGCACGTGCGCGCAATATGTTGGTCATTTACAGCGTCGCGACTGCAGGCTCAGGGCGCAGCGATATTCTGGCTCCGCTTGCGGCGCGTGAAAGCGACCCTGTCCTGCCGCCACTCGGGCCAGACAAATTCATCAACAGCGATCTTGAGAAAATGCTCAAGGAGCGTGGCATCCAGACGCTGATCGTCACCGGAACAGCGGCTCACACATCGGTACTGCACACCGGCGGCGAAGCAGCCTTGCGCGGTTTCAAAGTGGTTGCGCCTGTTGACGGCATGTCGTCGAACGATGCTTTCACCGAGGCCTATACGGCCTATCATCTCGTCAATGCCGCGCGCATCATGAATGCCACGACCTTGACCCGCGTCGGCCTGATAAGCGTGCAATAAAAGGCGATTGAGGCGGCTTGCATCTCGATCTGGCCGCCTTATCCTTTGCTGCCATGACAGATATATGGATGCGACCTGACATAATCGCCCATTCGGCGCTCTTGCTTTCATCTTTCCAGCGTATCGTCGGTCGCGAGCTTATGCCCTCGACCGGGAATGCGCGGGAGGATTCACAAAGGCTTTTTGATGCGCCTTTCGCACTTGTCTCGCATGGAACGCAGACCGATCCCATTCTGAATTACGGCAATGCAACAGCGCTGCGCCTGTGGGAGGTCGATTTCAATACACTCACCCGCATGCCCTCACGCCTGACGGCCCAGCCCATGCTGCGCGAAGAACGCCAGCGCCTGATGGAGCGCGCAAGTGCCAAAGGCTTTATCGATGATTATTCCGGTATCCGCATTTCCTCGACCGGAAAATTGTTTCGCATTGAAAATGTCATTCTCTGGAATGTTGTCGACGATAAAGGCGAAAGACACGGACAAGCCGCTGTTTTCAATTCCTGGAGCGACGTTGCGGAAACAGAATGACGCTGCGTCATGCGCGATACAATTAAGACTCCGCTTTCCATTTCGCAAAAAATGACAGGCTTGGGCGGAATGAGCCTGAGATATTATTGACCATTCCATGTCACAAATGCCTGCAAGAGGCAGGCCTGTGACACGCATCATTCCACTTGATCAATTCAGAGCTCAGCCAGTGGCATCGCCACGACATGCTGACATAGTGGCAAGGCCCGCGCCATTGGCTGCGCGGCAGAGCACGGCTATTAGCGGCGCGACATTGCAAAGCCGTATCGTGGCCAGCGGCGCTGCCGGATCGACCATGCGCGAGGCGCAACATCTTGCGCCGACCATCCATCTGCAGAGTTTCTATCCGATCTATCAGGCCTATGGATCGCGCACGATCGGCGTGGGGGCGAAGGGTGTCGCATTTGCCGCCGAGACGGTGCGTTTGATGGGGCAGTCGCTTTATACAATTGTCACTTCTTTCGGCCTGTCCGATCCGCGAGGCCAGATGAAGATCGATATTGTCGATCCGACAGATATGGCCGTCCGCTCGCTTATCTCCGATCCCGGAAAAACGCGCGCCATCATGTCGATTGTGCCCACCGATGGCGGCCTTTTCACCATCCGCCTGGCCGGCCAGAAATTGGGGGCGAGCGAAGAGAGTGTCAAAATCTACGGCTCGTATCAGATCATCGTCACACAGGCCGCTGCAGAGGATTTAAAATCTCCTGCTGCTGCGGCTGACGGATCGAGCCTCGACCTCATCTGGTAATCAATAGGCTGCGTAAGATTTTTCCTCGACGAGATCGCTGTTGAGCAGGAGATTGATTTCCTTTTTGAGCTCCGCCCGACGGTCATTGGTGCGATAGACAGACCGCGCCAATTCAATGAATTTGGGCCCAAAATCCTGGGCACGCTCGCAATCGCGAATATCGTCCTCCACGACCCACAGCGTTTCATTCACCTGCTTCAATGCAGCGTGCAGCCGAGCCAATTCGGGCGACTGCTGGACAGATTTGGCAAGCTCTTGGGAGAGAACGTCGAACTCTTTAGCAACATTCGCTTTTTTGGCGGGATCGGACATACGCTCGAGTTTGATTTCAAGAATCGTCAATTTGTCGATCAATTCACCGGGTGAAACGGGCACGCGAAGCATCATGTCGGGGCTCCCTGCAATTGGGGGGATGAATAGCAGCATGAGGCAAAAATAAAAAGGGCGCCTGAAAGGCGCCCCTTGCCGGCTTGATGGGCCCCGCTTTTATTCAGCGTCTTTTGCGCGGGCTTTTCTGGGCCGCAGCTTGGGCACATCCGTGTGCGAACGACGCAGATCCGACTTGATCTCGTCCAGCTCCCTTTCGAGAGTGGTTTTCACCGTCTCAAGATTATTGGTCTGTGCGCCGACTTCGGCCGGCTGTTGTGAATTGCCATTGCCCTTGAGCTCGACAATCGATTGCTGCAATTGCGCGCGATCGCGGCGGGCGGCCTCAAGTGCGCCCTCAACAAAGCTGCGCTCGATTTGCTCTTTGTTAAGAGCTTCGGCGAGCTGGTTGATCCGCGCCTGCATGCCGGCCATGCGCGTTTCTGCCTCAGCTTCAAAGCGCAGGATTGTCGTCTGCAGCGATTCAATGCGCGTGGCAGCCTGCTTGTTGAGCTCTTCTGCATTTTGCAGTTTGGCGAAAAGCTCTCCATTTTTCGCCTGCGCCAAAGCCACTGCTTTTTCGCTATCCTCAGCACGACGAACGGCCTGCGTGGCATCGTCATAGGCGTCGGCAACCTTGGCAGGCAAGGTTTCGAGATCGCGCATGCGCGATTGCATGGCATTCTGCTCGTCCGAAAGACGACGGATCTCGTCCCTGCTCTGGCTGAGCAATTGATCCGAGACACGAATACGCGAACCAAGCGCTTCGATCTTCATTTCGTAAGAAGCACGCATTTGTTCGGTACGTGCTTCATTATTGGCAAGCGATCCACGCAGGGTCTCATTTTCCGACTGCAGGGCAGCCTGATCGGTCTCCAGCAAACGAATGCGCGAACGGGCCCGATCTGCTGCTGCCGAACTTTCAAGCACCTGGCGCTTGAGGTTGGTCGCCTGCAAGGAGAGTTCTTCGCTCGATTTGGCAAGCGAGGCAATTTCATCGCCCTGTTGCGCGGCCTTGTCGCGCAGCATGCGACGCTCATCCTGCAATTCCGATATGGAACGCTCGGCATCGCGCAGCTTGTCGGAGATGCGGCCCATATTCTCCGTGAGAACTTCGTTCTCATTGCGCAGATTCTCAAGTTCGAATTCGCGCGAACGCAAATGCGCCTGCTTCTCGCCCAATTGCTCGCGTGTCGTGCGGAATTGCTCCTCAAGCAAGGAGTAATTCTGCGCCGCAATAATATTGTCGGAAAGCAGCCGCTCGTTTTCCTTGCGCATCTCCTCCTGCTTGGTCAGCAGGCTCTGGATTTCGATGCTTTGGGATTCGGTGATCTGGCGCTGGGCATCGAGCGCAGCGCGGGTTTCCTCGAGCTGGCCGGCGGTGGCTTGCAGCTCCTGGACGACTTTCTGGAAATCCTGAAAGACCGCCGACAATTCATTGGTCAGCGGTTCAATGACCCGGGTGAGCCCGATCACATGCTCGCAGCGATTGCGCAGAGCCTCGTTTTTGCCGCCGAGCACCCGGATAAAGCCGGCAGCGCTCCGCTCGATCTCCGTCGTCGAATCAGGCTCCGCGGAAGCAGCGGGTCGTGCCACCCCGGAATTACCGGAGCGGGACAGGAGGCCGGACAGGTTCAATGACATTCGCATCCGAATCGCTTTCGTCAGACGCTGGACAATGGGACTTATGTAGCACGGCGGACCTCCGCAGCAAGGGAGATCGATAGTGAGTTTTGTAACGAAAATAGAGACTTAAAGTCTCACTCGCGGAGTTTTAGGGAGGATGATCCCAAGCATCAGGCCGTCATCCCTCAAGGGACATCGGTTTCGATCGAGCCAAAACGATTTGGCGAAATATTTCATATAATGCGTCTATATGATTGCTTGTATATATGATTGATCAATTGCGCTTGTAAGTTGTTACCCTGCGGAGGCTCATTGAGGGTTTTGTTTGTCGGCAATACGCGGATCGGAGATTTTGTTCTGACGAGCGGGCTTTTGCGAAACATTCTCGAAACCTATCCCCAATCGCGGATCACTCTTGCGGTTGGAGCGCCCTGCCTGCCTCTGACGCGCCACATCCCCAATATTGAACGCATCATCCCGATCCAGAAACGGCCATGGAACCTGCATTGGTGGGATTTATGGAAAGAGGTTTCCGGCGAGAACTGGGATCTGGTGATCGATCTGCGCGATTCCATCATTTCCCGGGCGGTCAGAGCCGAAAAAATCTATCGACGCCTCAGGCCGATCGGCCAACATCGCGTCGAGGAAGCCGCCCGCGTTCTGGGACTTGTGCCAGCTCCCGCCCCAAAAATCTGGATTTCTGACGAAGAGCGCGCTTATGCGCGCACCCTTCTGCCCGCAGAGCGCCCCCTGCTTGCTCTGGGACCTGGCGCCAATTACGCCCCCAAATGCTGGCCCGCCAAAAATTTCGCAGAACTTGCGGCGCGGCTCACGGGCGCAGATGGCGCGCTTGAAAATGCATATGTGATTGTCTTGGGCGCACCCAATGAATCCGAACTCGCGGCCATGATTGGAGCGGCACTCCCAAAGGAGCGCTTCATCGACCTGACCAGCCGCGCGAACCTGCTGCAAACCGCAGCCATTCTGGAACATTGCGCCCTATTCATCGGCAATGACAGCAGCCAAATGCACATTGCAGCCGCTATGGGAACACCAACGCTCGGCCTGTTCGGCCCAACACGCGCGGAGCTCTATCGCCCCTGGGGTGAGAAAGGCGCTTACGTCTGTTCAGAGACGCCGCTTGATCAATTGCTGGAATTGGAAAAATCCGATCCAACGCGCAAATTGAATTTGATGGGTGGATTGACCGTCGGCAAGGCCGTTGATGCGGCAACGGCCCACTTGCTGGGACGTGGCCGGGCTTGATGCCTCAAGTCTCAACGCAGAAGAGATTTGATTAGCCATCGGGTACCGCCCTCAGCGTGACATCACTTCCTTGGGTTCGTTCTGTCAATTTTGATAAAGCCTCACTCAAGCGCCGGAGAGCCTTTTTGCGTTTTGAGAAGGCACGAGCCTCATATCGCTCGCAAGAGGCTGCCAGGCGTATAGTTTTTTTGAAGACAGCAGGCTGCTCGAAAGCGGCGGAAGCCTTTACCATTGCAGTCCTCCTGGCTTGGCGCACAATTTCAAAATGAATTTGCGCGTGCGAGGCCGCATCAGCAGCTGACCTCACCTCAGGGTCGTCGTTTTTGCCACCAAAGAGATCCATCAGATCACCGTAAAGACGATGATCCGATGGGCTGAGCGACAGGGGCAAAGAGAGGCCTAATTTTTTTGAGTTTTTTGCAGACCGCTCTTTGCCGTGCAATGTCTTAGGGCCCAGGCTCTTTGCGCCATTGACCCTTGCAGCATTAATCTTTCTTGGAGTGGTCATTGACCGCCTCCATAGTTTTTACCTCTTTGAAACCGCCCTCAATGGCGCCGCGCTTTGCCTTGAGGTCACGGTGGCGTTCGATTTCTCTGATGAGAGAATCGCGACGCATTTCGTTTAAAATCACAAGATTTTCAAAGGCCGTAAAAGTTTCTAAACGGCTTCCCACAACTTCTGCCTCGATGTGGGAATGCTCACGATTCTTTGCTTTTAAGAGTGCATAAATCCGTTTCATTGCTTGGTGATCTCCGGCACCCCAGCCATCTACAAGGTCGGAGACATTTTCAGGATATTTGATGAGTTTTTCCGATTGACCCAATAAATAGCGTACGGACGCTCTCTCTTGGATTTCCAAAAATTGGGCCTTCCATCGCCGTAATCGAAAGAGTTCAAATGAACGTTCAATAATATCGCGTGCCCAAAGGCATTCCAGAATGTCTTGAGGATCAATATGCTCAAGGAGAGAGGCCTCAAGCTGACTAAATTGCGCCTCATCGTCACCGGGCAAGAACTGGGGTAATCCCAGAGCGGCATCCAATTTTTCCTTCAACGCTGAAGGAGCAGGCGTTTTTGCGGGTGGGGAGACAGAAGACTTTTTCATCGGTCGAGACCTCGAACAGGTTTTCGACCAGCAACACTATGTTGCTGGATCGAGAATTCTGCCCTGTCTCGCACCGGGGAGATGGCTAGACGGAAATGCGCTGTCTATTTAAAGACTGACCGCACCGAGGGTCGCGACTTTCATTGTTTATTCTAATCAAAAATTCAATTCGGTCAATCCATAAGAGCTTTGTAAAGCAACGACTTGACACGCACCAACGCTGCTACTGAAAAAGCAAGGACGAACGTACCGACTGCCGCTCACGACTCACATTCTGTTCACTAACTAAAAAATTTTGAACGCAGAAAATACGCATCAGTGAAACTTATATTCGACGACCGGCTCTTCGCAATGAGCAATCAAAATGTCGCGGATCACACTAAAGGACACATCGGGCTTTTTGGTTCGTTTTCCGGTTTTTGCACCAGTACGCGATTTGCTTCGGTACTGATCGATGCGCAATAGCGCTGTATCGCTTGACGCTCTCAACCAAGGTCTCGTTCAATTTGACATTCACAGAGACGAAAACCCGTTTCGGTTAGGCCTATAAATAGTCCGCGCTGGAACAAGGATTTATATGCCCCAGGAGGGCCAGACTGTGGCTTGGTCCACGAGATCAAATCCAAGACCCGCTCGAGGGGCGCCGCGGGCAGAATGGCTTGGGGCTCAAAAACCGTCTCTCTCAGACGGGCCCCAAAGCGGCCCGCAACTCAACTATGAGCCTTAAGAATGCGGTGATTGTCTCTTTAATAGACGTACATTTTGCGGAGAAAAAATTGACTCCCCCTGATGTTATGCCTATATTCTCCGCATGAATTACGGAGATAAAATTTATATCTGGCAATACGAGGGGTGGCCGCACTGGTCATTTGATCGGGATAGGCTCGCCTCCGCTCTGGCTGATGTCCACCGAGCCCAGGGTCATCTGGCTGGCCGCATGCATGACCTAGGCATGCCGCTGCGTGATCAGGCTACATTGCGCATCCTGACCGAAGACGTCATCAAAACAAGCGAGATAGAGGGCGAAAACCTCGCGGCAGATCCTGTTCGCTCCTCAATAGCAAGACGCCTCGGTGTAGATATTGGGGCTCTTGCAGCCTCCGACAGGCATGTCGATGGGATCGTCGATATGACGCTCGACGCCATGCAAAACTATAAAGCGCCTTTGACTGCTGAACGCCTCTTTGGCTGGCATGCGGCCCTGTTTCCAACCGGCTACAGCGGGCTCAGCAAAATTCATATCGGCGGGTGGAGGAGCGACGAGGCTGGGCCAATGCAGGTTATCTCTGGTCCCATACAGCGCCGCAAAGTGCATTTTGAAGCGCCTCCAGCCGGGCGGCTCAAAATCGAGATGAAGATTTTTCTTGATTGGTTCAACGAGAACCAAAACGAGGATCTCGTTATCAAAGCAGGAATTGCACATTTATGGTTCGTGACCATTCACCCATTTGAGGATGGGAATGGACGAATTGGTCGGGCTATTTGTGACATGATGCTGGCGCGGTCAGAACAGTCAGCATCACGTTACTACAGCCTTTCCGCAGAAATTCAGCGGCACCGCAAAACTTATTATGAGCAACTTGAAAAAACCCAAAAAGGTGGCTTGGATCTCACTGACTGGCTGGAGTGGTTTTTAAAGTCACTGCTTGCCGCCATCCAAGGAGCGGAAGAGGCATTAAATTCAATTCTTGCCAAGGCGCATTTCTGGCAACGAATTTCTGGGGTGGCCCTGAACGAACGTCAGATCAAAGTCCTGAACAGACTGCTCGATGGTTTTGAAGGAAAATTAACAAGCAGCAAATGGGCTGCTCTGACGAAATGCTCCCAAGACACAGCATTGCGTGATATTGCAGAGCTTCAAGGGAAGAATATATTGAAGAAATCTAGCGCCGGTGGGCGCAGTACAAGTTACGAGTTGATGTGAATGATGAAATTGGAAAAATGAGCTAAGGAATTTTAACGTTCGACAGAATGAATTTTTTTAGTTTAAAAAATTTCATTTGTTATAAAATCCCAATCAATATTTTATGTTATTTAGCCTAGGCCTTTGAATGGGCTTACCCAAGTTTTGGTACGCGCACATTTTTGCTAAGCTACTTATTCAATTCTAGATTCCCTTTCAAAGAAGAGAAAAAATACTTCGCTAGATCTCTCTCTGCATTATACAAAAATTCAAACGCCAATATCTTTTTTTTACGTCGTAAGAAGCATGCGCACCAGCCGCATATCCAATTCCTCACCCGAGACGAAAGCACCCGAGCGACACTGTCTGAGAAATTCTATCAGAGCAGCGCGGTCAAAGGTTTCGCTTTGAATCTGCCCTAGTAGCAAATCTAAGCCCTCTTGTAAGACAGCGCTGACGTTGGAAAATCAACCCGTTTCAACCAAACTTTCACAAATGAATATTGCTCGTCAGTGCGGGAGATAGTCAATTTAACGACCATGGACGCTACCCAGTTCAATCAGGCAATTTTCGGGGTAGCGTTGAATTTGATCAAATGGAAGCCCGCCTACAACTCATGTGCTGACGTCTATCCCAGCTAGTCCTCAGTCTTGATGATAATGCCGGGGTTCTTTCCTAGGCTTCCAGTGAACTCGATGCCAGCGCTCTCAAGAGCGGCTTTTACATCTAGAAGAGTGGATGACCGACTGGGCGGGACGCCATCTACCGCCTCAAATCGCTTTATTGTCTGGATTCCAACCGCGGCTCGATCGGCCAAATCCTGAGCTGACCACCTAAGAATTGCCCTAGCAGCTCTGATTTGAGCACCAGAAATCATTTGACAACCTTGATTTAAGGTACTAATAGTACCACTTAAGTAACTGAATGAACCTTAGGTGGCTGGAATGGATAATATTTCTCTCGAACGCACCCACTTCACCGAACTCCGCCGCCGGCTGCTTGAACTGCACCCG
>CAZHOK010000014.1:0-38868 GCA_964534115.1 uncultured Beijerinckia sp.
CAGGCCATCCAAGGCGAATGAGGCGAAGGTGGCCCCCGGAGCTTTAGCGGAGGGGGTTTTTGCATGAAGCGGTTTTCCCCGGAGCTTTAGCGGAGGGGCGCCTCCTATGTTTTACGTCTATTTGCTTCGCAGTATTGAATTTCCCGATCAGACCTACATTGGCTATTCGACGGACCTCAAAACCCGTATGGCCGATCACAATGCGGGCCGTTCGCCTCACACTTCGAAATTCAAACCCTGGGCGCTCATCAGCTATCATGCCTTTGCCGATGGCATGACCGCACGATCTTTCGAGCGATATCTCAAGACGGGCTCGGGGCATGCATTTGCGAAAAAGAGATTTTGGTCCGCCCCCCGCAGAACAGGTTAGAACGCCTTCGGCTTCGGATGGCCGCAGGCCATCCAAGGCCAGGCTGCTCGTGCAGCTGCCATTTCCACCTCTATCTGCTTGTCCCGTTGCGGAGGGCGTGTTATTGGCGCGCCACCACACGGTGACGGCTCCGCAGCCGATGCCGGCGACCCGGAGAGGTGGCTGAGTGGTTGAAAGCACCGCACTCGAAATGCGGCATAGGTGCAAGCCTATCGGGGGTTCGAATCCCTCCCTCTCCGCCAATACCGCAGGGTTCCGCAATGCCACTTCAAAGGCGCGCCTGATGGAGATCGGTGCGGGTTA
The DNA here is from genome assembly GCA_964534115.1 of uncultured Beijerinckia sp. Taxonomy (GTDB): domain Bacteria; phylum Pseudomonadota; class Alphaproteobacteria; order Rhizobiales; family Beijerinckiaceae; genus Terripilifer. Next base: position 674 of record CAZHOK010000014.1, read on the forward strand.
GCCTTTGCGCGGTTCGGCTCGATCCAGCTCCCGAAGATGCTCGATCATCGCGTCGTCGCAGGACAGGCGCTTGGCGATCTTGCTGCCGGGTTCGATGACGCGCCAGAACGGCACGATGCGCTCGAGAGGCTTGCCCTCGTCGAGATCGGTGAGCGCCACCTCCGCGACAACCTTCAGGTAGATCGCCGTTGTGACCGGGCAGGTCGCTTGCGCACCGTTGCGGCGCGCCAGTTCGTTGCGCATCCGCTCGACGGCGCGCGTCTCGCCGCGCGGAATCCGGGCAATATAGTTCGCGATCGTGCCCGGCGAGCCGATATACATGATCGTGCCCGCCTTTATACCCGCGAAATCCGTGTGCAACGTCACAGTCTTCGCCGGCTTGGCCGCGTCGAAGCGCTTGCGCCAGTCGGTGGGACGTTTGGGTCGGGTTGCCATGCGTCACGCTCCCGCGTCGTCGGGATAGGCCGCGTTGAGGGCGATCATTTTCATGAGCGCTCTCCATCCCGACAATGATCGGCGCATATCTTGGAGGGGCTGCGTGCCCGATGCAATAATCGAGATATTTATCTTTATTAATCAGATACTTAGATCAATTTCTGCACCGACTCGCATGCCGGCATCGTCGCGCTCCTTTGTTGCGGCAAGCCTTGATCTGTGACGCAAGGAAAGCGCGCAAATGATACCGACCGGACAGTCTAATCTTGACATACCGTCCAGCCGGTATACCTCAATGCCATGAAAAATACACCCTCGACAAGCTCCGCTGTCTCTTTGCCCGATGCGCAAACGCGCATTCTCGATGCGGCTGAGGCGATTGTGCATTCGCGCGGCGTCTCCGGGCTGACTTTGGAGGCGGCGGCGCGCGATGCCGGCGTCTCCAAGGGCGGGCTGCTCTATCATTTTGCCTCGAAGGAAGCGCTGCTCGACGCGCTGCTGCGTCGTCTGGCAGGTTTTTTCGAGCAGGAATATCTTGGCTGCGTTGCGGCGCAGCCCGAAGGCGCAGGCCGTATTGCGCGGGCCATGCTTGAGTGGGGCTTCGGCCAGGGGGAATTTGCCTGCAATGAGCGCCATGACCGGGCCGCTGCCGTGTTTCTCGCCGCTTTCCACCACGATCCGGCGCTGCTCGATCCGATCAGGCAGGTGATCGCGCGCATGCGTGCCGACATTGCTGCCGACGGCCTGCCGCCCGGCCATGGCGATGCGATCAATGCAGCGGGCGATGGCATGTTCATGGCCCGCATTTTCCGCCTTTACACGCCAAGCGAGGCCGAGCGGCAGGCCATGCGCGTGGCGCTGCAGCGACTTCTGGAGTCTCCGCAATGATCCGCCCTGCGAAATTCGTCTTCGGCGTTCTGGCGCTGGCCGCTGCGGCGGGCACCGTCTTTTTCTGGACCACGCGGGGCGAGGCGGAGCGCGCGCCGCAGATTGCGCCGGTGGCGGCGGGGCCGGCTGGCGTCGGCGCTCTGGGCCGGGTCGAGCCGGCCTCCCGCATCCTGCGTCTGGCGGCGGCCCCTTCGCAGGACGGGGCGCGGATTGAGCGGCTGATGGTCGTCGAGGGCGAGCGCGTCGAAGCCGGGCAGGTTTTGGCCGAGTTCAGCGATGCGGCGCTGCGCGATGCGGCGCTCCAGCAGGCCGAGGCGCAACTGGCCCAGGCCCGCGCGCGGCTTGAGCGCACGCGCGCTGCCGGTCGTCCATCCGAGATTGCGGCACAGCGCGCGCGGATCGAGGCTTTGCGCAATGCCGTGGAGCGCTCCGGTGCCGGCGCTGAAGCCGTGACCGAACGGACCCGGTTCTTGGCCAACCGCGCCCGCGCCGAACGCGCAGAGGCGGAGGCAACACTTGAGACCCTGTTGCAGCCGCGCCCGGAGGATCTGGCACTCGCCGAGGCGGAGCTTGCTGCGGCGCAGGCTGCGGTCGTTCGCGCAGGCGCGGAGGCCGCTCTGGCACGGCTGCGCGCGCCCATTGCAGGGACCGTGATCCGCGTGCTGGCGCGGAGCGGCGAGCGCGCGGGCGCCGATGGTGTGCTGGAAATGGCCGACCTCTCGCGCATGGATATTGTTGCCGATGTCTATGAGACCGACCTGCCGCGCCTGCGGCTTGGCGCTGCGGCAGAAGTGCGCGTGCCCGGCGAGGCGGCGCGCTTTGCCGCGACAGTGCGCGAGATCGGCTGGCAGGTGCGACGCAACACTCAGGCGACGACCGATCCGGTGGCCGCCGTGGATGCGCGCACCGTCGAGGTGCGGCTGGCTCTGGCGCCGGAGGCGGCCGAGGCTTTGGCTCGCCGGACCAATATGCAGGTCCAGGTGGCGATCCGGCCATGAACCAGATGCCGCCTGCCCGACAGGATCAGCCTTCGGCCATGCAACGCCATGGCCCAAGCTTCACGGCCTCGAGCCTGCTGGCATTGCGGCTGGCCTGGCGCCAGCTGCGCTCAGAAAAGGCGCGACTGGCCTCGGCCATTGCAGGCGTGCTTTTCGCCTGCGTCCTTGTCTTCATGCAGCTCGGTTTTCGCGGCGCGCTGTTTGAAAGTGCGACGAATCTCATCGGCGCGATGCGCGGCGATCTGTTCTTGATGCACCCCCTGACCACGGCGAGTTTTCGTCCCGAGCCGTTGCCCCGCATACGCGCCCAGCAGGCGCTTGCCGTCCCTGAGGTGGAGCGCGCAGTGCCGGTCTATCTCGCGCAGTCGAGCTGGCGGAATCCGGTGGATGGCAGCCGCCGCGCCATGCAGCTCATCGGCGTGGACACGGCTGCAGGCGTGCTGGAATTCCCGGGCCTCGATGCCACATTGATCGAGGCTTTGAAGCGCGCCGATACTCTGGCTTTCGATGTGCGTTCGCGTCCCGAATTCGGCCCCATTGCGCGGCTTCTGGCAGAAAATGGCGGAACGATTGAGGTGGAGATCGGCCAGCGTCGCATGGAGGTCGCCGGACTGGTCGAGATCGGTCCGTCCTTCGGGGCCGATGGCAATGTGGTTTTGTCGGAAGTGAATTTCCGCCGTGTGGTAAAGGAGCGGCAGGTCGCGGCGGTGGATCTTGTCGCCATCAAGCTCCGACCGGGCGCGAATATTGCCGACACGCAGGCGCGATTGCGCGCGCTCTTGCCGCCCGACGTGATGGTGATGACGCAGGCGGAATTGCGCGCGCATGAGCGCCGCTATTGGGAGGAGGCGACGCCGATCGGTTTCATCTTCGCCTTCGGCAGTCTGATGGGTCTCGTGGTTGGAATGGTGATCGTCTATCAGATTTTGTTCAGCGACATTGCCGGTCATCTGAAGGAATATGCAACGCTTAAAGCGATGGGATATTCCGGCTCCTATCTGGCGCGCGTCGTCCTGGGTGCAGCGCTGATTCTGGCGGTGGCCGGTTTCATTCCCGGTCTGCTGCTGTCCTTCGTCATGTATGATTTTATCGGCAGCGCCACTTTCCTGCCGCTGCGGCTCGACTTTCAGCTCGGTGCCTCCGTCTTCCTGATGATCTTCGCCATGTGCGCCATCGCCGGTCTCCTTGCAGTGCGCAAACTGCGCGACGCCAATCCTGCGGATATGTTCTGATGAATCCGGTCGTGCTGCGCGGCTTGTCTTATGCCTATGGAGAAGGCGAGCTCCGCCGCCAGGTGTTGCGCGATGTGAATCTCGATGTGCGCGAAGGCGAAATCGTGCTTCTGACCGGGCCTTCGGGCAGCGGCAAGACAACGCTGCTGACTTTGATCGGCGCGCTGCGCGCCATGCAGGACGGCAGTGCGCTTGTGCTGGGCGAAGAGCTGGCCGATGCGAGCGAATCCGCACGCGTGCGGCTGCGCCGCCGCATCGGCTTCATCTTCCAGAATCATAATCTGCTCGGTTTTCTGACGGCGCGTCAGAATGTGGCCATGGCGCTGGAGCAGGATGGCGGGCTGGATGAACGCGCGCGCCTCATGCGTGCCGGCGAATTGCTGGCGGCGGTCGGTCTTGCGGGCCATGAAGATCGCCCACCGGCCAAACTCTCGGGCGGGCAGCGCCAACGCGTCTCAGTTGCGCGCGCACTTGCCGCGCAACCGGGCTTGGTGCTTGCCGATGAGCCAACGGCGGCGCTCGACAAAGTGAGCGGCCATGAAGTGGTGCAGCTGCTGCGCGATCTGGCAAAGTCGCGCGGCGTGCCGATCCTGCTCGTCACACATGATCCGCGCATCCTCGACATTGCGGACCGGATCGTCGCGATGGAGGATGGGCGCATCGTCACGGCCGAAACGGATCCTGCAATGGTCTCGCGTTGACCGAGTGCCTTGGCGGGAGAGACAATCCTCTCCGCCAGTCCATATTAAGCTCGGATATTCATTCCGAGTGCATCGACGACCGTCGATATGCCGCCATAGCGTTCCAGAAAATTTTCAAGATGGGGGAGCAGGATGTCTGCTTCCTCCTGCGCGCAGATCAGAGTGACGATTGTGTCGCTCATTCCGCCCATCATGATCTTTCCCGTCGATCTGCCGGAATGACCGTGGCTGATGCAATAGGCCTGATATTGATGCGCTTCCAGCACATCCACGAGATGGGGCACGAGCGGCTCGGACAGTATGATCTCGATTCTCTTCACTGGGGTCATGATCACCTCCACAGATGGTTCAAGACGGAGAAATAGAGCGGTATGCCGATCAGAATGTTGAAGGGAAAGGTGATCGCCAGCGACATGCCGAAATAGAGGCTCGCATTGGCTTCGGGGATCGCATAGCGCACCACCGCCGGCACGACGATATAGGATGCACTTGCCGCCAGCACGGTCAGAAGAAAAGCGTCGCCCAGCTCCAGGCCGAAGATTTTCGCCAATGCTGTCGCCAATATTGCATTCACCAGCGGGATCACGAGGGCAAAGCCTGTGAGAAAGGGCCCGTTGGCTTTCAGCTCCTGCGCCCGGCGCGAGACCAGCAATCCCATTTCCAGCAGGAAGAAGAGGAGCATGCCTTTCTGGATCGACGTCAGGAAGGGATCCAGAGACACTTTGCCGGGAGTGCCTGTGATGTAGCCGATCACCAAAGATGCCAGCAGCAGAAGATGGGCGCCGTCGGTAAAGGCCTCATGCAAAACTGATTTCAGGGAAATCGGTGGCTGGCCATGGGTGGCGGTTGCCGATTGGCTGCGGGCGCGAACGAAATTGGCCAGCAAGACCGCCATGATAATGGCCGGGCTCTCCATCAGAACCAGCGCGATTGTCATATAGCCGCCATAGGCCACGCCCTGGCGCTCGATGAAAGAGATGGCGGTGATGAATATCACAGCACTGACGGAGCCATAGGTCGCGGCAATGGCTGCTGCATCGAAGGGGCCAAGCCCGCGCCGCAGGATGAGAAAGGAATAGATCGGGACGATGAAGGACAGAAGGGCAGCCGCCAGAAGCGCCAGCGCCATGGCGCTCGAAAAGCCGGCCGTCGACATGCTCACTCCGCCCTTGAAGCCGATCGAGACGAGCAGATAGAGCGACATGAATTTGGCGATTGGTTCCGGGATGCTGAGGTTGGAGCGCACCAGCCCCGCAAACAGCCCGAAAAAGAAGAACAGGATTGCAGGATCGATCAGAGCTTTGAAAAGGCCGCTATCCATAATGCCCCCGCAGATGTGAGACGCGCGCCATGCGCTGTCGGGCGGGTCTAAAGGTTGGGGCTCTCTTTGAAAAATTGATAATTCCAGTTTATATCATTGCGAAATTCAATGATTGGAGATGGGCGTGCCGATCCCCCGCAATCTCGATATCGATCTTTTGCGTGCCTTTGCTGCCATTGCCGAGGAGCAGAATATTTCGCGCGCTGCAGAGCGTCTTTTGCGCAATCAATCGACGCTCTCGCTGCAACTCAAGCGACTTGAAGAGCTGGTCGGCCATCGTCTGTGCGAACGCAATGCCCGCAAGGTGCGCCTGAGTGCTGAGGGCGAGGCGCTTTTGGCCTATGCGCATCAGATTTTGCGGCTGAACGATGAAGCCATTGCGCGCATCAAGGAGCCCGAATTGCAGGGCCTTGTGCGCCTTGGCGTGCCGGAGGATTTCGCAACCTCCCACATGCCGCAGATCCTGGGCGAATTCACGCGCAGCCATCCGCTCGTTGCGCTTGAGGTCACCTGCGATTTCACGCTCAATCTGATGAGCCGTTTTCGTCAGGGCGATTTCGATGTCGTTCTGGTGAAGCGCGAACCTGCGACACGTCTGGCCGGTGTCAGGGTCTGGCGCGAGGCTTTGGTTTGGGTTGGAAAAGACGGCTATCGCCTGCCGGTCAGCGGACAGATTCCGCTCGTCGTTTCCCCTGAGCCCTGCGTCTATCGCAAGCGGGCGATCGATTCGCTCAAGCGCGCCAAAGCTCCTTGGCGGATTGCCTATACGTGCGGCTCGCTTGCGGGCAATCTGGCTGCAGTATCTGCGGGCCTCGGGTTGAGCGTTCTGCCCAAGGACATGATCCCGTCAAATCTCAAGGCGTTGCAATCCAAGAGATTGCCGAAGCTGGCCGATACGGAAATTGCATTGGTCGTTGCGCAAAACACCCATATCCCGGCAAAGCGCTTGTCCGACCACATTGTTGCGTCTCTGGAGGCAACGCGATGATGTTTTGCGCGGGCTCTGGTCAGGCGCCCGTGGCTGCCGCGCGGTCGCTGCCGCGATCGAAAATATAATCTTCGCTTTGCTCAAGGAAAGTGGCGAGATGTTCCCAGATCAGGGCGACATCGGCGGCGCCAACAGCTCTCAATTCCGAGGCCATTCCAATCGCTTTTCGATAATCGACGACGACAATGTCCTCTGGCGCGAGGTCGTTTGATTTGTTGTCGAGCGACATGATCGGCTGCATGGGACGCCTTCCCGTTAAGGGCATTGCATCCGGGTTACGCTTTTTTCCTGCAAGCAGATCTTCTCCGGCCCTCTTTTCAGCTGAAACACCAGATATTTGTTTGCTGCACTGCACTTTTGAACCGGCGCCGATTCGCATGTCTTGCATGTCAGACAGAGGGTTGCAGGGTGTTTTCTGGATCTCGCTCTCATTGCAGCAGGCGGGTCGGCTCCTGCCTGCAACAGCCCCATGCCTGTTGTTGTGGGGCCTGAAAATCTGTTCGACAAAGCGGCGCTGCATTGTTGCTTGCCGCGCGGAAAATCATTCCGATAGGTCAAAAGTCCGTGATATTTTTGCAACGCAGCATCATCGACTGTTGGGATTTGCCAGATTTGCTCAGTAAATAGGCAAATTGCTGCGCTTTCGTTCTTGTCTAATGACCGGGAGCGTCACATTCCTGTGTCACAGATTTCTGACATGAGGAAAATCTTATGAAGACCAAGCTGATCCTTGCCGCCGTTGCTGCGCTTGCTGCGACCTCTGCCTCCGCCGCCGATCTCGGCAAGGGCAAGAAGGCTCCGGCTGCCCCCGTCTATGTCTCGCCGTGGGATTTCACGGTCGGTGCGGGTGCGACGACCAATTACATTTTCCGCGGCATCAGCCAGTCGAACAATCAGCCGAGCGTCAACGGAAACTTCGAACTCCGCTATTCGCTGAGCGACGCTCATACGCTCTACCTCGGCGCTGCCGGTTCAGCCATCAAGCTCACCAACCAGGACACCAGCCCGCCGGTTGAGTGGAATGCAATCGCCGGCGCCCGCGCAACTTACGGCGCGCTGACCTTCGATCTCGGCGGCATTGGCTACCTCTATTCCAAGGTCGAGCAGCCGAATGCGATTTTCGTCACGACGCCGACCTGGTTCGAGGGCTATCTGAAGACCAGCTATGCCGTCACCGACGCTTTCACCGTTGGGGTGAACGTTTTCCTGTCCCCCAGCTATCTTGATTACGGCGCGTCCTCGCAATATCTCGCAGGCACCGCCGCTTACAAGTTCGGTGACTTCGGCGTCTCCGGCGAGCTCGGCCGCCAGTTTTTTGGCAAGACCGACGCCGCGCATACGCCGCTCTCCGGAAATCGCTCGCTGCCCGACTACACCTATTGGAACCTCGGCGCGTCATACAGCTACAAGATCGCAACACTCGATCTGCGCTACCACGACACGACACTCAACAAGAAGCAATGCGCGGACATCACTGGCCCGACCAACGGAACCTTCAACGCTCCGTCGCAGGCCGGTCAGTCGAAATATTGCGGTGCGGCTTTCGTCGCCACGCTCTCCTTCGCGCTCACCTCGAAGGATCTCAAGTAATCGCAACGGTCCACTGACCGCTGCCATTCCTTGCGCCGGAGACCTCCAAGGTCTCCGGCGTTTTCATTTTAAGTGTTTGATTTAAATCGTATTTTTGGCGGCACGACATTTGCTCGACCAAAATGCTATGGTCGATTTCGCGCAACGTCTCCTGAATGTCCTTTCGGCCGCGCCAATGGCGCGCAGCGATTTCGCGCGACGGCTTGCCGCGGATTACGACGCCAATTCCGATGCCCATCTCGATCCGGCCGAATTCCGCCGGATGTTTGCCGAAGTACAGATCGATCCGGCCGCCGTTCCGGAGATTGGCGAGGGGGGCTCATTTGCCGTCCGGCGCACCTTGTTCCCGGACATGCTCTATCCGTCCTTTTCGCGCAATTTTGCACTGGCCTCTTATCAGGCGCAGGCTGCCATCGGCGCGCTGGATGCGGATAGCGACGGCGCTGTCTCCTTCGCAGAACTGGAGGGCACGGCCGGGCCGCCGCCGCAGACGCCGCAGACGCCGTTGACGCCGGAGGCGCGCGCCGATGCTTTGCTCGCCCGCTACGACAGGGAAGATAAGGGCTATGTGGTCGAGGCCGATCTGGTCGCAGCCTGGACGGCCGATCCCTCGCTCGGCGACCCGGCCCGCGCGGCGCTCGCCATTGAAATGTTCGATCTCGATGTGGATGCGAAAGTCACCCGCGCCGAGGCCATGGCCGGTTATGCCGCCATGGACAAGGCCGATGCGATTCTGGCGCTCTTCGATCCGCTCAAAAATGGCTTCATTGATCTTGCCGTGGTCGGCGATATTCCAGCGGGTGACTTTGCCGATCTGACGGACAAATTTGCCGGCTGGGATTTTGACGGCAATGGCGCCCTGTCGCGGCAGGAATTGATCGCCGGATTGCAATTGGAAGCTCAAGAGGCGGAGACTATTGCCGATCCCGTTCCGTCCCCGCCCGGCGATACCGATCCTGCTCTGGTCGCCGCCATGCTGCTGGCCCGCCACGATACCGACAGGAATGGTTCCTTCTCGCAGGAGGAATTTGTCGCCGCCGCCGGCGAGGCCGATTTCAGCGCCTGGGACAGCAATGCCGATGGCGCGCTCACGCTGGAGGAATTGCAATCGGGAATTGCCGAGATCCGGCAGGCCGAAAATATCGTCGCGCAATATGACAGCGCCGGTAAGGGCTGGTTTGATGCCAGCGATATGGCCGCAGCCTTCGAGTCTGCCAGCACTGAAAATATTGCCGAGCGCGTCGCGCAGATCATGGCCTTCTGGGATGGCGATGGTGACGGGCGCGTGGGCGTTGCTGAAGTGGTCGCCGGCGTGGCGCGCGGCGGCTTTGTCGGTGGCGAACAATTGCGGCCTGATCCAGATGCGCCCCAAGCATGATCTCGATCAAGGCCGGCTGTCCTGAGGCTTCCTAATCTTTCCGTGTGATTGGGAAGCAAAAGCCATGACCTATGCGACATCGCTCGAACGCGAGCGCGCCATCCTGCAATATATCTTCGACCATGGCCCTCTCGATTATGCGCGCTGGGCCAAGGATTTTATGTTCTTCCGCAATCGGGTCATCGTCGAGCTGGAAAGATTGCATGTGCCTGACGATTGGCTGGTGAGATCATCGCTGGCAGCAAGCCGCGCCTGGGAGGCCGAAAATCCCTGTCCCATTTCAACCGAAGAGATTGAAACATGGCGCGCCGAAGCCGCGAAGTCGCTTGGTGATTAACGCCTCTTATGTGCCGCAGAATGTCTGCTGCACGCGCTCCTCGGGCTTTGCCGGCTGCATGAATGCTGCAATCTCGGGTCTGTCCTCATAGGGGCGTGAAATCACATCGAGCAAAGTTTCGAAAGGCGCGTAATCGGCCCGCTCCACGGCCGCTGCAATGACCTCTTCGACACGATGGTTGCGCGCGATAAAGGCAGGATTGACGCGCCGCATGGCGTGGGCGCGCTCTGCCGGATCGACATTCTCGCGCGCCAATCGCTGGCGCCATGCTTGCGCGAAGGAATCGAAGACCTGTGCATCCTTGAACAGGGCTCTCATCTGCTCATCTGCTGCAGGCGTCTGCGCACAATCGCACAGGAGACGGAACGTCATGGTGAAATCGGTCTGCTGGGCCGACATTTTTGCAAACAGATCGCCGATCAAAGCCTGATCTTCATCATGGGTTTCGAACAGCCCAAGCTTGCGATTCAGCCCGCTGAAATAGGCCTGCTGAAAAATCGGCTTGAAATCGGCCAAAGCCGCCTTGACGCGTTCAAGCGCCTCATCCTGATTGCGCAGGAGTGGCATTAGGCATTCTGCCAATCGTGCCAGATTCCATTGCGCAATCGAGGGTTGCTGCGCATAGGCATAGCGTGCCTGATGATCGATGGAACTGAAGACGCATTGGGGATGATAATCCTCCATGAAGGCGCATGGTCCATAATCGATCGTTTCGCCCGAGATGGTCATATTGTCCGTATTCATCACGCCATGGATGAAGCCAACCAGCATCCATTGCGCCACAAGCTGGGCCTGTCTTTCGATCGTGCCGCACAGCAAGGCAGCATAGGGATCAGCTTCTTCGGCAAGCTCGGGATAATGACGCGCAAGGGCGTAATCGGCGAGGGCGCGCAAATCGTCCATCTCGCCGCGCGAGGCGAAAAACTGAAACGTGCCGACGCGGATATGGCTCGCGGCCACGCGCGTGAGCACGCCGCCGGGCATGGCGGCTTCGCGATAGACATATTCGCCGGTGGTCACAGCGGCGAGCGCGCGTGTTGTGGGAATGCCCAAGGCATGCATGGCCTCGCCAACAATATATTCGCGCAAGACGGGGCCCAGTGCCGCGCGGCCATCGCCGCGGCGCGAGAAGGGCGTTGGGCCTGAGCCCTTCAGCTGGATGTCGCGGCGCTGGCCTTTCGTGTCGATCATTTCACCCAGCAGAATGGCGCGACCATCGCCGAGCTGCGGATTGAAATGTCCGAATTGATGCCCCGAATAGGCCGCAGCAATCGGTTCGGCCTGCGGCGGAATCTTGTTGCCGGCAAAGATTTCGACCGCCTCGGGCGTCTCCAGGGCTGCCGGATCGAGGCCCAGTTCATGCGCAAGCTGATGATTGATCTTGATGAGGTGCGGTGCAGCAACCGGCGTCGGCAGGACATGGGCATGAAATGCCTTGGGCAGCCGGGCATAGGAATTGTCGAAGCGAAACGGCATGTCCACAAACCTCATTGCATTGCATCATAGCTGTTTTTGCGAAGCGACACTCAGACTGGCGAAAATATTTTGAAGAAAATTTTTATGCGCCGAGTCTCGACATGCAGGATTTCAATTGAATGTCCGGCGACGGGCAAAAATCTGTTTCTTTGAAAATGCAGGAATTTCTGATCTGCGGCCAATTTGCCTGTCTCTTGCTTGCCCATTCAATAGGCGTTTTGCAACAGCAAACGGGCTTGTCGGTCTGTTCCTTTTGTGGAACGCTTTCAAAAAACAGAACACAGCAGGTTTGTATTTCGGTTCGCAGGGGGAGCAGCCGGGAGGGCCGCATGATCAGGTTTGCATGGCATTGCCTGTCCATTTTTCTGTTTGCCGCGGCGCTGCCGGCGTCCGTGCGGGCTGAGAGTCCCGACGATTTTTACAAAGGTCGAAATGTTACGCTTGTCATCGGCTATTCGGCCGGCGGCGGTTTCGATATTTATGGCCGCAGCTTTGCCAAACATGTCCGCAACCATATTCCCGGCGCGGGCAATGTTGTGGTGCAGAATATGCCGGGCGCAGGCAGTCTGACAGCAACCAATTACATGGCCAATGTGGCGCCGAAAGACGGCAGCACTTTTGCTCTGGCGCGCGCACCGGTGATGGAATTGCTTGCCGGCACGGCCAGTTCCGCTTTCGATCCGCTGAAACTCACATGGATCGGCAATGGCGCAACAGAACTCACCGTTTGCGGCGTCATGAACAATCCCTCCGTCAAGACATTTGCGGATGCGCAGCGCACGCCCTTCACCTTGGCAGGTCTTGGACCTGGCTCGGACGAGGATATGTTCACGAAAGTGCTGAATTCGCTGTTCGGCATGAAGGGACGCCTGGTCAATGGTTATCCCGCTGGCGCAGAAGCCATGCTGGCGGTGGAACGTGGCGAAGTCGATGGGCGTTGCGGCTGGTCCTATTCCAGTCTGATGATTTCCAAACCCGATTGGATCGCCAACAAGCGCGTCAATTTCCTCGTTGCGCTGACTGTCGAGCGGTCGCCGAGACTGCCCGACACGCCCACCATTATGGAAATGGCGACGAATGAGAAACAGCGCCAGATTCTGGGTCTCGTGATCGGATCGCAAATCATGGGCCGTCCGTTTTTTGCCCCGCCTGGCCTGCCGCCCGAGCGGGCGCGGGCTTTGCGTGTCGCCTTCGAGAAGACGATGCAGGATCCTGCCTTCATTGCGGAGAGAAAAGCGCAGAATGAAGACGTCAATCCAACCTATGCGCAGGATGTCGATGTGCTGCTGCGCAAATTATTCGCCACGCCGCGCGAGCTGATCGACGAGACCAAGATGATTATCGCCGGCAAGTAACGTTTCGGGACTGACCATCTGCCGGGCGCCATGTGGGGTGTGCCTGGCAACCCACTCCAGAACCCACGCGGGAGAGTAGACTATGAAGAAACTGGTGCTGGAATCCACATCGCCCTTCCAGGGCTTGCCTGAACTCGTCGCCTATAATGAAGGCCTTTTCGACAAAGAGGGCGTTCAGATCGAATGGGCCGATCGCGATGAGGCCGGTGTGAAGGAAGTCGCACGCGACGAGAATAATCCGCTGGGCGTCAATCCTTTCGGCAGCCATGGCACTTTGCTCGAACAGGGCAAGGCTGACATGTATAACGCCTGCGAATGGGGCAATTATTGCCGCGTTGAGGATACGAGCGTCGGCTCGCGTCAGCTCGGCCGCCGCGCCATTGTCACCTATGCAGCCATTGTCGTGCGTCCGGATTCGGATGTTTACACAGCCCAGCAACTCGCACGCAAAAGCGTCGGCGTGCCATTTTATGCCGGCACGCATTACCTCGCTTTGCATCTCCTCAGCGGATTCCTGCCGCGCGATCTGATCAAGGTCGTGCCCGCCCCGTCGGGCTCGCGCAATCGCTACAATGCCATGATGCGCGGCGATATTGAGGCGGCGACATTGACCGAGCCCTATATTTCGCTGGCGGAAAAGAACGGCTGCCGCGTCATCTGCTCGGCCTTCTATCACGGCACGGAAGTGGCCTCCGACAAGGTGGATGCCGATACTTATGCGCGCTTCAACCGCGCCGTGAAACAGGCTGTCGTCCGGATCAATGCTGACAAGCAGAAATACCTTCAGTATTTCATCGATTACCACAAGGCGAAGGATCCCGAGATCGGCAAACTGACAGTGGCCGATCTGCGCGCCGGCCGCATTGTCGTTTGCGATCCCGCACCGATTCCTCAAGAAGAGCTCGAGCGCACGGCGGAATGGGTCAAGAGCTGGGGCATGCTCGGCGAAACAGATTCGCCACTCGATCTCGTCAATGTCCTGGTCCAGGAACAGGCGCACCGACCGGCGGCGGAATAAATTTGCCAATCGCTCCGGCTGCATGGTGCAGCCGGAGCCCATTTTTTGAAACATCGCGATCCCGTTTGACGCCGCCGCCGGTTCCGGCAAAATGGCGACCAGAGCCGCAAAGGCCAATTCAGGGAGGACGATGATGCGCAGTCTGATGCGTGCGGGGCTGATGGCCGCCGTCTGTTTTGTCGCAAGCTCGGGCGCATCCGCCCAAGACGGCGCCGGTTTTTTCCGCGGAAAGACAATGACCATTGTTGCGGGTTCTGCCGCAGGCGGTGGCGTCGATGTCTATGCCCGACTGCTCGGGCGTCACTTCCACAAACATATTCCCGGCACTCCGACAGTGGTTGTGCAGAACATGCCCGGGGCCGGCAGTCTGGCAGCGGCGCGTCATGTCTATTCAGCCGCACCGAAAGACGGGACAGCCATGGGCGTCGTCCTGTCGACGGCGCTTTTCGATCCGCTGATGAGCGGGCAGGATTTGTCGGCCTATGATCCGCGGAAATTCATTTTCCTCGGCAATGCCAATGCCGACACATCGGTCTGCATCACGCGCAAGGATGCGCCTGTCCAATCTTATGCCGACCTCTTCGACAAAGAACTCGTGGTTGGCGGCACGGGGCCAGGCAGCGCGCTGGTCGATTATCCGGAAATGGAGCGCCATATTCTGGGGGTGAAGCTCAAACTGATCGCCGGCTACAAGGGGTCTGCAGAAGTCAGCCTCGCCATTCAGCGCAATGAGGTTCAGGGCGTTTGCGGCCTGCTCTGGTCGAGCGCGAAACAGCAATATCCCGATGCGATGAAGCCGGACGGCCCTTACAAAGTCCTTGTCCAGCAGGATACGAAAAGCCTGCCGCTTCTGCAGCAGGCCGGCGTGCCGCTCAGCTATTCATTTGCAAAGACCGATCAGCAGCGCCAGGCGATGGACGTCTTTCTGCAGCAGGGCTCGATCAGCCGGCCCTTCTTCCTGCCGCCCGGCGTTGCCCCCGATCGTGTGGCGATCCTGCGCAAGGCTTTTGAGGATGTGCTGAAGGATCCCGAGCTGCAGGCGGAAGCCGCCAAATCGGGCCTCGATACATTGGCGCAAGGCGGCGATGAGGTGCAAAAGCTCATCGAGCGGCTTTATGCAGCTTCCCCCGACGTGATTGCCTTCCTGCGCAAAGGCGTCGCCAAGCCTTGATCTTCCTTGTGGCGGCCTCTCCCTTTGGCAAAGCGCTCCGGCTGCGCTAAAGGGACTGGCGAATAACAAGAAGGATCCAGCCTTGTTCGGACGGCGGCGCGACAGCGATCTCGATATATGGCTGATGGTCCCGCTGTTCATTCACGCCATGCTGATGCAGGCGTTGCTGCCGCTGGTGCGCGGGGGAACCTCCTACCGCGCCATCGAGCTTGAGATTCCAGTTGTCTGGATCGGCGCAATTGCCGCCAGTTTCGCCCTTCTGCCTGTTGTTTTCGCCATTCCCTTCGGCCGGATGATGGATCGCGGTCATGACAGCCGTGCGGCGCAGGCGGGCGCCCTGATTCTGCTTGCCGGCTCGCTGCTGCTCTGGCTTGCCCCGGACAGCCGGTGGCATTTGCTTGCTGCCAATGTGACGCTCGGCATCGGGCATTTGCTCTGCATGGCGGCCCATCAGGTGATCACAGTGCGCAGCGCCGGGCCGATCAGCCGCGAAAATGCCTTCAGCCTCTACATGCTGGGTCTGGCGGTCGGTCAGGCGCTTGGTCCCTTTCTGATGGGCCTTGCAGCGGGCGATGCGCGCGTGGCCCCGAGCGATCTTTTGTTTTTGATGGGCGTGATTGTCTGTGTCCTCTCGGTCGGGATCAGTCTTGGCCTGCGCCGTGCGCCGCCCAAGCCGCCGCGCGATGCGAAGGAAGAGCGCTTGCGTGTCGGCGAAATCCTGCGTCTGGAGGGCATGCCGGCGATTGTCTTTGCCAGCGTCATGACGGTAACAACCTTCGATCTCATGATCGTCTTCATGCCGGTGCTCGGCACGGAACGGAATATCGATGCCAGTCATATCGGCTGGATCTTGATGGTGCGGGCTTTCGCCTCCATGGCCTCGCGCGCGGCTTATCCGACTCTGTTCCGGATTGTCGGGCGTGTGCCGCTCACCATTGGCACCATGCTGATTGCCGCTGTGGGACTTGCCGTCATTGCTTTTCCCGTGCCGCTTGCCGCGCTCTATATTGCAGCCATTGCGGTCGGCTTTGGCCTCGGCATTTCTTCCACGCTCTGCTTCTCAGGCGTTGTCGAGCTTTCGCCAAGCAATGTGCGGGCGACAGCTTTGTCGCTGCGCCTCACCGGCAATCGTCTCGGCCAGGTTGTGCTGCCCTTCTCGGCCAGCCTGTTTGCCGCGGCCATGGGCATTGGCGGTGTCTTCGCCGTCGTGGCCGCCTCGCTGGGTATCGCCTGCGTGGCGGTGCAGAAAACCTGGCCGCGAGACCGCCGTTAAATCTTGAGCTAAACAATTGAAATTTAAAGACTAATCATCTTTTTGTTTATTTTCACGCAAGCTCTTTCCGCTAATCTCGTCGTGTTTGGCGAGAGAGACGATGCGGCATGAACGATGAATCGAATCATGATGGGGCCGACAAAAGGGGGGCGGCGCGCATGCGCACAATCCTGGGTGCGCGCGCTGTCTTTCATGACGGGCGTTCGGCGATCGATTGCCAGATCCGCAATATTTCGGCAACGGGCGCGCTTTTGTCCTTGAGCGAGAGCCTGTCCCTGCCGCCGGTCTTCGATCTTGAAATTCCGATGCGCCAGACGAAGTGGCGCGCCGTCTTGCGGTGGCGGTCGCAACAGGTGGCCGGTGTGCAATTTCTCGAGGAGCAAAAGGCGCAAGCCTCTTCAGGCGCCGGTCTTCTCGCGCTTGAAATGGAAAATGCCATGTTGCGCAAGCGCGTCGGCGAGCTGGTGCGTCGGCTCGCCGAGCTTGGTCATTCCGAATGGCAGAAATGATCGGAGGCTGCGCAGGTTTGCGTCAGTCGAGCACTTCTTTTGCCTTGGCGACAATTGCGGGCGGCATTTTGTAGATTTTGTCGATGATTTTTGCCGCCTCCTCGCCGTCAATCGGATTGACGGGAAGCATTTGTTTCTGTGCCTCGTCGAGGAATTGCTTGTCGACCATTGTCAGGTCGAAGGCTTTGCGCATGACAGCAAGCCGATCTTTCGGAACGGCCTTCGACATAATGAAAGGGCGTCCAAGTTCGCCTGATGCAATGAGCATTTCAAGCGTCTGCGTCTGGACATCATTTGTCGCAAATTTTCCGACATAGGGCACGCCGGCAGGCAGTTCCGGGCTATCGACGGGCGAGAAAGTGACGATCGGATTGACCTTGCGATCGCGGATCCATTCGGGCGGTACGCTGCTCCACGAGCCGCAATCGCCTTCCAGTTCGCCGCGCTCGATGGCAAGGCGCTGGTCCGCGCTGCCGGGGAAGCCGAGAACGTGTTTCACCTTGATGCCGAACAGATTGCGCAAAATAGCGCCATTCACATAAGAGCCCGTGCCTTTGCCGGTGCCTCCCAAAATGACCTCCGGATCCTTGACCAATTCCTCCCAATTTTTCACGCCGGTCGTGTGCCACATGTAGCAGACACGAAAATCGCGCGTGACGCTGCCGACCCAGGCAACTTCGTTGAAATTGAATTTCACCTTGGTGGGATCGGTCAGGGATTCGGTGATCAGGCCGGGATTGAACGTGCCGAGCACGCTGCCATCCTTCGGCTGGGTGGCGTCGAGCTGGCGCACAGCATTGAGGCTTCCAGCCCCCGGCTGGTTCTGGACGATCATGTCGGGGTTGCCGGGAATATGGCGTCCCATATGGCGGGCGAGCACGCGCGCATATTGGTCGTAGCCGCCTCCGGCGGAAAAGCCGACCAGAACGGTGACATTCTTGCCCTTGTAGAAATCGGCGGCGGATTGCGCGGCGGCAATGCCGGTCCCGGCAGATGTGAAAGCGGCCAGAAGGCTGAGATGTATAATCCTTGAAGGCATGGCCATTCTCCCTTGTCGTCTTTCGACTTTGTCTCAGACTAGATGCAGGCTCGGACATTCATCAAGCGGCGGCAGAGCGGGAAACGCTATCGTGAAGACCCGTTCGAGGCCCGCCCACGAAAATTTTTTTATGTCCGGTTCCTTATGACCTTCAGCCTCTTGCCGTTTCTCTGGTCGCCCCTGTGCGATCCCGCGCGCCGATCGCGGCTCTGGCATCGTGTAGCCTTGAAAGATCTTGGATCGTGAGCGATTCGAAACATGGACAATCAGGACCAGCGGGATCATGGGTCTTCCCCCGAAAAATCTGGCGGGGCAGCCGGCGAGCGGCGCATTGGCGATCGGTTGCGCACGCTGATCACCGGCCGCGTTTACTTCAACAGCACGCGGTCCTCGCTCGATTGCCAGATCCGCAATCTGTCCGCCGATGGCGCCTGTCTCAAGGGGCAGGGCATGATGGATGTGCCTGACCGTTTCCGGCTGGAAATCCCCTCCCGCAATCGCATCTATTCCTGTCATGTGCGCTGGCGCGTGGGCGATATGATCGGTGTGTTTTTCGAACAGCCGCAGGCCACCAGGCGGGACGAGAGCGAATCCCTGATCGAACGCGTGGGCGAATTGGAATATGAGAACCGGGTCTTGCGCCGAAAGATTGTCGAGCTCAGCGAAAAGCTCGCCGAATTCGGCGTCTCGACCAAGGGGTTTTGATTTTTCCGCCATTGTGCCACGCGCCCGTGGCGGGCTAGATTTGGCCCATGGACAGGCATCTGCGCTTTTGCGCCAATATTTCCATGCTCTTCACCGAACATGCTTTCGCCGATCGCATCGATGCGGCGGCGCGGGCCGGCTTTCGTGCTGTCGAGTGTCAGTTTCCCTATGATCTTCCCGCCCGCGATCTGCGCAAGCGGCTGAATGCTGCCGGCATTATCATGACGGGCATTAATGCGCCGGCCGGCAATGTGGCGCGTGGCGAATTCGGTTTTGCGGCTCTGCCCGGTCGTGAACAGGAGTTTCGCGACAGCCTCGCCCGCGGTCTCGATTATGCCCATGAGCTTGGCGCCAAGACGCTGCATTGCCTGTCTGGCGTGACGAAACATGTGTCAGTCCAAGCCGCACGTGCGACCTTTCTTTCCAACATGAGCGAGGCTTGCGAAAAAGCAGAACGCGCTGGCGTGACTTTGCTGATCGAGCCGCTCAATCCCTATGATCGACCTGATTATTTTCTGAAAGGGTCGGACCATGCAGCCGAGCTGATTTCATCTGTCGGTCATCCGGAGCTGAAAATCCTGTTCGATCTCTATCATGTGCAAATTCTTGAAGGCGATCTCCTGCGTCGCATCGGTCGCCACTGGCCCTTGATCGGACATTTTCAGGTCGCCTCCGTGCCGCGCCGGCGCGAGCCGGATGAGGGGGAGATCAATTACAAGACAGTGTTCGCTGAAATTGCAGCGCTTGGCTGGGAGGGCTGGATCGGCTGCGAATATCGCCCGCGCGGGGCGACATGCGACGGTTTGCACTGGATTGAGGCGCTGGCGCCGTGATCGAGGATCCGCGCGGCTTCATTCGTGCCCACACATCTTTTCTCCCTGTGCCGCATGCGCCTGAGATTTCGCTTTATCTTGCCGATGAGGCGACGGAACTCTGGCAAAAGACGGAAGATGAACTGGGCGAGATCGGCCTGCCGCCGCCTTTCTGGGCTTTTGCATGGGCCGGCGGGCAGGCTTTGGCGCGCTATATTCTGGATCGTCCCGAAATTGTTGTCGGCCGTCACGTGCTCGATTTCGCCTCCGGCTCCGGCCTCGTCGCAATAGCTGCAGCAAAAGCCGGCGCGACGCGCGTCGAGGCTTGTGACATTGATGCTTTTTCAGTCGCAGCCATTGCACTCAATGCAGAGCAGAACAATGTTGCAGTGACTCCGCGTCACGCAGATCTTGTCGGCTGCGACGAGGGATGGGATGTCGTGCTGGCGGGCGATGTATCTTATGAGCGTGACATGGCAGCGCGCGTGACCGATTGGCTTGATACTTTGCGCCGGCGCGGTGCAACAGTGCTCATCGGCGATCCCGGCCGTTCCTATCTTGCCAAAAACAGGCTTGAGCCGCTCGCAACCTATCGGGTTCCGGTGACGCGCACGCTGGAAGACAGCGAGATCAAGGACACATGCGTCTGGTCGTTTCGCTAGAGCGATCTGTCAGGCCGCCGTCCAGCCGCCATCCATCGAATAATTCGAGCCGGTCATTTGCGAGGCTGAATCTGAGCACAGGAAGAGGGCGAAAGCCGCCACTTGCTCGACCGTGACAAATTGCTTGGTCGGCTGTGCGGTGAGCAGCACATCGTTGATGACCTGCTCTTTGGTGAGATTGCGCGCCTTCATCGTGTCGGGAATCTGTTTTTCAACGAGCGGCGTCCAGACATAGCCGGGTGAAATGCAATTCACCGTCACGCCATGCGTTGCCAGTTCCAGTGCGATTGTCTTGGTGAAACCGGCAACGCCATGTTTGGCCGAGACATAAGCCGATTTAAACGGCGAGGCGACGAGCGAATGGGCGGAAGCCGTATTGATGATGCGGCCCCATTTGCGCTTCTTCATGCCCGGCACGGCAGCGCGCGTCGCATGGAAAACAGAGGACAGATTGATGGCGATGATCTGGTCCCATTTTTCCAGCGGGAAATCTTCGACCGGCGAGACATGCTGAATGCCGGCATTGTTGACGAGAATATCGAGCGAGCCGAAGGCGGCTTCCGCCTCGCTCACCATGGCGGCGATCTCGGCGGGCTTGCTCATGTCGGCGCCGCTATAGCGGCAATGGACGCCAAAGTCCGTCTCGATCCCGGCGCGTTCGGCCTCGATGGCGTCGGCCGCACCAAAACCGTTGATCGTGACATTGGCCCCTTGCGCCGCGAGCGCGCGCGCAATGGCGAGGCCGATGCCGCTGGTCGATCCGGTGACGAGGGCGTTCTTTCCTTTGAGGCTCATAATCGATGGCTCCCGCATGCTCGGGCCAAATTAATGCGTGGCTGCACGAATGGCGAGGTCTGGCGCGACAATGGTGCATCGGCCAATCGTCGCAAGCCAGTCGCCTCCGGCTCCGCGAATCTCTATATTGGGCCCATGCACGATCATTCGGACTGCGCCCATGCGCATGATCACATCAAACTCACGCCGGCCCGGCAGCTTGTTCTCGACAAGCTTTGCGCGGCTGGCCGGCCTGTCGGGGCCTATGAAATGATCGATCTGGTCGCCGAGGCGACCGGAAAAAGGCCAGCGCCCGTCGCCATTTATCGGGCGCTCGATTTTCTGCTCGAAAACGGCCTGGTGCACCGTCTGGCCTCGCGCAATGCCTTTATGGCCTGCGCGCATCGCCACGATAAAGCGGCGCCGGTCGCTTTTCTGATCTGCGAGACCTGCGGGGGCGTGACCGAGGCGACATCGCCCGAGATTGAGAAGGGCCTTGGTCAATTGGCCGCGCGCAGCGGTTTTGTGCCCGGCGCGCAGGTGATTGAACTGACCGGCCGCTGCCGCAATTGCCTCGCGTGAGCGCGGAAAAATCTGCCACCCTCGCCGGGTTCGGCGCCATCCTCATCTGGTCGGCGCTGGCCGTCATGACGGCCGCCAGCGGCAACCTGCCGCCCTTCCAGCTCACAGCGCTCACATTCGCCATTGGCGGGCTCTGCGGCCTGTTGGTGCTGCTCTGGCGGGGCGAGGCGCATGTGCTGGCTCAACCTCCCCGCGCCTGGCTGGTGGGGACGGGCGGGCTGTTTCTCTACCATGTGCTTTATTTTGCGGCCCTGCGGGCGGCCCCGCCGGCTGAGGCCAGTCTCGTCAATCATCTCTGGCCTTTGCTGCTTGTTATATTCGCCGCTGTGCTGCCGGGCGAGCGGCTGCTGGTGCGCCATGTGGTGGGAGCCTCGATCGGTTTTTTGGGTCTGGTCGTGCTTTTTGCCGGGCAGGGTGGGGGCTTTTCAGGCCTGCAAAGCGGCCATTTTCTGGCTCTGGGAGCGGCTTTCACCTGGGCCTTCTATTCGCTGGCCTCGCGCCGTCTTGCCGATGTGCCGAGCGGCGCTGTGGCCGGCTATTGCCTGCTCACGGCTGTACTGGCCGGGGCCATGCATCTGATGACCGAGACCACGATCTGGCCGCAGACTGGCGCCCAATGGGGGGCGCTTGTCCTGCTGGGCTGCGGCCCGGTGGGCGGCGCCTTTTTCCTCTGGGATTTTGGCGTGAAGCGGGGCGACATTCGCCTGATCGGCGTCCTCTCCTACGCCGCGCCCGTGCTCGCCCCCGTCTGGCTCATTCTGGCGGGTTTTACGCAGCCCGGCTGGCCGCTTCTGGCGGCGGGCGTGTTGATTGTGGCTGGCGCTTTTGTGGCGACGGGCTGGCGCAAATGAAAAAAGCCCGGCGTAAAGCCGGGCTTTTTCAAATGGGCTGCCAGTGAGCGGATTATTCCGCCGACTTGACCTTGAGGATCTGGCGGCCGCGATACATGCCGGTCTTCAGATCGACATGATGGGGGCGGCGCAGCTCGCCCGAATCCTTGTCTTCGACATAGGTGGGCTGGGCCAATGCATCGGCCGAGCGGCGGAAGCCGCGCTTCATCGGCGAGGTTTTTCTCTTCGGAACTGCCATGACAAACTCCATGCGGTCCGGACATTCCAAGCGCCATGCCGGTCCAGACCTGAATTCAAGGCGCGTTCCATACACGGGATCGGCGGCTCTGGCTAGGGTCTGGTGGCCATTATTGGCAGACAATCGCCCAATCGTCCCGCCCCAACCCGCCCCCGCCCCCTTTGGGCAGCCTGCAGGGGCTGGCCTGGCCGTTCGCCGATCTTGACCATATGCCTTTCTTCCATCGCCATCCCCCTTGCCAAAGCCAGCTGCAGGCGGTCTTTTGGCGCGATGTTTTTCTGGGGGCGCGCGTGTCGGCCAGGTTCGAGCAAAGACTTTCCGCCGTCGCCGATCAGGTCGAGGCGGCTCTCGAAAATCTTCTCTCCCCGCATGTGCGGCCCGGGGAAACCCGCCGTCCGGCGCGGCTGCTGGCCGCCATGCGCCACGCAGCGCTGGGCGGGGGCAAAAGGCTGCGGCCTTTCCTTGTGATCGAAACGGCGGCGCTTTTTGGCGTCATGCCGGAAATGGCGATGCGCACGGCTTGTGCGCTGGAAATGATCCATTGCTATTCGCTGGTGCATGACGATCTGCCCGCCATGGATGACGACGATCTGCGCCGCGGCCTGCCGACCGTGCACAAGGCCTATGATGAGGCGACAGCCATTCTGGCTGGCGATGCGCTTCTCACTTATGCCTTCGAAGTGCTCGCCGATCCGGCGACCCATGCCGATCCTTTCCTGCGCTCAGAACTCGTGCGCCTTCTTGCCATGGCCTCAGGCCTTGGCGGCATGGCGGGCGGCCAAGCGCTTGATCTCGAAGCCGAGCGGGCGGAAAAGCCGCTGACTTTCGATGAAATTCTGGAAATGCAGGCGATGAAGACCGGCGCGCTTCTCGCGCATGGCGTGGAAGCGGGCGCGATCCTTGGGCGCGCCAATCATCTGGCCATGGCGCGGCTGAAAAAATTCGGCGCCCTGATCGGCGCGGCTTTTCAGGTGGCTGACGATATTCTCGATGCGAAAAGCGATGCCGCCACACTCGGCAAGCGCGCCGGCAAGGATGCGCAGCGCAACAAGGCGACGCTGGTCTCGCTCATGGGTCTGGACGCTGCTGAAAAGCGCCGCGACCAGCTTGTCGATGAAGCTATTGCCGAATTGCGCGGGCTCGATCTGGGAGCGCGCACCGATGTGCTGATGGAGGCGGCGCGTTTCGTTGCGGGTCGCGCTTCATGAACGGCCTGCGCGAGGAGCGTGGCACGTTCCTGCGCAATCTTCATGCGCATGCGCTGCGCAATGCTGTCCTGCGTCCCCTTGTGCTGCGCCCGCGTCTCATCATCGGTGCATTGATGGGTCTTGCAGCCTATCTCGCCTTGCCGGTCGATTGGCGAGCAATGACACGGCTCCTGATTGCCTGGAATACCGGCACTGTTCTTTATGTGGTGCTGACAGCGATCATGATGATCCGCGACGATCCCGATCGCATGCGCCAGCGTTCATCTGTCGAAGATGAGGGGCGTTTCGTCATTCTCGTCCTGGCGATTGTCGCGGCCATTGCCTCCATCGTTGCCATTGTCGCGCAGCTTGTCGCGACAAAGGATCTGCATGGCTTCGATCGCATGTTGCATATCGGTCTCGCCGGTCTGACCATTGTCAGCGGCTGGGCCTTTATCCATTTCACCTTCGCGCTTCATTATGCGCATGAATATGAAAGCGAGCGGCGCAGACGCCCCGACCTGCCCGAGAAAATGAGCGGCGGTCTGGATTTTGTCGATACGACCGCGCCCGATTACAGCGATTTTCTCTATTTCTCATTCACCATCGGCGTTGCCAATCAGACAGCCGACATTATCGTCTGCTCACCGATGATGCGCCGCATCGTGCTGGCCCATTCCATCGTCTCGTTTTTTTACAATACGACCATTCTGGCGCTGACAATCAATATTGCGGCCGGGTTGATTTGATTATTCCGCAGCGCTCGCCTTGCCGTAGCGCTTTTCGATATAATCGATCACGAGCTGCTTGAAATCCGCTGCAATGGTCGGTCCGCGCAGGGTCACGGCCTTTGCGCCGTCGATGAAGACGGGGGCGGCTGGCGTTTCGCCTGTGCCGGGCAGGGAAATGCCGATATCGGCATGTTTGGATTCGCCCGGCCCATTCACAATGCAGCCCATGACGGCGACATTGAGTTTTTCAACGCCCGGATAAGTCTCGCGCCAGGCGGGCATTTCATCGCGGATAAAGGTCTGGATGTCGCGCGCCAGTTCCTGAAAGACCGTCGAGGTCGTGCGCCCGCAGCCCGGACAGGCGGCCACCAGCGGCACGAAAGTGCGAAAGCCCATGGTCTGCAGCAATTCCTGCGCGACGGTCACTTCCAGCGTGCGGTCGCCACCGGGCTCGGGCGTCAGCGACACGCGGATTGTGTCGCCAATGCCTTCTTGCAGCAAAATGCCCATGGCGGCGGAAGAGGCGACAATGCCTTTCGAGCCCATGCCGGCCTCTGTCAGGCCGAGATGGATCGCGTAATCGGAACGCGCTGCCAGCATGCGATAGACGGCGATGAGATCCTGCACGGCCGAAACTTTGGCCGAGAGCACGATGCGATCTTTCGGCAGGCCAATCTCGATGGCCCGCTCGGCTGAATAAAGCGCCGAGCGCACCATGGCCTCGCGCGTCACTGCGCGTGCATCGAGCGGCTTGGCGCTTTTGGCCTTGGCATCCATCAGGATCGTCAGCAGTTCCTGATCGAGAGACCCCCAATTGGCGCCAATGCGCACCGCCTTGTCGTGCTTGATCGCCTGTTCGACGATGGCGCTGAACTGGCGGTCCTTCTTGTCCTTGAAGCCGACATTGCCCGGATTGATGCGATATTTGGCCAAAGCTTCGGCGCAGGCTGGATGATCGGCCAGAAGTTTGTGGCCGATATAATGGAAATCGCCGACGAGGGGCACATAGACCCCCTGTTTCTCGAGCCGGTCGCGAATATGGGGCACGGCGGCGGCGGCCTCATCCCGATCGACCGTAATGCGGACGATTTCCGAGCCGGCGCGGGCGAGATCGACCACCTGAGCGACGGTCGCCTCAATATCGGCCGTGTCCGTATTGGTCATGGACTGGACGACGACCGGCGCGCCGCCGCCCACAATGACAGCCCCCTTGCCGGAGCCGATGCGCACGGGAACGGTCTTGTGGCGCGCCGCGGGTTCCGCCCGCACAAGGGTGGAAGGGTCGATTTCGGTCAGCATGGTCAGGCCCGGATCTGTTTTCTGCGCTCAAGTGAGTGGAAAGGGCTGCGCCCGTCAAGACCGGGCTCAATCTTCGACGGTGGCCAGATCGGGCACAAGCACGCGTTTGAGCGGAATTTGCTGCCGGTGTTTGAGGTCGAGCCGGTCATAATGGCGCTGGATCAGGTCGATGAAAGAGACGCCATCGACGAGTTTCAGATTGCCCTTGGTCCGGGCAAATTCGCCGGCGGCCTGGGTGAAGCCGCCCGTGGTGATGAAAATGCCGACATCGCGCTCATGGACCATGGCGTAGAAAGCCTTGACCGCATCGGCGGCAATATTGCCCTCCTGGGCCTTGACCTGGATTTTCAGGATCGGCGGCTCGATGCCAAGCTCATCGCGATGGGCAATCACATCGATCCCCTCGTCGCGCACGCCGCGCGTTGCATGGGAGCGATAGCCCATGGCGCAGAAGAGATCGGCGACGAAAGGCTCGAGCGGATAGCCTTTCAGATCGGTGCGCAATTTACGTGCAATGAAATCGCGCGTCGTCTCGACAATATCGCGCGCTGCCACTTCATCGAGCTCTTCATCCATGGCCGGCAGAGCGCTATTCTCTCGCGCGGCGCCAAATTTCCGCAAAAATTCATCGGCGAAGGATTTCACTTCGAAAAGCGTGAGCACGGAGCCGATTTCGTAAAGCGCGCCCTGCGAGAAAAGGTCGCGCGATAATTTGGCAGTCCAATTCACCATGCGCCGATGCGCAAATTCAGCCGAGCCGCTGCGGTCGAAGACATATGGGCCGATGATTTCGCCAAAGCGCAATGTCCTGTCGCTCTTGCGTGGATAGATGATGCAATCGCCGATGCGCATTTCATGCACGAATCGATAAAGCTGGTTGCGCTGCGTCGGTCCGGTCGCATGGGGATGCGGCCCGGTTTCCATCGCCTGTCGGAAGGCAAAACGGCTGGCCGGATACCGACTCGCATCGCCATTTTCTTCCGCAAAACTGATAGCGATCTGATTGCATTCCAGAAAGATGTGATCGGCCTGGCCAAAATTGCCGGCCCTCACGCCCCAAATACGTCGCGTGTCCATTGAAAATCTCCGCCTATGGAAAAGCCGCGCATCCCTTCAGATGCGCGGCTCCATCATGAGCGGAATGACTTAAGGTCAGGAAACCGAAGCGGCCTCCTGCCAATCAATTCATGCCATATATTGACCGCCATTGGCCGACAAAGTCGAACCGGTGATAAAGCCTGCGTCATCGCCGGCCAGAAACAGGACAGCGCGCGCGATTTCTTCCGGTTCGCCGAGGCGCCCAACCGGAATGAGCGGCAGAATGCGCTTGGCCAAAACATCGGGATCGATGGCGCGCACCATTTCCGTGCCGATATAGCCCGGACAGATGGCATTTACTGTAATGCCCTTATTGGCATTTTCCTGCGCCAGCGCTTTTACAAAGCCAATCTCGCCAGCCTTGGCGGCGGAATAATTCGCCTGTCCCACCTGGCCCTTCTGGCCATTGATGGAGGAGATGCAGACGATGCGCCCGAAATTGCGATTGCGCATGCCCTCGATCACCGGGCGGCACATGTTGAAGAGCGAATTCAGATTGGTGTTGATCACCGCCGCCCATTGTTCGGGCGTCATTTTGTGAAAGAAACCGTCGCGGGTAATGCCGGCATTGTTGACCAGCACTTCGATGGGCCCGATTTCGGCTTCGACCTTGGCAAGGCCTGCGGCGCAAGCCTCATAGCTCGACACGTCCCATTTGAAGACGGGAATGCCGGTTTCCTTGGAAAAAGCCTGGGCTGCTTCGTCATTGCCGGCGTAATTGGCGGCGACTTTGTAACCTGCTGTTTTCAATGTTTTTGAAATGGCCGCGCCGATTCCGCGCGTACCGCCTGTGACGACTGCAACCCGTGACATGTCTTGCTCTCCTTCACAGGGCCATTGAGGGCGGCCCGCATTTCTCCGATCCCGCAGCGCTCACCGGCCGCTTCCAGCATGAAAAAAGCGCGCCGCTTATCGCGGCGCGCCAGTTCATTCCGGATCAGCGTTCGACGCTGAGGGCGATCCCCATGCCGCCGCCGATACATAAAGTGGCGAGGCCTTTTTTCGCGCCGCGACGCTGCATTTCATGCAGCAAAGTGACGAAGACACGGGCGCCCGAGGCGCCGATCGGATGGCCGATGGCAATGGCCCCGCCATTGACGTTCACAATGGCCGGATCCCAGCCCATATCCTTGTTGACGGCGAGAGCCTGAGCCGCAAAAGCCTCATTGGCTTCGATCAATTCGAGATCCTGAACTTTCCAGCCAGCCTTTTCGAGCGCCTTGCGCGAGGCCGGGATCGGACCTGTGCCCATGATCGCCGGATCGACGCCGGCTGTTGCCCATGAGGCGATGCGCGCCAGCGGCGTCAGGCCGCGCTTGGCAGCCTCAGCGGCGCTCATCAGCACGACAGCCGCAGCGCCGTCGTTAATGCCAGAGGCATTGCCGGCCGTAACCGTGCCATCTTTCGAAAATGCGGGTTTCAGCTTGGCGAGCGCATCGAGCATTGTGCCGTGGCGGGGATATTCGTCATCGCTCACAACAATATCGCCCTTGCGGGTCGAAACGGTGAAGGGGATGATTTCATCCTTGAACCTGCCAGCCTTCTGGGCGGCTTCGGCCTTGTTTTGCGACGCCACTGCGAAACGATCCTGCTCGTCGCGGCTCAATTGCCATTTGGCGGCGACATTTTCCGCTGTCGTGCCCATGTGATAGCCATGGAAAGCGTCGAACAGCCCGTCGCGCAGCATGGTATCGACAAATTTCACATCGCCCATTTTCGTGCCCTGGCGCATATTGGCGGCATGCTGCGAGGTCGACATGCTCTCCTGACCGCCGGCGACAATGATCGAGGCATCGCCATTGGCGATCTGCTGCATGCCCAGCGCAATGGCGCGCAGGCCCGAGCCGCAGAGCTGGTTGAGCTGCCAGGCTGTGGCTTCCTGGGGGATGCCGGCTTTCATGGCGGCCTGGCGGGCGGGGTTCTGGCCCTGACCGGCCGTCAGGATCTGACCGAGGATGACTTCATCGACTTCGCCCCCTTCGATCTTGGCGCGCTCCATCGCACCCTTGATCGCCGCCGCGCCCAGTTCATGTGCCGGCGTATTGGCAAAGGCGCCATTGAAGGACCCGACTGCCGTCCTTGCAGCGCTGACAACCACGATCTCGCTCGCCATCCCAAACTCCCTGAATGCCCTGACTGATGCTGCGGCCGCGTGCCGGCCCCTTTTCAGCTTCCGGACTTATCCGGAGGCCAATCATGATCATCACCCCAGACTTGGGGTCAAGCGGCGCCTGTGCCTATTCGATGGTCAAATAGTCTGCTGCCAAGGGTGCAGAATATTCATGCTCCGAGCATGATTTCGACAGAAAAGACTTTCGCGCAGCGCAACAATAGGACTATCGTACAGAAGCAGGACGGGTTTTGACCCAGATCCGGGACGGAAACACGAGGCGGCGGCCGGGCAGATCATGGCAAACGAAAAAGCGCCCATTACGATCAAAAAATATGCAAACCGGCGTTTGTACAATACCGGGACCAGCACTTATGTGACGCTGGAAGATCTGGCCCTCATGGTGAAGAAGGGCGAGGATTTCGTTGTCTTTGACGCCAAGACCGGTGAGGACATCACGCGCCCCGTGCTGGCCCAGATTATTTTCGAGCAGGAAGGCAAGGACGGCCAGAGCCTTCTCCCCATTACTTTCCTGCGTCAGCTGATCCGCTTTTATGGCGACAGCATGCAAATGATCCTGCCAAGCTATCTCGAATATTCGATCGGCAATTTCACCGATCATCAGCAGCGCTTCCGCGAGCAGATGCAAAGCGCAATCGGCGCCAAGGAGATTCCGGGCACGGCCATGTTCGGTGCGCTTGAGGAACAGGCCCGCGCCAATATGGCCATGTTCAACAAGGCGCTTGGCCTGTTCAGTCCCTTTGCTGCAGCCAATTCTGCCGCGCAAGCCGGTGCAGGTGCCGCAAGTGCAGCCAAGCCTCAGGATGCGCCCGAGCCCGCCGGTCCCGATATTGATGCGCTGAAAAAGCAGCTTGCCGAAATGCAGGCGCAGATCGAAAGCCTGTCGCGCAAGTAAAAGCCGCGCGTCTTTCGACCTGCGGCTTGTCAATCAGCTGCGCGGCATGGGACGCCAGCCTGGCGGGGCCAGTTCAAAACCTGCGAAATCGAAAGCCGGCGCCACTGTGCAGCCGACCAATGTCCATGCGCCAAGGCTCGTTGCCGTTTGCCAGACATGAGCCGGCACGACGATTTGCGGCACTTGTCCTGCTGCGACATCCGGGCCCAGATGCGCAGCGCTGGCGTCATGGCCATTATGCGATTGCGTCAGCACGAGCGGCGCACCTGCATAAAAATGCCAGACCTCGGTTGCATCGACGCGGTGCCATTCCGAGACATCGCCGGCGCCCAGCAGAAAATAGATGAGCGAGGAGAGCGGGCGCCCCGTTGCATCCGTTTTCGGATCGCGAAATGTCTCGCGATAAAAACCGCCTTCGGGATGCGGTTTGAGATCGAGCCGACGGATCAAGACATCCGCGCTCATGCCGCCATGCTGATAGGATTGCGCCACGTTTCAGGCCTTGTTTTTGAGTGTGCGCAAATGCGCAAAAATATTGACAGCCGATGCGCCCGTCATGCCCAGCGCGGCTGCCATTTCAGGACGTGCGGCGCGCAGGAATGGATTTGTCGCCTGTTCCATCGCCATGGTTGTGGGAAGTGTAAAGCGCCCCTGCGCGCTTTGATGCCGTGCCTCATCCATGCGCTGC
This sequence comes from uncultured Beijerinckia sp., assembly GCA_964534115.1. Classification (GTDB taxonomy): domain Bacteria; phylum Pseudomonadota; class Alphaproteobacteria; order Rhizobiales; family Beijerinckiaceae; genus Terripilifer. The sequence goes on from CAZHOK010000014.1 coordinate 31,036, forward strand.
TGCAAGGCGATATTTGCCGGCTCGACCGAGAGCGCAAAGCGCCCATTGGCCAGCGTATATTCATGGCCGCAATAAAGTCGCGTGTCGGCGGGCAGGGCGAGCAGTTTTTCGAGCGAGCGCCACATTGTTTCCATGCCGGTTTCGAAAACACGTCCGCAACCCAGCGAAAACAAAGTGTCGCCGGCAAAGAGAAGCCGTTCATCGGCAAAATGATAGACGATATGGCCTGCGGTATGTCCCGGCGTGTCGATGATCTCGCCTGCAAAAGTGCCGATGCAGATGCGATCGCCGCCCTTGAGGAGATGATCGGCAGGGCCGGTGCGCGCAACGATTTTATCGGCCTCGGCGGCGGGCACGTAAAGTTTGGCCTTGGGAAAATGCGCCCGCAGCTCGGCGGCGCCGTCGATATGATCGCCATGCCGATGGGTGATGAGAATATCGCTCAGCACCCAGCCTTTTTGTGCGAGTGCAGCGAGATAGGGCGCGGCTTCCGGCACATCGATGGCGGCCGTGTCGCCGGTCGCGGGATCGTGCAGCAGCGCGCCGAAATTGTCGGACAGGCATGAGAACAGGTGAACTTCGGCCGTCATGGGACGTCTCTCTTTGGCATGGCGCTCCACAAACCCCGGAACGCAGGCGATTTCAAGCGGGACTTCCCGCGCGGTTCCATTCTGTGTCAGATAGGGCCATGGCGCTCGATGTCGTCGATCTTCGCTCTTTCTATGCCACGCCGCTCGGCGAGGTGGCGCGCCGGCGCGTGTCGCAGATCATGCGCGAGCGCTGGCAGTCATGCGTGGGCCTGTCGGTCATGGGCATTGGCTATGCCACACCCTATCTGGGCGAATTGCGCGAAGAGGCTCTGCGTGTGCTGGCCTTCATGCCGGCTGAGCAGGGTGTGGTGAACTGGCCGACGGAGGGGCGCTCCAGCTCGGCCCTGGTTGAGTCAACCATGATGCCGCTGCCCGATTCCTGCATCGATCGCGTGCTTGTGGTCCATGCGCTTGAGACACTCAACCATCCGCGCGATGTCCTGTCTGAAATCTGGCGCATCCTGACCCCTGGCGGGCGCATGATCGTTGTCACGCCGAGCCGTCGTGGATTGTGGGCGCGTGTCGATTCGACCCCCTTCGGCCAAGGGCAGCCCTATTCCAAGGCGCAGCTGCGGGACCTGTTGCGCGAAACTTTGTTTTCACCTGTCCATTGGGAAGAAGCGCTTTACGTGCCGCCCTTTGCGCGCCCTTATCTCTTGCGTGCCGCGCCCGCTTTCGAAGCGGTTGGCTTGCGTCTTGGCCTGCCGGGTGCAGGCCTGCATCTGGTTGAGGCCACCAAACAGCTCTATCGACCTGTGGTGGCGCGCCAGTCGCGCCGCCGGCTGCCCCAATTCGAGCCCGCTTTGGCGCCGCCGCCCATGTCGCGGGACATTTAGCGCGGTATTTTGATCCCGAAACTCTGGGCGAGAAACAAGCCGCCTTGCAACAGGCCGGGGCCGTCGATCCCATGGCCCAATCCGGCGGAGAGATGCCATTGGCAAGCGATTCCAGCTTCCCCCAAGGCTTGTGCCGACATGAAGAGCGCCTGCGGGGGAATGACGTCATCGCGGTCGCCATGGACCAGCAGGATCGGTGGCCGGGCCCGCGCTTCGCCCAGATGTTCAGGGCCGACGAGAACGCCCGAATAGCCGAGTATGGCCGCCGGAGCGATGGTGCGGCGAAGCCCGACATGCAGGGCCATCATCGTCCCCTGGCTGAAGCCGACCAGAGCGAGTTTCGAATGGTCAAGTCCGTATCGGGCCAGTTCGGCATCGAGAAAGGCATCGAGGCCGGGGCGGGCTGCGCTGACGCCCTGCCAGCGCTCATCGGCGACGCGCGTATAGAGCGGAAACCATTGACGTCCCGAAGGCGATTGCATGCAGCGCTCTGGCGCATGCGGCGAGACAAAGGCCGCATGGGGCAGGAAATCCTGCCATTGCCTGCCGATCTCGATGAGGTCCTGCCCATCGGCGCCATAGCCGTGCAGAAAGACAACAAGCTGGCGCGGCTCGCCGCTGCGCGGTTTCAGGCGGGGGCCGTCGATCATGGTCGCCATCTTGTCTCCTCGGTCGGATCGATATGGCCAGCAGCCTTGCCTGTGGGGGGCGGTTGCCGTCAAGCTCCCTTCGGCAAGATTGCTCGGGTGGCAGATTTTTTGATCATGCAGCGCTACGAAATGGGGTTGCAGGGATTAAGATGGTTGGTCAGCGGCGCCAGTTGAGAGATGGACGAGGTCATGACGGGTTCTTCATCGCCCAATCCTTCGACGCCCAGCCCGTCACCGGGTCACGCATTTGCTGTGCCGGACGATCTGCGCCCCACCTTCCGCTTTGCGCCCTCGCCGAATGGCTATTTGCATATTGGCCACGCCTATTCGGCCTTGCGCAATTTCGACATGGCACGTCGCCATGATGGCCGCTTTCTTTTGCGCATCGAAGATATCGATCTCGATCGTTGCCGGCCCGAATATGAGCAGGCCATTTTCGAAGATCTCGAATGGCTCGGCCTTTCATGGGAAGGGCCGGTGTTGCGGCAATCGGAGCATTTTTCAGTCTATGCCCAAGCTGTCGAAAGCCTGCGCGATCGGGGGCTTCTCTATCCCTGCTTTTGTTCGCGGCTTGAAGTGTCCCGCGCTGTCGGCGGGCGGCGCGATTGGCCGCGCGATCCCGATGGCGGGCCGCTCTATCCGGGAACATGCCGGCATGTGTCTCAAGATGAGCGCGAGCGTCGCCTGGCATCGGGCCAGCACGCTGCTTTGCGCATCGATATGCCGGCCGCCATGGCGGAAACCGGAATCCTGCTCGCCTGGTGTGAATTCGGCGAAGATGAACAAGAGCGCGATGTGCGGGCGGAGCCCTATGTGTGGGGCGATGCCGTTTTGGCGCGCAAGGATGTTCCGACTTCTTATCACATGAGCGTCGTGATCGACGATGCGCGCCAGGGCATTACCGATGTCGTGCGCGGCAAGGATCTTTTCGATGCCACGAGCCTGCATCGCCTGCTGCAGGCTTTGCTTCACTTGCCGGCGCCGCGCTATCGCCACCACGAACTTTTGCGCGATGCGGCGGGACAGAAACTATCCAAAAGCACAAGGGCCAAATCTCTGCGCGCCTTGCGTGCGGAAGGTGTGACGGCAGCCGACATTCGCCGCAGGCTGGGCTTTCCTGCCTTTTGATATTTTAGTCTTTGAGCGCTTCGATGCGCGATGCAATCGCGATGGCAAGAATGAGCATGGCGAGCGTAAAGCCCGCCACAGCCGGCCAATGTCCGAAGGCGAAGAACCATCCGCCCAGCCAGCCTGCGAGGCTGGATCCTGCATAATAAGACAGATGATAAAGCGAGGTCGCATGTCCTTTCGCCTGCCGCGCAAACAGGCCGACACAGGAACTGGCAACCGAATGCGAAAAGAAAAAGCCGAAAGCCAGAATGACAATACCGCCGATGACAAAACCAAGCTGGGGCAGAAGTGTCATGGCAATGCCCGCAGCCATGGTCATGAGACCGGCGGGAAGCACGAGGCGTCGGCCGAAGCGGTCGATCACCGGGCCGGCAAATGACGAAGATGCAATGCCAAAAATATAGACGAGGAAAATCAGGCCGACCTGCGCTTGGTTGAGATCATAGGGCGGCTCCAGCAGTCGGAAGGCGGCATAATTGAAGATTGTGATGAAGGCGCCCATGCCGAGAAAAGCGATGAGGTAGACCTGCGGCAATCCGGGTGTGCGCAAATGCGCAACCCATGCCTGCAGGTGGTAAGTCAGCCCGGCATGTGTGGGGCGCAGGAAATGGCGCGAGCGCGGCAGCAGCAGAATGAAACCTGCCGCTGCAACAAGACCGGCGAGGCCGGCCGAGCCCATCGCCCAGCGCCAGCCCAGATATTCGGCCAGAATGCCCGAGCCCACACGCCCGATCATGCCGCCGAAAGCGGTGCCGGCGACATAAAGGCCCATGGCATAAGCTGCGCTGCGTCGGTCGAGTTCCTCAGCAAGCCATGTCATTGCGACAGCGGGGACGCCGCCGAGCAAAAATCCCGTTGCGGTGCGCAGGACCAGAAGCATCGTCCAGTCGGGAGATGCCGCTGCAGCCAATGTTGCCAGGCCCGCCAGAGTCATCGACACGAACATCAGGCCGCGTCGCCCGAGCCGTTCTGAAACAATGGCGGCGCAGAGAATGGCGGCAGCCAGGGCAGCTGTCGAAAGCGACAAAGGCAGAGCGCTTTGGGCCGGCGATACGCCGAATTCAGCGGCATAAATCGGCAGCAGCGGTTGCACGCAATAGAGCAGCGAAAAGGTCGCGCAGCCGGCCAGAAACAGCGCAAGGCAGGCGCGGCGGAATGCAGCGCTGCCCGGCAAGATGGTCTGTTCCGACGTTTCCTGCATCGCGATCAGCCGAGTCCCAGAATCCAGAGCCAGAGCATGATCGAGACGAGCGATGCCGTTGTCGAGACGGCAATGGCACTGGAGGCAAGTGCTTCACTCGTTTTGTAGCGCATGGCGAAGAGAAAGGCATTGATGCCGGTGGGCATGGCGGCGAAAAGAACAGCAACGCCCGCCCAGACGGGTGGCACAGTGAAGACATGAAAGGCGAGCAGATAAACGATCGCCGGATGGATCAGAAGTTTCAGCGTCACGATTGGCGCAATCTGTTGCAGAGGCGCTTTCAGCCCGTGATGGTGCAGGGCCAGCCCCATGGCCACGAGCGCGCAGGGAATGGCGGAGGCCGCCAATCCGTCGATGACCATTTTTGCCGGGCCATTGAGTGCGATCTCGAAACTTCTCAACCCCAGCCCGAGGACAAGCGACACAATCATCGGGTGCAGTGCCAGCCGTTTGGCCATGTCGGCCCAATGCAATCCTTTGCTGCCTTCGAACATGAAGGTTGCAACGGTCATATTGATCGGCAGATGCACGGCAATGAGCAGAAAGAGCGGCACGGCGCCGGCCTCGCCGAAAGCCTGAAGAATGACCGGAATGCCGACAAGCACCGTATTCGACTGGCCGGCAGAAAAACCTGCAACGACGCTTTCGCGATAATTTGTCCGATGCGCATGAACGGCAAGCAGCATGGCGGCCGCCCAGACAAGGGCAACGCCGATGAAATAGGCGCCCCAATAGGCCCATGGCTGCGTCTCGGGAAGCGTTGCGCCGATCATCGCGCGCAGAACGAGAGCCGGCGTTGCAATGACGAGGACGAAATCCGACAGGCCTTCTGCTGCGCGCTTGCCCAGCAGGCGGAAATGCGCTGCGGCATAGCCAATAGCGATCAGCGCGAAGACCGGGACATTGACAGCAAATAAATCGTTCAACGCTGCACGCCGGGTCGTGTATCCGTGCGCGCTGCAGCGACGCGTGTGGCGTTTGGCGCCTTGGCCATCAGGGATTCGATACGGTCGCGTTCGCGCTTGAAATTCGCCAGCATGCGATTGTCGAGCTCGCGGGTGCGGGCAAGGCGCACGCGCAGAGGATCAACGAAATGGCCGTTGACCATCACCTCGTAATGAAGGTGGGGCCCAGTTGCCAGGCCCGTCATGCCGAGGAATCCGATCACCTGACCCTGGCGCACGCGCGCACCATCGGAAATGCCGCGCGCGAATCCTGAAAGGTGATTATAGGTCGTCACATAGCCGTTGGCGTGCTGGATTTCGACGCGATTGCCATAGCCCGATTCACGCGCTGCTTTGGTGACGACGCCATTGCCGGCAGCGAAAATCGGCGTGCCGATCGGGGCTGACCAATCGACGCCCGTATGCATGCGCGTGTAGCGCAGGATCGGATGTCGCCGCATGCCGAAGGTCGAGCGCTGTTCGCCGATGGCAATCGGTTTGCGGATGAGGAACTTGCGCGTCGACCGGCCGTTCTCGTCATAATAATCGAGCGTGCCATCGTCGGGCGTGTGGAAGCGGTAATAGCGAAATGTCTCGCCGCGTGTCGTGATCGAGGCGTAAAGCAATTCATTGCGCCCGTCATTATCCTCGCCTTCCTCATAGAAGGCCTCGAAGGAATCGCTGGCGGAAACGGGGCGCTGGAAATCCACATCATTGGCGAAGATGCGGATGAGCTCGGCAATCAGCGGCTTGGGAATTTCCTGTTTCAATGCCGTCTCGTAGACGGCATTGTAAAGCCGCATGCCGCCGGAATCTTCATCCTCGTCATCATCGTCTTCGGTGCTCGGGCGCGGCCGCGCGCCCTTGCTGGTATCCTCGAGCCGCGCAACGGGCTGGAAGCCGCCGGCATCATTGGCGGCCACGGTCGTTTCCGGATTGTCGTTGACATAGATCGACAGGCGCGCGACCTGGCCGATGCGCCCGCTCCCGTCCATATCGTCGAACATGAGTTTGATCTTCTGGCCTTCGCCCAGATTGCGCCCGGCAGAGCCAAGTGCAGCGAGAATGCGCGGGATCTGCTCGCGGATGACTCCCGAATTGCGCAGGGCTTCTTCCAGCGTTTCGTTCTTCTTGAGAACGATCAGGCGTTCGTCATTCTGTCCCTGGCCCTGAAGTCCCGTGCTTGCGGGGGGAGAGCGGGGCGCGACGGTGACATTTTCCGGCACCATGCGCACTTCGATGGAGGAGAAGGGCGCCAGAATCGGATTGTTCGGATTGGCATAGCCAAGCCCGCCGGCAGGATCGAGGCTGGCGCGGCTGGTGCGCATCAGCAGCAATTGGGGCGGCAGGGCGAGCGGGCGCTGGCCGGCGGCGGCACTGGCATTGCGGACATGTTCGGCGATCTGGGCCTGAACCTCTTCCAGACTTAAGGCGGGTCCGCCTTCGGGCAGGGCGAGGCCTGAAATATCGCGCGTCGTGAAGGCAATTTCCGCATCGTCGCGCAAGGGAGCGATTTCGGCGGCCGCCGCCTCGATCGGATTGCGCGCGTCAGAGAGCAGGCGCAAAGGATTGAAGGGGGGTACCTCATCGGAGAAACCGGCGCTGGCGACCAGCAGATTGGTTGATACTCTTGTAAAGCCTTTGACGCGGACGACTTCGCGCTCCCCCAGATTGACTGTCGTCGGCGTGCGGAAACTCTGCCTGCCGGCGGCAATATCCACCGGCTTGACCAGCCGGTCGCCCTTGCCGGGGCTGACCGGGCTGCCGGTGGCAATGTCGCGACGCACGGGGCCGGCGGCGACGGGGGCTTCGGCAAAATTGGATTGACGGTCGAAGGCGGCATAAATGGCCGCCCCGATCAGGGTCGCTCCGGCCAGGCCGGTCAGGACCGTGCCAAACAGCCAGCGCAGCGAGACGCGGCGGCGCTCAATGGCCGAATGTTCCCCGCCATCCGCCTCGATGGGCGGCGCCATGCCGAGGTCGGGCGCCTCAGCCCGCCTCTCGCGGCGTTTCAGGGGGTGGAATCGGCTGACCGCCATAGGTCTCCTTAGATCGATCTGCGGTGGCCAGGGCCATTCAGGTCCGCCGGGGCGCCCAGCAGCTCCGGTGTCGCTTGCAGGCGCCGACCATGCCGCCCGGATGGGGAGACGTCAATCGCGAGCTGTGCAACTTCCAGCCCGCACAGATGAGCAAAGCGAAAGTGGCGCAATTGCGGCGGCCTGATGTGCATGACAAAGGCTGTTTCCAAGGCTTTTTGTACAAGCCTATTTTTTTGAAGATTTTTCGAAAATGGGCGTTGACACTCCGAACCCCTCCCAACTATATAGCCACCACCGGCGGCGACGTTGTCCTTGGATGACGCCGAAGCGACCGCTGATTTTCTCGTTTTTGACGGGTCAACAGGCCACCTGGCCACAAGCCAGGCAGAAAATCTTGTCGCTCGGTTTTGCCGTTTTATGACTGCGCTGTTTGACATTTGAA
>CAZHOK010000015.1:0-27388 GCA_964534115.1 uncultured Beijerinckia sp.
GCTGGGCCTTTTGTCTGGTCGGCGCTTTTCGAAAAATCGAAATGGATGCGATCGCCTTTTTTCTCGACGCAGACATGGATGCGCACGGGCTTGCCCGTCTCGACGCCATCGTCATCGACAAAACGCTCGGCCTCGTAGCGGCCGTCTTTCCATTCAGAAATGGCCGCGCGCATGCGCTTTTCAGCCAGTTCGATCAGGCGTGCAAAGCAGGCCACCGAGCGATCGCGGCTGAATTTGCGCACGAGTTCGATGAGCCTCTGCTCGCCCAGTCGCGATGAGCCCAATTGTCCGCGAATATCGCCGAGCACAAGTTCGGGTGTGCGGCTATTGGCGGCGATAATGCGCTCGATCTCGGTGCTGCGCTGAAGCTTGCGCTGGTAGCGCACGGCTGGCAGATGCAGGCCTTCGTTAAATGTCTCCTTCGCCTGGCCGGAGCAGGAACCGGGCACTGGGCCGCCAATATCGCTCTTATGTGCAATCGAGCCGGTAAAGCCGATCAGCTCGTCATGGAAGAAAACGGGCGTGATGACGGCCATATCGGGCGCATGGGGCGAGCCGCCCTCATAAGGATGATTGATGAGGAAAGCGTCGCCCTCTTCAATATCGTCATAGGAGCGGATGACTGCGGCGCAGCAGGCGGGGAATGCGCCAATGTGGAGCGGCAGCACGACATGCTGGGCGATGACTTCGCCATCTGGCCCCATGATCGCGCAGGAGGCATCCTGCGACTCGCGGATGATGGTTGAGAAGCCCGTGCGGAAAAGCGAGTTTTGCATTTCCTGCACAATGCCATCGAGGCTGGCGCGGATGATTTCCAGCTCGACGGCGTCGACATTTTTTGTCACGGCGGCTGCCATCATGCGCCTCCCATGGTGATGATGATGTTTTTATGATTGTCCACGCGCGCGCTCTGGCCGGGGAAAAGAACGGTGGTGCAATCGAGCTGGTCGATCACGGCAGGGCCTGCAAAAGTCGCTCCAATATCGAGCTTTTCGCGCTGATAGACAGGGCATGAGATGGTCTTGCCGTCGAAGCGCATGTCGCGGCGCTCCCGGATGGCGTCTTCTGTCTTCAAGCCTTGCGGGGTGAAGGAGGGAAGCTTGACCGGCGTCACGCGACCGATGCCGCGCAGACGATAGGAGACAATTTCGACCGGCTCATTGGGCGCGGTATGTCCAAACATCTGGCGGTGGGCCTCATCGAATTCCGCGCGCAGACGATTGAGACCGCCTGCTCCCAGCGATTCTGGCAGAGGCATGGATATTTCATAGCCTTGGCCTGCATAGCGCATATCGAGCGAGCGTTCGATTTCAATTGCGCTCTCGCCAAAACCCTCGGCGCGCAATTCGTCGCGCGCATGGGCGACGAGATCGGAAAATTGCGCATCGACGGAGGCCTCGTCAATGGCGGCGAGTTTTGTCATGCGCGAGCGCACATAATCGTGCTTCACATCCGACATCACAAGGCCCATGGCCGAATAGACGCCCGGAAACAAAGGCACGATCACGCCGGCCATGCCGAGATCCTGCGCGATGCGCCCGGCATGCAGCGGGCCTGCACCACCGAAGGCAAGGAGATGGAAATCGCGCAGATCGTGGCCGCGCATGGTGGAAATGGCTTTCAACGCTTCCTGCATCTTCACATTGATGATGCGCACAATGCCTTCGGCGGCATCGAGCGTATCCATGCCGAGCGGTTTGGCCACGCTCTCCACAGCGGCAATGGCAGCCTTGCGGTCGAGCTTCATTTTGCCGCCGAGAAAATTATCTTCGCCGAGATAGCCCAGAACGAGATTGCAATCGGTAATGGTGGGCTGCGTGCCGCCGCGTCCATAACAGGCGGGGCCCGGCACAGCGCCCGCGCTTTCAGGTCCGACTTCCAGCGTGCCGAATCTGTCGACGCGCGCCAGCGTGCCGCCGCCCGCCGAGACCGTGTTGATGTCGATCATCGGCAGGGCAATGTCGCGCCCGTCGATCTTGCCGCGATGAGAGACGGAGGGCTCGCCATCCTTGATGAGGGCGACATCGCAAGACGTGCCGCCCATGTCGAAGGTGATGAGATTTTTCTCAGCCGTCGTGCGGCAGGCCTGCACAGAGGCAGTAATGCCGCCGGCTGGGCCGGAAAGCACAGTGGCCACGGCCTTTTTGGCGGTTGCCGCAAAGGTCGACATGCCGCCATTCGACTGCATGATATATTTTTGACGTGTCGCCACGCCCGCGCCCGACAGGCGCTTCTCGAGATTGGCGATGTAATGGGCCAGAATGGGCTGCAGATAGGCGTTAATCACCGTCGTCGAGAGGCGGTAATATTCGCGGATCTGCGGCACGATTTCGGATGAGAGCGAGACTTCGACGCCCGGCATTTCTTCCAGCACGATCTCGCGCACACGCTGTTCGTGTTTGGGATAGAGGAAGGAGAACAGCAGGCAGACCGCGACCGATTTGATGTCGCGCTTTTTCAGCCCCTGCAGCGCCTCGCGCAGGCCTTTTTCATCGAGCGGCTCCAGCACTTCGCCTTCGAAGGAGACACGCTCAGGCACTTCGGCGGTCAGCGAGGCAGGCACCAGCAAGTGCGGCCGGTCGTACATAATGTCGAAAATCGTATGGCCGTGCGGACGCGACTGCTCCTGCACTTCATAAATGCCGCGAAAACCCTTGGTGACGAGGAGAGCCGTTCGCACGCCCTTGCCCTCGAGCAAGGCATTGGTACCGACCGTTGTGCCATGGCAAAAATAGGCAATCTCTTCCGGCTTGACGCCCTTTTCGAGCAAAAGCTCGATGCCGGCGAGAATGGCGCGCGAGGGATCGTCAGGCGTCGAGGGGATTTTGGCGATCGTGACTTCGTCCGTCGCCTCATTCACATAGACGAAATCCGAGAATGTCCCGCCGGTGTCGACTGTTACGCGATATTGTCCCATTCCGCTCCCCGGCTTGGCTGGCGAGAGGGGCGCGGGAACGCAGCCCGCCAGCAGCTGTCTTTGCAGCTGCCGGCGGGCGGTCCCAGGGCGTTTCCTCTCCAGACTTTTGCCGGGAGATTAGCCTGCCGCGAGGGGTTCGTAAATTTCGTTGTTCCTGAAGGTTAGTTAAACCTGTGCTTAACCTGCCGAGACCTGGTCCATCAGTGCGCGCAGCAGCGGATTTTTCAATGCGCCCTTGCGATGGATGGCCGAGAAATGCACCGTCCCGCATTTCGGCCCGAGATCGAGCGCCTGCACATGGCGCGATTTCATCCGCTCCATGCACAGCGTATGCACAATGGCCGGGCCGACACCCATTTCCACAAAGGTTGCCGCGGTCTCGCAGGTCGGCACTTCAATGATCGAGGCGGCGCGGTCGATCTGCGGGCGCAGATGTTTTTCGACCAGCTTGCGCGTGACGGTCGATTGCGGCGGTACGATGAGGCGGTGACGGGCGATCTCGGCCAAAGTCGGCGCCTTGCGCGCATTGCCGAAATCCTGCGGATTATAGGCGAGCGACAAAGTGCTCGACACCATGATGCGCCGTTCCAGCGTTTTTGGCAGGTCTGGAAAAATGCCGAAACATATTTCCACCTGGCCGCGATCGAGCGCATCCAGCGCCTCAGCCGATTTATAGACGCGAAAGCCCAAGGCGACATCCGGGAAGCGGGCCAGAAAATCGCGGATTTTTGGGGCAAAATACCAGGCGTGGTCGCTGCCAACTGAAATGGCCAGGCGTCTTTGGGGTGTATGCGTCTGCAGCGAGCCCAAGGCCTGTTCGGCGCGCTCGAATATGGCCTCCACCTCGCGCAGGAATCGTTCGCCGGCGGCGGTCAGGACAAGCCGGTTGGGCAGGCGCTCAAACAGGTCGAAGCCGAGATCCTCCTCGAGCTTGCGGATTTTGCCGGAAATGGCGGGAATGGATTGTTTCAGCCTGTTGGCAGCCACGCGCAGGCTTCCCTGCCGTGCGACAAGCTGGAAAGCGCGCAGACGCTTCAGGTCGAGTGTGTCGAGATCGAGCATGGGGGCAGTGTGGACCGGCCGGGCCTGGCATTCAACAGGGCTGGAAGTTACCCGGTGAGCACGATAGCTTGCCCTTGGCCCGTCATTGCGAGCGCAGCGAAGCAATCCAAGGGCATGCGGCGGCTCTGGATTGCTTCGGAGCTCGCGCTCCTCGCAATGACGCTCCCAGAGAGTGCGCACGTGAATTGAGGATGATGATGACAGCCTATCCCCGCGACATGATTGGCTATGGACGCAATCCGCCCGATCCGCGCTGGCCGGGCGGGGCGAAGGTCTGCGTGCAATTTGTCGTCAATTACGAGGAAGGCGGCGAGAACAATATTCTGCATGGCGATGCAGCCTCCGAAGCCTTTTTGTCGGAAATCGTCGGCGCGGCCGCCTGGCCCGGCCAGCGCCACTGGAACATGGAATCGATCTATGAATACGGCGCGCGCGCCGGTTTCTGGCGGCTGTGGCGCATGTTTGCCGCGCGCGGCATTCCCGCCACCGTCTATGGTGTGGCGACCGCTTTGCAGCGTTCGCCCGAACAGGTCGCCGCCATGAAAGAGGCCGGCTGGGAGATTGCGAGCCACGGGCTCAAATGGATCGAATACAAGGATTTCAGCCGCGAGGAAGAGCGTGCCCATCTGATCGAGGCGATCCGCATCCACACACAGGTGACGGGCGAGCGCCCGCTTGGCTGGTATACGGGTCGCGCCTCCATGCAGACAGCCGAATTGGTGATGGAAGAGGGCGGCTTTCTGTACTCGTCCGATTCCTATGCCGACGATCTGCCCTATTGGGTGAAGGGGCCAAACGGCCCCCATCTCGTCATTCCCTACACGCTCGATGCCAATGACATGCGCTTTGCAACACCGCAGGGTTTTAATGCGGGCGACCAGTTCTTTGCCTATCTGAAAGATTCCTTCGACGTGCTGCTTGAGGAAGGTCGCGCCGGTTTTCCCAAAATGATGTCGGTTGGTTTGCACTGCCGGCTTGTCGGGCGTCCCGGTCGCGCGGCGGCTTTGGCGCGTTTCATGGATTATGTGCAGAGTTTTGGCGATGAGGCCTGGTGCGCGACACGCCTCGATATTGCGCATCATTGGCGCCAGCATCATCCGGCGAAATTCTGATGGACAGACGCGCGCCCATCCTGCGGGACATGTTTGCTGCTGCCATTGCTGCAGCCGATCCCGCGCTTTGCGTGCGCAAACATTTGCCTGCGCCGCCCAAGGGGCGCACCATTGTCGTGGGCGCCGGCAAGGCTGCTGCCAGCATGGCGCTGGCAGTCGAGAACAATTGGTCGGGGCCTCTCGAAGGTCTTGTGGTGACGCGCTACGGACATGGCGCGCCCTGCCAGCGCATTGAAGTGGTGGAGGCATCCCATCCCGTTCCCGATGCAGCAGGACTTGCTGCAGCGCGCCGCATTTTTGCGCTGGCGCAATCGGCGGGGCCTGACGATCTCGTGCTCTGTCTCATTTCCGGTGGCGGTTCGGCTTTGCTGACCATGCCTGCGCCCGGCGTGACATTCGAGCAGAAACAGGCCGTCAATCGGGCGCTTCTGGAAAGCGGTGCCGGCATTACCGAGATGAATTGCGTGCGCAAACATCTCTCATCCATCAAGGGTGGACAGCTTGCGGCGGCTTGCCATCCGGCGCGCGTCGTCTCGCTCGTGATTTCCGATGTGCCGGGTGACGATCTTGCTGTGGTTGCTTCAGGTCCGACCGTTCCCGACGCAACCACACGCGCGGAGGCCGCCGCCATTCTCGCGCGATTGAACATAGCGGCGCCCGCACTTGTCGAGACGCCCAAGCCAGGTGATGCGCTTTTTGCGCGCGTCGAAAATATTCTTGTCGGCAGTGGCCTTGCCTCGCTTGAAGCAGCGGCACATGTCGCGCGCGCGGCAGGTTATGAGCCGCTTGTGCTGGGCGATTATATCGAGGGCGAGGCGCGCGAGATGGGACTCGTCATGGCCGGCATTGCGCGCCATGCAGCGCGCACGGGCGGTCGTCATGCGATCATCTCGGGCGGCGAGGGTCGCGTGACAGGCGCCAAAGGCGGGCGGGGTGGACGCAACAGCGAATTCCTGTTGTCGCTCGCTTTGGCCTTGGAGGGCACCGATATTTGCGCACTTGCCGGCGATACTGATGGAATCGACGGATCGGAAAATAATGCAGGCGCGCTTTTTGTGCCCGACACTCTGGCACGCGCCCGCGCTGCCGGGCTCGATCCGCGCATGGCCCTCGATATGCACCGTTCTTACGATATATTCGAGGCGAGCGGCGATCTTGTCGTAACCGAGCCGACGCTGACCAATGTGAACGACGTGCGCATCGTGCTGGTGGGGTAGCGCGCCCCTCTCCCGCGCTGGCGGGAGAGGGTGGCCCGCGGAGCGGGTCGGGTGAGGGCGCTGGGCATGAAGTCGCAGCGGTTCAGGATTGCAGCAATGGCATCGCCCTCATCCGTCATGCTGCGCATGACACCCTCTTCCGCCCATGCGGGAGAAGGGCGTCTCTCCTGATTTGTGTCTGGCGCGCGCTCTTCTATGCTCGAGGGAAGAACAAAAGGCCCCGAATCGATGCCTCCCAGCTCTCCCGCGCCCCTCAAGCCGCCGCCCTCGCTCTTTGAGCTGGGGCGCGTGTTTTTCTGGACGGGTGTCATGTCGTTCGGCGGTGGGCTGTCGGGCTGGATCCATCGTCAGGTCGTCCACCAATACGGCTGGATGGACAATGATGATTTTCTCTCCGGCGTTGCGCTGGCGCAGGTGCTGCCGGGCGCCAATGTCACCAATCTTTGCGTCTATGTCGGTTATCGCATTCGCGGCGGCTGGGGTGCGGCGACAACGCTTTTCTCGCTTCTTGCCGGGCCGACCGTGCTCTGCGTGCTGGTCGCCATGGTCTATGTCCATTTGCAGCAATATCCGGTGCTGCAGGCCTGCGTCGATGGCGTGGCGGCGGCGGCTGTCGGGCTCAATATGCGGCTTGGCATTGTTGGTGCGCAGCGCGTTATCAAGCGCGTTGCGCCGACATTGGCGATGATCGCCACTTTCGTTGCTGTGGGCGTGCTTGAATGGCCACTCGTACCGGTCGTTCTTGTCATCGGGCCGCTCAGCGTCGCTGCCGTCTGGCCGAGGGCGCCGCGCGATGCGTGAAGACGACAGCGATCTCTCGACCTATCTCGCGCTGATGGCGGTTTTCGTGCCCATGTCGTTGGTCGCCATTGGCGGCGGGCCTTCGGTTTTTGCACCCATCCAGCGCGAGGCGGTGGATGTGCACGAATGGATCACGGCGCGCGAATTTGTCGAGATTTTCGCTGTGGCGCGCGTTGCGCCGGGGCCGGGCTCAATGCTCGCCACTTTGATCGGCTGGAAAGTGGCGGGCTGGACAGGCGCGCTTGTGGCGACGGCCGCACTGTTCATTCCCTCGTCCATCATGTGCCTGGGCATTGCAAAGGTCTGGAACCGCTATCGCGGGCATGCCTGGCACGCTGCATTTGAAACGGGATTGGCGCCGATCGGCACCGGGCTGATGTTTGCCGGCGTGCTGGTGATTTTCAAACTTGCCGATGCCGGGCCCCTGTCCTGGGCTCTGGCCGCTTTTGTTGCTGCGGTTCTCACCTTCCGCCCAAAAGTCCACCCGATGATCTTGCTGCTCGTGGGTGCGGTCGTGTTCAATCTCGACCTGTTTTTGAAAGCAGCGTGACGCGACGCCCCGATTCTTGCTACATGAAGACAAAGGTCGAGACCGGAGAGGGAGATGTCGGGAATGCGCGTGGAAGTCATGGAACTTGAGGATGTGAAACAGGGCTTGGCGACGGGCGCGATTTATCTCGTCGATGTGCGCGAGCCGCATGAATTTGCGGCCGGCCATATTCCGGGCTCCATCAACATGCCCTTGTCGGCTTTCGAACCCGCCAGCCTGCCCAGCGATCGCCCTGTGGTTCTTTCTTGCCAGTCCGGACGGCGGACATTGCTTGGTCTCCAGCAGGCCCAGGAGGCCGGCAGGGCGGATATTCACACGCATTTTCAAGGCTCAATGAATGGCTGGCTGCAGGCTGGCCTGCCCATCGAGCGCTGATGGAACTGCCGGGCGCGATTTTTCCCGCCTCCTGCCGCTTTCCACAGCAAGGTTCTGCCTTATGTTCTGAAGGCGCCCGCCAATATGTGGCCGCAACCCGAGGAGAAGCCGCATGATCCGTCGAATGCTTGTCGCCAGTGTTTTGGTCGTCTCTGCCACTGCGGCTTTCGCCCAGAGCAATCCGATTGCCGAGCGCCAGCAGCTCATGAAGAACCTGTCCCAGGCCTCGCGTGCGCCCGGCGCCATGCTCAAAGGCGAAACCGCTTTCGATCTGCAGGTCGTGCAGGCAACGCTCAAGACTTATGCGGATATCGCAGCCAAAGCGCCGGCGCTTTTCGTCCAGGGCGCGGGGTCTGGTGAGACCGCTGCACTTCCGGCCGTCTATACGAAAAAGGCCGATTTCGACGCCAAATGGGCGCAATTCGGCAAGGATGCGATGGCGGCACAAGTCTCCATCAAGGATGAAGCAAGTCTCAAGGCGACACTGCCCGGCGTCTTGCGCGCCTGCGGCGCATGCCATGAAGATTATCGCGCGAAGAAATAAATGCGCCACTTGGCATGAAGCGTCTCTTCGCCCTTCTCCTTCTTCTCGGCATCGCGGGCCTTGGCCTGTTCTGGTGGCTGACAAGGCCTGTGGGCATTGTGGGGATGGATGTTGCAGCATCGCTTGAGAAAACTGGCGATGCGGCGCGCGGCGAGATTGTTTTCAATGCAGGCGGCTGCGCCTCCTGTCACATGACGCCGGGCCAGAAGGACCGGAAAGTGCTGGGCGGCGGGCATGAGATGAAAACGCCATTCGGCGTTTTCGTCGTGCCCAATATTTCCACCCATCGCAGCGACGGGATCGGCGCATGGAATCTGGCCGATCTCGCCAATGCCATGCTGGCCGGTATTTCGCCTGCCGGCGATCATTATTATCCCGCATTCCCCTACACATCCTATGCAGGGGCCAGTCTTGCAGACATGGCTGATCTGATGGCCTATCTGCGCACATTGCCGGCCGTCGAGGGCAAAGCGCGCGCGCATGATCTGGGCTTTCCGTTCAATATTCGTCGCGGCCTCGGCTTGTGGAAGGCGCTCTATCTCGACCGGACGCCGATGCAGGAGGATTCCTCGAAAAGCGCCAGCTGGAATCGCGGGCGCTATCTCGTCGAATCGCTGGGCCATTGTGCCGAATGCCATTCGCCGCGCGATGTTTTGGGCGGGATCATCCCATCGCAGCGTCACGCAGGCGGGCCCGATCCCGAAGGGCGCGGCTTTGTGCCCAATATAACGCCCAAGGGCATAGGCTCATGGACGCGCGGCGATATTGCCGAATTGCTCGCAACCGGTTTCACGCCCGATTACGATTCCGTCGGCTCAACCATGGCCGATGTGGTGAAAAACACCGGCGCTTTGCCGAAAGCAGATCGCGACGCCATGGCCGAATATATCAAGAGCCTGCCGTCCCGCGAGGGTCCTCCCAGGCCAGCGAAGAAGAATTGATTTTCTTTTCAGCATGATCGCGCTTTGACACGCACCGCCGGCCTCTCCATTGTGCGCGGCGATGCTCGCCGGAATCGCCATGAAGATCGCCTCGACCCTGCTTTTTGCAGGCATGCTGGCGCTCGTGAAAATGTACAGCCAATATCCGGTGGCTCAGCTTGTCTTCTTCCGCTCGTTTTTCGCGCTTTTCGTGCTCGTTGCCTGGCTCTTGTGGCGTGGCGATTTCCCGCGTGCCCTCTACACAAAATGGCTTTCAGGACATCTCGTGCGCTCCTTTGCGGGCGTCGGCAGCATGTTCTTGATGTTTGCAAGCTATGGATTTCTCCCGCTTGCCGATGTCACGGCGCTCGGTTACGCCGGCCCGCTGCTCGTGGTCGTTCTGGCCGCTTTGCTGCTGGATGAAAAAGTCACGCGGGCGCGCTGGTCGGCGGTGATCATTGGTTTTGCCGGCGTCATTGTCATTCTGTGGGACAATATCGGCTTCAGTGTCGATTCGCGTCGCGCCATAGGTGCGATTTGCGCCGTCTGCGGCGCCTGTCTGGTCGCTGTCGCCATGATCCAGACGCGCCGGCTGACGCGCAGCGAGGACACGGGCGCGATTGTTTTTTACTTCCAGACGACAACGACCCTGGCGAGTTTTGCCGTCATTCTTGCCGCTGAAATCTGGCCGGCGGCATGGCCCCTGGGCGAGATTGTCATCGGGCAGGCATGGGTCTGGCCGCAGGCCTCCGATTGGTGGCCCTTGATTGCAATCGGCCTCTTGGGCGGGCTCGGGCAGATTTTCATGACCCAGTCCTACCGCCTCGCCGATGCCTCGATCATCGCCTGTTTCGATTACACCACCATGCTCTGGGCGCTGGTTCTGGGATTGCTCATTTTTGGCGACCTGCCCAGCGCCATGGCAATGACAGGGGCCGGAATTATCGTCTTCGGTGGGTTGCTGGCCGTTCAGGCGGAGCGGAAAACTGCCCGCCGCTGAAATTTTCGTTCGTTATTCCAAACGAAAACGGCTATTATCCGGAACGGTTCAAGGGAGCTTTTGCGGATGGGTATCGAGGGGCGCGACAAGGCCAAGGCATTGGAGGCGGGGGCAGTGGCCCTGTCCGGCCAGCTCGGCAAGACGGTCCAGCGCCTGCGCAAGGCCTATAATCTCTCTCTGTCCGAACTCTCCGAACAATCCGGCGTCGCCAAATCGATCATCAGCCAGATCGAGCGCAATGAGACCAATCCGACGCTGGCGACGATCTGGCGTCTGGCCCAGGCGCTCGATGTTTCCATTGAGCGTGTTTTGCAGGCGGCCGATGATGAGCCCTTCATCGAGAAATCGACCAAGGGCGAGACGCCCATGCTCGTGTCCGACGATGGCAAGTGCAAGCTTGGCATTATCGGCTGGATCAAAACCGTCGAATGGCTGCAATGGTATGATTTCCATGCCGAGCCCGGCGGTGTGCTCGAATCCGATCCCCATCAGCGCGGGTCGGTTGAATGTCTCTCGGTCATTTCTGGTGAGCTTGAGGTCGAGATTTCCGGCGTGATCGAGACGGCCAAAGCCGGCGACACGTTGCGCTATCGCTGCGATCGTCCCCATGTCATTCGCAATACGGGCAAGAAACCTGCCCATGCCACAATGGTCTGCATTCTCAAAGCGGCCGTGATGGAATAGGGAGAGCGCCGCGTGCCTCAGCCGATGCTGGAATACAGGATCGAAGAGGAAGGCCCGGTCTATACCGAAAACTGGCTGCTGGATGATGTGCCCCATCGCGAGGATGGTCCTGCCATCGTGATGCGCCGCACGCGCGATGGCGCAGTGGCCTTCGAGCTCTGGTACGCGCATGGCCGCCTGCACCGCGGCCATGGCCCGGCAGCGCTCCTCTATGACCCTGACAGCGGGCGCGTGACGCAGGCGCATTATTTTCTCGACGGGCGCCCGGCTCGCGAGGATGCGGGCCCGCAATCGCTGGATTTCGACAAGGACAGCGGCCGGCTGACATCCGCCCATTGGCTTGATGAGGATGCCGAGCCGATGCGCCTCACATTGTCGCGCTGGCTCTGGCTGACCCGCGCCCGCGCCAGCGAATCCTGATATGCAGGGCCATCCGACAGAGGGAGCCCCCAAGCGAATGCAAACCGCACCCGCTTTCACGAGCGAAAGGCAGGCAGAAGCGCTGCAGCTCACCTTGACGGGTGCGTGGACGGTGGAGGCCTCCGCCGCGCTGGAATCAGCCGCGCAGGCATTGCTGGCCGAGGGGCAGGGCGCGCGTGCCGTCATTCTCGATCTCAACAGCATCGAGCGCATCGACACGGCAGGCGCCTGGCTCATCGACCGGAGCCGCGACGCTCTGAACCGCAGTGGCATCGATGCACGCTATGGTGCGGCCCGCCCTGAATTTGCGCTTCTGCTCGAAGAGGCGCGATTCCGTCCCGCCGAAAAAGCTGTTGCGCGGCGGCAGAATCTCTTGATCGACATTCTCGCCGATATTGGAGAGACCATCGCCGGTGCCGGGCGCAGCGCATTGAGCGGTATCGTCTTTCTTGGTGAGGTCATCAGTTCGATTGTGCGCGCCGTGACCCATCCGGCGCGCTTTCGCGGCACATCTGTCGTCGCTCATATCGAGACTTTCGCCTTTCGCGGCTTGCCGATCATTGTGCTGATCAATTTTCTGGTCGGCTGCATTGTCGCCCAGCAGGCGATCTTTCAATTGCAGAAATTCGGCGCGGCGACCTTTGCGGTCGATCTCATCGGCATTCTGACTTTGCGCGAATTGGCTGTGTTGCTTACCTCGATCATGGTGGCGGGGCGCTCCGGCTCGGCCATTACGGCTGAACTCGGTTCGATGAAAATGCGCGAGGAAATCGATGCCTTGCGCGTGATGGGTCTCGATCCGATCGATGTTCTCGTCGTGCCGCGTATCATTGCGCTGTTGATCAGCCTGCCGCTGCTCACTTTCATGGCCGATATGTCGGCCATTTTCGGTGGTCTGCTCGTGGCCTGGAGCTATGGTGGCATCAGCCCCGATGTCTTCTTTGCGCGATTGCAGGATGTCATCGGCATGAACACATTTCTTGTTGGCATGATCAAGGCGCCATTCATGGCATTGGTCATCGGCATGATCGCAGCCATGGAAGGGCTGGCGACGCAAGGTTCGGCGGAATCTCTGGGCCGTCAGGTGACGTCATCTGTCGTCAAATCCATCTTCATGGTGATTGTCGTGGATGGCGTCTTCGCCATGTTCTTCGCTGCGATCCGGTATTGAGGGCTGCATGATCTTTTCCTCACGCCATTTCGAGAGCCGGCGATGACAGGGACTCCTCACAATGAGGCGCCGGCCATCCGGGTGCGCGGCTTGTGCGTCGCCTTTGGCGAGAAAGTCATTCTCGACAATCTCGATCTTGATCTGCCGCGTGGTGAGGTCATGGGTTTCGTCGGTGGATCGGGAACCGGCAAATCGGTTTTGACGCGCGCCATTTTGGGGCTCGTGCGCCCGCGCGCGGGCCGGATTGAAGTTTTTGGCGAGGATTTGTCGGCACTTTCGCGCGAGCAATATCGCGCCATGGAACGGCGCTGGGGCGTGCTCTTCCAGCATGGCGCTTTGTTCTCGGGTCTGAATGTTTTGCAAAACATTCAGGTGCCGATGCGCGAATATCTCAATCTGTCGCAATCCTTGATGGATGAGCTTGCCATGCTGAAAATCCGCATGGTCGGGCTTCCCCCCGATGCGGCGGAAAAATACCCCTCGCAATTGTCAGGCGGCATGATCAAGCGTGCGGCTTTGGCGCGCGCGCTCGCGCTCGATCCCGAAATTGTATTTCTCGACGAGCCGACATCGGGGCTCGATCCGATCGGTGCGGCCGAGTTCGACCAGCTTATTGCCACTCTGCAAAAGACCCTGGGGCTGACCGTCTTCATGGTGACACATGATCTGGATTCGCTTTATTCGGTCTGTGACCGGGTTGCAGCTCTCGCCGATCGCAAGGTCGTGGCAGAAGGCACGATGGAGGATATTTTGCGCTCGCCCCACCCGTGGGTTCGCTCCTATTTCCATGGTGAGCGTGGGCGGCGGCGCGAGGCGGCACAGCGGGCGGACGGGCACTCTTGAAAGGGCCATCAAAGGCTGCGACTGTTGATTTTATTCGCAAAGGGGCCTGAGGCGCGATTCGTGCCCCAGCCATTGTTGAGACAAACTCGGGAAACCGGCACGCCATGGAGACAAGAGCCAATTACGCAATGATCGGTGCCTTCACCCTTGCGGTGATCGCCGGAGCGTTTCTCTTTATCTTCTGGTTTTCGGGCGGCGGCACCAAACAGGCCGGGCGCGATTCCTACCGCATCGTCTTTTCGAATTCCGTGTCCGGCCTTCAGCGTGGCTCGCAGGTTCTGTTCAACGGCCTCAAGGTCGGCGAAGTGACCAATCTCGATCTTGCGCCCGATCCCAGCGAAGTTTTCGCCATGATCGAAGTCGACAAGCGCACACCCGTCAAAACCGACACACGCGCGCGTCTTGAATATCAAGGCTTGACCGGGGTCGCCTCTGTGGCGCTGGTCGGCGGCTCCGCCGATGCACCGCGCCTGCGGGGAAATGACGATCAGATTGCTGAAATTCGTGCCGAGCGCTCCGATTTCCAGAATATTGTTGAGACCCTGCAGGATCTCGGGCGCAAGATCGACGGTCTGGTGAACAAGGCCGATGTGCTTGTGAGCGACAATGCCGGCGCCATATCGCAAACCGTGAAAAACGCGCAGATTTTTTCCGATGCGCTCGCCAGCAATGCCGATGGTGTGAAGGATTTCATGTCCGGCATGGCCGATCTTGGCCGCACCATCCGCCCGCTCGCCACGCGGCTTGAAGGTCTGGCGGGCAATGTCGATCGTCTTGTGATGGCGGTCGATCCCGCCAAAGTCCGCAGCCTTGTCGATAATGCCGAGGAATTCACCGCTTCGCTTGGACGCAATCGCCAGAATATCGATATGCTTTTGACCGATGCTGCCAAAGTTGCGCGCGATCTGGGGCAGCAGACGGCCAAACTCGACAATGTCCTTTCGAGCGCCGATCAGATTGCGCGTGCCATCGATCCGAAGAAAGTCGCCAATGCAGTCGATTCCATCGACCGTTTTGCCTCCATTCTCGATCGCAATGCCGGCAATACCGATGCGATCATGAGAAATACGGCTGAGCTGACAGCCAAGCTCAATGCTTCGGCGGATAAAATCGAAGGCGTGATGAAATCGGTCGAAGGATTTCTCGGCGGGCCTGGCTCGTCCGGCATGTTCAGCGAATTGGGCGAGGCCGCCAAGGCAATCCGCAAAATGGCCGAAAATCTCGATGCGCGCACGAAGGAAATGACGGCCGGCATCAACCGCTTTACCGGGCCGGGACTGAAGCAATACGAGGCCCTTGCGGTCGATGCGCGCCGTACGCTCGATGAGATCAATCGTGCAGTTCGCTCGCTGGGGAAAAATCCTCAGCAAATGCTTTTCGGTGCGCAGCCCGCCGTTCCCGAATATTCCGGTCGCTGAGCGTGGCGCAAAGGGCGCGCCGGGCTTAAAAATGGCGGCATGATCGCTTCTCGTCCATCGCTGGCCCAGCGTGAGCTTGCCTCCGGCCTCGCGCTGCTGTTTTGTGGCGGAAGATGGAGAATCAGCAGCGTCCGGAGATTGCTTTGAGCCTTGAGCGCCCAGGTTCGTCGATGATGTGCCGGCGCGGCGTGCAAATGGTGCGGGGAGGCAGCGTGGCGCTGTCGCTGATCCTTCTGTCGGCTTGCGCAGCCCCACCGCTCGCGACATTCGATCTTTCAGCCCCCGTGGGGCAGGCCAAGGCGCGCCACATGCGCGCCATTCTGCTTGTTCAGGAGCCCATTGCCGCGGCTCCGCTCGATGGCGACCGGATCATGGTGCGGGTCGGGGAAACGTCGATTGCTGTTGTGAAGGGCGCGCAATGGGCCGATCGCCTGCCGCGGCTTTTGCAAAATCGTCTCATTCAGACATTTGAAAATGCTCAGCTCTCGCGCAGCATCAGTCGGCCGGGCGATGGTATAGCCGCCGATCGCAGTCTGGTTTGGGAAATCCGCCGTTTTGAGGTCCAGACGGCAGAAGCAGCGGCGCGTGTCGAAGTCTCGGTCAAAATTCTCGACATATCCGGACGGGTCGTTGCGGCGCAGATCTTCTCTGCTTCTGCACCGGGATCTGCAGGGGAGGGCGTGGCTGCCAGTGCGGCGCTCAATGACGCCTCCAGCGAAGTGCTCCGGCAAATCGTCGCCTGGGCTTCATCGCGCCTCTAAACATCTCTCCTCAAGTCGCATGACACAAAAAAGGCGCGGCCATGGCCGCGCCTTTTTCAATCTCCTGGATGCGACCGATCAATCGAAATGGCCGGCGGCATGAGCGAGCAATGTATAGACCTTGCCCGTCTCCGAGGTGAGATAGGTGCGGGTCAGAATGCCGTCGCGATCGTCGCGGCTGACTTCCGACAGAAGCCGCTCGAATTCGCCCGTATAGCGATCAATCGACTCGCGGAAATCGGCTTCGTTGCGGTAACGGCGGCGGATGTCTTCGAAAGTCTGCTGACCCTGGGCTGTATAGAGGCGGCGGGTGAAGACATTGCTCTCGCCGCGATTGTAGCGATCCCAAAGATCGACGGCAGCCTCGTGATCGACGAGGCGGGCAATGTCGAGCGTGATCGCCTCCAGCGATGAACCTGCCGTGGCGCGGCTTACGGTCGTTGTCTCGCCTTCGTCGCGTGAGGCGCGTGCCAGCAGATCGGAGAGCCAGCCTGCGCCCTTGTCGGCGACCGGTTGCGCATTCTTGCGCACCGGGGCCATGGGACGGCGCAGAGGGGGCGCATCTTCGACACGCATGGTCTCGGCACGATAGGGCTCGTTCAGACGAACCGTCTCGGGCGTGCGGGGCGCAGGCGCCGGTTCGACGGCGCGCGGCGCTTCCGCAATACGTGTGGTTTCGACACGACGTTTGGCGGGGGCGGGAACCGGCTCAGCGACGTCATAAGCGCGACCCGAGCGGGCGATAATATCCGTCAATTCGTTGAGCGCCTTGATCTGTTCGGCGACGACACGGCGCATGGCGGCAGCCTGTTCGGCCGTTTCGCGTGGCAGTTCGATCGTACCGCGACGCAATTCTTCGCGGGTTGTTTCGAGTTCGCGCCCGACAGAAGTGGTGAGACCCTGGATTTCGGCTGCGGCCGAGCGGAAGCGATCGAGCGCAGCAGCGAAAATCTTGACCATTTCGGCATTGGCCTCGCCGAAGGCGGAGCGCAGGCCGGAAATGGTGAGTTCCTGCTCGCGCGATGTCGAGCGGCGGACCTCGTCATATTGTTCTTCGATGAGACCGGCTGCCGATTTGGTGGCATCGGTGATGAAGCCGCCAATGTCGCGGGCACGCGCCTCGGCACGGCGGAAGGCATCGTCGATGGCGACCGAGAAAGTGCGCATCAGCTGATCGAATTCTTCCGTGCGCTGGCCCATGCCCAGAATGGTCTCTTCGAGCGCATTGCGGCGCTCGCTGAGGGTGCGATCCAGATCTTCCTGCGTATGGGCCACCTGGGCGGCAACGCCGGACAGATATTGGTTCGAATGTTCGAGGCGTCCGGCCACCGCATCGGCGCTTTCCAGCGTCGTAACGGCAGTCTCGGTGAGCGCATGGACCTGCAGATTGATCTGGTCGATCGCCTGGCTGAAATCCTGCACGCGCGTGGCCAAGGTCGCCTCGGCCTCGCCGAGATTGCCGCCGGCATGTTCGATGATCTGCTTGAGCAGGCCGCTTGTTTCGCGCAATTGTTCGAGCACGGCGACAATCTCGCCCTGCACGACCTGTTTCGTCGACACGAGGTTCTGGACCGACGAGCGCGCTGCTGCATCCAGCGTGGTGCGCAGATTGTCGGAGGACCGGTCGATCGCATCCGTCAGCTCGGTCTCCTTGTGACCGATATTGCGGACAATGGCCGAAGCGCGGTTGTCGATCGCATTGGTGACGATCTCGCCGACATTGGCGATTTCGGTGGCGATCTCGCTGCCGCGGGCGGAAATCGCCTCCACAAGCATCGGGCCCTGCGTATCGATGAGATTTTGCAATTCGACGGAACGCTCGCCGATGATCTGGTCGAGCGCCTTGCCGCCAGACTGGAGGCGGTCGGTGAGCTGCGTCATGCGGCTGTCGAGCGAACCGGCAAGTTCTGAACCGCGCTGGTCGAGCGTCGTGCTGATTTCGCCCAGACGTGCGGCCAGAGTGACGGAGATTTCGGTTGCCTTGGCGCCGAGATTTTCGGCGACCTGACGGCCCCGCAGATCGATCTCTTCCGAGACGACATTCAGGCGGCCAACAACGCGGTCCTCGAAATTGCTGATGCGCTCGTCAAGGGTGGAGGCGATTTCGCTGGCGCGGCCGCCGAGCGTCTCGTTGATCTCGGAGGCTTTGGCGCCAAGCGTTTCCGACAAGGCGGTCGAACGCTCGAGCAGGATGGCATCGATTTCCGATGCCTTGGCGTCGAGGGCGCGTGTGACCTGACGTCCGCCTTCGCCGAGCACTTGCGCCACTTCGAGTGCGCGTTGGGCGAGGGTCTCGTTGAGCGACTTGGCGCGCGTATCGAGGCCGGTGTCGATCTTGGTGATGAGCGCATCGAGCGAGCCGGCGATATTCTGCGCCTTGCTGGTAGCGCGTTCGTCGAATTCGCGCACGCGCTCTTCGAGCAATTCGGCAGTTGCAGTGGCCTGCGTTTCGAGACGCACGGCGAGGGCTTCGCCGTGGAGCGTGAAGATATTCTCGACGCTCGAGAGCTGCGTGCCGACCTCCTGCGTGAAGCGTTCGGCATGCTGGCCAATGCGGTCGGCGAGATCGCCGCCGTGGATGGCAATGGCATTTTCCACCGTCTCAAGCCGCGCGGCGACATCGATGGTGAAACGTTCTGCATGTTCGGCAATCTGGCCGGCGAGGATCTCGCCCTGGCTGACGACCGTGTTTTCGAAGGCGACAAGGCGTTCGGCCATTTCGCCGCTGATGCGATCGCCATTGGCAACCACGCTCGATTCGAAATTGGCGACGCGTTCGGACAGAGCCTCGGTGACACGCGCGCCCTGGGTGAGGACGGTTCCTTCGAAAGCCTGCAGACGGTCGGCAATATGTTCGGTGACCCGGTCGGCGTGCACGCCAATGGCCGTAATGGCATCTTCTGCCGAAGCGGCGAAGCGGCCGGTCAGTTCCACCACTTCGCGCTCGAGATGTTCTGAGAGCTGCAGATGGTGATTTTCAAGTTGCGAGGCGAGTTCGTGACCCGATGTGTGGAACAGGTCATAAACGGCATTGGCGCGCTCGGAAATGAGCGTGGTGATCTGTTCGCCCGTCGTGCTGATGCGCGTTTCGAGTTCGCCGCCATGCACGGTAATCGTGTTCTCGATCCGCTCGCCTGTTTCTGCAAGGCGATCGGCCAGATCATTGCCGCGCGAGGAGATTGTATCGGCGATATGCGCACCGGTTTCCTCGATGCGCGCAGCGACATCATTGCCGCGGCCGGTGAGATCGGCCACCAAGGCATCGCCGGTCGTCTTGAGACGATCGTCGATTTCAGCAATGCGCGCACCGATATGCGTCGAGATCTCGTCGGTGGCATTGGTCAGTTTGGCCGTCACGCCATCGCCGGTCTCAGCCAGACGATTTACAATCTCGGAGCCATTGACCGAAATACGGTGGATCAGCTCGTCGCCCGTGCGTCCCAGCGTCTGGCTGATCTGTTCGCCCTTCGAGCCGAGCAATTCGCTGACGCGGGAGCCGGCTTCGCCGACGCGCTCGGCAATCTGGAAGCTCGCGGTTTCAAGATCGCGCGACAAAGCTTCATGCGCACCGGAAATGGCCTGGCGCACGCGGTCGGCGTTGACAACGATGGCTTCGCGTTCGGAGGAGAGTTCGTCAATCAGCGCGCGGATGCGGCGCTCGTTTTCCGTATAGGAGCGCTCGAGCGTCGAAACTTCGGCGCGGACCACGGTTTCCAGTTCGCTGGCGCGGGCAAGGGCGCGTTCAATGCCGTCGCCCATGGAGGCGACTTCGCGGCGGATCGCCTGCGAGAGCGTGACAACTTGTTCTGTCGCCACCGTTTCAGGCTCGGCGAGGCGCATGGCGACTTCGGTCAGGGCCTGCGCGGTCAGGCGCATTTCCTGCGCGCGGCGCATGATCATGGCCGAGACGAAAAAGAAAACGACCGGGCCGAGACCGGCCAGACCCAGAACGATCCCCTGCTGCAGGGCAATCGGCCCGAGCGTGGTGGCGTAAAAGCCGACAAGGCCGACCCAGAGGGCCGAGCCAAAGCCAGCCAGCGCCAAAGGCGCAGGGCTGGAGCGGACCTGGAAGGCCTGAAGAATCTGTCCGACCGAGCGGCGGTCGTCATTGGCGGCAGGCGCGGGAGCAAGGGCGGTCGGCGCCGGCGGCGCCTTGGCTTCGACCTTGGGCTCTTCCGTGATGCGGCGATAGGAGCGGGTCTTTTCGTCCGCCTCGTTGCTGCGCGGCTGGGATTGTTCGGCCTTGCGGGCCGGTTCCGGCGGCATTTCGAATTTCGGCTCAGGCCGCGTCTCGGCCTTTGTCGCGGGTTTCTGCTTTGAGGCTTCGGGCTTGGGCTCGGTAGGGGCCGCTTCGGCAACCTGTGCCAGGTTGAGAGCTTCCTCGATCGCAGACAGCGCCGCCGCAGTCGGATCCTGAGCCTTGGGTTGTATGGCCATCATATGCCTCTTGAACTCACCGCAACGCCGGATTTCCCGGCGGTTACGCCAGCGCAGGAGCTCCCCACAACAGGGCCTCGGGCGCACCTCGCCGCGTTAACCAATCGTCAATGTATCGAAATCCGACGGCAGTTGAAACCTTGGCCGCGGCCAATTCGAAAACGTCGTTAACGGACACTTCACCTTGTGGCGCCACCATCATGGCCGAAAGATGGTCGCCGCTGCCCGGCTTGGGCTCGGCGGCCCTTTTGCTGCCCCTTTTTTTGATCAGGAAACATTTTGAATGGCACAGATCCAACCGAGGTCTATCGCTGACCTAGCCGATGTCTCGGCCAGTCCGGCAGGGGGGGACGTCGAGCCCCGTCCAATTCTCGATCTGGTTTGCCTGGCGCGTCAATCTTCTGGGGATAAAGGGCGAGAGATCGAGCTTTTGTCGCTTTTTGGGGCTCAGGCGGGGCAATTGGCAGCCCGTTTTGGGCTGATTTCCGACCGCGATCCGGCGCTTGCCTCGGATTTGGCCCGCATGTTGCTCACCTCCGCCCGCCGCGTCGGGGCCATGGCTTTGGCGAAGGCCTGCGAGGCCTATATCGGGTCTGGCGCACCGGATGGGCGTGCCAAGGCCATGGAAGAGCTGCTGCGGGAAATTGCCGCTGTCCGGGCGGCCATTGCCGACCTTCTCGGGCGCTAGTCGAACTCGCCAAATCGCCCTCGATGCTTTAACCAAGCGCCGACGCCAAAGTTGGCAAGCTTTCGGGACGATTTCATGGTCAAGATCATTTTCATCGATTCAGCCGGCCAGTCGCGCGAAGTCGAGGGCGAGGAAGGCTCGACCGTCATGGAGACGGCGCTGAAATCGTCCATTCCGGGCATTGAGGCGGAATGCGGCGGCGCCTGCGCCTGCGCCACCTGCCATGTTTACGTCGATGACGCCTGGATGGGAAAACTGCCCAAGGCGCAATCGATGGAAGAGGACATGCTCGATTTCGCCTTCGATGTACGGCCAAACTCGCGCCTGTCCTGCCAGATCCGCGTCAGGGCCGAGATTGACGGCCTCATCGTTCACACGCCGGAGCGGCAGGGTTAAGGATCTTGCGCAGCAATTGGGGTGCTGCGCCAAAAAGAGGCGCCGCAGAGCGCAAGGGGATGTTGCATGAGCGAGATCATCAAGACCGATGCGCTGATTGTGGGTGCGGGTCCGGTCGGCCTTTTTGCCGTCTTTGAACTGGGCCTTCTCGACATCAAGGCCCATGTTCTCGACATTCTGCCGATGGCAGGCGGTCAATGCGCCGAGCTTTATCCCGAAAAACCGATCTATGACATTCCGGGCTTTCCCGTCGTCACAGGGCAGGGCCTTGTCGACAATCTGATCAAACAGATTGAGCCATTCAGTCCGACATTTCACTTCAACGAAATGGTGACGGCGCTTGAGCCTGTGGGCACGCCCGAGGCCCCGCTCTTTCGGGTGACGACAGACAGCGATCTCGTCTTCGAAGCAAAGATCGTGATCATTGCAGCGGGCGGTGGATCGTTTCAGCCGAAAAAGCCGCCGCTTGCCGGTATTGAACAATATGAAGGCACATCGGTTTTCTATGCCGTTCGCAAGATGGAAACATTTCGCGGCCGGCGTGTGCTGATTGTGGGCGGTGGCGATTCCGCGCTCGACTGGGCGCTCAATCTGCAGCCGGTTGCGGAGCGGGTCATTCTCATGCATCGGCGTGACGATTTCCGGGCCGCGCCCCATTCCGTCAATGCCATGCGCGAACTCGTTGCCGAGAAGAAGATGGATTTCGTTCTGGGCCAGGTCAGCGCGCTCAAAGGCGAGAATGGCATGCTCTCAGCCGCCGTCATTCGCGGCGCAGATAATGCAACATTCGATCTGCCCTGCAATGCCATGCTGCCCTTCTTCGGGCTGACGATGAAACTGGGTCCGATTGCCGATTGGGGGCTCAACCTCAACGAGAATCTCATTCCCGTCGATACGGAAAAATTCGAGACCAATGTGCCTGGTATTTTCGCCATTGGCGATATCAATACCTATCCCGGCAAATTGAAACTCATTCTCTCAGGATTCCATGAAGGCGCATTGGCGGCGCAAAAGGCGCATCGCTACGTCTATCCCGACAAGAAATTGCTCTTTCAATATACAACGTCGTCATCGAGCCTGCAGAAAAAGCTCGGCGTCAATTGAAATGCGGTGAGGCTTGCGGTGAGACTTGCGGTGAGACTTGCGCCCCACCGCGGATGCGCAAGTCTCAGCCAAAGACGCGGGCGAAAATCGTGTCGACGTGTTTCAGATGATAGCCGAGGTCGAAGAGTTCCTCGAGCTCCTTGTCTGACAGAGCTTTCGAGACGTCTGGGTCTTTCTTCAAAAGCGTCAGGAAATCGCCTTCGCCGCGCCAGACCGGCATGGCGTTGCGCTGCACGAATTTATAAGAATCCTCGCGCGACACGCCTTTCTGGGTCAGTGCCAGCAGCACGCGCTGCGAATGGATGAGGCCACCCAGCCGATCCATATTTTTCTGCATATTTTCCGGATAGACGATCAGCTTGTCGATCACGCCGGTGAGACGCGCCAGCGCGAAATCGAGCGTCACTGTCGCATCGGGCCCGATCATGCGCTCCACTGAGGAATGCGAAATGTCGCGTTCATGCCAGAGCGCGACATTTTCCATGGCGGGGATCGCCATGCCGCGCACGAGGCGGGCGAGGCCGGTGAGATTTTCGGTGAGCACAGGATTGCGCTTGTGCGGCATGGCGGAAGAGCCCTTCTGGCCTTCCGAGAAAAACTCCTCCGCTTCCAGCACTTCTGTGCGCTGCATGTGGCGCACTTCGGTGGCCAGTCGCTCGATTGAGGAGGCGATCACGCCAAGTGTGGCAAAATACATGGCATGACGGTCGCGCGGAATAACCTGTGTCGAGACCGGTTCGACCTTCAGGCCCATTTTTTTCGCGACATGTTCTTCGACACGCGGATCAATATTGGCGAATGTGCCGACCGCACCCGAAATGGCGCAGGTCGCGATTTCCGCGCGCGCATGGACGAGGCGTTCGCGGCAGCGCGAAAATTCCGCGTAAGCCTGCGCCAGTTTCAATCCGAATGTGACGGGCTCGGCATGAATGCCATGCGAGCGACCGATGACAGGCGTCATCTTGTGCTCAAAGGCACGGCGCTTGATGGCGGCGAGCAATGCGTCAATGTCGGCGAGCAAAATATCGGAGGCGCGTGCGAGCTGCACGGCCAGGCACGTGTCGAGCACGTCGGACGAGGTCATGCCCTGATGGACAAAGCGCGACTCGGGGCCGATGAATTCGGCGAGATGCGTGAGGAAGGCGATCACATCATGTTTGGTGACGCGCTCGATCTCGTCGATGCGCGCAACGTCAAATGTGACATGGCCGGCGCCATCCCAGATCGCCTTGGCGCTTTCCTTCGGGATGGTGCCGATCTCGGCGAGAGCGTCGCAGGCATGGGCCTCAATCTCGAACCAGATCCTGAACCGCGTCTGGGGTTCCCAGATGGCGACCATTTCGGGGCGGGAATAGCGGGGGATCATGGGCTTGGCTCCGTCGGGATTTGTGGGGTCGCCCTAGCACGGCAGGCGCGAGGGGGCGAGTCCTGAGGCCGTGACGGACCCCGCCTGAATTGCTATTCTGCTTCTCATGACACGCGAGGAAGTCCTCATCCGCCTGCGCCAGCACGAGGCCGAACTTCGGCAACTCGGCGTCGAGCACCTGTATCTGTTCGGTTCGACTGCGCGGGATGAGGCCTTGGGCCATTCCGATGTGGACTTGTTTTTCGATCATGAGCGGGGCCGGATCGGACTCTATGAGCTCATGGACGTGAAGGCGCGCACCGCGGAAATCCTCGGCTGCGAGGCGGATGTGATGACGCGACGAAGCCTGCATCCGGCCTTGAAGCCACGGATCGAAGCGAGCGCGGTGCAGGTGTTCTGATGAGCGCCCGCAGCGCCATTCCTCGCTTGATGGACATGATCGAGGCGATGGCGCGCGTGAAGTCCGTTCTTGCGGGTGTCGGGCTCGATGCTTTTGAGAAGGATTGGGAGAAGCGCTGGCTGGTCGAGCGCGGGGTTGAAATCGTATCCGAGGCGAGCCGTCATCTCCCCGACGACCTGAAAAGCCGCAACCCTTCAATCCCCTGGCGTAAGGTCGCGGGTATCGGAAATGTCCTCAGGCATGCTTATGAACGGGTGGCTGCCGACGTGCTCTGGAAACTCGCTACTGAAGATCCGGCCCCCTTGGAGACCGTCTGTCGGGAGGAATTGGCCCGTATGCAGTCGGCTGAGGGCAAATAGAGCTGTCTCTGCTCCAAAAAACTTGCAACGCGGGGACATTCCCGGCAATTAGCCGCGCGACCTTTCAGAAAGACACCAACTCATGACCATCGAACGCCAGCGCCTCGTTGAAGGCATCGCCTGTCTTGTCGCCTTTGGCGCCTGTATCCCGACCGCCAATTGGCTCATCGGCAATGTCGGCACGTTTTGTGTGCCCAACGGGCCATGCCTCATTCCCGTTGCGCCGGGGCTGACCGCGCCCTCCGGCGTGCTGATGATTGGCCTGGCGCTTGTGCTGCGGGATCTTGTGCAGCGCCGGCTCGGCGCGAAATTCGCCCTGCTGGCCATTGCCGCCGGGACTTTGCTCTCGGCCTTTGTCGCGCCGCCCGCGCTGGTGCTGGCGTCAGCTGCGGCTTTCCTGTTCTCGGAACTGGCTGATTTTGCAGTCTACACGCCCTTGCAGCGTCGCGGGCTGGTGGCGGCCGTCTTTGCCTCGAGCGTGGCGGGATTGGTGGTCGATTCTCTTGTCTTCCTGTGGCTGGCTTTTGGCAGTCTCGATTATCTGGGCGGTCAGATTGTCGGCAAGGCCTGGATGGTTCTGCTTGCTCTGCCGCTGATCCATTGGCTGCGCCAGCGCGATGCGCGCATTGGCATGCAGCCTGCCTAAAGTCGCGTGACGGAATAGGGCGCGGGATCGGTAAAAGGTTCGGCCCCCGTCACGAGATCGGCGATCAGCCGTCCGCTCACCGGCCCCAGAGTGAAGCCATGGTGCTGGTGGCCGAAATCGAACCACAGGCCTTTGTGGCGCGGGGCAGGGCCGATAACCGGCAACATGTCGGGCAGGCAGGGCCGCGCGCCCATCCACGGTTTGTCATCGAGCCGCTCACCCAGCGGCAAAAGCTCCCGCGCCATCGGCTCCGTGCGTTCGATCTGCACGGGCGTGGGCGGTGCATCGCGGCGGGCAAATTCGGCCCCTGTCGTCAGCCTGATGCCGCGCACCATCGGCGCAAGCACATAGCCGCCTTCCACATCGAGCACCGGCACATGAAGCGCAGCGCCCGGCTGCAGCGCATAATGCATGTGATAGCCGCGCTTCACGGCCATGGGAATTTTATAGCCCAGCGGGCCGTAGACAATGTCCGACCATGGTCCCAGCGCAACCACAACATTGCTTGCGCTGATCTTTTGGTCATGCGCCGTCAGGCCCCAGCCATTGCCATCCTGCATCAGGCCGCGCGCATCGCCCGATATCATCTCACCGCCGCGCGACAGAAAGAGCTGCGCATAGCTTTCCGCCAGCCCGCCCGGATCTTTCACCACGCCGGGATCGCGCAAATGGACCGCGCCTGTGAGCGGACCTTGCAGCGAGGGCTCGCGTTCCTGCAATGCCGCGCGGTCGAGAATGTCGAAGCTGCGCCCGTAAGGAATGAGTTTATTGGCCTCCGCAATCGCCTTGTCGAAAGAGGCTTGCGAGCGACAGAGTTTCATCCAGCCCGAATGGGACAGGAGATGCATGGAGCCTGCGGCCTGCATCAGCGCTTCATGTTCGCTCAAGGAACGCTCGATCAGCGGCAGCGCGGCCTTGGCTGAGCGCAAGGCGCCTTCCGGCGAGGAATTCATCCAATAGCGCAAAAGCCAGCCGGCAAGGCCGGGCAGAGCGGAGAGATGGTAATGGGCCTCGGGCGAGCGATTGAGCGCATAGCGCAAGAGCGCGGCCGGCTCGCGCGGAAACATATAGGGGAAAATCGAGGAGCGCTCGATCAGCCCGGCATTGCCAAAGCTCGTCTCCGCGCCCGCCTTGCCGAGCCGGTCGACAATGGCGACCGAGCGCCCGCGCGCCTGAATATGCAGGGCGGCAGATACGCCGACCATGCCGGCGCCGAGGATGAGGGTGTCGAAGTTGCGGATCATGGCCGCCTCAAGATAGGTATTCCGCCCGTCATTGCGATGCCGTGCGCCCCCGCATGGACTCCACGTCGCCTGGATGCTACCCCGCGCCATCAACCGGAGCCCGATGCCATGCGCCCCCTGAAAATCCTGCCCTCCATGCTCGCCAGCGATTTTTCCAAGCTCGGCCAGGAAGTCAGCGACGTGATGGGCGCTGGCGGCGATATCGTCCATCTCGACGTCATGGACGGGCATTTCGTGCCCAACATTACTTTTGGGCCGGATGTGATCAAGGCCATCCGCAAATGCACGGACAAGCCTTTCGACACGCATCTGATGATTGCCCCCGCTGACGCCTATCTGGAGGCCTTTGCCAAGGCAGGCTCGGATTACATTACGGTCCATGCGGAAGCGGGGCCGCATGTGCATCGCTCGCTGCAGGCGATCCGCGCGCTCGGCAAAAAGGCGGGCATTGCGATCAATCCCGGCACGTCGGAGAGCGCGGTGGAACATTTGATCGACGATGTCGATCTCATCCTCGCCATGACGGTGAACCCCGGCTTCGGCGGCCAGAGCTTTATCCGCCCCGTGCTCGAAAAAGTGCGCCGCATCCGCGACATGGTCGGCGATCGTCCCATCGACATTGAAGTCGATGGCGGTGTGACGGCCGACAATGCCGGCGATTGCGCCAAGGCTGGCGCGAATTTTCTGGTTGCAGGCTCAGCCGCCTTCAAGGGCGGACCCAATGCCTATGCGGCCAATATCGAAGCGATCCGCAAAGCAGCCCTGATCGCGCGCGGCGAGATGGTTTAACTGGACCTCAGCTTGTTGTGTAGCTACAATTAAACATTGACTTTTGTTTTTTTGTAGCTACAAATTATGATCATCGTTTGGGATGAGCCGAAACGGCTCGCCAATCTCGACAAGCACGGGCTGGATTTCGCTGAGCTCGAAGAGGGCTTCGATTTCGTTCACGC
>CAZHOK010000015.1:27433-35804 GCA_964534115.1 uncultured Beijerinckia sp.
TGCGTATTCGATTGATCGGAACGTTCTTCGATGAGTTGGTTGTTGCGGTGATTGTTTCGCCACTTGGAGCGGAAGCACTCTCAGTGATCAGCTTGCGGGCAGCCAACAGGGCTGAGAGGAGGCTTTATGGCAAGTAAGGCAAAAAGCCCTCGGCGTTCTTACAGTGACGCAGACGTGAGGGACGTCTCCGACAATCCTGAATGGACGCGCGAAGATTTTGCGCATGCGCGTCCCGCATCCGAAGTGCTGCCAGCCGAATTGTTTGAAAAGCTCAAACGTCGCCAGGGCGAGCGCGGGCCGCAGAAAAAGCCGACCAAGCAACTCGTGTCTTTGCGGTTGGATCGCGATGTCATCGAGCTTTTCAAGGAAACCGGTCCCGGCTGGCAATCGCGCATGAATGATTTTTTGCGCAAGGCGCTGGGATAAGCTTCGTCATTGCGAGACGCGCAAGCGACGAAGCAATCCATATTGGTGTTGCGGATTGCTTGCCCGCGCTTGCAGGCGGGGCCTCACACGCCCATATCGTTGAAAACTTCCTGCGCCAGTTTGAAGCCATGGTTGGCTGGCGGCACGCCCGCGTAGATGGCGCATTGCAGGATGATTTCCTTGATCTCGTCTTTCGTCAGCCCGTTGTTGAAAGCGGCGCGGATGTGGAGTTTGAATTCATCCCAATTGCGCGTCGAGATTGTTGAAGACAGGCAGATCACCGAGCGCGTGCGGCGGTCGAGGCCGGGGCGCGACCAGATATCGCCCCAGGCGGTGCGGGCGATAAAGTCGATCCAGTCGGCGTTGAACTCGGTCTTGCTCTTTTCGGATTTTTCGACCCAGGCATCGCCCAGCACTTCGCGGCGAACCTGCATGCCCTGATTGAAGCGGGTTTTGTCGTCCATCAGCGGGCGCTCCTCTTTTTCGCTTTCTTCACGGCCTTGCGGGCTGTCTTTTTCGGCGCCGCACGGCGCACGATCTTTTTGGCGGCAGCCTTGATCGCGGTTTTCTTCTTACCCTTTTTTGCGGCCGTTTTCTTGACTGTCTTCTTGGTCGTTTTTTTCGCAGCCTTTCCGGCAGCTTTTTTCACGGCGGGCTTGCCCGCAGGCTTTTTTGCGGCGCGCTTTTTCTTTGCCACGGCTTTTTTCGTCGCAGATTTTTTGGCTGCAGATTTTTTGGCTGCGGGTCTGGCTGATTTTGCCAAGAGGAACGTCAGCGCCGCATTGGTGAAAGCTTCCGGCTCCTCGATATTCGACAGATGCGCCGTATCGAATTCGACATATTGCGCGTCGGGAATGGCCTCAACAATATTCTTGCACAGCGATGGCGGCGTAGCAGGATCGCGCGTGCCGGCAATGATGAGCGTGGGATGATTGGCCCGGCGGATGGTCTCGCGCTGGTCCATGTCGCGCACGGCGGCGCAAGCAGCAATATAGCCTTGGGCTGGCGTGAGGCGGAGCATGTCGGCGATCCGCTCCACAGCGGCCGGATTGCGGCTCTGGAATTCGGGCGTGAACCAGCGCTCGATCACGGCGCCGGTGACGGATGCCATCCCGTTTTTCTGGACATGCAGGATACGTGTATTCCAAGGCCGCGCATCGGGCATGAAGGAGGATGTATTGGCCAGGATAGCGCGACCGATGCGCTCAGGCGCATGCGCCAGCAGCCATTGCCCGACCATGCCGCCGAGCGACAGGCCAAGCCAATGGGTTTTGGGCAGGTTCAGCGCATCCATAATGGCCAGGGCATCTTGCCCGAGCATGGCGATGGAATAGGGGCCCGGTTCAGCGATCGAGCTGCCATGGCCGCGCGAATCGTAGCGGATGACGCGGAATTTGCGGGCCAGCGCCGGGATTTGCGGATCCCACATATGCAGGTCTGTGCCCAGAGAATTGGACAGCATCAGGGCTGGCGCGCCCTCCGGACCCTCGATTTCGATGCGAAAATTGCCCGTGGCGGTCTTCAATTGGCCCATGCCCTTGCCCCTCTCGCGCTCGCGCTTTAACACCTTAAGGTGAAACCGGCGCGGAAAAGCGCATAGCCTTCTGGGGCGCCCAGCGCAACCGGAGGCGGCCGAAGGGCTCTCAGCGCACGGGCGACCGGTAAGATGGAGGATGTTGCATGGCGATGACGATGAAGGGAGAAGTGGCTCTCCCGGCTGACCGCGAAACCGTTTGGGCCAAGCTCAACGATCCCGAGGTCTTGAAAGCCTGCATCCCCGGCTGCCAATCGCTCGACAAGAGCGGCGATACTGCTTTTTCTGCCGTCGTGAAGCTCAAGGTCGGCCCGGTCGGTGCGACATTCAAGGGTTCGGTCGAGCTGACCGATCTCGATCCGCCCAATGGCTATCGCATTCAGGGCCAGGGCGAAGGCGGCGTTGCCGGTTTTGCCAAGGGCGGCGCAACCGTCAAGTTGCTCCCTCCCGCAGAAGGCGAGACCGGTTGTATTCTCTCCTATGATGTCGAGGCCAATGTCGGCGGCAAGATCGCCCAGCTTGGCGCGCGTCTGATTGACGGCGTGGCGAAGAAGACTGCCGATCAGTTTTTCGCCAATTTTGCCGAGGCCGTAAAGGCGGGCTGAGTCCCGTCTTGACCGTCGTCAGCCGGTCATATCAAATCAAGAAGAAGGGAAGGCGCCCGCTCTTGCGGGCGCTGCGATGCCGGCTTTGAGACCGGCCCGATGGAGGGAGCAGAACATGGCCATTGTGTCCATGATTGTGAACGGAAAGTCTGTCAGCCGGGACATCGATCCGCGCACATTGCTCGTTGAATTTCTGCGCGAACATTTGCGCCTCACCGGAACGCATGTCGGCTGCGACACCACACAATGCGGCTGCTGCACGGTGCATGTCGATGGCAAGGCGATGAAGAGCTGCACGCTTCTGGCTGTGGGCTGCGAGGGTGCGCATGTCACAACAATCGAAGGCCTTGCCCAGGGCACTGAACTGCATCCGATGCAGGCCGCTTTCCGTGAATATCATGGTTTGCAATGCGGTTTCTGCACGCCCGGCATGATCATGTCGGCGGTCGATATGGTCCGGCGCAAGGGCCATGATCTCGACGATCAGACCATCCGCGAAGAGCTCGAAGGCAATATCTGCCGCTGCACGGGCTACCATAATATCGTCAAAGCCATTCATTACGGTGCGGAAGCCATGGGCAAGACAGCCAAGGCGGCCGAATAAAATCGTCTTATCTTTTTCATCAAGACCAAGAGCCGGCAGTCTTTTGCGAACCGGCCCCTTTTCTGGAGGATGCAGATGAGTGGGACCGGTATTGGCGCGCGCGTTCAGCGCAAGGAAGACTTCCGTTTCATCACAGGCAAAGGCCAGTATGTCGACGATGTGAACCGCTACGGCCAAGCCCATGCGGCTTTCCTGCGTTCGCCTCATGCACATGCTGAGATTGTGTCGATTGACCTGTCCGCGGCGAAAGCCATGCCGGGCGTGGTGGATATTCTCACCGGCGAGGATCTCGCCGCCGACAAGATCGGCGGCCTGATCTGCGGCTGGATGATTCATTCCAAAGACGGCACGCCGATGAAGGCGGGCGCGCATCCCGCGCTGGCGCAAGGCAAGGTGCGCTATGTCGGCGATCATGTCGCTGTCGTCATTGCAGAGACCGCGGCGCAGGCGCGCGATGCTTTGGAGAAGATCAAGGTCGATTACCGCGTTTTGCCGGCAATCGTATCCATGGCGGATGCCGTGAAACCGGGCGCGGCCACCATCCACGATGTCGCCGCAAACAATACGGTCTATAATTGGTCGCTGGGCGATCAGGCCGCGACCGATGCTGCTTTTGCCAAAGCAGCGCATGTGACGAAAATCGATCTCGTCAATAATCGCCTTGTGCCCAATCCGATGGAGCCGCGCGCCGCCGTCGGTGAATATGATCCGGGCCATGAGGCCTTCACACTCTATACGACAAGCCAGAATCCCCATGTTGCGCGGCTTGTTCTCTCCGCCTTCATCGGCATTGCGCCTGAACATAAATTGCGGGTCATTGCGCCCGATGTCGGTGGCGGTTTCGGCTCGAAGATTTTTATCTATGCCGAAGAGACAGTCTGCGTCTGGGCTGCAAAGAAAGTTGGCCGCCCGGTGAAATGGACGGCAGATCGCACCGAGGCCTTTCTTGCCGATGCGCATGGGCGCGACCATGTCACACATGCTGAAATGGCGCTCGATGCCTCTGGCAAGATCACCGGCGTTCGCGTCCACACGCAGGCCAATCTTGGCGCCTATCTCTCGACATTTGCGAGCTGTGTGCCGACCTATCTCTACGCGCCGCTGCTGTCGGGCCAATACGATATTCCCGCCATTTATGCGGAAGTGGACGGCATCTATACGAATACGGCTCCCGTCGATGCCTATCGCGGCGCCGGTCGGCCCGAAGCGACTTTCGTGATTGAGCGTCTCGTCGAAGTGGCAGCGCGCGAGACGGGTCGGGATCCGGCAGAATTCCGGCGTGCCAATTTCGTGAAAAGCTTCCCGCATCAGACGCCTGTCATCATGTGCTATGACGCGGGCGATTATGAAGCTGCGATGAAGAAAGCGCTGGAAATGGCCGATTACAAAGGCTTTCCGGCACGCAAGGCGGAATCGGCGCGCCGTGGCATGCTGCGCGGCATCGGTTTTTCGGCCTATATCGAGGCTTGCGGCATTGCCCCGTCTGCTGCAGTCGGCTCACTTGGCGCCGGCGTCGGTCTTTGGGAATCGGCAGAAGTGCGCGTCAATCCGGTCGGCACGGTTGAAGTGCTCACCGGTTCCCATGCCCACGGGCAGGGGCATGAGACGACATTTGCCCAGCTTGTCTCCGATCGTCTGGGCATTCCGATCGAAAATGTGTCCATCGTTCATGGCGACACCGACAAGGTGCAGATGGGCATGGGCACATATGGCTCGCGTTCCGGCGCAGTCGGCATGTCGGCCATTGCCAAAGCGCTCGACAAGATCGAAGCCAAGGCGAAAAAAGTCGCGGGCTATGTGCTCGAAGCTTCCGCCGAGGACATTGAATTCAAGAACGGCAAATTCACCGTGCGCGGCACCGACAAGGAGGTCGATTTTGCCTCTGTCGCGCTGCAGGCCTATATTGCGCACAAGTTCAACGGCCAGGATCTTGAGCCCGGCTTGAAGGAAGGCGCTTTCTACGATCCGACCAATTTCACCTTCCCGGCCGGCGTTCATATTTGCGAGCTTGAGATCGATCCAGCGACCGGCGTGACGCGCATCGAGCGCTGGACGGCGGTGGATGATTTCGGAAATGTCATCAATCCGATGATTGTCGAGGGGCAGGTTCATGGCGGCATTGCCCAGGGTGTTGGCCAGGCATTGCTGGAAGGCGCGGTCTATGATGCCAGCGGTCAGCTCGTAACGGCGAGCTATATGGATTATTCCATGCCGCGCGCGGGCGATCTGCCCTCCTATGAAGTCGGCATGAGCTCGACTCCATGCCCGTCCAATCCGCTTGGCATCAAGGGCTGCGGCGAGGCTGGCGCCATTGCTGCGCCGCCGGCGGTGATCAATGCCATCACCCATGCCATCGGGCATGAGGATATTGCCATGCCGGCCACGCCGCTTGCGGTCTGGCGGGCGATCCAGAAAAGCGCCGCCCGCGCGGCAGCAGAATGACGATCTGGCGGGCGCCCGCGTCTGCCGCTATTATGGTTCGATAAGAGGCGCGGGGATCACCCGCGTTTGGGGAGAAGAAAAATGTATCCGTTCACCTATCACCGTCCGGATTCGATTGGCGCAGCGGCCAAACTCGCGGCCGATGCCGAAGCCAAAGTCATGGCCGGCGGCATGACTTTGCTGCCGACGATGAAGCAGCGCCTCGCTTCGCCCTCGGCCATTGTCGATCTGAATGGGCTGGCATCGGATTTGTCGGGCGTGACGGTGTCTGGCGACAAGGTGACGATTGGCGCCATGACGCGCCATGCCGATGTTGCCAACAGCGAGGCCCTGCGCAAGGCGATCCCGGCTTTGGCTGAGCTGGCCGGCATGATCGGCGATCCGATGGTGCGCCATCGCGGCACGATTGGCGGCTCTGTTGCCAATAATGATCCGGCGGCGGATTATCCCTCAGCCTGCCTTGCGCTGGGCGCAACCATTGTCACCGACAAGCGCGAGATTGCGGCCGACGCCTTTTTCAACGGCCTGTTCGAGACGGTTTTGCAGCCGGGCGAGCTGATCACCAAAATTGTCTTTCCCGTGCCGCAAAAGGCAGCCTATCAGAAGTTTCGCAATCCCGCCTCGCGCTACGCCATTGTCGGCGTGTTCGTGGCGAAATTCGCGGCAGGCGTGCGCGTGGCAGTGACGGGCGCGGGTTCGGATGGCGTCTTCCGCCAGAAGGATTTCGAGGCCGCCTTGTCGAAGGATTTTTCGGCCAAGGCCATTGAGGGGATCAAGCAATCGCCCGACGGTCTCAATTCCGACATTCATGCCGATGCCGTCTATCGCGCCCATCTCATTGGCGTCATGGCGCGTCGCGCGGTTGAAGCGGCAAAGTGATCGGGTGTGCGTTCTTCTCCCGTGGAAGCGGGAGAAGGTGGCACGCGAAGCGTGACGGATGAGGGAGAGCGTCACCGGCTCTCCCTTTCTTTTTGCATGCCGCGGCCCGGTCGCCCTCACCCGCCAGTGCGGGAGAGGGGAGAGCACCACGGTTGCCACCCCATACGCAAAATGACACTCTTCGTCAGAACGGAGACAAAGCACGTGACCGCGCTGCCCAATTCCATCGATGAGACGCTCGCGCTGCTGACCAAAGGCGATTATGTCGCCGACCGCGCTCTGGCGACGGTCGTTTTTCTCAGCATGAAAATGGGCCGCCCGCTTTTTCTTGAGGGCGAGGCGGGCGTCGGCAAGACAGAAATTGCCATGGTCCTCTCAAACGTGCTGGGGCGGCGTCTGATCCGCCTGCAATGTTATGAAGGGCTCGATGTTTCCTCCGCCGTTTATGAATGGGATTATGCGCGCCAGATGATGGCGATCCGCCTTGCGGAAGCTGCCGGCGAGCAGGATCGCGCGCGCATCGAGCATGATGTGTTCTCAGAACGCTATCTCATCAAGCGCCCTTTGCTGCAGGCGCTGGAAAGCACGACTGAGGGGCCGCCCGTTCTGCTCGTCGACGAGCTCGACCGCACAGATGAAGCTTTCGAGGCCTTTCTGCTCGAAATCCTCTCCGACTTTCAGGTGACGATCCCGGAGCTCGGCACGATACATGCGGACAATCCGCCGATTGTCATCATCACCTCCAACCGCACGCGCGAAGTGCATGATGCGCTCAAGCGTCGTTGTCTCTATCATTGGGTCGATTATCCGTCTGCCGAACGCGAATTGGCTATTCTGGCGAAAAAAGTGCCGCAGGCGCCGCCAAATCTCACCCGCGAGATCGTTGCTTTCGTACAGGGCCTGCGCCAGAAGGATTTGTTCAAACAGCCAGGCGTTGCCGAGGCGCTCGATTGGGCGTCCGCACTCGCTGAACTGGATGCCGTTTCTCTCGATGCAGAGATTGTGTCCGACACGCTCGGCGTCTTGTTGAAATATCAGGACGACATCCAGAAGCTGCAGGGCAGCGAATTGCAGAAAGCTATCGACGAGGCAAAAGCCAGCCTTGTCTGAAAAGCTCGCCCAAAACATTGTTCATTTCGCGCGCCTCCTGCGCGGCGCAGGCCTGCCTGTCGGGCCGGGCCATGCGCTGGATGCCGTGCGCGCGCTTGAAGTGGCAGGCATTGCCTCGCGCG
Organism: uncultured Beijerinckia sp.; assembly: GCA_964534115.1. Classification (GTDB taxonomy): domain Bacteria; phylum Pseudomonadota; class Alphaproteobacteria; order Rhizobiales; family Beijerinckiaceae; genus Terripilifer. The sequence continues at coordinate 35,156 of CAZHOK010000015.1, forward strand.
AGGATTTTCGTGCCACGCTTCACGCTGTCTTTGTCAGCCGGCATGAGCAGACCGTGCTCTTCGATCAGGCTTTCGATCTGTTTTTCAAGAAGCGCGGCTTTATCGAAAAGCTGATTGCCCTCATGTCGCCCATGGCGCCGCCGCAGCAGCAATCGGCAAAGCCCGCACCTGGCGCAACACGATTGGCGCAAGCGCTTGCTGCCAACAGGCCCAAGCGGGAGACCGAGCCCGAGATTGAGCAGGATGCGCGGCTCACCATGTCATCGGAGGAAATCCTTCAGCGAAAGGATTTTGCGCAGATGACAGCGGCTGAAATGGATGAGGCCAAAAGGCTGATTGCACGCTTGCGACTGCCGCAAGATGAAATTCTCACGCGGCGATGGCGGCCCGATCTCCATGGTCAGCGCATCGATCCGCGCGCGACATTGCGCAACGCCATGGCGCGGGGCGGAGATGTTTTTCATCTTGCACGGCGCGAGCGCATATTGCGCCATCCCCCCATTGTGGCGCTGTGCGACATATCGGGGTCGATGAGCGATTACACGCGTATCTTCCTGCATTTCCTGCATCGGCTCACCGACGAGCGCCGTCGCGTTGAGACATTTCTGTTCGGCACGCGTCTGACCCGCATTACGAGACGCTTGCGCGC
>CAZHOK010000016.1:0-35761 GCA_964534115.1 uncultured Beijerinckia sp.
TCTGGATTGCTTCGTCGCTACGCTCCTCGCAATGACGAGATTCAAGTGGCTAGAATGAAGCCTGCGCGCACCAAAGCCGCGCGACTCTCATCCGACCGCAGAGACTCCAGAAAAGCCTGCACGCCAGGCCTGTTCTTGCGCGCGCTCACCAGCGCAAAATCGTAATGCTCTTGCGCGAAGGGCAGGAAGGCGAGCCCATAGGCTGCAGCCACGGGTGCAATCGTCATGCCCCAATCGGCCCTGCCCTGCGCCACGGCAGCGGCCACTGCATTATGCGACTTCGGCTGGTTCCAATAGCCCTCTGGCTTGGCGCCCTGCAGCAAGCGGTCGATCAGAATGCGCGTGCCCGCACCGGGATTGCGATTGACCATGAGGCATGATTCATCGGCCAATGCGCGGCGCACCGCTTCGCGCGCATCGCATCCAACAAAACGCGCATCATCATGGCGATAGACAATGCCCTGCATGCGCCGCCAGCCTTCGACAAGCTCGAGTCCCTCGACAAGAAAGCTGCGATTATAGCTCTCGCTCGTCTCGTCGAAGAGATGGATCGGTGCCAGATCGCATTCGCCGCGCTTGGCTGCTGAAAGACCGCCCAGCGACCCAATCGCAATGGTGCGGATCGCCAGACCCTTGCGCACCAATGGCGCCGTGACGAGATCGAGCCCCGTGCAATGGCTGCCGATCAGGGTGAGATCGGGCACACGCACATGCGGCGTGAACAATGTCACATCCACTGCAGCGCCTGCAGGCGCGTGATCGGCCAGAGCCTCGATGCGCAAAAATCCATCGGCCTGCGCGAAAGATGTGATGGCGCCAGAGCCTTTTCCGGTCGGATAGGCGAAGAGCCCGTCTGCGCCCTCGACCAAAGCCACCATCACAAATTCCGTGCGCCCGAGTTCGGAGGCGACACGCACCGGCAAAGTCGCCTGCACTTTTGCATCGTTGCGTGGCGGCAGACCCGCCATGCGGCGCAGCACGGGTGCGATCATGTCGTGGAAGGTGAACATGGCCGAGGTCGGGAAGCCGGGCAGGATCACCACGGGCTTGCCATCGCAAACAGCCAGACACAAAGGCTTGCCGGGCTTCAAGGCGACGCCATGCGCGAGAATGCCAGGGGCGCCCAGCCGCGCAATGAGGCGATGGGTCAGATCGCCTGCGCCTTTCGATGTGCCGCCCGAGAGAATGAGCATGTCATGGGATGCCAATGCGTCGCGCATGATTTTTTCAAGCGCCTGTTCTTCATCCGGCACATTCCCCAAAAAATGCGCTTCGCCGCCATTCTCACGCACGGCGGCTGCAACAATGGGTCCATTGGTATCGAAAATCTGCGCGGGCGCGAGCGTGCCGCCGGGCTGCACCAATTCATCGCCGGTTGAGACAATGGCCACGCGCGGCGCGCGCGCGACATTCACGTGAGCAATGCCGCAGGCTGCCAGCATGCCGATTTCGCGCGCACCCAGAATCGTGCCGGCGCGCAAGACCGTCTCGCCGCGCGCCATATCCGAGCCCGCATAAGAGATGAACTGGCCGGGATTGGCGGCACGGCGCATATCGACAGCGCCAATGCCCGCGGGCTGCGTCTGCTCGATCATGACAATCGCATCCGCACCGCGCGGCACAGGACCCCCCGTGGAGATCGGCGTCGCGCTCATTGGCCGGACATGAAGCTTTGGCGCAATGCCGCAGGCAATCACCTCATCGTTCAGATTGAGGCGCACAGGCGTCGCCTCGGAGGCATTGCGCAAATCTCCCGCGCGCACAGCAAAACCATCGACATTGGAGCGGTCGAACGGCGGCACATCGATCGGCGCCAGCACATCGCCGACCAGCGCGCGGCCAAGCGCAAACTCCAGCGCCAGACTTTCGCTTGCAAGCGCGCGCGGAAAAAGCGCTGCCTCAAAACGCGCCAGCGCATCTTCGCGCGAGAGAATGGTCAGAAATTGATCCTGCGCCAAATGGGCATTGGGCTTGTCGCTCATGGCGCGACTCCCTCAAGTGAAAAAGCAGAAAACAGATCGCCCGCAGCATGGCCTTCGCTTGCAGCGCCAACCAAGGCCATATGCGTGGCCTGCAGAAAAAATTGCAGCGGCGCATCGCCAATGGCGAGCGGATGGAAATGCCCCTCGCGCGCCACCAGAAGAACGAGTTCGCTCAGGCCGACATGCGAAGAAATTTTTGCCGCCAGCGGCAGGCTTTGCGCGGGGCGCGGGGCGCGCTGACAAAGATGGTCGAGTGCGGGCAGGATGAGCGCATGGAGCGCCGCCACAAGATCGGCGGCAAGCGGCGGAATGACGATGGTTGGCACGCCGTCCCGGCGCGCAAGGGCAATGTCGCGGCCGGGTTCAAGCGCAAGACCACGCGCGATCATCTCATCGGCACCACCAGATCCCAGAATGATTTTGAGCTGAGCCTCGGGTCCGATCTCAACGCTCTCGCGCTCCAATGCACGCACAAGGAAATCGGCGAGCGGCCCCTCGCCTTCCACGGCAACACGCGGTGCTGCGACAAGAAGCGACTGCACACCGGCAGCCGCCAGCGCGAGCATATGCGTCTTGCGCAAAATCTCGCCTTTTTCGACAAGCACGGCGCCCGCGGCGAAATCCTCGCCCACGCGGCGGATATTCTCGCCGGGAAAGGATTCGACCAAAGCCTGCGCAAACGGGCCCGTGACATCGATTCCGCTTGCCTCAACCACGCAGTCGCAGCCCGCAGACAGCGCATCGCCTGCCTGCACATGAACCGGCATGTTTCCCAGCGGCACAGGCGAATAGGAAGAGGCGCCCGCAATCTCGCTGGCTGCGAGGCCATAGCCGTCACGCAGCGCAATATTGCTGCGCGGCAAGGGCCCTTCGGCACAGATTGTTTCCGCCGCGACATGGCCCACAGCCTGCGCCAGCGCACGGGAGCGCGGCGCAACGGGTGCGAGCATGGACGCCAGCAGGTTCTGCGCGTCTTCCAGCGGGATCAGGGCGGCTTTCATGCTGAGAGGTTTAGCGCGCAAAGCTGGCTTTGCAAGCGCCATGGAGCCCGTCATTGCGCGCGAAGCGCGAAGACGATCATTTCGCTGCGTTGGGGAAGAACAGCTGCTGGCCCGCAATCCTGTAGGCTGCAATATCTCTCTGGCCTTCAGCCGAGATCAGATAATCGACAAAGGCCTGGCCCTCTTTCGCCTTCACATGCTTGTGCCGCTCCGGATTCACGAGCATCACACCATATTGATTGAACAGCCGGGCATCGCCCTCCACAACAATGGCGAGCCCGTCCTTGCCCTTGAACGACAGAAATGTGCCGCGATCGGAAAGAACATAAGCGCCCATGGCTTTGGCTGTATTGAGCGCGGCGCCCATGCCCTGGCCGATTTCGCGATACCAATTGGCTTTGGCGCCGGCAGGATCGAGACTCGCTTCTTTCCACAAAGCCAGTTCTGCAACATGGGTTCCCGATTTATCGCCCCTCGACACGAAGGGCGTTTGTTTGGCTGCGACCGATTTCAGCGCGGCAACAATATCTTTGCCGCCGGCAATGCCTGCGGGATCGGCCGCAGGTCCGATCAGCACAAAATCATTATACATGACGTCGAATCTTTTCACGCCAAAACCCTCAGCGAGAAATTTCTCTTCTGCCGATTTGGCGTGAACGAAAACAACATCGGCATCGCCGCGACGCGCCGTATCGAGCGCCTGGCCCGTGCCTTGCGCAATGACTTTCACCTCAATGCCGGACTTCGCCTTGAAGAGCGGCAGAAGATGATTGAACAGGCCGGAATCCTGCGTCGATGTGGTCGAGGCCACGACGATGCTTTTTTCCTGCGCCAGAGAGGGCTGGATGAGCGCAAGTGCAAAAGCAGCGGCTGCGATTGTTCTGACCAAAGCCATGTCAAGCCTCCAAGACAAGATCGCCGCGCAGAAAAGCCTGCGCGAGAGGGGTTTGGGGATTTTCAAAAAACATCTGCGCGGCAGACATTTCACGCAGACGGCCGTGACTGAGGAAAATCACCTCGCCGGCCAGACGGCGGACCTGACCGAGATCATGCGAGGCCATGAGGATCTTGATGCCGCTGTCTGCTGCTTGCGCAATAATATCTTCCACCGCGCGCGTCGCTGCAGGATCGAGAGAGGCTGTCGGTTCATCGAGAATGAGAAGCTCCGGATCGCGCGCCAAAGCGCGCGCCAAGGCAAGCCGCTGCTGTTCGCCGCCCGACAAACGACGCGCGGGACGGCGCGCAATATCCTGCAGGCCGACTTGCGCAAGCAAAGCAAAAGCGCGCGTTTCGATGGTCTCTTTCGCAACGCCCGCCTGTTCCAGCGCATAGGTCACATTCTGCAGCGCGCTTCGGCGCAGCATGACGGGACGCTGAAAAACCATGGCGCGGCGACGCGGCGCGGGATCTGCATGGCCACCCCATGTCACACGTCCGCGCGTCGGTGCGATCAATCCCATGGCGAGGCGCAATAATGTGCTCTTGCCTGCGCCATTGGGGCCAATGACGAGTGTCGGCGCGCCCGCATTCAAAGTGAGCGACAGATCGGCCAGCAAAGGCGTGGCGCCGACGCTGACGCCAACAGAGTCGAAAAGGAGCGGCAATTCGCGCATCAGCCGATCCTCTTTTCAGCAAAGACACGCAGGCCCCAGGCGCTGGCATTGACGCCCAGCACAATGACAATGAGCACCATGCCAAGGCCCATGGCGAGCGGCAGATCGCCCTTGGATGTTTCCAGCGCAATGGCTGTCGTCATGGTGCGCGTGTGATTGGCAATATTGCCGCCGACAATCATCACCGCACCAACTTCAGCCGCCGCGCGCCCAAAACCCGCCAGCAAAGCCGTCACAAGGCTGATGCGCGCATCGTAAAGCAAGGTCGCCAGGCGCTGGAGCGGCGGCACGCCCATGGCCTGCAATTCGTCGCGATATTCCAGCCAGAGATCTTCGACAATCTGGCGCGTGAGCGCGGCAATGATCGGGGCGATCAGCACGGCCTGCGCAATCACCATGGCGGTGGGCGTGAAGAGCAGACCGAAAGAGCCCAGCGGGCCCGAGCGCGACAGCAGCAGAAAGACCAGCAAGCCCACCACAACAGGGGGCAGACCCATCATGGCGTTGATGACAACGATCAGCGCACCGCGGCCGGGAAAACGCACGAGCGCAATCAGCCCGCCCAGCGGCAGGCCGATCAAAGCGCCCAAGCCCACGGCCAGCAGGCTGACCATGAGCGACAGGCGGACAATGGCGTAAAGCGCCGGATCGCCGGAGACGACGAGCTGCCAGGCGCTGAGACCCTCGGGCATGAATGACCCTCTTTCGGGCGCAGAATAGGGTTTCCTTTCCAGATAAAGTCAATCGCTTGAAACAGCGCATAAATGTGCATAAAAATGCAGGTATGGAATTGCTGACCACCGCCGAAGCCGCCGATTACCTGCGCCTCAAGGAGCGCAAGCTCTATGAGCTTGTGGCCGAAGGGCAGATCCCCTGTTCGAAAGTCACGGGCAAATGGCTTTTTCCCCGCCATGAGCTGGACCGCTGGGTGCTCTCGGGCCTGGCCGTGCCGCTTCTGATGCAGGCGCGCCCGGCTCCCCCCATTGTCGGGGGCAGCCAGGATGCCCTGCTTGAATGGGCCCTGCGCGAATCAGGCTCGGCACTGGCCTCTCTGCCCGAAGGCAGCGAGAGCGGGCTGGAGCGGCTGCAGCGCGGCGAAGTGGTGGCTGCCGCCATCCATTATCATGCGGCAGCCGAGACCGATGCCAATCCTGCCATCCTCCGCCGCCTGCCCGGCCTGCATGATGGCATTCTCATTGCCTTTGCGCGGCGCGAACAGGGCCTGCTTCTGCCCAAGGGCAATCCACGCAATCTTGGCTCGCTCGAAGATGTGATGGCGCGCGGCGCCTGCATGGCCGTGCGCCAGAAAGGCGCGGGCGCGCAAATGCTGCTCGATGTTCTGCTGGAAAGAATCGGCGTGAAAGCGGCGGAGATGAACCGCATGCTGCCGCCCTGCCTCACCGGACCCGATCTCGCCAATGCCATTGCCACCGGCAAGGCCGATTGCGGCATTGCCAGCCGCGCGGCAGCACGCGCCGCGGGGCTCGATTTCGTGCCATTGCTGTTTGAACATTTCGATCTGGCCGTGCGCCAGTCCGATTATTTCCGCCCGCCCCTGCAGAAACTCATGTCGCTTCTGCGCGAAGAACGTTTCCAGCGCCGCGCAGAAGAGCTGACGGGCTATGACGTGAGTGAGGCAGGCGCCATCAGATATGCGCCGTGAGGCTTGCGCCCGCTTCTCCCATGGGGAGAAGCTGTCGGCGTAGCCGACTGATGAGGGGATACCCAGCAGCATAAGGCGTCTAGCCCCTCATCCGACCGCTTCGCGGCCACCTTCTCCCTCTGGGAGAAGGAGATGGACTCACCCCACCTCATCCAGCACGCCCATTTTGCCGGCACGGAAATCGGCAATGGCCTGCATGATCTCGGCCTGCGTGTTCATCACGAAGGGACCGTAATGGGCAATGGGCTCATTGAGCGGCTTGCCGGCCAGAACAAGGATTTTGGTATCTGTTTCGGCCATCAGGTCGATACTGTCGCCCGCCTCGTTAAACATCAGCAGGCCCGCATCGCCGATTTTGCGACCGTCGATCGAAACCGCGCCCGAGAAAAGCGCAAGGGAGACATTGTCGCCTGCAGCAATCGGCAAAGTGACATGCGCGCCGGCTTGCAGATCGACATCCCAGACATGCAGCGGCGAGAATGTCCGCGCCGGCCCGCGCGCTGCCGCAAATGCACCGGCAATCACGCGCAAGGCGCCCTTGCCGCCATCCAGCGACACGACAGGAATGTCGGCATTGAGAATTGTCTGATAGGCGGGCGGCGTATTTTTGTCGGCGGCCGGCAGATTGACCCATAATTGCGCCATCGACACCTGGCCGCCGCGCCGCGATTGTTCGCGCGAATGGAATTCCTCATGCAGCAGGCCAGAGCCAGCCGTCATCCATTGCACATCGCCGGGGCCGATCCGGCCGCTATTGCCAGCCGAATCCCGATGTTCGATCTCGCCCGCATAGACAATCGTCACCGTCTCGAATCCCTTGTGGGGATGGGCGCCCACGCCCGGCGGTTTCGACGTCGGGCGAAATTCATTCGGCGCCGCATAATCGAGCATGAGAAACGGGCTCACCTTTTCGGTGAAAGCGAAATCTGCAAAGAGCGGCCGCACGAAAAATCCATCGCCGACCCAATGGGGAGACGGGCTTGGCAAAAAGGAAAGCAAAGTCCTGGCGGTCATGGCCGACATCCTGTCTTGAGGGTGCGACGGGGAAATGACCCGGCACACAGAATCATCGCAGTAAATACGCAGCAGCCATGGCGCTGGATGAGAATCATCCAAACAGACCGGCTAGGACTTTTTCGCCGCCCCGATCCGCAGGCTTTCCTCGCCGCGCGCGCGGATCAAAAGTCCGATCCTCTCCGCAAGGCCCGATAGCAGGACGGGAAGATAGACTTTCACCTCGACATGATCGGATTGCACGGCAATCTCGCCGCTGATGCACTGACCCAAAGCAGCGATCTGCACATCGGCACAATCGTCGCGCCAGACAATATCCGCACGCGAGAGATGCCCGCCATAATCGGCACGGATTTGATCGAGCCCCGCGCGAAGCCGGCGGGCAGCTTCTTGCGTGCCAAGATCATGCGGAATGCGGACAGCAAGTTCGCGTGCCATATGCCCTCACGCCGTCACACGCTCCCGATGATGCGCCTGCGCCGATGGGCCAGCGATCGTCTCTGCCATTTTTTCAGCAATGCCGCCGGCGCGCATGCGCATATTGTCAGCCACCGGCTTGAGCGCATTGCGCTCAAAAGATGTCTGCCGGATCATGCCGCCCACCAAAGCACCCGCAACCAGCCCCATGAGCGACAAAAGCAGCGGATGCTCGGCGCCCGTCTCCTTGGCCTGCTGCACATAATCTGCACTGATGTCGCGCAGATCTTCCGCATTGTGTTTGACATGATGGCGCATTGTCTGGGACTTGCGAAGCCACAGGCCGCTCAGCAGGCCCGCGCCGGCGAGCGCCAGAAACAGGCCTGTCTGAGGATGATTTTGTGCATCGGGCGATGGCGTCACGCGGTTTGAATCTGAAGAGCCATGCAGAGCATTGGTCGCATCCCAGGTCTTCATCATCGACCACAGGCCTGCACCCATCAAGGCGGCGGCCACCGGCGGATTTCTGTAAAGCCGCCAGCCCAGCCCCGCACCGATCAGTGCGACAGACAGCGGATTTTCAAAAGCGTGGCGTTGCAGATTGCGGGTGAACGAGGCTCCCGATTGAAAAACATTGTCGCGCGCCTCGCGCATATAGCCGACCATTTTTTCCTTGGCCTGAGCAGCGCGCTCCTTCACCTCGCTTTTGGCATTTTCAAGCGTGTCGGGATCGCGGATCTGCGCAATTGTGTCATGGAGGCGCGCGCGCAAGGCTTCAGCCTCGCGCTCAAGCGAGCGAACATCACTTTCAGCAGAAAAGCCGGCCATCGATGCCTCCTGAGAAAAAAGGGCAGATTGCAGCAGTCGCAAACGAACGCCCGACCGGCAGATGCGTTCCGCTCACGTTGCCAAAGGCACATGTGAGCGCCCCCGCCATCCGATTGACAAGCGGCTTCAGCTTGCCTCTATGCTCGGCATGGGGGTGAAGTGCATGCAAGATTTACATGGCGTGACATTTGGCGAGGCCTTGCGGGTCTGGGCCCGGATTGCGGCTTTGTCCTTCGGCGGCCCGGCCGGACAGATCGCCGTCATGCATCGCATTCTGGTTGAAGAAAAACGCTGGATCTCGGAGACGCGTTTTCTCCATGCGCTGAATTATTGCATGCTTCTGCCCGGACCCGAGGCGCAGCAGCTTGCCACTTACATCGGCTGGCTGATGCATGGCATTCGCGGCGGGCTGGCAGCGGGCCTGCTCTTCATCCTGCCCGGCGCCCTGTCCATTATGGCCTTGAGCTTTGTCTATGCTTTGTTTGGCGCAACGGGATTTGTCAGCGCGCTGTTTTTCGGCCTCAAAGCCGCCGTCCTTGCCATTGTCATCGAAGCCGTTGTGCGCGTCGGTCGGCGCGCCCTGAAAAACGCCATCATGCAGGCACTGGCTGCAGCGGCTTTCGTCGCGCTTTTTGTCTTTGCCGTTCCTTTCCCGCTCGTCATTCTGGCGGCCGGGCTTGCCGGCTTTATCGGCGCGCGCAGCCGCCATGCTGCTTTCTTTGCCGCCGGTGGTCATGCGCCTGCGCAAAAACAGACGCAATCGCAAAAGCCACTCCTGAGCGACGATGCCATCGACAATCCGCAGCGCAATGCGCAAGCCCTGCGCGCTGCTTTGGGCAGCGCCGCGCTCTGGCTCATTCCCGTGATCGTGCTTCTTGCCCTTTTCGGACAGGCGCATGTTTTTGCGCAAATCGCTTTGTTCTTTTCCAAAATGGCGGTTGTGACATTCGGCGGCGCTTATGCGGTTCTGGCCTATGTCGCGCAACAGGCGGTCGATCATTATCAATGGCTGAAGCCCGGTGAAATGCTCGATGGTCTGGGCATGGCGGAAACAACGCCCGGACCTCTGGTCATGGTGCTGCAATTTGTCGGCTTCATGGGCGCATTCCGCGATGCGGGTGCGATGAACCCGCTGCTTGCGGGCACCATTGGCGGATTGATCGCAACATGGGTCACTTTCGCGCCCTGCTTTTTATGGATCTTTCTGGGCGCGCCCTATATCGAGCGATTGCGCAGCAACAAGGCGCTCACCGGCGCGCTGTCTGCCATTACGGCGGCTGTTGTCGGCGTCATTCTCAATCTGGCCATCTGGTTTGCATTTCACACTTTGTTTGGCCGCGTGATTGAATGGCGCGGTTTTGGCGCACAGATCGATCTGCCTGATCTCGCCAGCGCCAATATGCCCGCCATTCTTCTGGCTCTTGCAGCGGCCATGGCCATTTTCCGATTCAAAATCGGGATGATCAAAGTGCTTTGCGCCTGTTCGCTCGCCGGCCTCGCCTTGCATTACGCAGGCTGGGCCTGACCAGCCCAAGCCAAGATCAGGGAACCATGATATTGCCGCCGTTTATGGCGACGCCCTGGCCGGTCATATAGGCAGCATCCGGCGAGAGAAGAAACGCGGCAAGGCCCGCGACATCTTCCGGATAGCCGATACGCCCCAAAGGCACGCGTTTTTTGCCGCGCTCGATCAATTCCTCAGGCGTGGAAGCAGCAAGCGGCTGCGCTGTCATCGACATGCCCGGAATAATCGCATTGCAGCGAATATTGTGCTTGGCCCATTCCAGCGCCACGGTTTTGGTGAGCGAGAGAATGGCGGCTTTCGAACAGGCATAGCCAACGCCATTGACCGCACCTTCAACGCCGCGACCTGAGGCAATATTGATGATGACGCCGCGCTTTTGCGCGATCATCTGCGGCCCCAAAGCATGAAGAATATGCATTGGTGCGGTAATGTTGATTTTCAGCGTCTGCTCGAATGTCTCGACCGCCAGATCGATGAGGCTGGCGCGCGGATAAATACTGGCATTGTTGACGACCGCATAAGGCACGCCAAAGGCTGCAAGGCTTGCAGAAATGGCGGCATCGATTTGCGCGCGATCGGCCAGATCGACGGCGAAAAACTGCGCCTCGCCGCCCGCATCCCTGACCATGCGCACAGATTCTTCGCCACCGGCGCGATCGATATCCCATGCCGAGATTTTCAGGCCCATCCTGCCAAAACGCTGGCAGAAGGCGCGGCCGAAACCGCCGCCCGCACCGGTGATGATGACATGATCGCCCGCGCGACAGCCGTCGCGCTCAATGCCGTCTTCGCCCATCAATGCTGATGCGCCTCAAGCTGATACTTGCCATATTCCATCGAGGCCGAATCCCACGACAGCGAATGATGCGCAGATGCCGCGAAACAATCGCGGAACTGGCGCTGCATGTCATTGTCGAGGAAGAGCGCGCGCCCGCCTGCCGAATTGAAGAGTTTGGATGCCGCCTGCATGGCAAGCTGCGCGGCAAAGCAGCAATTGCGCTTGCCCTGCACCTGCTGCTCGCGCGAGACTTTTTCGCCGCGCTCCAGCACCTCCATCGTCTCCCGCAAAGCACCCATATACATCCGGTCCGCCGCCTCGATCTCGGATGAGGCAAGGCCGATCAGCATTTGCGTGCCGGGCTCTGCAGCCATGGATTTGCCGCGCGATTTGCGCGGCGCTGTATATTCATAAAAACTTTTCAGCAGGGCCTGAGCCGAGCCGAGCGCCACAGCCGTATAGCTGGCTGCAGAGACGCCGCCGCGCGGCAGGCGGAAAACAGCACTATTGTGCAATTGCGCGCCCGGCGTTGTGCCGGCGTCATAATCTTTTTTCATGATGACGCGATGGGCGGGCACAAAGGCATCGCTCACAATGAAACTTCTCGAGCCTGTGCCGGCAAGGCCGATCACATTCCAATCGTCGATCAGCGTCACATCGGATTTAGGGATCAGCGCAAAACAGCCGGTCTTGCTGCCATCTGCCTCTTCGATAAAGCCGCCGCAAATCAGCCAATGTACATGGTCGATGCCGCTGGAAAATCCATGATTGCCCGACCAGACAATGCCGCCCTCGACACGCTTGCCTTTACCGACCGCCGCCACTGCGACGCCGACGCGTTGCGTATCGTCCTCGCCCCAGACCTCGTCCTGCGCCTGTTTCGAGAAAGTCGCCAGTTTGAGCGGATTGTCGGCAAGAACCATATAGGTCCAGGCCTGCGAGGCGCAGCCCTGCGCCAATGTCTGGATGATCGTGCACAGCACGTCATAGCCCATTTCATAGCCGCCATAGAGCTTGGGCTGGCACACCCGCAGCAGACCATGATCGACATAATCGGCAACGGTTTCATCCGGGCAGCGCCGGAGCTTTTCCGCCATCGAGGCGCGCTGGCGCAAAACCGGCACGAGCGCCTGCGCACGGGCGATCATTTCGGCCGCACTGGGCATGGTTTGTGTCTTGTCCAGCATCTGCATTTGCCTCACTGGCTCTGCTGCAATTTCTTCACCCGCTCGATAACAGCGGGCGAAGATTGATAGGCCTGCGCGATGAGCGACTGGATCTGCTCACCCGTGCGCGGCGTATCGGCGCCGAGATTGGCTTTGGCCTGATCGGCCAAAAATTCCGGATCGTTGATCGCCGACCAGAAAGCCTTGCGCATGGCTGCGGCCCGATCGGCCGGCACGCCTGGCGGCAGCAGATAGGGACGACCCGTGGCAATGGGGCCGACTGCAATGCGCCAGAGCTGCTTGTCCTCATCATTGGTCAGAAGATCCATGATGAAAGGCACATCCGGCAATTGCGGCAATTTCTCAGCGCCATATTGCACGAGCAATTTCACCTTTTTCTCCGGCAGCCATTGCGGGCGCGTGGCCACGAGCGAATTGTAGAAAACGCTCGGATATCCATCGAGCTCGCCGCGCTCCATTGCAAGCAGCGCATCGTTCTGGCCGGGATAGCCGACGATGAGGCGCAATTTTGTGCCCAGCGTCTGGTTGAGCAGGCGCGCATAGAAACTCGGCGTCGAATTGGCGCCAGACGATCCCATCTTCAATTCGATCCGGCGCGCATCGTCGATATTATTGACGGGCGATGTGTGCCAGATCGTCAGCACGCTCGTCTCGACAGAGGGCGAACCGAGCCAGATGAATTTATTCGCATCATATTGCGCTTCCTTCGTGCCGAAGAGCGGCTCGAAAGGGGTGTTGTTCTGCACCGAACCGATGACCGACCCATCCTTGGCGGCAATCGAATAGAGATGATTGGTGGCGACAATGCCGCCAGCGCCCGGCATGTTGCGGATCACGACTGTCGGCTGTCCGGGGATATGGCGCGCGATAAAGCGCACCAGCAGGCGGGCCAGCGTGTCATATCCACCGCCAGAGGGCGAGGACACGATCAGACTGACGGTGCGGCCCTTGTAAAAATCCTCGACGGCATCGGCTTGAGCCGGAATCGAAGCAAAGCCGAGAAGCGGAACCAGGGCCAGAGCCCGAAGCGCCTTGCGCATGATAAATCTCCCAGACGGCCACTTTCGGGCCCCTTGGCTCAAGGCTACCAGAGGGGGACGCGTTTGCAAGGCAGGCAGGCCAATTCCATTGCAATAGGCCCCGCCCCGGCCTAGGCTTGCCCAAAAACATGGGGAGAGAGGCGGATGAAAGCCGAAGCGGTCCTGCATTTCACGATTCCGGTCAAGGATCTCGACCGGTCGGAGGCTTTTTACACGGAAATCCTCGGATTGACGAAGGTCCGGCGCAACAACCACATGGTCTTCATGCGCTGCAACGACCAATATTTCGTGCTGACCCTGTCGGAAAATCCGATCAATCCCAATGTCGGCGACAAGCATGACATTCATACAGCCTTTATCTATCGCGGCGAACGCTACGACCGGATGAAGACTTTTGTGGCCGAAAAGGGCCATCATATTTTCAAGGAAGAAATGCGCGAACACGGCACATTCCGCGGCCGCAGCGCCTATTTCCACGATCCCGATCGCAATGTGATCGAATTGATGGATCTGCAGGGCGAGCCGGTTCCCGAATAGGCCGGCCCATCGCGCTTGCTCTCATCGCCGCCCCGGTGTTAAGCGGGGCGGGCGTCGAGAGGAGGCGCAGCAGGCCTTGAGCGACAGCCAGAAAAATCAAGAAGAGAAAAGCGCCATCGCAGCCAATCTGCGTGCGACTTACGTGTCGGGCCTGTTCAGCATGGGACAGGCGGAGCTTCTCACCTTCATCGTGCCGCTCTGGGCTGTCTTGCAGGGGGCCTCGCCAACCGAAATCGGCGCGCTTGTGGGCGCGCGCTCACTCCTCACTTTCTTTCTGGCCATTCATGGCGGCGCGCTGATGGACCGGCTCGGCACGCGCCGTGTCATGCTGTTCTTCACCGCCATGACAGGCCTGCTGGCCGCCGTCTATCCGCTGCTGCCCTGGCTTGCCGTCATGCTCATCCTGCAAATGCTGATCGGCTTTGCCAGCAATATGACATGGATCGGCGCGCAGACGTTGATTGCGCAAGTCACCGGCGGCGATGCCGGTCGCATCGGCACATTTTCCTTCTATTCGCGCATCGGCACCATTCTGGCGCCGCTGCTGATGGGTCTGCTCTGGGATCTGACCGGTCCTCACATAGCTTTTCTCGGCATTGCCTGCTGGTCATCCTGCATGTTTCTGGCTGTCTCGCAGATTCAGAATCCGCAAAAACCATCCGACCTCATCGGCCGCATATCCTGGCGCGACATTGTGCCGAAAGTCTCCGATTATCGCAGCTCCCTGAAACTTGCGCTTGTTCCCGCAGTGGCTTTCACTTTGGCGATCTCCTTCACGCGCCATGCCACCAATGCAGCGGAAAGCTCCTTCCTGATCGTCTATCTGCAAGGGCTCGGCTATACGGGCACGATCATCGGCGCGCTTTTCTCGGTGACCGAAATCTTCAACGGATTGGGCTCGCTCTGCGTGCGGTTTTTCTCGCGCCGCTCCATCGCCTGGCTGATGATCGGCTTCACCGCCTCATCCATCGTTCTCTTGGCCTTGACGCCGCTCTTTGGCGGCATTTTCATTCTTCTCGCCATTGCCCATGGCATACGCCGCCTGTCGGAGGGCATTGTGCAGCCGCTGATGTTCTCGCTGCAGGCCCGTGCCGTGCCGCGCGAAGTGCAGGGCTCGATTGTCGGCCTGCGCGTGACCAACAATCGCCTCGCCTCCATCCTCACACCGGTGGCCATGGGTTTAATCGTTGAGTTTTTCGGGATCGAGGCCGGTTTTTACATTATGGGCGCGCTGCTTTTTGCCATCTGCATCTATCTGGCCATCACCGTCGCCAAATACCGGATCGACGAAATCTGATCCGACCCTGCAGCTTGGGGCTGACGCCGGCGCGGCGACACTCTATTCTACCCCAGAAGACGCGGGCTCAAACCGCGCCCATCGGGGAGGAAATCATGGCGGCACATATCCGCATGGGCGCAGCATCGGCAGCCCTGCTGACTTTCTTCAGCGCCTCAGCATTCGCGCAAACAGCGGAAGAATTTTATCGCGGCCGGAAGATGGACATGATCATCGGCTATTCGGCCGGTGGTACATATGATCTTTACGCCCGTCTGGTGGCGCGTCAGCTTGGCGCCTATATGCCCGGCAATCCGCTGATCGTGGCGCGCAACATGCCCGGTGGGGGCAGCCGCACAGCTGTTGCATGGGTCTATACGGTCGCCCCGCGCGACGGCAGCGTGCTGGCCACAGCCGATCAATCGCTTTCGGTCGAACAGGCCATGGGCGACAAAATGATGAAAGTGGATACGCGCGAGCTGATCTATATCGGCAATCCGATGGCCGACAATAATACAACCGCGCTCTGGCACACGAGCCCAGTGAAAACCATCGACGATGCCAAGCGAATCGAAGTTCCGGTGGGTGCAACCGGCGGCTCGACCTCATCGCAATATCCCAAAGCGATGAATGCGCTGCTCGGCACGAAATTCAAAATCATCTACGGCTATCCCGGCGGCAATGACATTAATCTTGCGATGGAGCGTGGCGAAGTTGCCGGGCGCGGCTCAAACAGCTGGGCGGCGTGGAAATCGACGCGCCCCGAATGGGTGCGCGACAAGAAACTCAGCATTCTCGTGCAGATCGGCCTGACAAAAGCACCCGATCTGCCGGATGTGCCTTTGCTGATGGACCTGGCGCAGAATGAAAGCGACCGCGCAGTTCTGAAACTTCTCTCCGCCTCCACCACCATCGGACGCCCGATCTTCACCACGCCGCAGGTACCTGCAGACCGTGTGCGGGTGATGCGCGAAAGTTTTGAGAAAATGGTGCGCGACCCAGCCTTCCTCGAACAGGCGAGGCGCGAGAGTTTCGATATCAATCCGGTCTCGGGCGAAGAATTGCAGCGCATTGTCGCCGAAATTGTCGCTACGCCGAAATCCATCACCGACCGCCTGCAGGATGTGATCGGCAGCGTCGAACAGAATCGTTGAGGCAAGATGAACCAGAATCCAGACACGATCCGCGCCGCCCTTGCGAAAAACGTTGCCGCTGCCACCCGCATTCTCGTGGCCGAAGGCATTCTCGATTACAGCGGCCATGTTTCGACGCGCCTGCCGGACGGCAAGACATTCCTGATCCAGACGGGGCTCGATTCACGCGCGGCCCTAAAACCTGAGCGCCTTCTCACCGTCGATTATGAGGGACGCGTGCTGGCAGGCGAAGGCAAGGCGCCGGCTGAACTGGCTTTGCATCTGGAAATTTTCAAGGCGCGGCCGAATATTGAATCCATTCTCCATTGCCATATGGATCTCGCCATCGCCTTCACCATGATGAAGGGCGTCAAACTGGCTTTGATGCGCGCGCGCGCCGTGCGCTGGGAAAGCGGCATTCCCACCCATAACGATCCCAGCCATATCAAACTGGCGGAACAGGGGGCTGCGCTGGCAAAGACGCTGGGGCCCCATCATGCCGTGCTGATGCGCGGACATGGCCTCACTCTGGTGGCCGAATCCGTCCCCGCCCTGCTCGTCGATGCCGTGCATTTCAAGGAAAATGCACTTGCCATGATGCAGGTGCTGCAATCGGGCCAGGAGCCCGAACCGCTGACGGAAGAAGAACTTGTGCAGATCAACAAACACGAAATGCGCGAATTCCATGTCGGGAAATTATGGAATTATTACGTGAGCCGCGCCATTGACGAGACTCTTGTGCCCGCCGAATGGGGGCTTCTCGACTAAGGTCGAACCACGCGCAGGGGCAAGACCCACCCAAGCCATCGGCAGGACTTGATCTGCGTCAATTCGCATGGACACAGCCCATGTCAGATTTTGGGCATCGCCCCTTGCCATTGGCAGATTGCACCCGTGCCCAGATATTCCACTGCAACGAGCAAAAGCCCGAATGGGGCGCTGCTGGCGCTTTATGCGCGGCGCGCCGTGCCGCGTTATACGAGCTATCCGACAGCGCCGCATTTTGCGAAAAATTTTTCGCCCGATCTCTATCGCCAATGGCTTGGCGCGCTCGATGCACAAAAGGCCGTTTCGCTTTATGTGCACATCCCCTTCTGCAAGCAAATGTGCTGGTATTGCGGCTGCAACATGAAACTGGCTGCCCGCTATGCGCCAGTGCGCGAATATGTCGATCGTCTGATTGCCGAAATCGATCTTGTGGCAGCCGCTTTGCCCGGCCGCTTGAGCGCCTCGCATCTGCATTTCGGCGGCGGTACGCCAACCGCTTTATCGCCGGGCGATCTTACGCGGATCGTGCACCATCTCGAAACGAAATTCATCCTTCGTGCCGATGCGGAGCGTGCCATTGAAACAGATCCGCGCACCATCACCGATGATATGATTGCAACGATCGGAAAGCTCGGCTTCACGCGTGCCAGTCTTGGCGTGCAGGAATTCGATCCGCGCGTGCAAGCCGCGATCAATCGCGTGCAACCGGCTGCACTTGTTGCCAGCACCACGGAAAAATTGCGCCAGGCCGGTGTGCGCGGCATTAATTTCGATCTCATCTATGGCCTGCCGCAGCAGACGGAGGCAGCGCTCTGCAGCACTGTGCGCGAATGTATGGCCATGCAGCCCGATCGCATCGTCCTTTTCGGCTATGCTCACGTGCCCTGGATGGCGAAAAACCAGCGCATGATCGACGAAAAGGCCCTGCCCGGCGGACAGGAGCGCGCCAATCAGGTGCAAGCCTCGGCGCGCGAATTGATAGCCGGCGGCTATCGGGCCATTGGCATCGACCATTTTGCCTTGCCGGCAGATTCGCTGGCGCGCGCGGCTGACGAGGGACGGCTGCATCGCAATTTTCAGGGCTATACGGACGATGCGGCGCAGACGCTGATCGGTTTTGGTGCAACAGCCATCGGCCGCACGCCCTCTGGCTATGTGCAGAACCAGCCGGAAACCGGCGCATGGTCGCGCGCCATTGCGGGGGGCCAAATTCCCATTGCCAAGGGCCATGCCATGCAGGGCGAAGATCGCCTGCGCGCCCATGTGATTGAAAAAATCATGTGCGAGGGTGCAATCGATCTCGATGCGGCGGGCTATGCCTTCGGCCTGCCCTCGCAATGGCATGAGCGGGAAGAGCCGATCTTGCAGAAATTCGAGCAGGAAGGATTGATCCGCCGCACGGGCGGGCATCTGACACTGACGCAGGCGGGTGCAGCTCTGGCGCGCGTGGTGGCCGCCGCATTCGACACCTATCTTGCAAGCCAGGAGGCCAGACATTCCGTCGCGGTCTGACACTGACGTCATTTGCACCGGCCCGCCATTGCGCTAGATTGGCCGTGTGATTTTCATGCGCTCAAATGCAGGCCGTCGGGCCGCTCTCGTCGGCCTCGCCTGTCTGGCGAGCGTCTTCCTGTCTGTTGGCGCGGCATCGGCGCAGACCCGCCATATTGCCGTGGTCGATGCGGGCAGTTCCGGCTCGCGGCTGCATCTCTATTCTGTCGAGCGCCAGGCTTCCGGGCAGGATATTCGCGATTTGCTCGATGTCTCGGGCAATGCGCCGGGCCTGTCTTCCTTCGCGCAAAATCCGGCCGCGGCAGGACAAAGCGGCATGGGCCAGCTCATCGCCTCACTGGATGCGCGGGTGAAGGAACTGGGCCTCGACAAGCAGAAAATCGAATTGCATGTGCTGGGCACAGCCGGCATGCGATTGATCGCGCAGGAAGCCGCGCAAGCGGTCTATGACAATGTGCGCCAGACTTTCGCCAATGCAGGCTATGCGCCCAAACATATCGGCACGATCACCGGCGAGATGGAAGCCTTTTATGGCTGGACCGACGCCAATTTCCTGCTCGGTCATTTTGCCCCCGATCGCCAGCCCGTCGGCGTGATCGAGATTGGCGGTGCATCCATGCAGATCGCCTATCCCGTCGCAAACGGCGATCAGCGCGATGTGACGAAAGCACCTGTTTTCGGCCGCCAATATCATGTGCGGACGCTGAGCTTTCTCGGCTTGGGCGTCAATGAAGCGCGGCGAAGCATGATGCAGGACGACGCCAAAGGCGCCCATTGCTATCCTGTCGGCGCGCCTGTCGAGAATGTGCCGGAGCCCCGTTTCGATACGCAAGCCTGCCGTCTCTCTTATACTGCCATTGTCGGCCAGCACAGGCTGGCTGAACTGGCGCGCGAGACGGATCTGCGCAAAGAGAGTTTCATCGGGCTTGGGCGGCCGATGGCCGGCTCGCTGGCGCTTTGGAAGATAAGCGGGCCCTCGCCTGCAGCGCTGGGGCCAAAAGCAGCGCAAGAATGCGCGCAAGGCTGGAACCATATTGCAGCGACTTATGGGGCCAATGCGCTGACCCGCGATCTCTGCGCCAATTCGACCTTCATCGATGTGCTGCTCTTTGGCCCTGCGGGCTTGAATCTGGCGCCCCAATCCATTGCTGCGCAGGAGCGGATCGGCAATCGCGTGCCAAATTGGCCGCGCGGCGTTGTTGTGACGCTGGCCGAGTGATCAGAGACTTTTTGCAGCCTCATCGGCAATCGTCACAGGTATGGTGAGATAGCGCACGCCATTGGCCTGTGCGGGTGGAAATCTTCCAGCCCTGATATTCACCTGGATCGAGGGCAGAAGCAGGCGCGGCGCCGACAATGTTCGGTCGCGTGCCTCGCGCATGGCGACGAATTCCGCCTCGCTTATTCCTTCATGCACATGGATATTGGCCGCGCGCTCGGCCGCGACATTTGTCTCCCAGGCATAAAAATCGCGACCCGGCGCCTTGTAATCATGACACATGAAAAGGCGCGTTTCCGGCGGCAGAGCCAGCAGACGACGGATCGACCGATAGAGCTGATGCGCATCGCCGCCGGGAAAATCCGCCCGCGCCGTGCCATAATCGGGCATGAAGAGCGTATCGCCGACGAAAACGGCATCGCCGATGTGATAGGACACATCGGCTGGCGTATGGCCCGGCGTGAAAAGCACTTCGACGTCGAGTGAGCCGATCTGGAAAATCTCGCCCTCGGTGAAAAGATGATCGAAATCGCTGCCGTCTGTTTTGAGATCGGTGGCGTTGAAAATCGGCCGGAAGATTTTCTGCACGTCGCGAATATGTTCGCCAATGCCGATTTTCGCGCCGGTCTTGGCCTTGATATAGGGCGCGCCTGAAAGATGATCGGCATGAGCATGGGTCTCAAGCGCCCATATGATGTGCCAGCCCTCGTCCGCAGCGGCTTTGAGAATGGCATTGACCGAGCGCGTGTCGACAGCCCCGCCATTGTGATCGTAGTCGAGAACCGGATCGATCACCGCCGCGCTCCCGGTGGCGGGATCGGCGACAAGATAGCTCACCGTATTCGTCGGCTCATCGAAAAAGGCCCGGATCACGGCTGTTGCCTGAACCTGACTGTCAGCTGCTTTTGACATGCGTGTCTCCCGATGGCTCCGGCGCGTTCCTTGACAAATATATGCAGACTATCTAAATTAGCAATATCTAAAATAAAGGTGGCATGAAAATGACCATGCAGGCAGCAGATCTTGAGGCAAAAGCCGGCGAAGTGGCGGACATCCTGCGCGCCATTGCCAATGAAAGGCGTCTGCTTGTGCTTTGCCAGCTGGCCGAGCTGGGCGAAGCCCATGTCAACGGCCTGGCTGAATCTGTCGGCCTTTCGCAATCGGCTCTGTCGCAGCATCTGGCGAAAATGCGCGCCGAAGGGCTCATCGCCTTCCGGCGCGAGGGGCAGACACTCTGGTACCGGATAGCCGATCCGCGCGTTGAGCAATTGCTGGCCACTCTGCATGATCTTTTCTGCCGCCCAAAGAAGACAAGACGGAAATGAATGCGAGCCAAAGGAGTTCAACCATGTCGCTCAAAACCATCAGCCCACAGGACGCAGCCAAGCTCATCCGGGAAGGCGCCGTGCTTGTCGATATTCGAGAAGCGGATGAGCGTGCCCGCGAGAAAATTCCCGGCGCGGAACACATGCCTTTGTCGCAGCTCGATGAGGCCGATATGTCGGTCCATAGCGGACGACCGGTGATTTTCCATTGCCGCAGCGGCATGCGCACGCTGGCCAATGCGCAAGTGCTGAGCGGCAAGGTGCAAGGCCAATGCGACGCCTATATTGTCGAGGGTGGTCTGGAGGCGTGGAAAAAAGCCGGCCTTCCGGTTGCCACCGACCGCAGCAAGCCGATTGAAATCCAGCGTCAGGTGCAAATGATCGCCGGCAGCCTTGGGCTGATCGGTACATTGCTCGGTGTCTTCATTCATCCGGGCTTTCTTGTCATTCCAGCCTTTATCGGCGCCGGCCTGACCTTTGCCGGTGCAACCGGTTTCTGCGGCATGGCACTTATGCTGGCGCGCGCGCCATGGAACCGGGCTTTGCGCAACGCCTGAGAGGATCGGTTATTTCGACTGATAATCGAATGTCAGATAGATCGGCCCGCCGCCGGGCGGCAAAGGAAAAGGTCCAGCCCGGCGCACCGCCGTCAGAGCAGCGCGATCAAGCTCGCGCATGCCACTCGATTTGACGATTGCTTCCTGAAAAATGCGACCGTCGCGACCGATTCCAAATGATATGCGCCCACGCAATATTTCTTTGGGTGCATCCATTTGCGGCGTGAACATGTGCTGCATGATCATTCCATAGAGCATGCTCAGATAGGTCGGCTCGGCATTGCCGCCGGGAAATGGCATGCGCCGCGCCGGGGCTTCGAATCTGAAATCCGGCAAGGGCTCCATCTCGAGTGAGGACAGGCCCTGCCGCGCCTGCGGAATGCGTGGCGGCAAAGGCACATCGGCATAGACCGGCTCCTCCGGCGCAAGCTCTGCAGATTGCGGCGCATCCTGCTTCTGCTCGTGTGGTGGCTCTTGCGGCTGCGATTGCGTTTGTTCTTGCTTTTGTTCTTGCGCCTTTGCCTCGCTTTCAGCGCTGCGGGCGGCATCGGTTGCAGCCTTTTCATCCAGTGTTTGCTGCACTGGAGCAGGCGGCTCCTCGACTTCCTTTGCCTGTTCTTCGGGCTGTTTCTCAGGCTCCTGCTCTGGCGGCGGCTCGACAAGAATCTCGATCGGAATGGTCTCTTCCAGGGCCGGAATGTCCTTGCCGGCAAAAGGCAGCGGCAAAAGCGCGATCAGATGCACCACCAGACAGAGAATGAGAATGGCGGCGAAGCGCCACCGATCCCTCCGGATGCGACCGGATGGAACAAGGGCGCGCAAATTGATTTCGACGGCCGGCAATGCAACGGCGCCCGCCTCGTCGGCTTCCCTCACCCGATCGGCTCCTGCAGCGAAACGGACCTGAAACTAGCCGCGGGAACAGGCGGTGACCAGCGCCTCAGCCCCGCAGGCCAGGCGCTTCCTGCCCCGTATGCTCAACATATTCGTTATAGCCGCCGCCATATTGGCGCACGCCTTCGGGCGTGACTTCCAGCACACGATTGGACAGGGCCGAGAGGAAATGCCGGTCATGCGAGACAAAGAGCATCGTGCCCTCAAAATTCGACAAGGCCTCGATGAGCATGTCCTTTGTGGTCATGTCCAAATGGTTGGTCGGCTCGTCGAGCACGAGAAAATTCGGCGGATCGAACAGCATTTTCGCCATGACCAGCCGCGCCTTCTCGCCGCCGGAAAGCACGCGGCATTTCTTTTCGACATCGTCGCCGGAAAAGCCGAAACAGCCGGCCAAAGCGCGCAAAGAGCCCTGCCCGGCCTGCGGGAAGGAATATTCGAGCGATTCGAAAATCGTCATATCGCCTTCGAGCACTTCCATCGCATGCTGGGCGAAATAGCCGAGCTTGACGCTGCCGCCGATCTGGATCGTTCCCGCATCGGGATCGGTGGAGCCCGTCACCAATTTCAGCAATGTCGATTTGCCGGCGCCATTGACGCCCATCACGCACCAGCGCTCGCGGCGCTGGATCGAAAAATCGAGCCCTTCATAAATGGTGCGCGAACCATAGGCTTTGTGGACGTTTTTCAGCGTCACGACATCGTCGCCCGAGCGCGGCGCGGGCTTGAATTCAAACATCACCGTCTGGCGCCGGCGCGGCGGCTCCACGCGCTCGATCTTGTCGAGCTTTTTCACGCGGCTCTGCACTTGCGCAGCATGGGAGGCGCGCGCCTTGAACCGCTCGATGAATTTGATTTCTTTTGCCAGCATCGCCTGCTGGCGTTCGAATTGCGCCTGCTGCTGCTTTTCAAGCTGGGCCCGCTGCTGGGCGTAAAAATCATAATCGCCGGAGAAAGTCGTCAGCCCGCCGCCATCGATTTCGATGATTTTGTTGACGATGCGATTCATGAAAGCGCGATCATGCGATGTCATCAGCAGCGCGCCATCATAGGCTTTGAGAAAATTTTCAAGCCAGATCAGGCTCTCGATATCGAGATGGTTGGAGGGCTCGTCGAGCAGCATGACATCGGGACGCATCAGCAGAATGCGGGCCAAAGCCACGCGCATTTTCCAGCCACCTGAGAGATTGCCGACATCGCCATCCATCATGTCAGGCGTAAAACTGAGGCCCGCCAGAACTTCGCGCGCGCGCCCATCGAGCGCATAGCCATCGAGCTCCTCAAAGCGCCCCTGCACTTCGCCATAGCGCTCGACCAATTGCTCGATCTCGTCGAGCCGGTCGGGATCGGCCATGGCGGCCTCAAGCTCGCGCAATTCTGCCGCGACCTCGCTCACCGGGCCGGCGCCATCCATGACTTCGGCAACCGCGCTGCGGCCTGACATTTCGCCGACATCCTGGCTGAAATAGCCGATGGTCACGCCGCGATCGACGCCCACCTGACCCTCGTCCGGCGCTTCCTGCCCGGTGATCATGCGAAAAAGCGTCGTCTTGCCCGCCCCGTTGGGACCAACAAGACCGGTCTTTTCGCCCTTCTGGAGGCCGGCTGAGGCCTCGATGAAGAGAATCTGGTGGCCATTTTGCTTGGAAATATTTTCGAGGCGGATCATGTCGGCTCAATGTCGTGAAAGCGCGCATGACTTACGACATGCGGCCCGCCAGAGGAAGACATAAGATTGAGCCGTCGTTCAGACGGCGATGCGCGCCTGCGCCTTGGCCGAGCGGCCGCTCTCGTCCAGCCAGATGATGTCGAGATCGGTCGTTCCGGCAATCTTCAGGAAAAAGACATGATAGGGATTGGCCGATGTGCCATTGCGAAACTCTGCCTGCAGCAGGATCTCGCCATTGGCACGCACGATCATGCGGGTGAGCATGTCGCGCGGCACGGTGCGGCCGGCCTCCATGCGCAGGCCCGTTTCCATCGGATGCTCCATGAGCGTCCGGATTTCGACAATCTCGCCGAGCTTGGCCGTGCGCGGCGCGCGGATGCGTGGAACCGACAAAGGCGCGCTCATGACAGGCAGCCCCCCGTCGTGACGCGAATATCGGCGACAACGCGGCGCACACGCCCGTCATTCATCTGCGCCAGAACAATGATTTTTTGTTCCTGCGCCAGGCGAATACGCGTCTGCACTTCGGCACGCGCCAGTTTCGGCGACAGCCGGAAACTGGCAACGCCAGCTGTGGGATTGCGCGTGGCAAAAATATGGATGGCAATGGCGTGGGATTCATCATTCTGCGGCGTATCGACGAGAATGGAGACCGGAACCTGACCGCCATTTTCCGCCACGCTCGGCGCACGCAGCGCAATGCCGCCCTCGACAATCTCAGCGGCGCCGATCTGCTCGCGCACAGCCGCCGCCACAGCATCGTCAGACGCAAAAGCCTCCCAGGGCACCGTCACCAAAGCGACGGTGCCGATGAGAAAATCTCTGCGGCTGGCCTGTGTTATCATCAGGCGAACATATCACGCGTAATGCTTTCATACCAAGCATCGGCATAAAGGGCCTCGAGACGGCGCTGCTCCGGCAGCGATCCGCGCGGCGAAACGCCTCCGGAATTCGGCACTTCGACAATCGCCGAACCATCCGCATTGGGGCGGAACACGCCGACGACGGAAATGCCGTAATCCTCGCCGACATGCGAATAGCAGGTGTTGAAATAGACGGCAGAGGGCGCCGCCTCGCCGCGCAGAGCGGCTGCCGCGCTCGCCACAGCCTGTTTGGCCGTGCTGTTGGCAATATAGCCGGATTTCGGCATGGGGCCGGGAATATTGGCATCGCCGATAATGTGAATATGCGGGGCGACACGCGATTCAAACGTCAGCGGATTGACCGGCGCCCAGCCGGATTGATCGGCAAAGCCGGCATCGCGCACAATGGCCGCTGCCGCCTGCGGCGGAATGACATTGGCAACAGCGACTTTATGGCGAATGCCGAATTCGGATTCGAGCACGCGCTCTTTGGCATCCACACGGGTGACGCGGCCATCCTTGTTGGCCGGCACCCATTCGATCATGCCCGGATATAATTCGTTCCAGGCATCCTGAAACAGGCCCTGCTTGCTGAAAGCATCTTTCGCATCGAGCGCCAGAATTTTCGACTTCGGCTTGTGGCGCTTGAGATAGGACGCCACCATGCTGATGCGCTCATAGGGGCCGGGCGGGCAGCGGAAGGGATTGCCGGGAATGGCAAAGCCCACAACACCGCCATCGGGCATGGCTTCGAGCTGGGCGCGCAGCACTTGCGTCTGCGCCGCATCGCCCGGTGTCCAGGCATGCGGCATGATTTGCGCTGCAGCTTCATCATAGCCTTCAATCGCGCCCCAGCGGACCGCAATGCCGGGCGAGAGAATCATTTTGTCATAGGCAATCGTTTCGCCGCCGCGCAGACGCACATTGCGCGCGCCCGCATCGATGCCGACCACGTAATCATGCACGACACGCACGCCGCGCGCGCGCAGACCGTCATAATTATGCGAAATATCGCCGATGGTTTTCTTGCCCGCGAGAACGAGATTGCGATAGGGGCAGGTGACGAAACGCGTCTGCGGTTCGACCAATGTCACATCAAGCCAGGGATAGGTGCGACGGGCGAAATTGGCCGCGCTTGCGCCACCGAAACCGCCGCCGACAATGAGCAGGCGCGCCTGCGTCTGCGCACGCACAAAAGCGGGAGCAAAGACGCCGGCTGCTGCTGCACCCGACAGGAAAGAACGCCGCGAGAGTGAAAGATTCATGGCGGCCTCCTCAGCGCAGCTTGGAAAAATAATCGGCGGCAGCGGCGAGTTCCTCGTCCGTATAGCCACGCACAATGCGGTTCATGATCGTCGCCGGGCGCTCATTGGCGCGATAGGCGCTCATCAAAGCGCGCAATTCCTGCGCATCGCGACCGGCCAGACCCGGCACACCCGATGCGCCCGCGCCATTGGCGCCGTGGCAGCCCAAGCATCCCTCGCGCACCAGCGGCGCCTGGGCCGAAGCCGCAACGGGAAGAATGAGGAGAGCCGCAGCCGCGAGCCAGGGAAGGGATGAACGCTTGAGCATGAAGGATCCGCCTGTCTGATCTTTTCGACAGGCAATCTCTATTTTCCGTGAGAAAATGTCAAATAAAATAAATTACATATTCAAAATGGTTATTTGGCCGAGAGGCCGAAGGCCGGGCGCAGCCGGACGCCCAGCCAGTTTCCGGCCAGAGCGGGGATAATCCAGACCCAGCCATGCAGGCTGCCGCTGGCAAAACCGCTGAAATAGGCGCTGATATTGCAGCCCGAGCCGATCACCGCCCCATAGCCGAGCAGACCCCCGCCCAGCAGCGAGGCCAGCAATGGCCGCAGGCCCGGCAGACTGAAATCGGCCGCACGGCCAGACCAGAGCGCGCCCAAACAGGCGCCAAACATGAGGCCGACATCCATCAAAGTGGTCCGGTCCATCCAGAGCGGGCGCAAAAAGGCTTCCGTGCGGGTCGGGTCTTCCCAGAAGGGCCAGAAGGCCGGATCGGCCCAAGCAAAAAACTCAAGCGCCTTCGAGCCCCAGAGCGGAAAAGCCGAGGTAATGGCCCAGGGCCGCCCTGCCAGCAGCAGCGTCGCAAAATTGAGCAGGGCCAAAGCCAGCGCGCCCCAGACAAGCGGCCAGGCCGAGGCTTTGGCGGCGCGCCGCCAGACGAGCGGCTCCACCGCCCCGTGCCACCTTTTCTCGACAATGACCGACGCGCTCCACAAAAGCGCAAGGCCCATAAAACTCACCAGCAGAGCCCCGATCATGCCGAAATGATCGGCGAGCGAGACAGCCGGCAGGCTCGGCCATTGCGACCAGCGCTCGACATCATGGGCCGCAAATGTTGCCGCAGCGATAAAGGCGAAAAGCGTCGCCCACATGCGCAAGCCCTGCCCCGCACCGGTCGCAAATAAAGTGCCCGAGGCGCAGCCGCCGCCCAATTGCATGCCAATGCCAAACAGAAAGGCACCCATGACCAGAGCCACGCCGATGGGAAAGACAAAGCCCCGCACGGGCTGATCGAAAACAGAGCCAAGACCGATGGTTGGCAGAAAGAGACAGACTGCAAGACCCAGCATGATCGTCTGCGCGCGCAGGCCAATGCCGCGCCCCTGCGCAAAGAAATTACGGAAGGCGCCGGCAAAACTGACCGAGGCCATCAGCAAAACAAAACCGAGCGCGCAGCCCAAAAGCCAGATCATTGCCATGCGCAAATCGGTGCGCACCGCCAGCGCAGCCGCGATGCCGACAAGAAAAAGACCTGCAATTGCCAGCGCGATCCTGTTGGGCAAGGTCCGCCTATCCATGCTGAACATCCATCTGAGCGTGGGGCAGACCGGAAAATGAAAACGCCCCGCAACGCCCAAGTGCATGGCGTGCGGGGCGAGATCAAGCGAAAAAAGAAAAGGCGCCCGGACGGCGTCTCAGTCCACGCGCTTGGGACGCAGGAAGAAATCAAGCGAAAGCTTGCCGCCACCCGTCACGAAGAGAAGGATGAGGCCGCCCTTGATGCTCATATTCTTCCAGAAATGCGTCAGCTGCATCATGCGCTGCGCCGGATCGGTGAAGGTCCAATAGGCGTGGGATGAAAAGCTCGCGACAATGGTGAAGACCAGAATGACGAAAGCCGAATAGCGCGTCGCAAAACCGATGATGAGAAACAGACCGACCACCAATTCAATCGGCGTTGCAACATAGGCCAGAAAATCCGGCAGGCCGCGTGCCGGATAGGTCTTGGCGACCGCCGCCATATCCCAGATCTTGCGATAGCCGCTTTGCATGAAAATCCAGCCGACGCAGACGCGCCCGGCCAGAATGAGAAAATCGGCCCAGATCGCAGCCAGGCGATCGGCATGCGAGAGCAAGGGATGCGACGACATGTGCGGGTTTTCATCCAGGTTCATTTGACTTCTCCCTTATGTTTTTTCTCGGCAAGAATGCCCGGCTCAATCGCAACGGCGTCTGCATTTTATCCGACACATGCGCGCATGCGCGACGAAGCATATCGATCTTCAGAAAACAAAAAGGGCGGCGGTATTTTTCCGCCGCCCTTTTTTATCAGCCCTGTTTGGCCATGACGAAATCATATTGGATCGTCGCATAGGCGCTGTCGCGCTTGGATCCATCGGGCGCAATGCCGGGCGGGTGATCGATGAAATCGCGCACCAATTCTTCCTTGACGCCAAAGACAGCATCCGAATCGAGATAGCGATCGGCGCGGTCGAAAATATGCGTGACAAGCTTGCGATGGCCCGGCGCACGGATGAGGAAATGCAGATGGGCCGGACGCCAGGGATGACGGCCCTGCGCCTTGAGCATTTCTCCCACCGGACCATCCGTCGGCACGGGATAGAAAGTCGGCTTGATCGTCCAGAACCGAAAACCGCCCTTTTCATCGGTCTTGAACTGGCCGCGACCGGCATTGCCGCCGAGCTTTTCCAGCTGCTGCACATCGTAAAAACCATCGTCATCCGAATGCCAGACATCGACCAATGCGCCCACAAGCGGCGATCCGTCCTGCGAGGAGACCGTGCCGGTGACATAGGCGGGCATGCCGCGCATTTTTCCGGCAATATCGGCGCCGGCTTCGAATTTCGGCGCATCATCGACAAAGAAGGGACCAAGGACAGTCGATTGCGTCACCTTGCCATCGACTGGATTATTGACCGCATCGACCAGCATGGACACGCCCAGAGTATCGGACAGAAGAATGAACTCCTGCCGGCTGCCATTGCAGATCTTGCCGGTGCGCGTCAGGAAATCGATGGCATATTCCCATTCCTCATAGGAGGGGCGCACATCGCGGACGAAATCATGCAGATGACGCACAAGCGAAGCGCAGACCTGCTTGATGCGCGGATCCGGCGCATCGGCAAACCGCTGGATCACGGCATCGGTGATCGTCTTCTCATTGAAGTCGCGCATGGGGTTTCTTCCCTGATCTTGTGATCCCTTTGGCTCCAAACTGGCCGATTTCACGACCTTGTTTCAAGCCGCCTGCTGGCTTTTCTCAAATAGCCACCAGGCTACCGGCAAAGCAAGGGTCCATATTGCACCGCAGCGCACGCGCACCCGCAAACCCCTGCTAAAGGGCAACTTGCCCACGCCCCCCTCGCGGGCCTAGCCTTTCTCCCAAGCGCCGCTTGACGGGCGCAGGGCCGCCTTGGCCCACGGGAGGAGAAAATGCTGGCTGCTGCGCGCTGCATGGGGGCGGCGCTGGCCTTTCTGGCCGGCTGCATGCTGATGGGCTCGGACCGCGCGAGAGCGCAGGCGAGCGAGCCCTTTTACAAGGGCAAGACCATCGACCTGCTCGTCGGCTCGGAGGCGGGCAGCGGCTATGATGCCTATGCAAGGCTTGTCGCCCATCATTACGGCAAACAGATTCCCGGCCGGCCGAATTTCATCGTCAAAAATATGGTGGGCGCAGGCGGCATTGTCGTCACCAATCATCTGGCGCGCATTGCCGCCAAAGATGGAACGGTCATGGCGCAGGTGCAGAATACCGTGCCCTTCCAGCCGCTCACAGCACCGGGCGGCGAACAATTCGATGCCACCAAACTCAGCTATATCGGCTCGGCCAATAGCGAAGTGGCACTGGCCTTCACCTGGGCGACATCGCCCACGCGCAATCTCGACGATCTGCAAAAGCGCGAGACCATCATGGCCGGCGTGATCGGCTCGATCAGCGCCAATTATGCGCACGCGCTGATCGATCTGACGGGAGCGAAAATCCGGCTGATCACCGGCTATGCGGGTGCGGGCCAATCCATGCTGGCGCTGGAGCGCGGCGAGATCGAAGGCTATCCGGCTTTGTTCTGGTCGACCTTCAAGACGACCAAGCCCGATTGGATCGCGCAGAACAAAGTTCATCTGCTCGTGCAGATGGCTTTGAAGAAACATCCTGAATTGCCCGACGTGCCGCTGATCTTCGACCGCCTGCATCGCGCGGAAGATCGCGCTGCAGCCGAATTGCTGCTCGCCCCGCTGCTGGCGGGCCGCCCCTTCATCGCTCCGCCCGGCATTCCTGCCGATCGGCTGGCGATCTTGCGCAAAGCCTTTGTCGCAACGCTCGAAGACGCAGAATTTCGCGCCGATGCCGCCAAGCGCAATATGGAGATCCAATTGGTGACCGGCGAAGAACTCGCCACCGTTGTCGCGCGCGCCTATGCCAGCACGCCCGACATTGTTGCTCGTGTGCGGCGTATGGGCGAGGCGCGCTGAGGCGCCAAAGACCTGCAGAGCAAAAGCAGAAGCAAAGCAAGAGGATGCGTAAAAATCACCAGAACAGCAAGAGCGAGGAAAACATGTCCCAGGATTTCAGGATTTCGGTCAATGGCGAAACAAAAGCCGTTCGTGTCGATCCCGACACGCCATTGCTCTATGTTCTCAAAAACGAACTGGAACTGAAGGGGCCGCGCTTTGGCTGCGGCCTGGCGCAATGCGGCTCCTGCTCGGTGCTTGTCGATGGTGTCGAGATCCGCTCCTGCGTGACCCCGATCGGCGACATTGGCGCGCGCAAGATCACCACGCTTGAAGGCCTTGCCGGCCTTTATGCCGAGCAGAAAAAACTGCCCGCCAAACCGGCACTGCATCCGCTGCAGCAGGCCTTCATCGATGAGCAATCGATGCATTGCGGCTATTGCTACAATGGCATGACAGTGAAGGGCGCCGAACTCCTGTCGCAAAACACCAAACCCAGCGATGCCCAGATCCGCGCCCATATGGATGGGCATTTGTGCCGCTGCGGAACTTATCCGCGCGTCATGAAAGCCATCAAACTGGCCGCCAATCGCATGTCGGGAGGAAAGCTGTGAGCGCGCTTCATCCAGAACTCACCCGCCGCGCGGCCCTCAAGGGCGGCGTACTCGTCATCGGCTTTTCGCTTGTCGGCGCCAGACCCGCACTGGCTGCGCGCGGCGATACGGCCGGCCCGCCCAATCCGGACACTGTCGATACATGGATTGCAATCCATTCCGACAATACGGCGACGATCTATTTCGGCAAATGCGAATTGGGCCAAGGCAGCACCACGGGCCTGTTGCAAGTGGCAGCCGAAGAACTCGATCTCGGCATGGATCAGGTGCGCGCCGTGCGGCTCGACACAAATATCTCGCCCAATCAGGGCCCGACAAGTTCGAGCTCGTCGATCCATCGCGACGCCCCGAAACTGCGCCTCGCCGCGGCTGAGGCAAGACAGGCATTAATGGCGCGCGCGGCACGGCAAATGGGCGTGCAGACCGGCAGTCTGACCATTACGCGCGGTGTGGTTTCCGTGCGCGGCGAAAACGGCCTGCGTTCGGTCACCTATGGCCAATTGCTCGGCGACAAACCGTTCAACGTGAAATTCACCGGCACGGCGCCGCTCAAACCTGCAGGCCGCTACACGATTGTCGGCGCCTCGCCGCCACGCGTCGATATTCCTGAAAAAGCCGCTGCCAAATATGAACATATCCAGCATGTGCGCGTGCCGGGCATGCTGCACGGACGTATTGTACTGCCGCGCGGACAAGGCGCTTTTTCGGCCGGCGCGCGGGTGAAGGATTATGATGAATCCTCCATCAAACATATTCCGGGCGTGCAAGTGGTGCGCAAGGCCGGCTTCATCGGCGTTGTTGCCGAGCGCGAATGGGATGCTGTCAAAGCAGCGCAGGAGTTGAAAGTCACCTGGGAAGATCGACCCGACCTGCCCGGCAATGACAAGCTCTTCGCACATATGCGTGCCGCAAAATCGACCGATACAATCATCGTCAATGCGGGCAATGCCGACACAGCCATGGCCTCGGCTGCGCATATCCGGGGTTCGACCTATTATTGCCCCTATCAGGGACATTTGCCCTTTGCACCCAATTGCGCCGTGGCCGATGTCACCAGCGAGCGCGCCCATATCCGCTGCTCCTCGCAGGATATTTACAATGCCCGCTCCATGCTCTCCACCGTGCTCGGCATGCCGGTCGAGAAAATCCGCGTGCAATATTACGAGAGTTCGGGAACATTCGGCCGCTCCTGCTATGAAGATGCCGCGCAAGCAGCCGCTCTTCTCTCGCAGGCTGTCGGGCGCCCGGTGCGCCTGCAATATATGCGCTGGGATGAACATGGCTGGGACAATTACGGCCCCGCGCATCTGGCAGAGGTGAAAGCCGGTGTCGATGCGAAAGGCAATCTCACCGCTTATGAATATCACGGTTGGCAACATGGCTGGACGATCACCTCCACCGTGCAAGACAGTGCCGCCGGGAAACCCGGTGTTGAGCGTGCGGAAGGATCGGGCTCGATCACGGTCAATCCGATCAGCACCGGATCCATGTATAAAATCGCCAACCGCAAGGTGGTGAGCCATGCCGTGCCGATGGCCGGCTATTTGCGCGGCGCGGCCTTGCGCTCGCCGCTCGATCTGTCTTTCGCCTTTGCCTCAGAACAGACGATCGATGAATTGGCGGTTGCAGTGGGCATGGATCCGCTCGCCTTTCGCCGCCAGAATATCGGCGATCAACGCTGGCTCGGCGTGCTGGAAGCTGCCGCCAAAGCGGCAGGATGGAAAAAGCGCGTGATGGGCTCGACACTCGCCAAAGGCGAGATCGTGACCGGGCGCGGACTGGGCCTGGGCACGCATCACGTCTCTTATGGTGCAGCCGTTGCCGAGATCGAGGTGAACAAGCGCACTGGCGTCATCGTCGTCAAGAAACTCTATGGCGCCATGGATGCGGGCCTTGTCGTCAATCCGGGTCTCGTTGAGAACCAGATGGTCGGCCAGATGATCCAGTCGGTCAGTCGCGTTCTGAAAGAAGAAGTGACATTCGACACGAAAGGCGTCACCAGCCTCGACTGGAACAGCTATCCGATCCTGCGTTTTGCCGAACATCCGGAAATCGTGCCGATTGTCGTGCAACGGATGGATGAACCATCGACCGGTGCGGGCGAAGAAGTCATGGGGGCCACAGTTGCCGCCATTGCCAATGCTTTCTTCGACGCAACCGGCGTGCGCTTGCGCCAATTCCCCATGACGCCGGCCCGCGTGCTTGCAGCGCTCAAAGAGAAAAACGGTCAGACCGCAATCTGACCGCCTTCAAAACAAAAATCCGGCGCGCTCATGTTTTGAGTGCGCCGGCACTGCGCGGCTGGCCCTTTAGAGCTTCATGAGCCAGATCGGGCCAGGCAATGGGCGCCGATGCTGCAGCTGCCGCCTCATTGAGGCTGCGCGTTTCATCCCATTGCCGCGCGACAAAACGCCGGCCCGTGACACCATCCGACAAAGGCGAGGCCAGCCAGCAGATCGGCGCGACCATGACGGCAGGATCGACAAGTTTCGCGCGATCGTAAGGCGAATCGTCCGGAATCATGGCGGTGGCAGCCGCACCGCCGGGAATGAGCACGTTCAGCGTGACGCCAGTGCCGGAAAGATCCTGCGCAAAGGCATGGGAGGCCGCCTCCAAAGCAGCTTTTGTCGCGCCATAGGGCATGTTGCCGCCGCGAATCATGGTCGAGAAACTTGTCGTGACATTGACGATGCGACCCCAGCCGCGGGCGATCATCTGCGGAGCCAATGCGCGCGACAGAAGAAAAGTCCCGGTCAGATTGACATCGACCAGATCGCGCCATTTCTGCTCGTCGATCTCCCAGAAGCGAACGGGCTGGCGGAGATAATCATGGCGCACATGCGGCATGCCGAGCCCGGCGCAATTGACCAGCACGCCGACATGACCGAAACGCGAAATCACGGCATCGACCACGCGCGCGCAATCATCTGCATGGCGAATATCGGCGACCATGCCGAGCAATCGGGCGGCATCTGCACCTGCATCGGTGCGCAAAGCCGACAGGCCCTGCGCGCTGACATCAAGCGCCGTCACATATGCGCCGGCGCGCAACAGCCCCAGCGCCATGGCGCGCCCCAGGCCGCTTGCGGCCCCCCTCACCACACCACATACGCCTAGCAGATCGACCGACATCATGCGCTCGCGCTCTCCCACACCGGCGCAAACGGAGGTCACGCCGCCATCGACCACGAGCATTTGCCCGGTCACATAGGCGCTTTCATCGCTGGCAAAAAACAGCGCAGCATAAGCGACATCGAAACCTGTTCCCATGCGCCGCATGGGAATGATCTGATTGCGTGCCTGCGAATAGTCTTCCGCGCTGGAAAAACCTTTCCATTCATAATTGGGTCGCCCGCCAACCGTGCGATTGATGAAGGGCGTATCGATATAGCCGGGCAAAACGGCATTGGCGCGAATGCCCTTGGGCGCATAATGGGCGGCAATATTTTTGGTGAATTCGTTCAGCGCGCCTTTGGCTGTCGAATAGACCGTCGTCGGCACGCCGAGATAGCGCAAAGAAGAAATGGACGAAATATTGACGATGGAACCGCCGCCCTGCGCTTCCATAGAGGGCACACAGGCGCGGCATGTCAGCATGGCGCTGGTGAGATTGCGCGCCAGAGTGAGATTCCAATCCTCAAGCGTAATATTGCCGAGATGTTTGCCCGTGCCCGAACCCCCGACATTATTGTGCAGAATGTCGATGCGGCCATAGAGCGCCAGAGTGTCCTCGACGACGCGCGCGACATCCGCCTCGCTCGTCATATCGCCTGAAAGAGCTGATGCCATTCCCCCGGCCTGCGCAATCAGATCGACCGTTTCTTGCGCCGCCTCGTGCCGCCAATCGACAACGGCGACTTTCGCGCCTTCGCGCGCATAGACGAAAGCAGCCGCTTTGCCATTGCCCCAGCCCGGCCCCACCGAGCCGCCGCCGATCACCAGCGCGACCTTGCCCTGCAGGCGCCCACGGCCCGGCATATGTTCGAGATCCATCTTGTCCTCCCGCTTTTTGCGCGAGTTTAGACAGACAGGCGGAGCGAGGCTAGGGACGTTGCCAGATGACGGCAGCTACATATGACCATGCGGGGACGATGGGAGAGACTTTTTTGGCACGCCAGGCCGCGCGATCTTCGGAGCAAGGCTTGGATCATGGTGTCGATGACACAAAACTGCACGGCTGAATCTGGAAACATGCGCGCCCGCACCGGGCTTGGCTTTCCCCTTATCGCCCGATAGGCTTTGCTCAAATGAAAAAATATCGGGAGGATGCCCATGACGATCTGTAAAGGGCCCATATCGGCCCTTCTTGCGAGCGCCTGTGCGCTCATGTCTTTTGCGCAACCGGCGCGGGCCAATGATGTTGCCGATTTTTATCGCGGCAAGACGGTGAGCATTGTCGTCGGCACATCGGCGGGCAATGATTACGATCTGCGCAGCCGGCTGATCGGTCGCTATTTGCAAAAAACCATTCCCGGACAGCCGACAGTCGTGGTGCGCAATATGCCGGGTGGCGGCGGCATTGTGGCAGCCAATAATCTGGCACAGGTTGCACCGCGCGACGGCACGCATATGCATGCGCTCATGTCATCCATGATGGCGCTGCAGGCGCTCGGCAATCAGGCGGT
>CAZHOK010000017.1:0-33448 GCA_964534115.1 uncultured Beijerinckia sp.
CAAAATCTCTCATTTTTTTATGCGAGCACGAGACGCAAGGCCTTGCATATCAGGAAGCGATGTCCATGAACATTCCGATATTCGCCTGGGATGAGGGAAAATTATCTGACAATGAACTCAAGCCGTTTGCGACGAATGATCTCGTGGTGACATCAGTACCTTATTTCTCTGAGGATTGCGGAATTCGATTCCAAAAAGAAAATTTCCATGACCGCTTCGGACCCTTCTGGAATGAACTCAATAACTTCAAACCAAGACAATATGTCAAAAAAAACTTAAACCTCGAAAAATCGGCGAAATTATATTTGAAATCCTATTTCGGCGGATAAAGCTCCCGAACAAAATCGGCACAATCGGACACCGAACACAAATAGCTACTCTGAGGCAAAAGTGCGATAGCTTCCTTCAGAGACAACATCGTGTCTAAATTCAGATTCAAGAAAAATACCTCAATTTCTTCGACATGTTCAAAAACTTTACCAACATTCCTCTTCTTGAGCCAACTGGCGGTCTCTGTCCCCTCCATAGCGAGTGGGATGACACCATAGGACAGCGACTCATAGAGGCGATTAGGCAAAAGAAGAGCAGAATTGAACCCCTCTTCATAAAAATCGATACACCAGGCAAAATCTACCTGCCCATATAATGTGCCTATCGATTCAGGATCATAAGAGCCCACATATCGGACATTTTTCAGACCAATAACCTCATCGGTGAAATTTGGAAAAACCGCAGGGCTTGGTATTCCAGCAATCACAATTTCACACCCTGAGCCTGAACGATGAGCTATGCGCCTGAGGATATCGACCGTCTTCTGGCACCTTAACATACCGAAATAACCAATGATGCAAGCTTTCCGTTCTGAGCTTTTTTTTTCAAAATTTATTCTTGCCGGAGATAATTTTTTGTTCTCGACGAGCAGAACATTTCCACGAAATTTTTGAACCTTTGAAAAATAGTTTTCATAAAACGCGGCCGAGCTCAGGATAATTGTCGAAGCTTGCAAGAGCATCAATTTCTCGATACGCCGCAATACAAATCCTATCAGGCAATTCTTGAGGAGAACTCGATGAAGATCTAGGCATTCAAGGATCAATCTTGCTTTTTTATGCCTTGACCTTCGAAGAATGACATGAGCGAGGGGAAGCATTTCAAGATTTCGAGCGATAATGACATCAAAACCAGTTTGGCAAGAACTTATCCTCCAAATTTTAAACAAAGAGATCATAACAGATATAGTGCGTCGAAAAAGGGCCGCATCATAAGTTAATCCAAGCGAGATAAAGTCGAAGCTCTTCGGGAAACTTGGTCTTCGATCAAATCCAATGATCGAGACCCTCGCGCCACCAAGTTGCAACATTTTCACCCGCCGGGCTGTGGCTGGGTCACTTAAATCGGGAACGAGGTAAAGGATCGACAATTTTGATCGACACGGATGCAAAGTCACAGGACCTTTCTTTCCGATAAGAATGACTATGAATAAACTAGCGATCCTGCAACAATATCGAAAGATCCTTTTTTGAAGCGAAAGCGAAGCTATACGATGAAAATTGCACGTTTATATCCACAACTCATCGATCTACTTTTACCGCGCCTCAATATTCAATCCATTTCAACATTCTCTGAATTTCGACCACCCGATCAAATAATACCCAAAAAAATTCATCAGGTGTTTTTCTCCGATCACGTGCTCCCAAAGGAAATTGCGCAAAACATCGAAAATCTCAAACGCGAGAATCCCGACTGGGAGTATTATTTTTATGATGACGACGATATGCATCGTTTTGTCTGCGAAAATTTCAGTGCTGAGATAATTGCCTCATATGAGAAATTAGAAAAAAGCTATGGGGCTGCTCGTGTGGATTTCTTCCGATACCTCTTGCTTTACCGTGTTGGCGGCATCTATCTCGACATCAAGAGCTCGGCAAGCCGACCTTTAACCAGTGTTCTTCTTCCGCATGATACATTTCTTTTGTCGCAATGGAATAATTCGCAAAACGAAAGGCATGCGGGATGGGGGCTTCATGATGATATACGCTGGGTCCCCGGGGGTGAATTTCAACAATGGTATATTGCCGCAGCTCCAAAACATCCCTTCTTGGCTGCAGTCATTGCTAATGTGGTACGAAACATCAAAATCTATAATAATGGGCTACATGGTGCAGGACAGTATGGAGTATTGCGCGTGACAGGGCCAATTGCTTTCACGGCTTCCATTGCTCCAATTTTACATCTTTACCCGCATAGGCTTGTCGATAGCGCAAGAGATCTTGGTTTAATTTATAGTATTTATGACGATGAGCGACACGCCAAACTATTCAAAGCGCATTACTCCAAACTGCGCATCCCAATTGTCAGGCCCAGCATTGCAAGCCGATTTCTTTCATCCATCTACCAAGTCTCACGCATCGCAAGAAAAATCACAAAATTTGTAACGACGCAATCTTCCGCTCAGTCTTGAATCAGAATTGTTTTGGCATTGTTAAGCCAGTCCACTTTCGACCAATCTGCTTTGAAAAGACCGAAACTCATCACATAAAGACCCGTTGGGGTATCTTGCGGTATTTTCAATGCCCACGTTCGACGGAAATCACCTCTTTTATCGATTGAAATCGGTGTATCATATTGTCCGATTTTTTGGTCAGAAACTGAATTTTTAAGGGTCACCTGAAAACGATAGGACCCCGCCAAAGTTCGGTTTTCAATTCCGAAGTCAAACCTTAGTTCTTCCCCCTTCTTCATGACGTGATCGCTGACAAAAGTAACGAGATATCGATAAGCCCGATCATCGCGATCTATTAGATCCTCATATTGATAAGCACGAACGAAATCTATTTCAAAAGCAGTCGGAAATGGTGTGGCCTTCGACGGCGGCCCAGCCCAGTGTCCACCGATTGCGAGATTCATGAGGAGGAACATGGGTGCTGACGGCACATGATCGTTCGAAAACCTTTTGACTTCCTTGCCATCAATATACCAGGCCAGAAAGCCGGGCTTCCATTGCAATGAAAAAGTATGGAAATCCCTCGACCAATCTTGCGCAATTGATCCGGACCCATTCTTGATATGTTCGGATTGTGCGTTCAACCAATGGAAGGTGGTCCAGACATGACGAGGATCTCTTCCGAGGAATTCCATGATATCAATTTCCGGCGGCCAACTTCTATCGGCTGGCAGCATCCACAAAGCGGGCCAGAGTCCCCTGCCCTTTGGTACACGAGCACGGATCTCAAAATAACCGTAGGCTTGTTCAAACGAGCCGAAAGTTGTCAGAGCACCTGATGTATATTTGTACCCTGAAACATCCCGTTTCGAAGCGATAATCTTTAGAAGTCCATCATGAACCTCGAAGGAATCTGGTGTGTAAATTTGCTCCTCACCCGGCAGATTTCGTGTGGCATTTGTATAATTGGAATTCCATTTACTGCGATCGAGCGATGGTCCGTTAAATTCATCAGAAAATGTGAGCCGAGCAATTCCGCCGGGGACAATTGCCTGTGTTTGTGCAAAGGCCAAGTTTAAACAAGTCATACCGATTCCAGCCGAAATGAAAATTCGCATAATGAATGTCACGCTCAAGCTTGATGTCTCCTTCTCCAAGGGCAAAAAAACTTTGCATGCTTTTTTCATCCGTGCAACAAAATTGCGTAGAACAAATATCACGCTGCAAAGCCGACGCTTTTGATAATATTCAAATTTTAAAATAGGAATTCTCATGCTTGACCAGACAAGCGATCCAAGAATGATTGCAGATCGCAGAATGTCCTCAATCGACGAGGATATGAATTGGTCGATTGATGAGGTGAGAATAGTCTTGCGACGCTATGGCAAGACAATTTTGGTGACGGCGTCGCTTTTTTTCGCACTTGGGTTTCTCTACACAACCACGGCGACAAGGCAATATACAGCCTATGCCAGATTGTTGATTGATACACCGCGCAATCCACTTGCAAGTCTTGAAGGTGGCGGGTCCTCTGTGGGCCTTGCGGTCCCCGAGGTTGAGAGCCAGCTGCAAGTGATTGTTTCTGACAGAATTGGTTTTAAAGTTCTTGAGAGAACCGCAGATGTTGAGTTTGAGAAATCTTTTTCAGGACATGAGTATCTGATCGCAATTGGCATAAGAAAAGGAAAAGACCTTTTACGTTCTATAGTGGCTTTCTTCTCTGATGAGCCAGGGGCGATCGAGCCTGAAAGGGTAGCCCTCGCTAAATTGATGTCAGGGCTTTCCGTGAAGCGTCTTGGCTCCTCATACGTTGTCGAAATCGCATATACATTCACGAATCCGGATCGTGCCGCACAAATTGCAAATGCGTTCGCTGAGGCTTATGTCCAAGACGAAATAGATACAAAGGCTCAAATTTGGCAGCGCGCAAGTCTCTGGTTGCAAGACCGAGTTAATGAATTACGCGTCAAGTCGGAGGAGGCATCAAGAGCCGCCCAAGATTTCAAAGCCCAGAACGGAAATAATGCAGAAACCTGGCCACGGGCTCGCGAACTGGACCGCATGGCCGAGGTCTATGACGCTCTTTACGCTGCATTCCTGAAACGCTACACGGATTCGGTGCAGCAGCAGACTTCCCCCATAACCCAAGCTCGCATCATTGGGACGGCATCTCGTCCGGGATTACCAAGCAAACCACAAACTGGAATTATTCTCGCCCTTATGACCTTGAGCGGTTTGGGTCTTGGGATTTCCGTTGCCTTTATCCGATGGAGACTGGACCGGACCATTCGGAGCCCAAATCAGATCAATCGATATGGATTGAGGTGCCTTGCAACTATACCCAGCCTGCCCAGATTGGTCGCCAAAAATCCCCGGCAGGTTTTGCAAACAGTCATTCGCGCTCCACGATCCCAGTTTACAGAGAGTCTGAGATTGGTAAGAGCGGAAATCTCCCTTGCTGAACGAACGCGTTCAATGCGCTATATAGGGATCACGTCTGCCCTTCCAGGCGAGGGGAAAACAAGCATTGCGGCCAATCTTGCTCAATTGCTGTCGTCTAGCGGCTCGACACTTCTCGTCGATGCGGACATCCGGAATCCGCAGCTCACGAAATTTATTGAGGCAGAGAAATCTTTTGTACCAGATTTCAAAAATTCCAAGAGACAGCCACACTCATTCAACGGGAGCCAAACACTCGATTTTCTCGGTGTCGACGCAGATATGGAAAATCAGGGAGCCAGCTGGTTTGAAACCGGTGGCTTTGAGCGCATGCTCGACACGAACAGGGAAATATATTCGAGAATAATCGTCGACCTCCCCCCTGCAAGCGTGGTGGCTGAAGCCAGATTTGTAGCGCCCCTGCTAGATGCCATTATTGTCATTATTGAATGGGAGTCGACGCCCGCCGATGCATTTCTGTCATGCGTCAATGCATGCGATGTAGACCCGGGTAAGGTTTTTGGAGCGATACTCAACAAAATGAATCCGGCAGCTATGGATCAGGGTCGAGGGAGTTCGGCATATTCCAAAGATTACATTGAAGAAGAGCCCCAGAGAGGATTGCGGATCAAGCTGTGACCAAAGGAGATTTGATTGGGATCCCAATTCGTCACCATCATTATGCCGGCACTCAATGAAAGTGCCCATATTATCGACGCTATCCATACGATCCGTCCGACGACCTTGGATTACGAGATTCTCATCATCGATGGCGGTAGTACAGATGGGACGAAAGACCTGATCCAGAAACTGGCAATTCAAGACGATCGAATCCGATTGATCGAAAACCCGGCCGGACGCCAATCAGCCGGCATTAATCTTGGGGCTCAATTAGCCGATCTTCGTTCTGATATTTTCGTCCGAGCGGATTGCCATGCTATTTATCCGAAAAATTTCGTCGAAACCTGCGTTTCTGATTTAATTTCTCACGCTTGCGCCTCCGTTGTTGTGCCAATGCGAAGTGAAGGATGTGGATGCACGCAAAAAGCCATAGCAGCCGCGCAGAATCACTATCTCGGGAACGGCGGTTCTGCGCATCGTAATTTGTCTGGCTCAGGCTTTGTTTCTCATGGTCATCATGCCGCGTTCAATCGACGCGTTTTTCTTGGACTTGGCGGCTATGACGAGACGATGATTGCCAATGAGGATGCTGAATTCGATTATCGTCTGAGTGCCCATGGGCACCGAATTTTCATGAGCGCTCAGGCGACGATTGTTTACTTCCCGCGTTCTGACCTGCCCGCTTTAGCGCGACAATATTTTCATTATGGATCAGGTCGCGCGATCAATTGTGCAAAGCACGGGCACTTCCCGGCTCCGAGACAAATCCTTCCCGCCTTGGTGACAACCGGGGTCGCATCGTCCCTGCTGGCTTCGTTTTTCACGCCGATGAGTCTGATTTTTCCCCTGACCTATCTGTTTGTTTGCTTGGCCTATGGTTTCTTTATCGGCCTTCGATCAAATTCTTTTTGTCAGGCCGGCTCTGGCGTCGCCGCGATTGTCATGCATATGAGCTGGGGGACAGGTTTTCTTTACGCGCTTTGCAAAGCAGCGCCGTCCTTCATTCAATCCAAGTGTAAAAATCCCATCGATATTTGAGCATGATGGAAATAGATGTGACTTTTTCATCGTTTCAAATGCGC
The DNA here is from genome assembly GCA_964534115.1 of uncultured Beijerinckia sp. Lineage (GTDB taxonomy): Bacteria > Pseudomonadota > Alphaproteobacteria > Rhizobiales > Beijerinckiaceae > Terripilifer. The sequence goes on from CAZHOK010000017.1 coordinate 6,586, forward strand.
TGACTTTCTTTCCGAAGATAATGTACAGATTGTGTTGAATCCTGTTTGGAGACCGTTGTTTTTTTCAGCCGGTTTCGCAGCAACGATTACGAAGTTGGCGTACCGTTTTTCTTAAGCCTTCGAAGCTGCAACGCTTGAGGGTTGTTCCGCGTTAAGATCGTGGGTGGTCCTCGTCCATCCACGGTCTTGAGCTGGGGAATGAAATGAAGAAGGATATTTATATGAGCTTGCTGAACCGGCTCCTTTGCGGATTTGCCATCAGTGCAGCTGTCATCTTTCCTGCAATGGCACAATCCTATCGGCTCGCGCCCGGAGACGTGCTCCAGCTCACGATTGTTGGATTTCCAGACCTCAAACAACGGACGCCGATCAATGTTGATGGCGACATTATGCTCCCGCTGATCGGCACGCTCCGGGCCTCCGGTCACACGGTCAATGAATTATCCGCAACGGTTAAGGCGCGTTTTGCTAACAAGGTTATGCTGCAGCGTGGTCTGGACGGGCGGGCAAGCTCAGTGGTTCTTGCACCCGACGAAGTCACCATAGATATAGCCGAATATCGTCCGATCTATCTTCGTGGCGATGTATCGAAACCTGGAGAGCAATCCTTTCGGCCCGGTATGTCCATTCGCCAGGCCGTGGCTGTTGCTGGAGGATATGACGTCATCAGATTGCGCAGTGGCAATCCCTTACAGGAATCAGCGCAATTGCGTGGAGAACTCTCCAGTCTCTGGAATGAGATTTTGCGTCAGCAAGCGATCATCTGGCGGCTAAGAGCTGAATCCGGGGAAGAACGCGTGGCGGGACGATCAGCCTTCGACAAATCGCCCTTGACGCCTCAGGTCATAGATACTGCTTTCAACACCGAGGCAGCCGCCCTCAAATCACGGCAGGCTGAGCGCGATCGCGAAATCGCCTATCTTCGTTCGGTCATCACCCAGAGCGACAGACGAATTCAGCTTCTGACGGAACAATTAAAAAATGAGGAGGATGGCAGCAAGCAGGATATTGAGGATTTTGAACGGGTCGCGAAACTTTTCGAAAAAGGCAATACGTCAATCGCCCGCTTTTCCGATACGCGCCGTTCCATGTTGCTCTCGGCGACCAGGCTCTTGCAAACGAGTGCCGCAATTGCTCAGGTTGAAAGGGAGCGCGAGGAGCTGCGAAAAATGCTCGCCAATATTGATGACAAGCGGCGCATTGAGGTGCTCAAGGAACTCCAGGAAGCTGAAACAAAACTGCAGCAATCGCAGGCAAAGCTGCTCGCCACCCAAGAGCAAATTCTCTATTCGAGCAAAATGCGCGCTCAGTTGGGCCTTGGTGGCTCTAAGGCCAGCGTCGAGCTCGTCGTGGTTCGCCAGACGGACAAGGGCCGGGAGCGGCTCATTGGCGAGGAAGACACCGAGCTTTGGCCCGGAGATTCGGTCGAGGTGGCGCTGGATGCCAGCCTTTTGTTGAGCCTGCTTCCAGAATAGCCACGGGCCGGACGCTTGGACTTGACTTTCCCTCGGCCCACGCCAAAACAGGCGGGTGCGCCGCCAAGGCGGCTTTGTCCCATGCAGGCCGGTCTCGAAAACTTTGCGCTATCTTCTCGAATATGCGCTGTTCCGGCTTTTCGGAGCGCTTGTCCAATGCCTTCCCCTGGCGCAAGCGTCGGCTCTGGGTGGCCTGCTCTGGCGTTGGCTTGCTCCGTTTTCAAAGCGCCACCGTCGCGCTCTCGCCCATATAGAGATTGCCTATCCGGACCTCAGCCAGACAGAGCGTGAGCGTCTCGCACGGCAAATGTGGGATACGATGGGGCGTGTCTTTGCAGAATCCTTTCGTCTCCAAGAATTGGCCACGTCAGATCGGGTGACAATCGAGAACGAAGAGAAGGTTAAGGAAATCTTGTCGGCAACGAATGGCTATATTGCCTGCACCGCCCATCAGGGAAATTGGGAGATTGCAGTCGCCATCCTCCTGCGGTTTGGCCACAGGCCGATGGGCATTTATCGCCGCATCAAAAATCCCCATGTCGAAAAAATGGTTCGTCACTTGCGCGAACCGCTTTATCCCGCTGGACTTGTCGAGAAAGGGCGGACGGCGGCTCTGACCGCGACAAAACATGTTCGCAATGGCGGCGTCCTGTCTGTCATGGCGGATTTGCGTGAAAACCGTGGCGTCCACGTTCCTTTCTTCGGTCGCGAGGCAGCATCAACCCCCTTCCCTGCCATGGTCGCCCTCTCCTTCGAAAAGCCCCTCTTTGTTGCGCATGTCTTGCGCGAGAAAGATGCGCATTTCCGGATCAGACTTGAGGAAGTCCCCGTCGTGCGCACGGGTGACCGCGAGGCCGACGTGATTGCCACAACCGCCAATCTCCAGGCCGCACTTGAAAGAAATATTCGTGAGCGCCCCGGTGAATGGATGTGGGGACACCGCCGCTGGGGTTAGCCATCAAGCCAGCACATCAGAGCCCGACCTAGCAGGACATGCCCGTGATCATCTCGACCTGGAATGTGAATTCAGTTCGCCAAAGGCTCGAACATTTGCTCGGCTATCTCAAAGAGGTCGAGCCCGATGTGCTTTGCCTGCAGGAGCTCAAATGCACGGATGACGCTTTTCCACGTCTTGAAGTGGAATCGGCGGGATATAATGTCGCTGTCCATGGTCAGAAGGGTTTTAATGGCGTTGCCATTTTGTCGAAACGCCCCTTGGAGGTCCGGACAGGTCTTCCAGGCGACGATGAAGACACACATGCCCGCTATATTGAGGCCATCGTCCCGCGCGAGAACGGAATCGTCAGGGTGGCCTCTATTTATCTTCCCAATGGCAATCCAGTCGGCACAGAGAAATATACCTATAAGCTCGCCTGGATGGATCGCCTCATTGCCCATGCTGCGTCATTGCTGAAGCTGGAAGAACCTCTGGTTCTGGCAGGCGATTACAATGTCATACCAAGCCCGCGCGATTGCTACGATCCGGCTGCCTGGGCGAATGATGCATTGTTCCTGCCCCAAACCCGCGAACGCTTTCGCGCCCTTCTCAACCTTGGCTTCACGGATGCGCTCCGCGCAGCGACCGATGAGGCCGGTCTCTATACATTTTGGGACTATCAAGCCGGCGCCTGGCAGCGCAACCTTGGGATTCGGATCGACCATCTGCTGCTCTCGCCGCAAGCAGCCGATCTGTTGCGGGCCGTTGTGATCGACAAACAGATGAGGGCACTGGAAAAACCCTCCGACCACGTTCCAATCCGGATTGAAATCGAATAAAATCAGATACTTGATCCTTCCCATGCAGCCTGACCGAAAGACGCCGGACATTCGATTGACAGGCCGCAGCGTTTAACTACTGTGATATTTCACAGGTCGGTTAATTGCGGCAGGAACAGATGCACGTCACCCTCCACGAGTTGAAAAAAGCCAATCGGCAAGATGTTGACGTTCGAAAGGCCATCATTGCCGGATGGACCGGCCGCGACCGTGTCGCGCTTGAAAAACACATACGGGAACTTGAAGAGCTGGGCGTCGCACGTCCCGCCAGCACACCGGTCTACTACCGTGTCGCAGCCAGCAGAATTTCCACGACAGACAGGGTCGAGTCGACCGGCGAGAATTCGAGCGGCGAAGTCGAATTCGTTCTGGCTCAATGGGGTGGCGAATTATGGGTCGGCGTTGGCTCCGATCACACGGACCGGCAGGTCGAGACCTATAATGTCACTGTCTCAAAGCAGATGTGCGAAAAGCCTGTTGGCGCCGAATTCTGGCGCTATGCCAATCTTGTTTCGCATTGGGATCAGCTGGTCATGCGGTCATGGATCAGCGAAAACGGCGAGCGCGTCCTGTATCAGGAAGGCTCTGTCGCAGCCATGCTCGACCCGCAGACCTTGATCTCCGGCTATGAGGGCAAATCAGCCCTCGACGAGAACACACTCATGTTCTGCGGAACCTTTGCAGCAAAAGGCGGAATTCGTCCGTCTGGACGCTTCGAATTCGAGATCCACGATCCGGTGCTCGGCCGCACCATTCGCCACCACTATACAATTGAAACATTGCCGGTGCTGGGATGAGACCCAAAGGCGCCCATGCAGCGATTGCCATGCCGCGGGCGAGCGAGACAATCGCGGCCTTCGGCGAGGCGCAATCCTTGCGCGATGCCGCCTATGAGACGATCAAACATAAAATTATCACCTGCGCGTTTCAGCCAGGCGAATATATCAATGAAGCAGCCGTGTCGGCTCAAATCGGCATTGGGCGCACACCCGTCCATCAGGCCATCGAGCGCCTTGCTCTTGAGGGTATGGTGGACGTGATGCCGCGCAAAGGCGTCATCGTGAAACCGCTCAGCCTCGATCAGATACTTCAGATCGTCGAAGTGCGTGCGCTCAATGAAAGTTTCTGTGTCCGGCTTGCAGCGGAGCGGGCCGACCACAATGAGATACTGCAATTGCAGGATATTCTTGCACGTTCGGCTCAATGGATCGACGCGCGCAACAGCGAAGAATTGATGCTGCTCGATCGTGAATTCCATGGCGTGCTTGCACGTGCATCAAAGAATATTGTTTTGGCTGATTGTCTCGCCAAACTCCATGATCGCTCATTGCGGTTCTGGTTTGTCTCCCTCGACAAGCCCGGACATCACCGCAATGTTCAAGAACAGCACGAAAATATTCTGGCTGCCATCAAAGCGCGCAACCCTGATGCAGCCGAGGCTGCCATGCGCGCCCATATCGAAGATTTTCGCAATAATCTGATGCGCAACATCTGAAATGCGCACATCAAGGAGCAGGATCATATGAAGTCCAATCAGAGAGTTCTTGTTGCAGGCGGTGGCCCGGTCGGCCTGTTCTGCGCGCTTCTTCTCGGACAGCAGGGTATTCCTGTTCGCGTTTTTGATGCCAACAGCAACCTGCAAGCCGATCCGCGCGCGGCAACGACGCATCCTGCGACACTGGAAGTTCTCGGCGCAGCAGGTCTTGTGGAAGACATGCAGAAAGTGGGGCTGACAGCCCCCGTATTTCAATTCTGGGATCGGCCTTCCGGTGAGCTCGTCGCGACGTTCGATCTCGACATGCTCAAGAATGAAACGAAATATCCTTTTGTGATCCAGTGCGAGCAATTCAAGACAGCCAATATCATTATGAAGCGCTTGCTCGAACTGCCGAATGTCGAAATAATGTTCGATCATCGCGTTGTCGGCATTGATGAGATGGACAATCGCGTTGTCGTCTCCGTCGAGACCAAAAAAGGAATTGAACAACACGAAGGCGCATGGCTCATTGGCGCCGATGGCGGTCGATCGACCATTCGCAAAGCCGCAGGCATTGCCTTCGAGGGTTTCACCTGGGCAGAGCGTTTCCTCGTTCTCACCACACCTTTCGATTTCAACAAGGAACTGGGCTATTGCTACCGTTCCTATTTCGCCGATCCGGACGAATGGTGCAATTGTTTCAAGGTTGCAGCCGATGGTCCGCCAGGCCTCTGGCGTCTTGTCTTCCCCGCCGATGCGGAAGCCGTCGAAGCCGAACTTCTGAGCGATGCGCAAGTTCACGCCCGCATGCAGAAATTTTTCCCCAATCCCAAAGCCTATGACATCGTTCACCGCAATCTCTACACAGTCCATCAGCGTGTCGCTTCGACATTCCGCAAGGGACGTGTCTTGCTGGCTGGCGATTCAGCGCATGTCAATAATTCCATCGGCGGCATGGGTCTGAATGGCGGCCTTCAGGATGCTGCCAATCTCTCGGAAAAGCTTGTGCAGGTTTTTGGTGGTGCGCACGACAGCCTGCTTGACCTCTACTCGCTCCAGCGCCGGACCGTGTCGATCGAATTTGTCCAGGCCCAGTCGATTGCCAACAAAAAACAGCTGGAAACGCGCGAGCCTGAAGAGCGAAAGAAAGTGCTCGCCGATCTGTCAGAAACGGCATCCGATGCCGCACGGGCCAAAGCCTATCTGCTCCGCAGTTCGATGATTTCCATGCAGCGTCGCGCTGCAGCAATTACGCTTGATGAGGCAGCCTGACATGTCACAGCCGCAGTCAAGATCATTTGCGCAATCGCTGGGTGCCTTCGCTTCCGGGGCTACCAACCCGCGCGAGTTTCTGGAAAAGTGTATCGCTGAAATCGATGTGCGCGAAAGCGATGTAAAGGCCTTCGTGGTCAAGGATCTTGCTGCCGCGCGCAAAGCTGCCGATGCGAGCTCGAAACGTTGGCACGCCGGCGCGCCTCTCTCCTCGATTGATGGCATGCCCGTTGGCATCAAAGACATTATCGAGACCGCCGATATGCCCACGCAAATGGGATCGCCGCTTTTTGAGGGACATGCGACGGGTTTTGATTCAGCCTCCGTTCATGCCCTGCGCGAGGCTGGCGCCGTCATTCTTGGCAAAACAGTCACGACTGAATTTGCTGCCAGCCATCCCGGACCAACCTGTAACCCGCATGATCTTGCCCGCACGCCCGGCGGCTCGAGCAGCGGCTCTGCTGCAGGTGTCGCCTGCGGCATGTTTTCCGGCGCACTTGGCACACAGGTCGTCGGTTCAATCGTCCGGCCGTCCAGCTATTGCGGCGTGTATGGTTTCAAACCCTCGCTCGGCGGCATCAATCGCGGTGGCAGCCATGATTTCATGAGCCAGAGCTGTCAGGGAGTCCTCGCAGCCACTCTCGAAGACGCATGGCAAATGGCAATTGAAATCGTCATGCGCACCGGCGGCGATCCCGGCCATCCGGGTCTCATCGGCCCACCCGTCATTCCAGATTCCATTCGTCCTGCGGCGCTTGCCTATCTCGAAACGCCGGGATGGGAGAAGGCCACTAAGGGCGCTCGCGAATTGATGCAGACGACGCTCGAGCGCCTGCGCCAAGCGGGGGTCAAGATCGTGACGCGTAAGGACAGCAAGGCTCTCAACACTCTCGAGACTGCGCTCAACGATTGTCTTGCAACGACGCGCGCGGTGAACGCTTGGGAGTCGCGCTGGCCGATCAATACGCTGGCCGATCGCGATGCCAGCAAACTTAGCGCATCGATGATTGAACGGCTGCACGAAGCCGAAGCCATGAGCGTTGAAGATTACCGCCGGCATCTGCAGAAACGACATGAGATCAGGCAGGCCTATGCGGCTCTCGCCTCGGAAGTGGCTGGATGCATCACCTTGTCCGCCCCCGATGTCGCACCGCTTGGCCTCAGCTCGACTGGCGATCCAATCTATGCCGTCCACGGATCGCTTCTGGGCGTTCCAGCCATCAATCTGCCGCTTGGAACAATTGGCGGATTGCCGCTGGGCATCCAAACGCTTGGTTTCATCGGGATGGACGCGGAATTGTTTTCCATTTCCGGTGCACTTGTCGACTTGATCGGCGAAATAAAAATTCAGTAGGACGGAACGCTCATGCTCGACAAAAACAAAACATCGGACATTCCGGCCTCACTCCAAAAATATCTGGATGAGGTTGCAACCCGGCCCGGCTATCCGGATCTGCATGCCCATGTGATCGAGCTCTTCCGCAAGGGCCTTCTCCTTGTGATCGATGAACCGATCAACAAGGACACGGAAATGCATCCGCTGGTGCGCTGGCAATATCGCGGCGGCATTCCCGAGAAGGACCGCAAGGCTTTTCTGTTCACTCAGCCAACAGACAGCAAAGGTCGCAAATTCGACGGTTCTGTTCTCGTTGCCGGCCTTGCTGCGACACCTGATGTGTATCGTGTCGGTTTTGGCAAGCCGCTGGAGAAAATCGGCGAGACATGGATCAATGCCATCGCCAATCCGATTGCACCGAAAAATGTCACCGATGCACCCTGCCAGGAGATCGTCACGATTGGCGACGACCTGAACAAGGAAGGCGCAGGCCTTGATGGCATTCCAGTTCCCATCTCGACGCCCGGTTGGGACAATGGCCCCTATCTCTCGGCTGGCCATTACATCACGAAAGATCCGGATACGGGCATCCAGAATATTGGCAACTACCGCGGACAACTGAAACATCCGCGTCGATTGGGCATGAACCCGTCAGTGGAATTGCGGGCGGGCATTTACGCGCACTGGCTGAAATACAAGAAGCGCGGCGAGCCTATGCCCTGCGCCGTGGTTCTGGGTTGCCCACCTGCCGTTTCCTATACGTCTGTGCAGAAACTCGCTGAAGGACTGGATGAAATGGCCGTGGCCGGCGGTCTGGCTGGAACACCGATCAATGTGGTAAAAGCAAAGACTGTCGATCTTCTCGTACCGGCAGAAGCCGAAATCATCATTGAGGGCTTTATCAGCACAGAGACGCTGGAGCCCGAGGCCCCGTTCGGCGAATCCCACGGCTATGTAAATCTGCAGGAATATAATGCCTTCATGGATGTTTCAGCGATCACACGTCGCAAACATCCGATCGTTCCCTCGTTCATCAGCCAGGTCACGCCAAGCGAATCGAGTGTTATCCGCAAAGCGGCCATGGAGCCTGTCTATCTCAATCATCTGCGCAATGCGCTCGGCATCAAGGGCGTGAAACGCGTCTCGATGCATGAGCCCCTGACCTCGCTCTATGCCGTGATCGCCATCGTCTTTGAACGAAATGTCCCTGAAACCGAGGTCTGGCGGGCTCTTTATGCCGCGACAACGCTGCATCGTTTTGCCGGCAAATGGGTGATCGCCATCGATGAAGACATCGATCCGGAAAATGCCGACGCTCTATTCTGGGCGATGTCCTATCGCTGCCAACCCCAGCACGATCTGAAAATCCTCGACCGCAAGGATCCCGGCCATGGTCCGCGTGGACCACGCGACAATGGGGAGAGTGCTTCTGTTGCCATCAATGCCCTGTTGAAGGGCGAATTTGCACCCGTGGCACTTCCCAAAAAAGAATTCATGGATAATGCGCGCGGAATTTGGGAGCGGCTGGGCTTGCCCGCGCTCAAGCCGGAGGTGCCGTGGCATGGCTATGATCTAGGTGTTTGGCCCCCTCACCTTGCGCGGCAGGCAGAAATGGCAACGCGCAGCGAGTATTTTGAATTTTCCGATGAACTCATCAAAGGCCGCAGGTCGGATGTCGCGATGAATGATCCGGTTCCGCGCGAGGGTCAGTAAATCAGCCGCGACAATACTCAAGCAGGAGACAAAAAATGGCACGCCGCATGAAACTCGCCATACCCGATCTGATTTCGCCGTCCTATTTTCCGGCGGCAGCCGCTGTGGAACTCGGCTTCTTCAAGAAGGAAGGGCTCGATGTCGGGCTTGAGCTGATTTACCCGGTCGACAAATGCTATGCCGAATTGCGCGACGGAAATATCGATTTCGTTGGTGGCTCGGCGCATTCCGCACTTTCGGCTTTTCCCAATTGGGATGGCGTCAAACTGCTCTGCGCGCAAGGCCAAGGCATGTATTGGTTCTTGGTGATGCGTGCCGACATCGATCCCAAACGCAACGATCTGGATGTGGTGAAGGGACGCAAGATCGGCGCCGCGCCTTGGGTCAATATGGGCCTCAAGCGTTTGCTCATCAACGCTGGTTATGACATTGAGCGCGATCAGATTGACATTGCGCCGGTTCCTGGCGCTGTCATTCAGCCCGGCGTGACGGTCAATTTCGGTCTCTTTGCTGCCAAAGCTCTTGAAGAGGGAAAGATCGATGGCTTCTGGGCCAATGGAATGGGCGCTGAAGTCGCCATCACACGCGGCGTCGGCAAGATGGTGCTCGACATCCGTCGCGGCGACGGACCCAAGGGCTGTTTCAATTATACAATGGCCAGCGTTGCCACCTCGGATGCGCTGATTGCGCGCGAACCTGAAGTTGCCGATGCCGCTGTACGGGCCATCGTTGCCACGCAGAAGGCCCTCAAAGCCGATGTCTCGCTGGCAACCGAAGTCGGCCGTCGCCTGTTCCCCGAAACTGAAGCCAGCCTAATCGCAAGGCTGATTGAACGCGACCTGCCCTATTACGACCCAAGCATCAGCCCTGAATTCGTGAAGGGCATGAATCAATTCTGCCGCGAAAACGGCATTCTCGAGGGCGAGCCGGCCTATGAGAAAATCGTTGCCACCGGATCGTCGCGCTTCTGGAATTCATGAGGTCTGAGACAATGGCTATCAACAAACTGCACGATGAATTTCATACGCTCGATATGAACGCCGGCTGGGAAGTGCCGCCGGGTTACCCGTCCGGCATTCAGCAAAAAATCCTGTCAGGTGCGCTCGACGAGGACAATCGTCGCGGCAGCAGAACAAGGCTTTTGCGGTTCTTGCCCGGTGTCTACACAACATCGCCTTTCGTGCATGAATATTGGGAAGAGGTTTTCCTCGTCTCAGGCGATCTCACCGTCGGCAATGATGACAAGGGTAATGGCGGCGAGAGCTTTGCACCCTTTACCTATGCGTGCCGCCCGCCGGGCGCCTATCATGGACCTTTCAAGTCCGAAAAAGGCTGTCTCCTCCTCGAGATCCATTATTTCGACCCGACGTAAGGATTGCGTGCAAAATGGCTGCAACGATTGAAAATATCGCCTCGGCTCTGGCCAAGGGACAAACGACGAGCCAGCAACTCGTCGAAGAATGTCTTGCAGCCATAAAAAACACGGCTGGCGAAGGTTCCAGAACCTTTCTCAGCGTGGCAGGCGAGAAGGCTCTCGCTTGCGCAAAGGCGATGGATCTCTTGCGCAAGAACGGTCACGCACCCTCGCCTTTCGCCGGGATACCCGTGTCAATCAAGGATCTCTTCGACATCAAGGGAGAGATCACCCGCTCTGGTTCCACCGTGCTTGCCAATGCGCAACCTGCTGACGCAGATGCTGCGGCGGTTGCGCGCTGGAAGGCGGCCGGGCTGATTGTGATCGGCCGCACCAATATGACTGAATTTGCTTTTTCAGGCGTTGGCATCAATCCCCATTACGGGACGCCGAAAAACATTTTCGATCGCGCCACCGGTCGCGTTCCCGGCGGATCATCGTCTGGAGCTGCGATTGCGCTCACCGATGGCATGTCACATGGATCGCTGGGCACGGACACGGGCGGATCATGCCGCATTCCAGCAGCATTCAATTGGCTTGTCGGCTACAAGCCGACCGCGCGTCGCATTCCCTCGGCAGGCGCATTTCCGCTTTCTACAACGCTGGATTCGATTGGGCCGCTCGGCCGCAGTGTCGCTTGCTGCGCCATTCTGGATTCGATACTTGCCGGCGAGACGCCTCACGGGCCGGCTGCGCGAGATGTTGCAGGCCTGCGGATTGCCGTTCCAAAATCCTATGTGCTCAATGATATGGAACAGCTCGTGGCCCGCGCTTTCGAGGCTGCTCTCGGCCGCTTGAGCAAGGCCGGCGCTCTCATATGCGAAACCCATTTTCCAGAGATTGACGAGATTCCGTCGATCAATGCAAAGGGGGGTTTTTCTGCACCGGAGAGCCTTGCGACACATCGCAATCTGATTGCTGCCCATCGTGCACTTTATGACGGGCGTGTTCTTTCGCGCATCGAACGCGGCCACGAACAATCGGCATCCGATTATGTCGATCTTATGCGCCACCGGGCACGCATCATTGCGGCCTTCAATAGCCGAATGCAGGATTTCGATCTGCTCGCCTATCCGACAGTCCCGATCGTCCCGCCGGCTATTGCAGATTTTGAGAAGGATGCAGATTTTGCACGGCTCAATCTGCTCATCCTTCGCAATCCCTCAGTGATCAACATGCTGGATGGCTGCTCCATTTCGCTGCCGATGACCCATGCGCCCGAGCCACCTGCAGGGCTGATGCTTTCGGCCTCCACAGGGCGCGACAAATCCTTGTTCATCGCCGCCGCAGCAATTGAAAAAGTGCTCGCCTAAGCGTCCTTCAAGTCGAAATTTTGCTGCAACTCGACCAGTTTCATCTTCAGCGGCGCCCATTTCCGTCCAACTGAATGATCGGGATGAACACGCGCGAGTTGCCAGTTCCGGTCATGACGGTCACGCGGAATTCCGCGGACTTCGATTCTTTCCAGTGTTTCATAACCAGGTGCGCTGCGGAGCGTTTCCAGACAGATTCTCTCAAGGGCCGCGCGGTCCAGGACTCTCTTCTGCATGATCGTGCCTCCGGTTCCAGCCCCTCAAGCGCGCTCACAATGCGGTCGTCGGGGCTCCTCTGCGAAGGATTTGGGCTAGCCTTTCGGGCCATATTCGGCGCGCTCAAGATCCAAGACTTGCAGGAGCGACCGTCCCGCTCGATCACAGGATGAACACCCGCTCTTGCCTTAAACTCACCGGCAAAGACGATGGTTCCTGTTTGGCCCGTTTGCATCGTCAGGAAGCACCAAAAAGAAAGAGCCCCAAAGGGGCTCTTTCAAAATCTCGTATCTGCAAGCTTACGCGCCAAGACGTGACGCGGCAGATCAATCAACCAGCGATGGTCAGATTGCCTGCAGCCGACTTGCCGGTGCGACGATCCGCAACGACTTCAAAATTGACTTTCTGACCTTCATTGAGGCCGCGAAGTCCTGCCTGCTCGACAGCGCTGATGTGGACGAAGACATCCTTGCCACCCTGATCAGGCTGGATGAATCCGTAGCCCTTTGTCGCGTCGAACCATTTTACTGTTCCCGTAGCCATGGGAGAATTTCCTTTTAGACAAGCGTAGTCGGACGGCGCACGGGAGTGCGCCGAGGATATCGATTTCACATGGAGAGTGTCAGCAGGCACCCTCACGGATGCTTGGCCTGTAACCCGGCCGAAGTCGATAAAGCCAACTTAGGGACTGATGCCATTGGGCACAACCCCTAAAAACAAAAATAAAAAGGCGCTGATGCTGCAGAAAAGCCATAATTGACGGGCTTTTTTTCAAACTGCCCAGCTTGAGGGGCCTAGTCTTCAGCCCCATCGTCCTCGTCATCGCCCTCTGCGAGCGCGGCATAGGCGCAGCAAATTTCAGCTTCGGGATCCCAGGCGCGCACGGCAGAAGCCATCCACAAAGCGCCTTCGAGATCGTTGCAAGGGTGTCTGACACCCGTTCCCTGAACCCACCAAATCAACACGACGCATACTCCCAACCCGACGCAAATCAGATTGGCAGAACAGGCTTAACAATCCCTCACCGGGTGAGCCCGCCTGTTGCCTGGGCCCCTCTGCCCGCTTATTTTCATCCCATAAGGCCGCAAGGCAGCGGTGGCGCCCAACGATGACGCCAACGATCAGGGAGGTTAAAGATGAGCATAAAGGGCTTGATCAGAGCCGCCGGCCTCGGCGTGTCGCTCGCACTTGCAACGGCGTCTTACGCTTTCGCCCAGGATTCGGCTGCTTCCTTCTACAAGGGCAAAAATGTCCGATTCGTGGTGGGATTGGGCGTCGGGGGCGGGTTTGATGCCTATGCCCGCATGATCGCCCCCTATCTCTCCAAAGAACTGGACGCCACCGTCGTCGTGGAGAATTTGCCCGGCGCAGGAGGACTGCTCGCCCTCAACCAGATGTTTACTGGCCAGCCCGATGGGCTCAGGCTTCTGATCGTCAACGGCACTCCAGCGGCCCTCGGCCAGCTGCTTGAGCAGGACAATATTCGCTACGACCTGACCAAGGCGGACCATCTGGGTGTCATCAGCGCCTATCCCTGGATCTGGCTCGCCGGTCCCAAAACCGAAATCCGCAACGTCGCCGATGCCATGAAGCCGGGGCTGAAGATTCGCTGGGGTGGGACCGGCCCGAGCGATGGTCCAGCCGATGGTGCTGCCCTCACCTGCTTTGTCCTGAAACTCGATTGCCAGATTATCCTTGGTTACAAAAGCAGCGGCGATATTGCTCTGGCCATGGAACGCGGCGAGATCGATGCGCTCTACCTGTCGGATTCGTCCGCAGCCAATTTCGTTCGCAACGGTCAGGCTCGGGCCGTGGCCGCCATGGGCCGCACGCGTTCGGGCCTGCTCCCAAACACAACGACCATTTTCGAACAGACAAAGCTCAATCCCGATCAGGAATGGTGGCTCGACTTCCGGGGAAATCTGAACGATCTCGGCCGGATCCTGATCACCTCTCCCGGCACTCCGGCTGACCGCCTTGCTTTCCTGCGCGCAGCTGTCAAACGCGCATTGACCAATCCCGATCTGATTGCGGAGGGCGAAAAGACACAGCGTTTCGTCGCTTATCAGCCCCCGGAACAGGCTTTGGAAATTACACGCAAGGTTCTGTCCGGCATTACCCCGGAACAGAAGAAAACCTTGCGGGATGTGATCTTCAAAAACTGAAGATCAGCGCATCGGATCGCCGGGGGCGGGGAAATCTCCCATGCCCCCCTTCCCTGCCCGGCTTGCGCCGTCCTGAGGCTCGTTCTAGCCTGCTCCTCAAGAGAGCCGGACGAGCTCCATCGGGGAGGAAGGCATGCCATCCAGATTGCGCATCCTGTCGAAAATAGTGACGCTGGTTTTTGCCGCCACTTTTGCCTCTTCGGCGAGCGCCACGGAGAGCAAAGCCTCCTCTCAATCCGAGTTTTTCAAGGGAAAGACCGTCCGTCTCGTCAATGGCGGAGCCGCCGGCAGCGGTTATGATCTTTATTCCCGCATGCTCGCACCCTGGCTGACAAAACATCTTGGCACGACGGTGATCGTGGAATCGCGCCCGGGCGCCGGCATGATGACAGCCATGAACCACGTCTGGGGCGCTGCACCCGATGGATTGACCATCATGCTGGCGCCCGGTGAAGGCGCCGTTTTCGCCAAACTGACGGATGATCCCGCCCTGCGTTTCGATTTGGCAAAATTTCCAATTCTGGCGCGTGTGAACACCGCACCACGGGTTCTGATTGTTTTTCCGAACGGGCCTTACAAAAAAATCTCCGATTTCGCCAAGCCTCAAAAACCGATCTTCATCGGCGCCAATGGCAAGACTGACGGCACAGCCGACACAAGTGCGGTCATGTGCCATGCGCTGAAAATTCCGTGCAAGATCATGATCGGCTATCCATCCTCCAAGGAATTTTCCATGGCCGCCATTCGCGGCGAAGTCGATGGCACGGTCCTGGTCGACGATTCAGCATCCCGCTATTCAGACGGCGGACAATTGACACCCCTTGCGGTCATCTCGCGCGAACGCGCTCCGCTTATGCCAAATGTCCCGACAATCTTTGAAGAATTGACCCTCGATGCCGAAGCTCAATGGTGGCTCGATTTCCGCGATGATTTACGCAAAATCGGACGCCTGCTCATCGTCCCGCCGGGAATGGATCAACAACGCCTCGCTTATCTGCGCGACGTCATGAGAAAAGTCCTAAACGATCCTGAAGCCCTCGCAGAATTCTCAGCGCGCAATCAGCCTGCCCTTTACGGGGAGCCCGCTGAAATTGAAAAACTCGTCGCACGCGCCCTCGATGGCTCCATCGGCGCTGAGCGACTGAAAGAATTGCGCCACATTATCACGGAAAAATTCTATTGAATGGAACGACGCCGGTCGGAGATTGCCGCGCGGGTTGAATCGATGGCGAGCATCAGCGCACTCATTGTGCGTGTATTGGTCAAACCCTTTCGGGTAAAACGCACCGACTGGCGCACAAGCTCATCAAGCGCAAGAGTCACTTTTTCCAGTTCTTCAGAATTGGAACATTTTCTGGCTTTACCCAATAGTGCAGAGAGTTGTTCCAGGACCTCATCGACAGCCTCGCGTTTCCTGCGCACGAAAAATTGCCCAACCCAGGCCATGGCGGAGGTCACGCCGCCGCCGGCAAATAATCCAAGCCAAAGCCAGTCCCCCCAGCGATCCATGAAGGTCAATTGCTCGCGATTGAGATAGTCCACCGCACCAGGGTGAACGGGCAAAGCTGCGCTGGTGGCACTGTCAGGATCCGGTGCTTTGAGACTGTTGATCGTCGCAGTCGCATTTGAAATCCGCGATCTCAATCGAAAGAGCTGCGCTGTGAGTTCGGAGATCGGGCCGCGATCAACTTTACTTGCTGCCATCAGCCGATAAGAGACACCTATTGTTGTCAATTCTTCACCGGGCTGTTTGGGGCGTCCCCCAAAGGCGCCGGCCGGAATTTTCATCGTCGTGAATGCCGGCATTCTGAGCGACATGGCCTCGGCTTCATCGATGGGCAAAATATGGATTTCGCCCCCCGTTGCGCGCGCGAAACTGCGAATGAGAGCGCCAGCTTCAGAACTCACCGGTGTCGCCAAAAAGGCAATAGCATCTATTTGTCGCGCTTTAACCAGAGAGGGAACCTGAGACGCAGCCACACGCGACAGCCGCAGGTTATTCTCATTGATCTCATAAAGGGCCAGCACGCGCAGCATCAGATCCCGATCTGGATCCTGCATATCGACAAGGGCCAATCTCTTTCCGGCAAGATCTGCAATATCGGAAATCTTTCGGACCGTCGGCGCGGCAACAATGAGGGCTTCCTCACGCAGGATGGCAACAGTCATCCCATTATCTGGGAGAACAATATCGGGGCGTAAAACAGCGAGAGAAACCCGACCGCCCTGAAGAGCTTTGGCGGCCTCCTGATAGGTTTCAAATGAAACAGGCGCAACGCTTACGGCGCTCCCAGTGTCCCTCAGGGCCGTCGAAAATGCATCGATGAGTGTATATTCGCTCCCGTTATGACCAAGGACAGCAACACGAAATTGGGACGAGCGCATCATGTACCAGTATGCAGCTGTCCCGGCGACGACCAAACCAACGAAGCTCAGAATGGCGACGGCATAAAGGATCTCTTTGCGTGTGCGGCTCATTGAGAGCGACTCTGGAAGAAAAGTGCCGTCTTGAAACAGATGAGACCATGCACGTGCACGCAGAAACCATTCTCTTCTCTTTCGCCTCACATGCGGCAAAGGCCAAGTCCTGCATTGACGATCCGACACATAATATCTTTTGAAATGATCCGAGGTTCCTCATGAGGCGAGCGCAATCGACAAGCTGGCCTCTGGACGCCTCTGCCGCTATTCAAGGGACCATCAGGATGAAGAATCGCGGCCGGGGACCGGATCGGAATGCAGGCGGATCAGGATAGCGCCAAGCCGACACAAGGTGCGGGAAGTACCCGGACCAATTATGCGCTTGCCGTTTTTCTCCTCAGTGGCGGCATTATCGCCTCAGCGCAGCTCGGCAAGGCCTTTGTTGCCATGCCGCTGATCCAGCAGGAAATGGCGCTGCCGATCACGATCGTCTCGCTCATTATCGCGACTTTCGCCACGCTTGGAGCCGGGCTCGGCATGGGCACGGGACTGATCGCCCGACGGGTCGGACCGCGCCGCTCATTGATGGCCGGCATGTGCATCATGGCGGCAGGGAGCCTCGTTGGCGCTGCCGCACAAAGCCCCACCCTGCTGATCGCTTCGCGCATTCTCGAAGGGATTGGTTTTCTCGGCGTTGTGGTTGTCATACCGGGCCTGATCGACCATGCAGCCAGCGGGCGGGATCGCAATTTCTTCTTCGGCCTCTGGGGAACATTCATGCCCGTGGGCACGGCGCTCATGCTTTTGATGGGACCGGTTCTGCCGCTCATTGGCTGGCGCATGTTGTGGCTCTCGCAGGCCGGCCTGACCTTGGCCTATGCCTTTGCCGCTTTTCTGTTGATCCCGGCCTCAAGCCCCGGCGGAGCCCTGGCAATGGCGCGGAACGTTTTGAAAGACCGCGCAAGCGTTCTGCTTGCCGCGACTTTCGGCCTTTACACATTCCAATATTTCATTCTGGCAGGCTTTCTGCCGGTGATCCTGGTGACGGCCCTCGGCCTTCCCATTCCCACGGCAACCCTCTTTACCGCCGGTGTCGTGACAGCCAATGCGGTTGGAAACGTCTGCGCCGGACTTTTGTCACGCGCCGGCTTTCCGCTCTGGATCAGCATGGGCGCATCGCTGACCTGCTACGCGCTGACGGCGCCCCTGATCTATTCTGCGGGCCTGCCCGCCTCCACGATCGCGCTTCTCTCGGCGCTGACCTTGGGCGTGGCGGGCCTTTTGCCGGGCTCTGTCTTTGCTGCCGTCCCACGGCTTGTGCCGCCCGAACTGGTGACGCCGACCATGGGATTGATCCAGCAGTCGAGCAATATCGGCCAGTTTTTGGGGCCCTTGGCAGCGGGACTTTTCGTCCATTCCTTCGGATGGCCCCCCATACCGCTGCTGCTCATTCCCATGGTGGTCATCGGGCTCTTCGCGGTCGCAATGCTGCGGCCCAAACTGGCGGGGGAGCGGGGCTGATATGGACAAGCCGCGAGGGGGCGGCTACGAATCTGGGCAATCGACAAAAAGAGCCGCAATGCGGCACGGGGAGGACATATGTTCGGGACTATGTCGCGCAGAAACGCAATGGCTGGCGCATGCGCCGCTTCTCTTTGCCTGATCGCTGGCACGGCGCTCGCCCAGCAGCAAAAACCCTCTTGGCTTGACGAGAGCCTGTTGCCTGCCGCCAAGGCCGAAGGCCAGGTGGTTGTTTATTCGACAACGAATGAACAGGAAGGTTTGCCGCTTTGGAAAATGTTCGAAGAGGCGACAGGTGTGAAAGTGCTTTATGTGCGCGCCTCCGACGCACAAATCCTGTCACGCGTCATCATTGAAGCCCGCGCGGGACAGCGCACATGGGATATTGCGCAAACTGCCAATGTGCAGAAATTCCCGCAAGATTATCTGCTGGAATATGTGCCGCCGGAAGCCAAAAATCTGATGCCCGAGGCGCGCGCCAAAAACAATCGCTGGTTTGGCGTCTACGCCAATTACAATACGCCCGCCTATAATACCAATCTGGTGAAGCGCGAGAACCTTCCGCAACGGCTTGAGGATTTCGTCAAATTCCCTGAATTCGCCGGTCGTGTGGTGATCGACGATACGGATACGCCCTGGCTTGCAGCCATCTTCGACCATTACGGCGAGGCGCGGGCGCGCCAAATTCTCACCGAGATTGCCACAAAACTGCGCCCGGTCGTGCTCGATGGACATCTGGCCATCGCACGCGCTGTCGGCAGCGGAGAATATGCTTTCGCGCTCAACAATTATCTCAACCTCACCATGAATGTGAAGTTGCAGGGCGCACCGACCGATTATTGGGTGCAAGAACCGGTGACGCTCTTCTTCGGCCAATCGGCCATTTCCGTTCGTGCGCCCAATCCCAATGCCGCCAAACTCGCGCAGAACTTCATCATCAGCCGCGAGGCCCAGCAATTTCTGGCCAAATTTGGACGTCTGCCAACGCGCTCCGATGTCGAGACCAATCCAAAAGGCGTGCTTGAGCCGGTCCTGAAAGCGACCGTGATCACCAAGCTTCTCGACGCCGAGGAAGAAAAGAAATGGCACCGCATCCTGCGCGAGATTTTTAGGCCGGCGCGCTAATCGAACCTTTTAAACTTGGGGCGCGCGCCCATAAATTTCGTCGGCGCGCGCCTCAAAAGCTTCGGCAAAGCGGCGAAAGGCCGTGTCGAACATGGCGCCCATCAAGAGACCCAGCGCCCGGTTGCGAAATTCATAATTGATGGCGAAACCGACTTCGCAGAAACCCTCAGGAAGATCCTGGAAGGTCCAGCGATTTTCCAGATGGCTGAAGGGTCCATCTATATATTCGACCATGATACGAAGCCGCGGCCGATCCAGTGCGACGCGACTTGTAAAGGTCTCGCGAATGGCTTTGTAGCCAACCTGCATCTCAGCCACGATGGTCTCGACACCCTCGCCGCTTGCAACGCGCCGACGAACGCGCAGACCCGTACAGAGAGGCAAAAATTCCGGATAGGCCTCGACATCGGCAACGAGGTCGAACATTTGCGCCGCCCCATGTCGGACGCGCCGGCTTGTCTGAAAAGAAGGCATCATGAACCCTAGGGAATCTGACGCCCTTCTAACATGCTGCTGCCCACAGGGAAGCCCTGCCCTGGCCGATCATTTTCTCGCAGGATCGCCCGGCGAGCCGGTCCCCATATCGCCTAGAGTGGGGACGCGGGCGATAAAATCTTCCCGGTCCTGCGCATTGCGGAGGATGAAAATCGGCCGGTTACGCCTTTCACGGGCAATCAGCGCATGGATTTGGGGAGTGATGCTGGTGGGAAAGGACCAGATAAAGCGCAAAAGCCTCATGTAGGAACGGCGAGCGCCTTCCACATCAATCGGCCGCTTCGTCAGGTTTTTGACGGCTCGAAACAGGCAGACAGCCATCGACAGATCGACAAAAACCAGCCAATCGGCCCGCCCCACCAGCAACTCCAAGCTTGCTGGCGCAGACCCGGCCATGACCCAGTGCTCTCTGGCGGCCCAATCGCCGATCCGGGCCCGCCATTCCGGATCGGAGGGCGGAAGCGCGCCAGAACGCCAGTAAGCTTCTTCCATGTCGATCAGGGGAATGCGAAGTCGCTCGGATATGGCCTGCCCCAAGGCTGCAATACCCCCGCCCGGGCATCCAACGACCAGCACACGGTGCGGCGGCTCCAATTCGGTCCGACGCCCATGGAACATGCTGGCCTCTCCCTATCCGCGGGATTTCGCCTCTCGGGCCGCCTTCAGCCGCGCGAAATCCTCTCCTGCATGATGGGAGGAACGCGTGAGAGGCGAAGCGGATGCAAGCAGAAAACCTTTTGCCAGGGCAACGCTCTCGTAAGAGGCAAATTCAGCCGGCGTGACAAAGCCGATCACCGCATGATGCTTGCGGGTGGGCTGAAGATATTGGCCGATGGTGATGAAATCGACATCGGCCGACCGCAGATCGTCCATCAGCTGAAGCACCTCGTTCCGCTCCTCGCCAAGGCCGACCATAATTCCGGATTTGGTGAAAATGGACGGATCGAGCTCTTTCACACGCTGCAGCAAGCGAATGGAATGGAAGTAACGCGCGCCTGGACGCACCGTAAGATATTTGGACGGCACTGTCTCCAGATTGTGGTTGAACACATCCGGACGCGCGGCGACAACGACTTCCAAAGCTCCGTCCTTACGCAGGAAATCGGGCGTCAGAATCTCGATCGTCGTTTTCGGCGAGGCTTTGCGAATGGCCCGGATGACTTTTGCAAAATGCTCCGCACCGCCATCGGCAAGATCGTCACGATCGACCGATGTGATGACGACATGCGAAAGCCCGAGCTTGGCGACGGCCTCGGCAATATGGGCGGGCTCCTGGGGATCGAGCGCTGCGGGCATTCCGGTCTTCACATTGCAAAACGCGCAGGCACGCGTGCATGTGTCGCCCATAATCATGAAGGTCGCGTGTTTCTTTTCCCAGCACTCGCCAATATTCGGGCAGCCCGCCTCTTCACAGACGGTGACAAGCCCGTTCTCCTTGACGATGCGATGGGTCTCGGCCCATTTCGGCGATCCGGGCGCCTTGACGCGGATCCAGTCGGGCTTGCGCGCAATCGGATTGTCGGGCCGGTGCGCTTTTTCAGGATGTCGCGGCCCCTCGCCTGTGCGCTTCTTGCGGGGATCGTCGTTGAGGAAGTCCATCACCACGGGCATAGCAGTCTCGCGCGTTACTGATCTCGGTCTACGACCAAACGGGAGCCGAGCCAAGCCCCGAGAGCGCTTTACGGTGTCGCAGCAAGCACCTTGGGCGGCTCTGCAAGGACCGTCGAATCCGCTGCGCCCTCAACCATGCAGGTCACGCCATCGGGCCCGAACCGCAGATCGACCGTCCCGCCTAAAGCGCGGGCCGCAATCGCCTCGATCACAAAAAGACCGAAACCCCGCCGTTTGGGTGCGCCCACCGGCGGCCCGCCGCGCTCCTGCCAGGTCAGTTTCATGCGTGGACGCCCCTCAAGATCTTTCCAGATCGACCAGCGGATAGCCACTTGGCCGCCATTGACCGATAGAGCCCCGTATTTCACCGCATTTGTCGACAATTCATGAATAGCCATGCCGAGATTCTGTGCGGCAACTGGCGTCAGCACAATATCGGGCCCATCGATATCCAGGCGCGCACTCTTTTCATCGCCGAGATAGCCGATCTGCGATGTGATCAATTCGCTCATGCTGATGCCGCGCCAATCCTCTCGCGCCAGAAGGTCATGCGATTGGGCAAGCCCGCTCAGCCGCTCGATGAAAGAATCGACAAAATCCTCGCTCGACAATTCAGGCCCGACAGATCTGCGTGCCATGACCTGAATGACCGTCAGCAGATTTTTCGACCGATGCGCCAGTTCGCTCAGCAAGGTCCGAATATGCTGTTCGGTGGATTTGCGATCGGATATATCGCTCACCGCGCCGATGATGGATTGCACCTGACCGTTGAGACTGCGCCAGGGCTCCATGTGAACATTGCACCAATGTGTCTTTCCATCCTTGAGGAAGGGCAAATCGGCCTGGGCTGCTTGGCCAGTCTCAATGACGCGGCTTTTCAGGAGAACCATGGGTTCGACCAATTCAGGCGGCAAAATATCGGCATCGCTTGCACCGATGGCCTCATCCTGATCGCAACCGAAATAATCGCCGCCGATCCAGATATAGCGGAGATCGCGATCCTGCGTGAAAACCGAAACGCCTGCCGTGCGCAAGGCCAGAAACAGCAAATCGAGTGTACGCCGCAATGCGACATTGGCGCCGGCGAGTTCATTCTCGACTTTTCTTCGATCGGTCACTTCCTCGACAATAATTCCGAGGCCCAGATTGCAATCATGCTCATCGCGCAGCGGATAAATATGCTCGATAAAATTGCGCAAGTGCCCCGGCGAGGATTCCGTCATACCCTCAAATTCAATATCTTGAATGGGCTCACCCGTTTCCAGAACATGGCGTAGAAGTGGTTCTGACTGATCCTTGAGCCCCGGCGCGACATCGAAAATGAGCCGTCCTATATGCTCGCTCGCCGGCACACCGTTAATGTCAGCCAGAGCGGAATTGACACGAACAAAGCGCAGATCCCTGTCGATCATGCAAAGGCCAAGCGGCGCAGAATTATAGAGCGATTCAAGTTCTGCCAACCGCATCCGCATGTCTTCCTGACTGCGGCGCAAGGCCTGTTCAAGACGCTTCTGCTCGGTCATGTCGAAGACGGAATGCAGAATGACGGAGCGGCCGTCCGACCACAAAAATGGATCGCTTGTATGGACCATCCACACACGCATCTCATCCCATTTGGTCCAGATTGTGACTTCCGTTGAGGATGCACGGATGGATTTATGGGCGCGGATCCATCCCTGATGAACATGATCGATCTCAGCTGATGGAATACGGCGGATTTTTTCCAGATAGGCGCGGATATCGGGAAGCTCATCCAAGCCATAGCCGGTCGTTTTTGTAAAAGCGTCATTGATGAGAACAGTCGCACCATCGCTCGTCAGCAAAACATAAGGCGCTGGCGCGCTCATAAAGGCGGCGCGCTGAGAGACAAAGGCGGCAAGCAATTTGTGCGGACTATGCGGCGCCAGATCATCTTCCGATGCAATACGCATATCGACATGATCGGCACTTATCGCGACATTCTTCTCCGCCATCACTGAGCTCCGTGTAACGGATCATTCTGCCGTTACATTTGTCACGAGCTCTGCAATAATACAAAAAACCTAACTTTGTCAAAACTCTAGCTTCAACCAAGCCATTCCGCCGCGCTTTCGCACAGCGAGACGGAACAATCCGTCTCGCATAATCCCGTCGCGCTTACGTATGGATAACCCGACCATAAGCATCGAGCACGCTCTCGTGCATCATCTCGGACAAAGTCGGATGCGGGAAGACGGCATGGATCAATTCCTCTTCCGTCGTTTCCAAATTCATCGCAACGACATAGCCTTGGATCAGCTCGGTGACTTCAGCGCCGATCATATGCGCGCCGAGAAGTTTGCCGGTCTTTGCATCGAAGATGGTTTTGACCAGACCTTCAGGCTCGCCCAGAGCAATAGCTTTACCGTTGCCGGCAAAGGGGAAGCGCCCAACCTTGATCTGTACGCCCTGTTCTTTGGCCTTGGCTTCCGTCAGGCCCACGCTGGCCACTTGGGGATGGCAATAAGTGCAGCCCGGAATCATGGCCTTGTCCATGGGATGGACATGCAGGCCCTTGATCGCCTCGACACAGATCACGCCTTCATGCTCGGCCTTATGCGCCAGCATGGGCGGGCCGGCCACATCGCCAATGGCAAATATGCCGGGCACATTCGTGCGGCCGAGACCATCGGTGACGACGCAGCCGCGATCCGTTTTGACACCGAGCTTTTCGAGCCCGATGCCCTCGATATTGCCGACGACGCCGACCGCCGAAATCAGCCGCTCTGCTTCAAGCTGGCTCTTGTTGCCCTTCTCATCTTCAAGGGTGCAGACGATGCTGTTCGTCTTCTTCTCGACCTTGGTCACTTTGGTCGAGCTCATGATCTTGATGCCGGCCTTCTCGAAACGCTTGCGCGCGAGAGCGGCAATTTCCGCATCTTCAACGGGAAGAATCTGCGGCATGACTTCAACAACTGTGACATCGCAGCCCATGGTGCGATAGAAGCTCGCAAATTCGATACCGATGGCGCCTGAGCCCATCACAATAAGCGACTTCGGAAACTCAGCCGGCACCATGGCCTCAAAATAGGTCCAGATCAGCTTGCCATCGGGCTCGATGCCCGGCAGCACGCGCGGACGTGCGCCTGTTGCCACAATAATATTCTTGGCCTGATAGACACCCTCACCGAGCGTACCTTTCGGCACAGGATTTTGCGGCTGAACGGCGGCCTTTTTCGGTTTGGCGACTGTGACCTGACCGGGCTTGTCGATCGTGGCTTCGCCCCAGATCACATCGACCTTGTTCTTCTTGAGAAGAAAACCAACACCGCCATTGAGCTGCTGCGAGACGCCGCGCGACCGCTTGACGACTGCGGCGGGATCGAAAGTCACCTTGCCTTCGATCTTGAGGCCATAGGCTTCCGCATGTGTGGCGTAATGATAAATTTCGGCAGAACGCAAAAGCGCCTTTGTCGGAATGCAACCCCAATTGAGGCAAATGCCACCGAGGTGCTCGCGCTCGACAATGGCCGTCTTGAGACCGAGCTGCGCGGCGCGGATCGCAGTGACATAGCCGCCGGGGCCCGAACCGATGATGAGAACGTCATAGGTGGTCATATTTGAAACTCCGGGGCGCCTGGTTCCCCTCCCCCTTGCGGGGAGGGGTTAGGGGTGGGGGTTGACGCATCTCTGTCGAGAGGCGCGTTCAGAGCTGCGAAAATAGTATCGAGCACACTCTCCAAAGCGGTCATCACGTCGCGATTGGAGAAACGCAAAATCCTGAAGCCTTCCGCTGCAAAGTATCGATCCCTTTCGGCATCAGACTTCAATCCGGCATCGGACCCGTGTTGATTTCCATCGACCTCAACAATCAGGCGGGCACCAAAACAACAGAAGTCCGCAATATAGGGGCCTAATGGTACCTGTCTGCGGAAATGCGTTCCCGATGTCCGGACCCTTTCGCGCAATCCTCTCCATAAGACACGCTCGGCTTCCGCTGGAGAACGGCGCAAACGATCTGCATTTGCGCGTATGCGGTTCGTCGAATTTTCGAAACGCGGCTTTCCGATAGAAGCACTCACGCGACATGGCATTGCGCGACCCCCGCCCCTAGCCCCTCCCCGCAGCGGGGAGGGGGACAGGGTGGCGCCCTGCCCCAGGACTGAGGCGCAACGGGTTGGCATTTTAAACCAACATCCCCATCGGATTTTCGATGAGCTGCTTGAAGGCCGAGATCAGTTCGGCGCCGAGTGCGCCATCGACAGCGCGATGATCGGTCGAAAGCGTGACGCTCATCACGGTGGCAACTGCGGGAGCGCCCTTCTTGACGACGATGCGCTGTTCGCCGGCGCCGACCGTGAGGATCGTTGCATGCGGCGGGTTGATGACAGCCTGAAAATTCTTGATGCCGAACATGCCGAGATTGGAAACGGCCGTACTGCCACCCTGATATTCCTCAGGCTTCAACTTGCGTGCACGCGCACGTGCCGCATAATCCTTCATCTCGTTTGAGATCTGTGCGAGGCCCTTCGTCTCGGCCTTGCGCACAACCGGCGTAATCAGACCGCCGGGGATGGAGACTGCCACACCGACATCCGAATGCTTGTGCTTGAGCATGGCGCTTTCGGTCCAGGTCACATTGGCATCGGGCACGCGCTGCAAGGCGACAGCCAGCGCCGAACGAACCTCGTCAAACGCTTGGAGCCGGCCTGGGTCCCGCCGGCCGACACAAATCACGTGCAGGCCATAGGGCGTCTCCGGCCGGTACAGCACCGTGCCGTCGATGCCGACCTTGAGCAGCGAGGACGCCGTGATCTCGCTGAACAGCATGCCGTTCGGGTTGATCAGGAACTGGTCCGTCGTGCCGGGCACCCGCGCGGTGATGTGGGTGTAGATGATGGCGGACATGGCGTAGCGGTCGCAGAGCCGGTAGCAGGCCGCGAGGTCCACACGGGCGGTCCACTCCGCCTCGCTGACGGAACCCTGGATCGGTGCGATGTCGAGCTTGGGAAAGGCGGTCACGTCTCTGCCCTCATTCCGGCCGGATATTGGCGCGCACGATAAGTTCCTGCCACTTCTGCATCTCGGTGGACAGGCGATCAGCCAGCACCTGGGGACCGTCGAGGCGGATGAGGCCCGCGGCGGCGGCCATGCGGTCCTTCAACTGCGCATCGTCGCGCAGCAAGGCGAGTTCGGCCACCACGCGGTCACGCAGCGCCGGGGGGAACGCCTTCGGCGCGAACATCGAGAAGAAGTTGGGCGCGGAATAGCCAGGCACCCTCTCGCTGATCGCGGGCACGTCCGGGATCTGGGGCAGGCGCTGTTCCGTCGTCACGCCCAGAAGCCGGCCGCGGCCCTGCTGGGCATGCGGCAACACCTCGATCGAGCTGCCGAAGACGAGGTCGATCTCGCCCGAATAGATCGCATTCACGGCCTGACTGACACCGCGATAGGGCACATGCATCAGCTCGATATTCGCCATGGACGCGAACAGCGCCGCAGTCAGGTGGTTGGCCGAACCGACGCCACCCGATCCATAGGTCAGCCGCCCAGGGTTGGCGCGGGCCTGGACCAG
>CAZHOK010000018.1:0-7515 GCA_964534115.1 uncultured Beijerinckia sp.
CTTCAATATCGATAAACCACGCGCGCTGTGCGCCGCTGGCGTCGCCATTCCATCGATAGCCGCGCGCCTTCAAAACATCTTTCAGGTCATAAGGCGCGCCGGTTGCAAAAATGCGCCATTCCGGCGTGCGGGCGCGGGCGAGCAATGGCCTCAAGCCGGGCTCCCCGCTTTTCGGCAGGGGCCTTGCCAGCAATTCAATTCCGGCGCGGCAATCGTGAATGGCCCGGTGTTTTTCGTAGAAGAAACCCGCGCCGGCTGCCAGCCAGACGAGTTTCTGTCCTTCAAAACCCTCACCCTGCCAATCGATTTGCGACATGGAACAGGCCCAGGGTTTGTGCATGAAGGCGGGGCAGAAACGCTCGAGAAAACGCCGGTCGAAAGAGGCATTGTGGGCGATGATGAGATCGGCCTCCGCGATGAAGCGCTCGACCTCGGCCGGATCGATCCTGCATCCGGCAACCATGGCATCATCGATTCCGGTTATGGCCGTGATTTCCGCCGGGATTGGTTTTGTCGGTTCCCGCAAGGCCTGAAACGGCTCTTCAAGGCTGAAAATGCGGCCATCCTGCGAATAGGTGAAAGGCAGCATTGCCAGTTCGATCACTTCGTCCTGCTGTGGATTGCGTCCCGTCGTTTCAACATCGACATAGAGGGCGCGCTTTTTCTCGGTTCCGTCCTCGGGCGCATATTGGCGAACAGGCTGCAATTTGCGCAGAACACGATATTCGCCACTGGCCTCAAGCGTGTCGGCCAAGTCTTTGAGATGCGAGGCGCTGAGATGATCGGAAGACGGCATGAGTTCGACGCACAATCCTAAGTTGTGCGTCGAAATCTATCGGTTGCAGGCCCTGCTCACCATGCGCCTTTCCGGCTTTCAACAGTTTCGACGGGACAGCCTGGTTCAGCGGCGATGCGCGCCCAGGCGGTCTGCGAGTTTGTGCAGAAGCTTTGCAAGAGCGCTGCGCAGACGGCTGGGCGGGCTCGCCGGCATTCCAAGCGCGGCACCGGTCCGCATCAAGGCGTCCCATTCTTCCTGCGTCAGGATTTTGCGGGCGGAGCGCATCTGTCTCTCAGAAAGGCGAATGAAGATTCGAGCGACGCAAGGCGCGCCTCATGCGCGGACCCCGCGGACGATAGGCGCTAAATCCAGCGCTCTCCGGTCCAGGGGCGATTGCTCCGACGGCGGCTGCGCTGAGCATGATGGGATCCATCAACCCAGTCCGGGCCCGGTCGATAATGGTCCGCGCCAGTCTCTGGCGCTGTTCGGCGATATTTCTGCTCTGGATGCCGCGACCATGGCGCAAGGCTCCCTCGGCCAGTTCCAAGGCCCGTTGCATCGCCCTGATTTCGTCAGGCCCGAAGCAATTTGGTCCCCAATTTTCCCGAGCCATTATTCTCAGTCCCAAAAACCCGAACCAGACGAAGAATTTCTCACAAAACGAAGCAATTGCAATATTTTTGATTACATTTTTGCGATTCACGTTTCATTTTCGCTGCGATCTTTCCCAAAACACTGATTCGGCGGCAGAAACTCTCCATGTTATGAGACTGCACCGCGAGGGATGGACGGGCTGGAAGGGGATTTCCGGCCGAATGAAAGCTGGGGGACGCAAGCAGTGAAGCCTCAACCCAAAAGGCTGCGCGAAGATCGCCTGAGAAAATTTGTGGCAGACCTTTTCGCCGCGCGCGGCATGGGCAGTGCCGATGCAGCCAGCGTTGCCGAGGTTCTGGTTTGGGCCGATCTGCGCGGCGGCGAAACCCATGGCATCAGCCGTATCCCGCATTATTTCGGCATGATCGACAAAGGCGCGCTCAAGCCCGGCGCCATCCCTGTCGTCACGCGGGATTTCGGGGCGTTGGTTGGCATTGATGCCCAAGGTGCAGCTGGCCCTGTCGCCATGAAAATGGCGCTTGCCGAAGCCAAGATGCGCGCGCGTGCCCATGGGGCGGGAATTGCCGTCGTCGGTCGTGCGACTCATTCAGGCGCAATCGGCTGTTATGCGGAAGCTGCGGCGCGCGAAGGTTTTGCGGCCATTGTGCTGGCCGCTGGCCCGCCGCTGATGGCCTATCACGGCGCGCGCGTGCCAAGCCTGTCAACCGCACCGCTCGCCATGGCTGTGCCTGGTGGCGACAATGGGACGCTCATGCTCGATATGGCCTCGAGCCTTGTTTCCAACGGCCGTCTCAAACAGGCCAAGCGCGACGGCGAAAGCCTGCCCGCAGGTTGGGCGCTGGACGCCGAAGGACGAATGGCGACCGATGCAGACAAGGCCGAAGTGCTCCTGCCGATGGGCGGCGCAAAAGGATCGGCTTTCGCGCTTCTGTCCGAATGCATGACCAGCCTGCTTGCCGGCGCTGCTCTTCTTGCGCCCATGCTCGGCCCCGATGGCAAGCGGGGTCACGGTCAGAATGCGACACTCATTTTGATCGACATTGCACGTTTGCGCGAGCCGGACGATTACCGGTCTGACGTTTCGGCGTTGACGCATATAATTCGCAGCCTGCCTCGCGCTGAGGGCGCTGATGCTTTGCGCCTGCCGGGCGAGCGCGCGGCGTCAGAGGCGCATGCGCGTCGCAATGCAGGCGTTCCGATCCCGCAAAAACTGTGGGATGAAATAACCGCGCTTGCGATCAAGCATAATGTTTGCATACCTGAGCTGGAATAAAGCGGGATTGCCGCAACAAAAAAGGGAGAAATGCCGATGAAATCGGGCAGCGCATTCATTCTCGCTGGCGTGCTGGCGGCAATGTCGTTGGGGCAGACGCAGGCCCTTGCGCAATCCAATCTCGCCGATGTCTATCGCGGCAAGACGATCAATTTCATTGTTGGATCTGACCCCGGCGGCAGTTTCGGCCCCTATGCGCAAGTGCTGGCCGAGCACATGCCGAAATACATTCCTGAAAGCCCGAAAATCATTATCAAATATACGGGCGGACAATCGGGCGGCTTGCAGCTTGCAAACCAGATCCAGAGCATCATGCCGGCCGATGGTCTCAATATGGCGATGACGCAACAGACCATCGTTCTCAATCAGGTCTTGCAGCCGCAATTTGCAAAATACGATGCACGCCAATGGATCTGGCTCGGCAATATGGCGCCGGTGCGCAATATGCTGTCGATCTGGCATACGGCGCCAGCCCGCACGATTGAGGAAGCAAAAAATGCCGAAGTGATCATCGGCGCAACCGGGCCAAGCTCTCCGACATTCATTGTGCCGGCGCTGATGAACAAATTTCTCAATACGAAATTCAAAATCGTCACAGGCTACAAGGGCGCTGCCGATCTCAATCTCGCTATGGAGCGCGGTGAGGTTCAGGGTCGCGGCGCCTCATGGGTGAGCGTCCAGCTTTCCATGCCTGAGGCCATTGCCGATGGCCGGATCAAGCCTTTGGTTTTCGCATCCATCACGCGCGATCCGTCTGCACCCGATGTGCCGACGCTGGCCGAGCTCATGACCGATCCGGTTCACAAACAGGTTGCGGAATTCCTGTCTGCCGAATCGGATTTCGGTCGCAGCGTTTTCCTTCCCCCGGGCGTGGCGGCAGACCGCGTCGCCATGCTGCGTGCGGCCTTTGAGAAGACGATGAAGGACGAGGCCTTTCTCGCCGATGCCAAGCGGATGAATCTGACGATCGAGCCCATGTCTCACGAGGTCCTGGCACGCATCACCGAGAAAGTGGTCAGCGCCCCGAAGGAAGTCGTGGATCTGGCCAAATTTTGACGATCGCATCCGGCTGGGGCTTGGGCAGCAGCTTTGACGGCGCTGCCGCCTGTCCGGGCTTTTTCGGGGAAAACACGGAAAATTTGTTTTTTATCCGTGTTTTCTGGCCCTTCTTTGAGTTCTCCCCTGCCCGCAGGGCCGCAGCCGCGTATCGACGTTGCATCGGGCCCCGAAAAGGTGCAGACCCGAAACAAGATTTGTCGACCGTCCGTTTTTCGGCCGGCCGGCATCCAATTTGAAGATCAACGGAGATAAAAATGGCCAAGAATCCCATCGGCGAGGGCAAGAGCGCGACTGCAAATTCCGCCTTCATGAAGCCCCTGCAGCCCTCCAAGGAGCTGGCCGCCATTGTGGGCGCCGCCCCTTTGCCGCGCTCCGAGGTCGTTTCGAAAGTGTGGGAATATATTAAGGCGAATTCGCTCCAGAACCCGGAGAACAAGCGCGAAATTCTGGCTGATGACAAGCTTGAAGGCGTTTTCGGCAAAAAGAAGGTCACGATGTTCGAGATGAACAAGCATCTCGCCCAGCATCTGAAATAATTTTTGCCGCTTTTCAAATCAGCGAAAGGCGCCGCTCGGGTGAGCGGCGCCTTTTCTGTATGGCCGCTTCTTTTAATTGAATTGGGCGGACGGAGAGCGGCGGCTGCTTGGACCCATATTGCGCCATAGGGCTGGGTACAGGTTCAGGTCGTAATGTGCCGCCTGTATCCGTTTGTCCAGATGCCGCGATCGGCTCTTGCTTCTGCGCGAGCAAGTCGCGAATGCTTGTATTTGCGATCACCTCTTTCAGTCTTCTCCAGCCGGCAGGTCTTTGTGCGCACCATCAGGCTTCTCACGTGGAACGTGCATCGCTGCCTTGGCATCGATGGCCGGATCGCCCCTGAGCGCATTGCCGAAGTCATTGCGCTTGCGGCGCCTGACATTGTTGCCCTGCAAGAGGTCGATGTCATGCGCAAGCGCACGGGGCGCGTCGATCAGGCTGAAGAGATTGCCCGATTGCTTGGCATGGATTCACATTTCCACGCCAATGTCCGGGTTATGGAAGAGCAATATGGCGATGCCATATTGACCATTCTTCCATCCCGTTTGCAGCATTCCGGGCGCCTTCCCGGTCGTCTTGGCTTGCGGACCATCGAGCCGCGCGGCGCCCTTTGGGCCCAGATTGATCTTGATGGGCTGCATTTGAATGTCATCAATACGCATCTGTCTTTGATTGCGCGTGAACGACGGCGGCAAACCGATTTTCTCTTCGGGCCCGACTGGATCGGACATGCTGAGTGCAGTGGTCCTCTTGCCCTTGTCGGCGATCTGAATCTTGTTCCGCGATCGAATGTTTATCGACGGCTCGCAAGACGCATGCAGGATGTCCAGCGGGCGCCGGGTCTTGGTCGCCCGAAGCCAACATTTCCGGCGGGCTTTCCCGTCCTGCGCATCGATCATGTTTTTACATCAGGTGAGATTGGCGTGCGCCGGGTCGAGGTCATCCGGAATCACATAACCCGCGTGGCATCCGATCATCTGCCGCTTGTTGTCGATCTCACCATTGGCCATTAGGGCCGACGTCAGGGCAAAAAAAATGGCCGGGCAAATGCCCGGCCATTCTTGTTTCGAAGGTCCCGTCAGACCGAGGGGATCATTCCCTTCAGCGCCGGGATCCATTGTCCCAGCAGCGTCGGCGGCCACGGGATCGTCAGCAGCTGATCGAAGAGGATGTAGACGAAGATCGTCAGGATCACCGCCTGCGGGATGACCAGCGACCAACGCTCCTTCGTCTCTTCGAGGCGCATGAAGGCGATCACGAAGATCGGCACCGTCGGGATAAGACCGATCACTGCCATGGACGCCATAAAGCCGATGAGCCAACCGAAGAATACGGTCGCACGACGGATGATCGTCCAATTGTCGAGGTGATCCGTGCTCGCCTCGAGATCCATGTGGATCTTCTTCTCGATCTCGCCTGTGACCTGTCCGGTCATCCCCACGTCACTATGATCTTCCGGCTTGCGGAAGAGATAGTTGAACAAGGAGATGGTCAGAACCGTCACGGCAACCCAGCCGACGATCATCGGGACGATCTTGGCATGCATGTTCCAGGTCGAAGCTTCGGACAGCATGTAAGCCAGCACGCCGAAGAGGAAGACATAGAACAGCTGGTCCCACTTCCAATTGGGCTTCAATTGGAAGCCGGTCAGCATCTGACGCAGGCCGCCATGGATCTTCACGTCCTGCATGAAGGGACGCAGGAGACCGAAGAGGGCGAATGCGAAGATGATGAGCACGATCGGACGGGCGAACCAGTCCACGCCATAGCGCTGGATCGAGATGAAGAGATAGCGCTCGACGATTTCGCCGAGAACGCAGCCCAGCAGCAGCGGCGGACGCGGCCACTTGAGCATCTTCATGGCCCAACCCAGCAAGCCGAAGGCGAGCAGGGTGTAGAGATCGCCCCAGTTACGCGAACCCTGGAAGGCGCCGATGTAGATGATCGACAGCGTTGCCGGCAGGATGAGCGTGTAACGCAAGGTCGCGAGCTTCGCGAATTGCGCACTGAAGAGATAGCACAGACCCGCGCCAAGGATGTTGGCGAGAGCAACCGACCAGACCATCGAATAGGTCACGCTCAGATTCTTGGAGAGCATGTCCGGTCCGGGGACCAGGCCGTGGATCAGGAAGGCGCCGAGCAGGATCGCCATGCCGGCAGAGCCGGGCACGCCGAAGGCCACGGTCGGGACGAGAGCGCCGCCTTCACGCGAATTGTTCGCGCTTTCGGAAGCGATAACGCCGCGCACGTCGCCCTTGCCGAAGGTCTGGGCAGCGCCCTTTTCGGTCTTGAGCGCGTGACCATAGGCCAGCCAGTCGACGATGGCGCCCGAAATGCCGGGAACCGCGCCGAGCGTGGCGCCGAGCCAGGAGCAGCGCAACACCAGCCACCAATGCTTGAAACAGTCCTTCGCACCCTGGACCATGCCGGAGGTGGATGTTGCGAGCTGTTTCGAGCCGGGGGCGATCGCGGTGCGGGAAATGGCGAGGTCGGCCAGTTCCGGCAAGGCGAAGAGGCCGAGCACGATCGGAACGAGCGGAGCGCCTTCCCACAGGTAAAGGCTGTCGAGGGTCCAGCGCAGCGTTCCCGTCTGGGGATCCGAGCCGACCATCGAGATCATCAGACCGATACAGCCTGCCGCCAAACCGCGAAGTGGCGCGCTGCCCGAAAGCACGGCCACCATCGATATGCCTAAGACGGCGAAGGCCAATAGTTCTGGTGATCCTATATAGAGCATGATCGGTCTTAGGACCGGCAGCAGCAGAGCCATCAGGGCGGCGCCGAAAATGCCGCCCATCATGGACGACATGTAAGCGGCGCTCAGCGCGCGCGAGGCCTCGCCGCGTTTCGCCATGGGCAGGCCGTCCAGAACGGTCGCCGCTGAACCGGCACCACCTGGAACGCCAAACAGAATGGCGGGGATGGGGTCACCTGTTGCGGTGGTCGCTCCCAAGCCGAGGAGAAGCGCCATGGCCGCATAAGGATCCATGTTGAATGTAAAGGGCAGCAGCAGCGCCGTGCCGGCCAAGCCGCCGATACCCGGCAGAATGCCGAGCACAAGCCCCATGATCACGCCCAGGAAAAGCAAAGACATCCTGAACGGGTCCATGAGCATAACGAACGCCTTTCCGGCGGCGTCCAGCATTGAGACGTCCATCTTGGTAACCTCTCGAATTCACATTATTTTTTCAGGCCGAAGCCCGACGCGGACACTGTTTCCGCGCGCAAAAGCAATGGATCGAGGGGGACCAGG
>CAZHOK010000018.1:7525-27818 GCA_964534115.1 uncultured Beijerinckia sp.
GCAGAAAACTGCTAGAAGGTCGCCGCAAGACGCCTTCCGTTCCACTCCCTCCATATGGGAAGATTGGCTTGCGCCCTCTCCCTTCTATTTGTCTCGATATAATCACAGGCTGGTGTGGAACGAAAGTCGTAGAAGGTTAAAATTGAGACGTTTTTTTGCTCTTGTCGCACGATCCGGGATATGGCCGGCATTTTTCAAACGAGAGCTCGGCGCAAAAAAATTATGGAGAAATTCATCGATAAATTCTCGAAATTCGGCTCAAAAATATATATCTCATATTTTTCAACTACTTACCGCGCAGCATAAATGACGTCATAAATTCACGAAAATCATTTTTCAGGTCAAAAAAACCGCCCAATGGGCGGTTTTTATTTTTCAGCTGAATTTCAGCCGAGATTTGGCGCGATTTTAAAATCTGCTTCCGTTTTGGATTTTATGTCGTCGATTGTGACGCCTGGTGCCAATTCGATCAGTTTCATCCCCGTTTTCCCGCCCTTGTCGATCGAAAAAACGGCGAGATCGGTGATGACAAGATCGACGACACCGGATCCCGTTAAGGGAAGCGTGCATTTTTTCAGGAGTTTGGGCCCGTCTTTGGCCACATGCTCCATGACGACAACGACTTTCTTGACCCCTGCAACAAGGTCCATGGCGCCGCCCATGCCTTTCACCATCTTGCCGGGGATCATCCAATTGGCGAGATCGCCGTTTTCAGCGACCTGCATGGCGCCAAGGATGGACAGGTCGATATGGCCGCCCCGGATCATCGCAAAGGAATCGGCCGAGGAGAAAAAGCTCGTTGTCGGCAATTCCGTAATGGTCTGCTTGCCGGCATTGATCAAATCGGCATCCTCTTCTCCCTCATAGGGAAAAGGGCCCATTCCGAGCATTCCATTCTCGCTCTGCAGCTGCACTTTCATGCCGTTTGGAATGTAGTTCGACACCAGCGTCGGAATGCCGATGCCGAGATTGACGTAAAATCCGTCGCGCAATTCCTGCGCGGCACGCGCGGCCATTTCATCGCGGGTCCAGGCCATTTCAGCTCTCTCCTTGAACGGGTCAGGCGCGCTTGCGGGTCGTACGCTGCTCGATGCGCTTTTCCGCATCGGGCACATGGACGATCCGCTGGACGAAAATGCCCGGCGTCACAATATGGTCGGGATCGATCTGGCCAGCTTCGACCAGGTGCTCCACCTGAGCCACGGTGACCTTGCCGGCTGTTGCCATCATCGGATTGAAATTGCGAGCGGTTTTCCGATAGACGAGATTGCCCTCGGTGTCGCCCTTCCAGGCGTGGACAATGGCCAGATCGGCGACAAGGCCGCGCTCCATCACATAATTTTCCCCGTCGAACTCACGGATGTCCTTGCCCTCGGCAATGATCGTGCCCACGCCGGTTTTGGTGAAAAAGGCAGGAATACCCGCGCCGCCGGCCCGGATCCGTTCTGCCAGCGTGCCCTGCGGATTGAATTCAAGCTCAAGCTCGCCGCCGAGAAATTGCTGGGCGAAAAGCTTGTTCTCGCCAACATAGGACGAGACCATTTTGCGGATCTGGCGCGTTTCCAGGAGAATGCCGAGGCCAATTCCGTCCACGCCGGCATTATTCGAGATCACCGTCAGGTTTTTCACGCCTGAATCGCGAATGGCGCCAATCAATGTTTCAGGTATGCCACACAGGCCGAAGCCGCCCGACATGATCGTCATGCCGTCCTGGAGAAGGCCCGCAAGGGCGCTCGATGCGTCAGAATAGACCTTGCTCATGATCTGGCAGGGCTCCTGGAAAAGGATCGGAAGTTGAACCTCTCCAACGTTAAATCCCCACAGGGGCGAAACCAAGCCTTTTTCGCAACTGCAGTATGAAAAGGAGGAGGGGGTCTGAGCATCTCTTGCCATGGCCAATGGCCTGAACCTCGATTATATGGCCCTGCGTAGACGGGAATGCAGTAAGTTCTCCCGGGGCGCGGATCGGGTGCGAAGGTCATGAATTTTTTGCGGATTTATATCCGTGTTTTGAAAGAGCTCGGCAGCGAGTACCGGCTGGCGATCGTGCTCGTTCTCGCCAATCTCGCCCTTGCCGCGGCACAATTTGCCGAGCCTGTTCTCTTTGGCCGCATCATCGACAAGCTGGCGGGTGCGCAAAAAGAAGCAGCATCCGTGCGCTGGGAAGAATTATTTCCGCTGATTGCGGCCTGGGTTTCTTTTGGCCTGTTCAATATTGGCGCATCTGTTCTGGTCGCGCTGCACTCGGATCGGCTTTCGCACAGGCAGCGGCTTGCCGTCACCGGCGCCTATTTTGAACATGTGCTTCATCTGCCATTGAGTTTCCATACCGCCAGTCATTCGGGCCGCTTGCTGAAAACCATGCTCGATGGTTCGTCCGGCATGGCCTCCATCTGGCTGTCTTTCTTTCGTGAGAATTGCGCGTCTTTCATCGCGCTATTCATCATGCTGCCGCTGTCGCTGTTTGTGAACTGGCGCCTGGCCGGCCTGCTGATCCTGCTTGTTTTCTTTTTTGGTATTCTGACCACAATCGTCTTGCGGCGCACGGAAGATTTGCAAAGTCGGGTTGAGCGCTTCAATACGGATCTGGCAGAGCGTGCCTCCGATGCGCTTGGCAATGTGCCCGTGATTCAGAGTTTCACCCGCGTCGAATCGGAAACCCGTGCGATGCGCGGCATCATCAATGATGTTCTGGCAGCGCAAATGCCTGTCTTGTCATGGTGGGCCGTTGCTGCTGTGGCGACACGCGCTTCCGCGACTTTGACGCTCGTTGCCATTTTCCTGCTTGGGACATGGCTTCATCTGCAAGGCCTGGCGACTATTGGCGAGATCGTCACATTCATGAGTTTTGCCACAATGCTGATTGGGCGGCTCGAGCAGATTGTCGGCTTCGTCAATTGGACCTTTATGCTCACGCCGAAGCTGCAGGAATTTTTTGACGTCCTCGACACCAAAGCGGTTGTCCATGACAGGGAAAGCGCGAGAGATGTCGGCCGTCTGCAGGGCCGCGTCTCCTTCGAAAATGTGACATTCACTTATGATGGTCGCCGCACGGCCGTTTCAGATGTGTCTTTTGTTGTGGAGCCCGGCGAGACGGTTGCTCTTGTGGGCGCAACCGGATCTGGCAAATCGACAACTTTGAGCCTGCTCCACCGCGTCTTCGACCCGTTGCATGGCGCCATCAAGATCGATGGAATCGATATTCGCGACATGTCGCTTGTGTCGCTTCGCCGCAATATCGGCGTCGTTTTTCAAGAGCCCATGTTGTTTGCGCGCTCCATCGAGGAAAATTTGCGTGTCGGCAAGCCCGATGCCAATGAGGAAGACGTACGCCTTGCGCTTGAGCGCGCTCAGGCAACCGAATTTGTCTCGCGCCAGACCGAAGGCATGTCAACAATGGTTGGTGAGCGCGGGCGCTCGCTCTCAGGTGGCGAGCGTCAGCGCATTTCGATTGCGCGCGCGCTTCTCAAAGATCCGCCCATCATGATTTTCGATGAAGCCACCAGCGCCCTCGATGCGGCCACCGAACGCCAGCTCCAGAAAGCCCTCGATGCGGCAACAGCTGGACGCACAACCTTTGTCATTGCCCACAGGCTTGCGACCGTACGCAATGCGACGCGCATCCTCGTTTTCGATCAGGGCAAAGTGGTGGAAAGCGGAACCTTCGACGATCTTGTCGCACAAAACGGACGCTTCGCCGTTTTGGCGCGGGCGCAATTCATGGCTCAGTCCGCTCCCGACACGTCCGACGATGAGGCCGACAGTAAGGCGCGCGATTAATCGGCCAATTCATCTTCCAGAAAAGCGAGCACGTCCTCGCCGGGAATATTTTTGGCGATAAAGCTTTTGCCGATTCCGCGCGCAAGAATAAAGGTCAGTGCACCGCGCTCGACTTTTTTGTCCTGATACATGGCCGAGAGAATGGTCCGTGCATCGGCGCTCCAGCCCGGAATGGACTGGATGCGCGTGGGCAGGCCGACATTTGCCAGATGGGCAACGACACGGTCTGCTTCTTCATGCGAGCAAAGCTGCAGACCTGCTGAAAACCGGAATGCGCAAGCAATTCCGATTGCCACAGCCTCCCCATGCACGAGACGGGCGCTGTCATATTGGGTGAGAGATTCGAGCGCATGGCCGAATGTATGGCCAAGATTGAGCAAGGCGCGGTCGCCTTGCTCCGTCTCGTCTCTGATGACAACAGACGCTTTCGAGGCGCAGCTTGTGGCAATGGCATGTGTCAGTTCCGGGCCCGCGCCGAAAACGCTGCGCCAGTTCTTTTCAAGCCAGACAAAAAAAGCGGCATTGTCGATGAGGCCGTATTTCGCAACTTCCGCATAGCCGGCGCGGAATTCGCGTTCGGGCAGGGTTGCAAGCGTGCCTGTATCCGCCAGAACCAGCGAGGGCTGATGAAAGGCGCCGACCAGATTTTTGCCATGTCGCGAATTGATGCCGGTCTTGCCGCCGACGGAAGAATCCACCTGCGAGAGAAGCGTTGTCGGCACCTGGACGAAGCGCATGCCACGCCGGACGCTGGCGGCAGCAAAGCCGGCCAGATCCCCGATCACGCCGCCGCCAAGAGCCACGACAAGATCGCGTCGCTCCATGCGCGATTCAATGATCGAATCGCAGACCTGCGCAAATGTCTCATA
This sequence comes from uncultured Beijerinckia sp., assembly GCA_964534115.1. GTDB lineage: Bacteria > Pseudomonadota > Alphaproteobacteria > Rhizobiales > Beijerinckiaceae > Terripilifer. The sequence goes on from CAZHOK010000018.1 coordinate 12,175, forward strand.
GCATTTCGAGCCTTCCCCCGGCTCGACAATGCAGCGCGTATGGCGAATGCCGGCCATGTCGAGACTGGCCTCCATGGAGGGCAGGTGCCGTTCGGCAATATTGCGATCGGTGACAATGGCGCAGGAAGCACCTGGGAAAAGGCGTGCAATATGTGCGCCGGCTTCCTCAATAAGATGCGAGCCGATGAGAATGTCATAGCGTCGCTCGCCCAATTCGACTGGAACGCGCGTGATCGGCGGCGGCAGGCTCATTTCGGATTTTCCCGGATGGGCATCATGCGTCGGACCGGGATCTTCCGGCAGCGCGCGCTCAAGCGTGACAAGAATATTCTCGACAACGCCATCGTGAGGGCCATCGCCGGACATGATTGTGTAATCGGCAAGGCCGTAGATGGGATAACGCTCGCCGATGAGGCGCTGCATCGTGGCTTCCGGATTTTCCGTATGCAGCAAAGGCCGGTTCGATCTCTTGCGGACCCGGCGCATCAGCACATCATGATCGGCCTTGAGCCAGATCGACACGCTGTCTTCTTTGATTCTGGCGCGCGTATCCTCACGCATAAAGGCGCCGCCCCCCGTCGCCAGCACTTTCTGGCCTTCGGCGAGAAGACGCGAAATGACATGGTGCTCGCGATCGCGGAAAAAGTCTTCGCCGTGACGCTGGAAAATCTCGGCAATGGTCATGCGTGCAGCCGTTTCGATGGCTGCATCGGCATCGACAAAATCGAGCCCGAGACGGGCGGCGAGCCGGCGCCCCACGGACGTCTTGCCCGAGCCCATAATGCCGACCAGCACAATCGAGCGTCCACCGAGGCGGCGCACCAGACTTGCGGCTCTGGCATCGCGCCTCTGTGGGGCAGGAAGATCGTTCGGCTGAATGGAAGCAGAGAAAGTCATGCTTCTCCCTAGCATGACGTGAACGGGGATTTAAGCTCCCTGTGCCAGCTTGGCGGTTCGTGGCCTTCAGTCTTTCGGCGTGTGTTGATTTGGCTGGCCCGGTGGAATGAAAATAAGACTATCCTGGCCGCCTGGTCTTTGCCGCAAGCGTGGCGCTGGTCAGTTTCGTCCAGGCGCAACCGCAGGAAATGACCCAGATGCCCCCTCCAGCGAGGCTGAAGCCATGATGGCGCTTCTCACCGATCCGCAGGCGCGGCTTTTTCTGGAAATGGTCGCTGCCGAGCGGGGTGCGGCCGCCAATACGATCGAGGCCTATGAGCGCGACCTGGCCGATTATTGCGAGTTTCTCGAACGCCGGGTGTCGGGGCCGCTGGCAGCGGGCACGGGGGATGTCCGGGCCTATCTTGAAGATCTGGACCGGCGCGGTTTCAAGTCGAGTTCGGTCGCCCGCCGCTTGTCCTGCGTGCGGCAGTTTCATCGTTTTCTCTATTCCGAAGGATTATCCGGCGAGGATCCGGCTGTTGTCGTCGAAGGCCCGCGGCGCGGTCGTCCGCTGCCTAAAATCCTGAGCCCGAAGGATGTTGAGACCCTTCTCGCGGTGGCGCAGGAGGGGATCGAGGATGAAAAGCGTGCCGCCGCCGAGCGTCTTGCAGCAGCGCGTCTCCATTGCCTGCTCGAAATTCTCTATGCCACGGGACTGCGCGTATCCGAGCTCGTGTCCCTGCCCCGCAGCGCCGCGCGGACGCGCGAGCCCTTGCTGGCCATTCGCGGCAAGGGCGGGCGCGAGCGCCTCGTTCCCCTGTCGGAGGCGGCGCGGTCTGCCATGGCGCGCTATCTTGCCCTGTTGTCTGAATTGCGCCCGGCTCTGGCGAAATCGGACTGGCTTTTTCCCGCCGACAGCGAAACCGGCCATTTGCCGCGCCAGGTCTTTGCCCGCGAACTCAAGGCCTGCGCCGCCGCGGCCGGCCTGCGGGCCGATCTTGTCAGCCCGCATGTCCTGCGCCATGCTTTTGCCAGTCATCTTCTCCAGAATGGGGCTGATTTGCGCGTTGTGCAGGAATTGCTCGGCCATGCCGATGTCTCGACAACGCAGATTTATACCCATGTTCTCGATGAGCGGACCCGGGCCATGGTCCGCGATCTGCACCCCCTGTCCAAGGGCTAGCGCGCCCCGGCGCTTGACTTCGCCCGGCGGAATCGACAGTTTCCGCCGTCCCAGGCGGGCCGCTCCCGGCCTGCCCCGAGGCCCCTGAACTCGCGATGAGCATGCGTTCCTACCTCGATTTTGAAAAACCGGTGGCCGAACTCGAGGCCAAAGCCGATGAATTGCGCGCCCTGAAGACCGATGAATCGGGCGCGATCGGGGAAGAGCTTGCAAAAATCGAGGCCAAAGCGGCCAAGGCCCTGACCGATCTTTATCTGGCGCTGACCCCCTGGCAGAAAACTCAGGTTGCACGCCATCAGGCCCGGCCCCATTTCATCGATTATGTCGCCTCACTTGTGGAGGATTTCACGCCTCTGGCCGGCGACCGGAAATATGCCGAAGACGAGGCGCTGATCGGCGGCTTTGGTCGCTTTCGTGGCCGTTCCGTCTGCATTATGGGGCAGGAGAAGGGCTCCGATACGGAGGGCCGTCTGCGTCATAATTTCGGAATGACCCGGCCTGAGGGTTATCGTAAGGCCGTCCGGTTGATGGAACTGGCCGATCGTTTCGACCTGCCGGTCATTTCGCTGGTGGATACAGCCGGCGCCTTTCCGGGCATTGATGCCGAAGAGCGCGGCCAGGCTGAAGCCATTGCCCGCTCAACCGAGGCCTGCCTTGCGCTGGGCGTGCCCAATGTCGCCGTCGTGGTGGGCGAGGGCGGTTCGGGCGGCGCGGTGGCCATTGCCACGGCCAATCGCGTCCTGATGCTGGAGCATGCCATTTATACGGTCGCCTCCCCCGAGGCCTCGGCCTCAATCCTGTGGCGCGATTCCGGCCGCCGTCAGGACGCGGCGACAAATATGAAGATCACCGCCCAGGACCTCCTGAAATTCGGCATTATCGACGGCATTATCCCCGAGCCTCCCGGCGGGGCCCATCGCGATCCCAAGCGGATGATCCGCACCGCGGGCGATGCCATTGAAAAAGCGCTGTCCGATCTGAAGGGCCTGTCGCGCGACCAGATCCGCGATCTGCGGGCCGAAAAATTTCTGGCCATGGGGCGGAAAGTCTGACGGATCCTGGCCTTGCGGCGGCCACACTCCGGATTTATCATCAGATTTAACTTGGTAACCAACCCGTAAGCATAATGAATTAGGACTGGTCGCGTGATCGCCGGAAAGGCGAATGCCTCTTTCGAGGAGCGGGTTTCGTCAGCTCATGAAAACATCCGGCCGGAAGTTCTCCCCTTTCACTGTCTCTGCCGCGCGGATCGCTGCCGTATTGCTGGCGGGCGGATTGCTCGCAGCCTGTCAGCAGACAGGCAGCGGCAACAAGGCATCGCGTTCGATTCCCTCCGATACTCTGGCCCTGATGGAGCGCAAGGGAACGACCAAGAGTTCGCCCATTCTCATTCGCGCCTATAAAAAAGAAGCCGAGCTCGAAGTCTGGAAGATGAAGGCCGACGGCGAATATGTGCACATCAAGACGTTCCCGATGTGTCGCTGGTCGGGTCAGCTTGGTCCCAAACGCCGCGAGGGCGATCGCCAGGTGCCGGAAGGTTTTTATGCGATCACGCCGGGTCAGATGAACCCGAATTCGCAATATCATCTGTCGTTCAATGTCGGCTATCCCAATGCGCTCGATCGCGCGCAGGGTTTTACGGGCGGCGCGATCATGGTGCATGGCGCCTGTTCTTCGGCCGGCTGTTTCTCGATGACGGATCAGCAGATCGAGGAAATCTACGCCATTGCGCGCGAGGCTTTTGCGGGCGGTCAGCGCCAGATCCAGATGCAATCCTATCCTTTCCGCATGACGCCGGAGAATCTGGCCAAACATCGGCTTGATCCGAACATGGCTTTCTGGCGCACGCTGAAAGAGGGATCGGACCGTTTCGAAGTCACCAAGCGCGAGCCGCAGGTCGCTTATTGCGGTCGCCGCTATGTCTTCGACGCCACATCCGCCAATGGCGAGGCGCTCTCGCCGGGAGCTGTTTGTCCGCCGCTGCGACAGGATCCGCAGATTGCCGAACTCGTTGCGGAAAAAGCCCGCGCCGACGATGCGAAAGTGGCCGAATTGATCAGCCGCGGCGTGCAGCCGGTCAAAATGGTGTATCACGATGGCGGACAGCATCCGTCCATGGCCCATGTGATGGAAGTCAGCCGCCCCGAGGCTCTGGTCGAAGCCCCGCGCCTGATCCCGCTCGATCCGCAGGGCCGTCCGCTTCCGGCTGCCGTTCAGGTTGCTGCTGCACGACAGGCCGATGTGCCAGCCCCTGTGACGACAGCTCCGCCGCGTACCGCTGTTGCGCAGGCTCCTGCTGCACCGGCAGCGCCCGTTGCTCAGGCCGCCGGCGAGGCTTCCATGGTTTCGCGCCTGTTCAGCTTTACCCCATCCATGCCTTCGCTCTTTGGCTCAAGCGAGGCCGCAAAAGCGACGCAAGCAGCCGCGCCTGTTCCTCTGCCGCCGCCGCGCCCGCGTGCTTTGCTCGACGCCAAGCCGCAGGCCTCGCTGATCACCGAGCCGCCGGTTCGCATGGTCGCCCCCGTGCCCGCGCGTCGCGTTGCAGGTGCGGCGCCGATCCTCGGTAACGGGCTATCGCAGAACTGATTTTTTCACAAAAAGACCCCGCCGGGCGGGGGGCGTCCCGACGGGGCTTCGAAACCCGGTGCGATAAGGGCGCCGGGTATTTCCTATTCGCAAACCGTCACGATGCGATAGCCAATGAAATCGCCCCAGCGATTGAAGGCCGGACGCTGCTTGCGATAGCAGACGTCATAGGTCTGGCCCACATAGACCGGCGAGGCATAGGTGACCGGGCGCGAGTAAGAATGCGAATAATAGCGCGGCGCACCATAGGAGGGCGATGCATGTGCCGCACCCGCAGCCAGCGCGCCCAGCGCAAGGCCGCCAATGATGCCTGCAGCAATCGCGCCGCCATTGCCGCCGCCCCGGTGGCGGTGGCGCTGACCCGCTTCCGCCGGCGTGACGGTCGCGGCAAAGGTCGCAGTGAGCGCCAGAGCAGCAATGGCGCCGGTGAAAATTTTGCGGGTCGCATTCATTTCCATCTCCTCCGATCCCGTATCGGGATGTTGGAGCACACTTTATGCGCGCATTTCTGAACGAAAGCTGGCTTGGCCGTTCAGCTGGCGTTCATCCTTTGGGGAATTGTTTGAGGGCCGATCTCAGGCTGCGGCTCGATGCCACTTTTGCCAAAGACCTGATTGGCCAAAATAAGTCTGTCAGAAAAAAGGGCCGCAAAAGCGGCCCTTTATGTTTAGACAAGCGCGCCGTGGCAGTGCTTGTATTTTTTGCCCGACCCGCAGGGGCAGGGCTCGTTGCGGCTGACGCGACCCCAGCTTGCGGGATCTTTCGAATCGCGCGCCGGCGCTGCTTTGGGTGCCGCTAATGCGCTGGCCGAGACGGCGCCGGATGCAATCTGTGCATTGATGGCCGCAATGGCGGCCTGTTCGTCGGCGCTGATTTCGACGGGTGCTTCGGGTTGCTGGAAAGACACTTCGACGCGCATGAGCTGCTGCGTCGTCATTTCATGCCACCGCGAGATCAGGCCGTTGAAGAGTTCGAAAGCTTCCGACTTATATTCATTCAGCGGATCGCGTTGCGCATAGCCGCGCCAACCGATCACCTGCCGCAAATGATCGAGCATGATCAGATGTTCGCGCCAGAAGTGATCGAAGACCTGCAGAACGACCTGCTTTTCGACATAACGCATGACATCGGGCGTATTGCGCTCGGTGCGTTCTGCATAGGCGGCGTCAGCGGCATTGTGGATGCGCTCGGCCATTTCCTCCGAACCGATGCCTTCTTCCTTGGCCCAGTCGGCAACAGGAAGATCGAGGCTCAGCAATTCGCGCACATCTTCGGCAAGATCGGCAATCGCCCATGTCTCGGGATAGGAATCCTTGGGCATATGTTTGGCGACCAGATCGTCGATCGCATTGGCGCGCATATTGGCGACTGTCTCTTCGAGCGAGTCCTGCGCCATCATTTCGCGGCGCTGCTCGAACACGACCTTGCGCTGGTCGTTCATGACATTGTCGTATTTCAGAATGTTTTTGCGCGTATCGAAATTGCGCGCTTCGACCTTCTGCTGGGCTTTTTCCAGGGCCTTGTTGATCCAGGGATGGACGATGGCCTCGTCTTCCTTGAGCCCGAGTTTGACGAGCATCGAATCCATTCGGTCGGAACCGAAAATCCGCATCAGATCGTCTTGCAGAGACAGGAAGAATTTGGATCGCCCCGGATCGCCCTGACGACCGCCGCGACCGCGCAGCTGGTTGTCGATGCGCCGGCTCTCATGGCGTTCCGTGCCGATAATGTAGAGACCGCCGGCTGCCAGCGCCATTTCCTTGAAACGGGCGATTTCCTCGCGGATTTCCGCTTCCTTTGCGGCGCGCGCCTCACCTTCGAGGCTGGCGCATTCCTGCGTCACGCGCATCTCAACATTGCCGCCGAGCTGAATGTCGGTGCCGCGGCCTGCCATATTGGTCGCCACCGTGATCGCGCCGGGCACGCCCGCTTCGGCCACAATATAGGCTTCCTGTTCATGGAAACGCGCATTGAGAACGGCAAATAATTTGGACGGTTTTCCCGAACGCGCCGCCGTATAGAGTTTTGTCAGTGCGGAGGGCTGCGAGAAGTCGATCTGCTTGTAGCCCTTCGAGACCAGAAACTCGGCCAGCTGTTCCGACTTTTCGATCGATGTCGTGCCAACCAGCAAAGGTTGCATTTTCTCGCTGGCTGTCTCGATCTCCCGGACGATGGCCTTCAGCTTTTCGCCGTGGGAGCGATAGACTTCATCATCTTCATCGAGGCGCTGGACGGGACGATTGGTCGGAATTTCGACGACGTCGAGCCGATAGATTTCGGCAAATTCATCCGCTTCGGTTGCCGCCGTGCCGGTCATGCCTGCCAGCTTCGAATAAAGGCGGAAATAATTCTGGAAGGTGATCGAGGCGAGCGTCACATTTTCAGGCTGCACCTGAACCTGCTCTTTGGCCTCAAGCGCCTGATGCAATCCTTCCGAATAGCGCCGACCCGGCATCATGCGGCCGGTGAATTCATCGATGATAACCACGTCGCCGTTGCGGACAATGTAATCCTTGTCGCGATTGAACAGCTTGTGGGCCTTCAACGCCTGCTGCACGTGATGCACGATCGTGACATTGGCTGCGTCATAGAGCGAGCTTTCCTGCAAAAGCTTCGCATCTTCGAGCAATTGCTCCATATGCTCGTTGCCGGCTTCGGTGAGGTTCACCGTGCGCTGCTTTTCGTCGAGCTCGAAATCGCCCTCCACGAGGGCCGGGATGAGTTTGTTGATCGAATTATAGAGTTCGGATTTGTCATCCGAGGGGCCGGAAATGATCAGCGGCGTGCGCGCCTCGTCGACAAGGATCGAATCCACTTCATCGACGATGGCAAAATGATGCCCGCGCTGTACCATTTGCGCGAGCTCATATTTCATATTGTCGCGCAGATAATCGAATCCGAATTCGTTGTTCGTGCCATAGGTGATGTCGCAGCCATAGGCTTCGGCGCGCTGCACATCATCGAGCCCGTGGACGATAATGCCGACACTCAGGCCGAGGAATTTGTAAACGCGGCCCATCCATTCGGCATCGCGGCGGGCGAGGTAATCGTTGACGGTGACGACATGCACGCCCTTGCCGGCGAGCGCATTGAGATAGGTGGCGAGCGTGGCAACAAGCGTCTTGCCTTCGCCCGTGCGCATTTCGGCGATGGCGCCTTCATGCAGCACCATGCCGCCGATGAGCTGCACGTCGAAATGACGTTGGCCGAGCACGCGGCGCGCCGCCTCGCGCACTGTGGCGAAAGCCGGGACGAGAATGTCGTCGAGCGTCTTGCCCTCGGCAAGCTGGGCGCGGAAAGCGTCCGTACGGGCGCGCAAGTCCTCGTCGCTCAATTTCTCGAGTTCAGGCTCCAGCGCATTAATGGCCTGAACCTTTCCAGCATAGGTTTTGAGCCGGCGATCATTGGCCGAACCGAAAATCTTTTTCGCAATGGCAGCGAACATCCATGGACCTTTCTGAACCGGACGGGACCGCTGCAGGAAACCAGCCGAACCCGAACCGTTCCCGGCCATGCGCTGGGCCGGGGCCTATTGCCAGGCGCGCCGCGCGCCTTGGCCCTGCCGGGCCGCGAGAGTCCAAATCGCCTGAATGCCGGACCTTTGGACCGATTTTTCCTCAGGCGAAATGGCGGAAAATACCGGGCCGAGAGATAAGATCGCCCCCCTGCAATGTCAATGTGAACACGGGTTTTCCTCGGGGCGGATGCCATTTGGCTCTCATTCTGGGCCAGCTTTTGTTCTTGCTCCCGGTCGGGCTTTCCACCAAGTTACCGGCCGATTTGCGGGGCTACCTCCCGCGCGGCGCCCAAGGGCGCATTTTGGAGCCTGACCCCCATGAAAAATACGGTTTCCGGCCTCGCCGCTGCGGCCTGTCTGAGCATTGCCCTCCTGGCCGGGGCGGCTGCTCCCGCCGATGCCAAAGTCCTGGCCCGCGTCAATGGGGTCGAAATCACCGAAGACGATCTCAAGATCGCACTGGAAGATATCGGTCAGGGCCTGCCGCCCCAGGTCGATGGCCAGGAGCGCGATGCCTATCTGCTCGAATATCTCATCGACCTGAAACTGGCGGCGCGTCGGGCCGAAGCCGAGAAAATGACCGAAACCCCTGATTTTGCTCGTCGCATGGCCTATCAGCGGGACAAGGCGCTGATGGAAGTCCTGTTTGGCAAGATTGCCCAGAACGCCACCAGCGATGCAGAATTGCGCAGGGTCTATAATGAGGTTGCCGGCGCACAGGGCCCTGAACAGGAAGTCCGCGCCCGACATATTCTCGTCGGCACGGAAGATGAGGCCAAGGCGGTTGCCCGCCGGGTCAAGGGCGGGGAGGATTTTGCCAAAGTGGCCGATGCCGTTTCCAAGGATCCGGGCTCCAAGGGCGGCGATCTGGGCTGGTTTACCCGCGAGCGCATGGTTGGCGAATTTTCCGAAGTCGCCTTCAAACTCGGCAAGGGTCAGATCTCCGACCCGGTGAAGACCCAGTTCGGCTGGCATGTGATCAAGGTTGAGGACACGCGCACCAAGCCATTCCCTGACTTCGAACTGGTGAAAGATCAGGTGCGGACTTACGTCATCCAGAAGTCGCAATCCGACCAGATCGCCAAATTGCGGGAGAGCGCCAAGATCGAAAAGCTCGATGCGCCCGTCCCCGCGCCCTCGCCTGTTCCTGCGCCGCGGCGTTGATCTGCACCATATTTTTTCGAATAACCTCGCCCGCACATGCGGGCGAGGTTTTTTTTTCGCATGGCTTTGCTTAAGTGGGGCCGCCGCCGACTCAAAAGCTCAGGATCGAATATGGCCAAAGCAGCTCCCCTTTCACCGCTGGCGCCGAAAAATTATCCCGCCTGCCCCGATATTGAGGGCGTGCGTTTTGCCACGGCTGAAGCGGGGATACGCTACAAGGGCCGCACCGATGTGATGCTGGCTCTGCTCGACAAGGGCACTCAGGTCGCAGGCGTCTTCACCAAATCGAAATGCCCCTCCGCGCCGGTGGATTGGTGCCGCTCCAAACTCAAGGGCGGCAAGGCGCGGGCGCTGGTCGTCAATTCCGGCAATGCCAATGCATTCACCGGCAAGAATGGCGTGGCTTCGACCAAACTCACGGCACAAATCGCCGCCAAGGCGACTGGCGCGCCGGCGAGCGAGATTTTTCTCGCTTCCACCGGCGTGATCGGCGAGCCGCTCGATGCAACGAAATTCGAAGGCGTGCTCGACAGGCTTGTGACCAAATCTGTGCCGGGCGGCATTCTCGATGCTGCGCGCGCCATTATGACGACCGACACATTCCCGAAAGTCGCGACCGCGAAAGTCGAGATTGGCGGCGTGGACGTGACGATCAATGGCATGGCCAAGGGCGCCGGCATGATCGCGCCCGATATGGCGACCATGCTCTCCTTCGTTTTCACCGATGCGCCGATTGCTGCGGCTGCGCTGCAGGCCATGCTTTCGAAATCTGTCGCGGGCTCGTTCAATTCGATCACTGTGGACAGCGATACATCGACCTCCGATACGCTGTTGCTGTTTGCAACCGGGGCGGCCGCCAAGCGCGGTTGTCCGAAAATTGCGACCGCAACCGACCGGCGATTGGCGGCTTTCAAAAAGGCGCTCGATGCGCTTTTGCTCGATCTCGCGCAGCAGGTCGTGCGCGATGGCGAGGGGTGCCGCAAATTTGTGGAAATTCGCGTCGATGGTGCTGCCAGCGCCGCAGCAGCGAAAAAGATCGGCCTGTCGATTGCCAATTCGCCTTTGGTGAAAACGGCGATTGCCGGTGAAGACGCCAATTGGGGCCGTATCGTTGCGGCCGTCGGCAAGGCGGGAGAAAAAGCAGACCGCGATCGCCTCGCCATCTGGTTCGGTGATTTCCGCGTCGCCAATAAGGGGCTGCGCGATCTCTCTTATGACGAGGCGAAAGTCTCCGCCTATATGCAGGGAGAGAAAATCGACATTCGCGTCGATGTCGGCGTCGGCAAGGCCTCATGGACCGTGTGGACGTGCGACCTGACGAAAGAATATGTCGCGATTAACGGCGATTATCGTTCCTGATCGCCATGATGAGCGAAGCGACGAAGCAATCGAGACGCGCGCGGCGACGCTGGATTGCTTGGCTCGGCTCGCAATGATGGGTTAAAGAAACGATTGCGGATCGACATCGATCTGCGTGCGCACGCCGCCGCGATCGGGTGGTGCTGCGGCGAGCAGGGCCCGCAAAAATCCTTGAAGATCGGCGCTGCGCGGCGCTTTGACCAGCAAGCGGAAACGATGGCGCCCGCGCACGACGGCAATCGGCGCCTCGGCAGGACCGAGCAGCATGATGTCGTCATTTTCCGGAAAGCCGCCGAGCGGTGCCATTTTCCATTTGTCGCTCGCCGGCAGTGCATAGGCCGCACGTACGAGCGCGCGCGCTTGCGTCTCGGCCGAGCTGCGATCATTCCCTGACACGATGATCGCGGCAAGCCGCCCGAAAGGCGGCAATCCTGCGGCAAGTCTTTGTTGCGTTTCTTCACCGTAAAAACGCTCTGCATCTCCCGACAGAAGTGCGCGGATGACGGGATGGTCCGGCTGCCACGTTTGCAGAAGGCCGCGTCCGGGTTTTTCTCCGCGTCCGGCGCGGCCAGTCACCTGCTGCAGCAATTGGAACGTGCGTTCGGCGGCGCGCGGGTCGCCATTGGACAGGCCGACATCGGCATCCACAACGCCGACCAAAGTCATCAGCGGAAAATTATGTCCTTTGGCGACAAGCTGCGTGCCGATGACAATGTCGCAGGCGCCCTTGGCAATATCCTCCAGCTCGCGCCGCATTCTCTCGGTTCCGCCAGGAAAATCCGAGGAGAGCACGAGCACGCGCGCATCCGGAAAGGTTTCCGCCGCTTCTTCTGCAAGACGTTCGACGCCCGGCCCGCAGGCGGTGAGCGAATCCACCTCTTCGCATTGCGGGCAATTGTCGGGGCGGCGCTCGATATGTCCGCAATGATGGCAGACAAGCGACTTCCGGAAACGGTGATCGACGAGCCAGGCTGTGCATTGCGGGCATTGGAAACGATGGCCGCAAGAGCGGCATAAAGTCAGCGGCGCATAGCCGCGACGGTTTAGAAAAAGCAGCGCCTGTTCGCCGCGCGCAATGGTTTGGCGGACCTCGTCCACAAGGCGGGGTGCGATCCATTTGCCGCGCGGGGCCGCCGCCTTGCGCAGATCGATGCAATCGATCTGCGGCATGGTGCGTCCACCAAAACGCGAGTCCAGTTTCAGATGTTTGTAGCGGCCCTGTTGCGCATTGACGCGCGTTTCAATCGAGGGCGTGGCGGAGGCCAGAATGACGGCAGCATTTTCAATCCGCCCGCGCACAACGGCCATATCGCGGGCATGATAGGAAACGCCGTCATCCTGTTTGTAGGCGGCTTCATGTTCTTCATCGACGATGATGGTGCCCAGATTTTCAAACGGCAGAAAAAGAGCCGAGCGTGCGCCGGCGACAATCCGCACCGAACCATCTGCAACGCCGCTCCAGATGCGCGCACGTTTGCGCGGTGCGACACCCGAATGCCATTCGGCGGGGCGAACGCCGAAACGCGCGGCGAAGCGATCGAGGAATTGCGCGGTGAGCGCAATTTCAGGCATCAGAATGAGGGCTTGTCTTTCGCTTTCGAGTGCAGCAGCGACGGCTTCGAAATAAACTTCGGTCTTGCCCGATCCCGTCACGCCTTCAAGTAGAGTGACGGAAAATATTTTCGCCACGACCGCAGCGCGCAATTCATCTGCCGCCGCGCGCTGGTCTGTCTCAAGCGGCGTCACGGCATGATGTGGATCGGGGCGATGTGCAACGGGTTCGGGTGGCAGCGCAATGGCTTCCAGCGTGCCTTCGTCAACGAGCGAATCGACAACGCCCTGCGAGACGGCAGCCAGTTCGGCGAGTGCCGATTTGGGCCGTGCGAAAAAATCTTCCGCCGCCTTGATGACGCGGGCGCGCGCCGGCGTCATGCGTGCCGGCAAATTGATTGCCCCCGGCGCGCCTGACAGCCGCACGCCGATCCGGATCGGCTCCGGCCCTGCTGCATCGGGTGCGCGAATGGCCATGCGCAACACCATGCCGCGCGGTGCCAGCGTCCAGTTGGCAACCCAGTCGATGAAGCGGCGCAAAGGCGCCCGCAAGCGCGGCAGATCGCGCTTGTCGATGATCGTCTTGAGATTGCCGCCGCCTTTGTCCTGCAGGCCCCAGACAACGCCCGTGACTTCGCGCGCACCAAGCGGCACGGTCACGAAATCGCCCGGCGCAAGAGAAAGGCCGGGCGGTATTTTGTAGGAATAGGCAATGTCGACCGCGACGGGAACGAGGACGTCGGCGACCGACGCCTCCTTTTGCGGCGCGTTCGTCATTGCAGAAGGACTAGCAGAAAAGTCCCCGCTGCCGAAAGCCGATCATTTGGTCGCCAGGATCTGGATGATCCGCGCCTTTTGCTCCGGCGTGACATCGGCGACAACTGACATGGTGCGCTTGCGTGTCGTCTCGGCATCCTGGAAATCGATATAGCGCTGTGTGCGCTCGCCCTCGGCGACCATGTCGGGATCGACCAGCGTCTTGCGAACAGCCTCCTGCAGGAAAGCGAGCCGCGATGCGCTCATGCCCGGCGGCACGACGAGAATGCGACCCAGATCTTCCACATTGGCGCGGAAGTCGATGAGCCAGGCCTGTTCGGGGCCGAGATTGGCGGCCTCGAAAATGGTCGGCACATCGGGGAAGAAGCGCGACCTTTTGCGCGAAATCGCCGCGACCGCGCGGTTTTGGCCCGATTTCACATAATTATTGGCGGATGTATCCGACACATAGATCGAATCCATCTCCCCCTTGGTCACGGCAAGGGCGGCCTGATTCGAGCCGCCATAGCCCATGACGACGCGGCATTTCATTTTCAGCGCCTCGCAGGTGAAGGCGGCGCCATCGGCCATGCCGTCCATCGGGCCGCTGGCCGACCACATAATGTCCTTGCCGAGGTTCAGCGCATCCTGCGGCGTTCTGATTTTCGATTCCGGCGCCACAAGCCAGAGCCAGGGCGAGGCGGAAACCGTGCCCAAATGTCCGAGCTTGGCGAGATCGTAACGCACGCCCGGCGAGCCGGCGAGCTGGGCCAGAGCAGCGCCGGCGCCATTCACGATCATCATGTGCAATCCGTCGGGTGCGGCGACCGACGTGCCGTTCAGCGCAGTAATGCCGCCGGCGCCGGGCTGGTTTTCAACGATGACCGTGGCACCGAGTTGTTTCGACAGATGCGGCGCAATCATGCGCGCATAGACATCATAGCCGCCGCCCGGCCCATAGCCGACCGTCAGCCGGACATTCTTGCCTTTGAAGAAAGCCGCTTCCGCCTCCGGGCTTTGCGCTTGCGCAGCGGTCGTCATGAGAGCGCAGATCAATGTTGCGCCGAGCCGTCCGATCCAAAGATTGCGCATAGAGCAAGCCATCATGTCCTCCCGAAGTCTTTTTATGCGCCCGAGGTTACGGGATCGCGGAGGGAGTTCAAGCCCTGTCCGGGAGGCAGTCGATCAGGCTTTCGAGATCGGGACGTGCCGCGACCCTGACATGGGGCGCATCCCCCAGAGCTTCGGCAGCGCGAGGGGAAATGACGATCTGGAGCGGCTGAAGCGCTTGCGCCATCATGCCGGCATTCAGAGCATGCGCCCGGTAAAGAGCCGCACTGCGCGGCGAAAAATGCATCACTGCATCGAGCCTTCCTGTGCGCCATTCCTGCACGAGCGCCGAAATATGTTCGGTCTCGCGTGTTTCATAGACGATCCAGGGCGCAATTGCATGGCCGAGCGCGGCAAGCGAGGCTTCGAGCTCGGGCCGTCGCTCGCGACCGGCGAGATAGAGAAAGGTCCGCGCCCGGATTTTTTCGTGAGCGATGGCGATGGCCAGCGTATTGGCATCGGGCGCGACATGGACAATCTGGGTAAAGCCCAGCTCCCGCGCCGCCAGAGCACTGCGCTCGCCCACCAGATAGAGCGGCAGGTTGCGCAAATGCGCATCGTCTCCAGTGTGCATCTGAAAAGCATGCGCGCTCGTGGCAATCAGCGCATCGAATGTCCCAGCCGGGGCCGGCGCCTGTGTGGCGGCAATCTCGAACAGCGGACAGATGACGGCTTCATGGCCGAGCGTTTTGAGACGCCCCGCCGTTTTTTTTGCATCCGCCTCGGGCCGCGTGAGGAGGACGCGCATGTTTCAATGCGCCAGAATGTCGGCGGGTGCACGGGCGAGCAATTCTTGGCCTGCCTGCACACCCAGCCGCTCGGCATCGTCGAGCGAGCCTTCGCGCTTGGTTTCATAAAATTCCGACCCGTCTTTGCGCAGGATGAGGCCGCGGAAATTGATGCGATCGCCTGCGACTTTGGCATGGCCTGCAATCGGCGTCCGGCAGGAGCCGTCGAGCACGCGCAGGAAAGCGCGTTCCATGGTCAAGGCAAAGCCGGTGGCCGGATGCAGAATGGCGCCAAGCCGCACGCGGGTCTCATGGTCGTCGCTGCGCACGGTAATGCCGATGGCGCCTTGTCCGACGGCGGGCAGGAAATTGTCCTCGTCGAGAATTTCCGTCACGTGATGCGTCAGGCCGAGGCGTTTCAATCCCGCCAGAGCGAGAAGCGTTGCATCGCAATCGCCGCTTTCCAGTTTGGAAAGCCGTGTCTGGACATTGCCGCGCAGAAGATCGACGCGCAGATCCGGACGGAGTTTTTTCACCATCGCCTGGCGGCGCAGCGAGGCCGTGCCGACCAGCGAGCCCGGCGCCAGTGTCATGAGGCTTTTGGCGCGCGGCGAGATAAAGACATCGCGCACATCCTCGCGCGGGAGGAAGCCGGCAATATCCAGCCCATCCGGCAGAACGGTCGGCAGATCTTTCGAGGAATGGACCGCAATATCGACTTCGCCGGCGAGCTGGGCGAGATCGATTTCCTTGGTGAACAGGCCCTTGCCGCCGGCCTCGGAAAGAGCGCGGTCGAGAATCTGGTCGCCCA
>CAZHOK010000018.1:27828-32351 GCA_964534115.1 uncultured Beijerinckia sp.
CATCACCTTGATGATGACGATTTCGATTCGCTCTGCGTCAATGCCATGCGCCTGAGCCAGAAGGCTCCGGGTCTCGTAAGCCTGAGCCAGGGCCAGCGGGCTCCCGCGCGTGCCAATTTTCAACCAGGCCCCTGTCCCCATCATGCCCTCGATATTTGCATTGTCTTCGGCGCGGACTATAGGGTGTCGCGCCGGGGCGCGAAAGGGCGGCCCTTCTCAAGTCAGGGCCAGAATCGACCGCCGATGCGTGTTCTCGGAATTGAAACGACCTGCGATGAAACGGCTGCGGCCGTCGTCAGCCTGTCGCCGGGCGGTCACGGCGATATTCTCTCCAATGAGGTGATGAGCCAGATCGCCCAGCACGCGGCCTATGGCGGTGTCGTGCCCGAGATTGCAGCGCGCGCCCATCTTGACGTGCTCGACCGGCTGGTCGGACGCGCCCTTGCCGATGCCGGGCTGAGGCTCGACCAGATCGATGGCGTCGCGGCGGCGGCCGGGCCCGGCCTGATCGGCGGCGTCATTGTCGGGCTGACCTTCGGCAAGGCTTTGGCTTTGGCGGCCGGCAAGCCTTTCATCGGCGTCAATCATCTTGAGGCCCATGCGCTGACGGCGCGGCTGACGGATGGCGTCGATTTCCCCTATCTTTTGCTGCTTGTCTCGGGCGGGCATACGCAGCTTCTCTCGGTGCGCGGCGTCGGCGATTACCGCCGGATCGGCACCACAATCGACGATGCCATCGGCGAGGCTTTCGACAAAGTCGCGAAAATGCTGGGCCTGCCCTATCCGGGTGGACCGCAGGTGGAAAAGCAGGCGCTCAACGGCGATCCGCAGCGCTTCGAATTTCCCCGCCCCATGCTGCGCCGTCCGGGCGCGGATTTCTCTTTCTCGGGCCTGAAAACGGCAGTGCGTCTCGAGGTGGAGCGAATAGCACCGCTGCGTCCTCACGATGTGGCCGATGTCTGTGCTTCTTTTCAGGCGGCAGTCGTCGATGTCGTCATCGATCGCATCCGCGGCGCTCTGCGCATCTTTCGTCAGCAGGATGGAGATCCGCGCGCGCTGGTCGTGGCGGGCGGTGTTGCTGCCAATGGCGCCATCCGCCGCGCGCTTGACCGTTTTGCCGGCGAGAGCGGGCTCAATCTCATCATGCCATCGCCGGCCCTGTGCACGGATAATGGCGCGATGATCGCATGGGCAGGCATCGAGCGCTTGCGTCGTGGCATAATCGACGGAATGGATTTCCCCGCACGTCCGCGCTGGCCGCTCGACCCGCAGGCTGAGCGCGTCAACAACGGCAAGGCATGATGATGACGCTTGCACAAGCTCGCACAATTGCCGTCTTGGGCGCAGGCGCCTGGGGCACGGCGCTGGCCAATGCGGCGGCCCGCCCCGGTCGCGAAGTGCGTCTGTGGGCGCGCGATGGCCAGCACGTCGCTGAGCTTGCGCGCGATCGCCAGAATACGCGCCGTCTGCCGGGCGTTGCCCTTGCAGAAGGCGTTGTCCCGCAGGCTGATCTTGCAACAGCTGTGAACGGTGCTGAAATTGTTCTGGTCGTTGTGCCGGCGCAGGCCGTGCGCGATCTGGCTTCGCAGCTCAAAGATCTTGTTGGGCGAACGATTCCGCTGGTGATCTGCGCCAAAGGCATTGAGCGCAGCACCGACCTGCTGATGAGCGATGTCGTCGCACAATGCCTGCCCGGACAAACGACCGCCATTCTTTCGGGGCCGAGTTTTGCTGACGATGTGGCGCGCGGCTTGCCCACGGCAGTGACTTTGGCGGCGCGCGATGAGGATCTGGCCCGCGCGCTTGCCGCGGCGCTGGGAACGCAGACATTGCGACTTTATCATTCCACGGATGTGCGTGGCGTCGAGATCGGCGGTGCGGCCAAAAATGTGCTTGCTATTGCCTGCGGGATTGCAGCGGGCCGTGGTCTTGGCGCCAGTGCAAATGCGGCGCTGATCGCGCGCGGCTTCGCGGAATTGTCGCGTTATGCCGTGTCGCAGGGCGCGCGCGCGGAAACGCTGATGGGCCTGTCAGGCCTTGGCGATCTGGTGCTCACCTGTTCATCGACGCAATCGCGCAATTTTTCCTATGGCCTGGCGCTTGGCAAAGGCGAGACGCCTCCGGCCAAACTTGCCGAAGGCGCACTGACCGCGCCTGTTTTATGCGCGCTGGCGCAGAAGAGCGGCACCGACATGCCGATTGCGCGCGCGGTTGCCGATATTCTGTCGGGCCGCATCAGCGTCGATGAAGCCATCGGCATTTTGCTCGCCCGGCCGCAGAAAGCGGAAGGGTGATGCAGCTTGCGGCCTGCGCCTCTGCGCCCTAGCTTTGCAATGAATTGGAATCGGGAGCGCATCTATGGCTCATTGGCTTGTTAAAAGCGAACCTTTCAAATGGTCCTGGGATCAACAGGTGAAAGCGGGCGCCAAAGGCACGTTTTGGGATGGTGTGCGCAATCATCTTGCCAAGAATCATCTCATTGCGATGAAAAAAGGCGATCAGGCTTTCTTCTATCATTCCAATGAGGGCAAAGAGATTGTCGGCATTGTCGAAGTGATCAGGGAACATTATCCCGATCCCTCGGATGAGAGCGGCAAATTCGTCATGGTCGATTTCAAGGCTGTGAAGCCGCTCAAAACACCTGTCACATTGGCGCAAGTGAAAGCCACGCCGGCTTTGGCGAAAATGTCGCTGGTGACATCCATGCGCCTGTCCGTGCAGCCGGTGGCGGATGCGGAGTGGAAACTCATCTGCAAGATGGGTGGTCTTTAAGCGCTCGCCATGACGGCTAGCCGATCAAATCGATCAGCGCGGGAATGAGCGGCTCATCGGCGGGCGGCATGGGATATTGGCGCAATTCGTTCGGGCGCACCCATTTGAGCGCCTGATTTTCGCGCGAGATCACTGTGCCTTCCCAGCGTCGGCACACGTAGAGCGGCATCAGCAGGTGAAAATCCGGATAGGCATAGCTCGCGAAGGTCAGCGGCGCGAGGCAGGCTTCCTTCACGACAATGCCGAGCTCCTCGTGCAATTCGCGGATCAGCGAGGTTTCAGGTCGCTCGCCCGAATCGATCTTGCCGCCGGGAAATTCCCAAAGCCCCGCCAGCGCCTTCCCCTGCGGGCGCTGCGCAATCAGGACGCGATTGTCCGAATCGATCAAAGCAGCGGCGACAACGAGAAGGATTTTCAAGGCAGGCCTCGCGGAAGATCGGGGCGCGGCCCGTCTTGCCGCCCGTTTTCGCTAGACGCTCCCGTGGCGCGAGGCAAGCTGGGTCGGGCGCGCCCCGGCGCAGGGTCGCTGACGGGCTCCAGCACGGGAGCCGGCTGGATCTCATAGCGTTGGCGCTCGGTGCGGATCTCCCAATGGTTCCAGGTCTCGTTAAGCTCCTGCAATTCCCGTTCAAGCTCCTCGCGCGATTCGCTGGCCGCCAGGACCAGGACCTGCGGCCGCGTCTGGACCAGGACCAGCATGCGCGAGGGCTTTTGCTGCCGGTCGAGCCTCCCCTTGCGCGATCGGGTCGCACCCCCCTTGCCCGATGCGAATAAAGACATGACTGCCGCGCCCAGAAAAAGCGCCCCCATCCCAAGTTTCATCACCCTGCCCCCAGCCCGATCCAGCCCAGCGCCCGCGAAAATTTCCCTTTAGCTGGAACAGTTTACACCATTCCTGCTTGGTCGTAGCCGTGAAATTGTCACAGCGGATAAAAAACCGGTCGCGATTGCGACCGCGCCGGGCACGGTGGAATGAGACAAAAGCGTGATCGTGAGGGGGGTTCGGGCGGTTGCGCACCCTTGGGGCGTGTGTTAGGTCAACGCCGTCTTAGGGACGCGCGCTTTGTGCCGTTCCGTTCCCTGACAAGCTCGTTGCATAGGTTTCGCGGCAAAGTCGCAGCGTAAACCCTTGCGGCAGGCTGTGCCCGACGCCAGTCCAGAGGCTTTCCGCGTGGCTAAAGAGGAAACAATCGTTGCCGGAATGGCAGGGCGCTATGCCTCGGCCCTTTTCGGTTTGGCGCAAGAGCAGGGCGCAACCGTTCAGGTTGCCACCGATCTTGCCCGATTCAATGCGATGATCGAGGAGAGCGCCGATCTGGCCCGCCTCGTCCGCAGCCCCGTCTTCACGGCTGAAGAGCAGGTCAAGGCGCTTGGCGCCGTGCTCGACAAGGCCGGCATTGGCGGCCTGACCGCGAAATTCCTGAAGCTCGTCGCCAGCAAGCGCCGCCTGTTTGCGGCGCCGGCGATGATCGCCGATTTCGGCAAATTGCATGATGCCGCCCGCGGCGTCTCGCGCGCCGATGTCACGGTCGCAGAGCCCCTCTCCCCCGCCAATCTCGAGGCGCTGCGCAAGGCGTTGACGGATGTGGCCGGGTCTTCGTCCGTCGAGATGAACGTGAAGGTTGAACCTGCGATCATCGGCGGCCTCATCGTCAAGCTCGGGTCGCGCATGGTCGACGGCTCGCTCAGGACCAAACTCAATTCGATCCGCACACGCATGAAAGAGGTCGGCTGATGGATATCCGCGCCGC
>CAZHOK010000019.1:0-31843 GCA_964534115.1 uncultured Beijerinckia sp.
AAGAAATGGCGCATCGGTTTCAACAAGCATCCGATCGAGCGGAACATCGCGGGCAATATCGCGCAGCGACTGCGAATTTTTGAAAGTCACCACACCCGAAAAGGAAATGGACAAGCCGAGTTCAAGACCGGTTTGCGCCAGCATGGGTGAGGCCGTGAAACAATGGAGCAGGGCCTTAAAAGCCCCCTTCCCCATTTCATCGCGCAAAATTTTGGCCATATCCTCATCGGCCTCGCGCGAATGAATGACAAGCGGCAATCCGCTTTCTCGTGCTGCCTGGATATGATTGCGAAAGACGCGCGCTGCCTGTTCGCGTGGTGCGCGATCATAATGATAATCGAGCCCAGCTTCGCCAATACCGATGCAGCGAGGATGTTGTGCGAGTTGGATCAATTGCTCAGGCGATGCCTCAGGCTCCTCATGGGCCTGATGCGGATGCGTGCCAATGGTGAACCAGACATTGTCATATTGTTCTGCAATGTCGCGATAGCGTTCATAGCGCTGGACATGGGTTGAGATTGTGATGAGCCTGCCAACGCCGGCCGCTTTGGCGCGAGCCACAATTGCGTCGCGCTCTTCGACGAAATCGGGAAAATCCAGATGGCAATGGCTGTCGATCAGCATCAGGCCTTGGTCCCCTCACCTTCGGCTTCGACATAACGCGGAAAGATCGGTGCTGGAGCTGGCAAAGGCGCGCCCGCCTCCAACCGGAACCCGGCGCCCAGCGATGCGAAATCGCGGGCCTTGGGATCGATGCCCAGACTATCGAGCAGCCTGCTGGCTGCATCGGGAATAACGGGCTGTGCGAGAAGCGCGATATTGCGCAAAACTTCGGCGGTCACATAAAGGATCGTGCCCATGCGCGCCGGATCGGTTTTACGCTTGATCCAGGGCTCTTCGCTCGCAAAATAGCGATTGGCTTCGGCAACCACGCGCCAGATCTCACCAAGCATTGTGTGCAGCGCAAATTCTTTCATCGCCTCACGCGCCTTGGCCGGCAAGGCCTCAGCTTCTGCAAGGATGGCCTGATCGGCATCCGTCAAGGTGCCCGGCACCGGCACGCGACCGTCGCAATTTTTGGCGATCATCGACAAAGAGCGCTGCGCCAGATTTCCGAGATCATTGGCGAGATCGGCATTGATGCGATTGACAATGGCCTCGTGCGAATAATTTCCATCCTGACCGAAGGGCACTTCGCGGAGGAAAAAATAGCGCATCTGATCGACGCCATAATGATCGGCCAGCGTGAAGGGATCGATCACATTACCGACGGATTTGGACATTTTCTCTCCCCGATTGAAGAGAAAACCATGCACAACAATTTGACGCGGCAATTCAACGCCAGCCGACATCAGGAAAGCCGGCCAGAAGATCGCGTGGAAGCGCGTAATATCCTTGCCGATGACATGGGCATCGGCCGGCCAATATTTGGCGCGCGGTGCAAGAGGATCGGGGAAACCGGTGCCGGTGATGTAATTGGTGAGCGCATCGATCCAGACATACATGACATGGGCCGGATCGCCGGGCACCGGCACGCCCCAATCGAATGTCGTGCGGCTGATCGACAAATCTTTCAGCCCGCGCTTCACGAAAGCGACGATTTCATTCTTGTATTTTTCAGGCGTGATGAAATCCGGATGGGTTTCATAATGAGCGAGCAGCTTTTCACCATAAGCCGACAGTTTGAAGAAATAGCTTTCTTCCTTGACCCATTCCACGGGCGTGCCAGTTGGGGCAAAGCGCTTGCCGTCGCGTTCGGTCAATTCGGACTCGTCGTAATAGGCCTCGTCGCGAACCGAGTACCAGCCCTCGTATTTATCCAGATAAATATCGCCGCGCGCCTTCATGCGCTGCCAGATTTCCTGGCTCGATATTTTGTGACGCTCCTGCGTGGTGCGCACAATATCATCGGCGCGTGCGTTGAGTTTCTCGCCCATGGACTCGAATTGTGCGGCCGTGCGATCGGCAAGCGCTTGCGGTGTCAGACCCTCTCGCGCAGCCGTCTGCTGCATTTTCAAGCCATGCTCGTCCATTCCGGTAACGAAAAGAACGTCCCGCCCGTCGAGCCGATGAAAACGTGCAATCGCATCGGTCGCAATCCGCTCATAGGCGTGACCGATGTGAGGCGCGCCATTGGCGTAGGGAATGGCGGTCGTGATGTAAAAGGTTTGGCGCGCAGCCATAAAATTCCCTGTCGATCAGACGAAACAGCGCGCTCAGGAGCGAGCAGCGCGCGCCGCAACAGCGAGGTCGGCGAAAATCGACAGGATAAGCGGCCGTCTGTCGAGGTTAAACGCCTCAGTTTCGCGCGCTGACGCGGCGATCTTCTCCCATACCTCGGCGAAGGGCGCAAGGCGCGCCGCCCCGATGGGCGCATTGGTCCGAACCGTCTCGCCGATCCAGTCAAAAATCATGGAGAGAGCGGATTCAAAATCCTCGGTGGCCTCGCGTCCGGCCAGAACATCGGCCAATTCATGCACGCCCCTCAAGTCCAGCTCCGGCAGGCGACCCAAAAGTTCGTCGATCCGCCGAGCCAAGGCCAGGCCCGAGCCATCCAGAAGCCGCATGGCATCGCGGACCGACCCTCGCGATCTTGCAGCGGCAGCGCGCAGATCGGCCTCCGGCTTGCCCGACCATTCTGTGCCGGCCTGACGCATGGCCCGGATGCAATCCACATCGCTCAACGGATCAAGCAAAAGCAGCCGGGAGCGGGATCGGATCGTCGGCAATATTTCGGCCGGGCGATGCGCAATCATCAGAAAGAGCGAGCGCGGTGGCGGCTCCTCGATCAGTTTCAAAAGCGCATTGGCGCTTTCGCGATTGAAATCGTCGGTCGAATCCAGAATGGCGATGCGATAGCCCCCTTCCCCCGAGGCTTGCCGGAAAAGATCGATCACGCGGCGCACGTCATCGGCGCGAATACGGGTAAAATGTTTTTTGGTCTTCTCGTCCCATTCGCGGCGCAGCAGCATCAGATCGCCATGCGACAAGGCCGCCAGACGCCGGGCTGCTGGATGTTGCGGATCGACGCTTAAATCCTGTGCCTGGGCAACGACGCTGCTTGATGGATCGGGATGCGCCAAAAGAAACCGCGCGAATTGCCAGGCCAAAGTCGCTTTGCCAATGCCCTCGCGCCCGCCGATGATCCAGGCCTGCGGCAGTCGGTTGGCGCGATAGGCCTCAAGCAATTGAGCCTGCGCGCGATCATGACCGTATAATTCGCGAGTCTCGCGCGGATGCGGTGCCTCGCCGAAGCGATCGCTCTCTGGAGGCGCTTCAAGATCGCGGGCCCGGCTCACGGCGCCAAACCCTTCTCCAGCAGTCGTTTCTCGACTTGTTGCAAAATATCGGCGGCAATTGTTTCCTCATCGCGGCTCGCGTCGATGAGTATGCAACGGCCAGGATCGTTCTGCGCGATCCTCTGGAATGCATCGCGCAAACCGCGGTGGAAGCCGATATCCTCAGCCTCAAAACGATCGGCCTGCTCCAATCCGCGTCGCTTGGTGGCGCGCGCCAAGCCGGTTTCGGCGGGAAGATCGAGAATGATCGTCAGATCCGGTCGCAGATCGCCAACGGTAATGCCCTCAAGCGTGTCGATGAAATCATCCGATAATTTGCCCAGCGCACCCTGATAGGCGCGGGTGGAATCGATAAAACGATCGCAGATCACGAAAGCACCGCGTGCGAGCGCAGGCGCAATCGTGTTCTCGATATGATCGATACGGGCTGCAGAAAAAATCATCGCTTCGGCAGCCGGTCCGAGCGGGGCCACAAGCCCGGAGAGGAGCACTTTGCGAAGCGCTTCTGCATTGGGCGAACCGCCGGGTTCGCGCGTGGCAATGGCCTCATATCCGCGCGCTGTCAGCGCGGCCACGAGCCGGCTCACCTGTGTTGATTTGCCGGCCCCCTCGCCGCCTTCGAATGTAATGAAGCGCCCGCGATGCGCCGGGGAATGCGCGGTGGATGATTGCATCATATGCGCGGAACATAAGTCCTGAACCGTCTGGAGCCAAGCTCGCCAGTCAGACGGGTGGCAGGAGCCAGACCGAGCCTCTTAGCGCCCCGGGGCAAAGGCTCCCAGAGACAGCGGCCTGACAGGAGGAAGCGGCGGCAGCGTGGAGGCTGGCGGAACCGAGACCTGTGCCGGTGCGCTGCGCGGCACATTTGTCATGGGTGCCAGCACCGGCGCCTCTGGGCGCAATTGCGCCATTTGCGCAGGCTGGGAGAGCGATAAGGGACGCGGCGGCGGCAAGATCTCCACAAGCTGGACGCCTGGCGGGGGATCGATTGCAACGGGTTCCGTTGGAAGCTCGCGCCTGACGGGCTGGGGCGCAGGCTCAGGCCTTGGGCTAAACAAAGCAGCAAGACCCGTGGGCTCGCTCTCGCGTTGGGGCGGAGCCTCAGCCTCGGCGATCATTGTATTGGGCGACGTTGGATAGGAATCGAGATTGGCCGGCCTTCCGTCGCTCCGCAGGCTTGCCATCAGGATTTGGTCGTCAGAGCCAGCCAGACCCGCCTTGCCGATGTAATCGATTTTGACGCTGGCTGTGCCCATGCGCTTGAAATCAAGCGATTCCGCCACGCGCGAGGAGACATCCATGACGCGATTGGCGTGGAAGGGACCGCGATCGTTCAGGCGAACGATCATGGAGCGGCCATTTTCCAGATTGGTCACGCGAACATAGCTGGGCAAAGGCCAGGTCGGATGCGCTGCCGAGATCGAGCGCATGTCGTAGATTTCACCATTGGACGTGCGTCTGCCGTGGAAGGCCGAACCATACCAAGATGCGCGACCCGTTTGCGACGCATTGGGCGCCACTTCCTTCGGCACAAAAGTACGTCCGGCAACGGAATAGGGTCTGCCGACCAGATAACGGCCACCCCCACGAGGAACCGGCTGACCATCGGCCACAACACGCGGACTAGCCGCGCCATAGACTGACGATGGAAAATATTCTTTTGAACGTTTGGCTGGCGGCTGCGAACAGGCCGAAAGCGCAAGAGCGGAGCAAAGCACCACAAACGGAGCCAAAAGCCCCCGAAGGGAGCGTGCCGTTTGACGGGGGAAGGAATGACCCAAACTCATAGCGATCAACGAAACGCCTGTACTCGAACTCACTGGCATAGCGATTCGGGATGGATCCGAAGCACTATGGCGGCACCCTGCCGCGCTGTGGGTTAAAGAAGCGTTCCGCCGAGGATGGCGCGCCTGTTCCACACTGAACCCATAAGCTTGACCGCCCACTATGACGGCAGCTTGGCCATTCGATTACAGCGAAAATGCGGCATCCCGAACCTTGGTGCACAGGCTTTACTGGGCGACCCGCGCCACTCCAGACAGGCCATCATCCCGGTGCCAGGCCAGCCGATTTTCATCGACCTTCCGCAGAACGAAGCAAAAAGTCTTGCCATCGTACCAATTTGTCCATTGCTGGCAGACCTTGCCCCCGGCCACCCACCAGCGACCGCTGTCACTGGGGCGCACCAGCCGTCCAAGCCCGCTGGCCGGCCCCTGCCCGTCAATCCGACCGTCGACATGGTAATTGAGAGGGAATTCGCCCCCGAGCGGCGTTGCCAGATAAATCCGCTTCCCGGATACGGCGCGCTTCAGCGCATCGCCAGCCAGAGCCTGATCGGCGCTCGCCAAAACCGGACCGTTCAGAATAATTCCGCCGGCCAAAGCCAAAACCATTGCCAACAAACGCGTCATGTCTTCCCCTTCCAAAGGAACCCAACCGCCATATTACGGCCAGAGGAGGCATTTGGAGCCATCAAAGACCCGCGAGCAGCGATTGTGTTGACCTCTTACCTTCCCGATCCTAGACAGACGGAGAAGCCCGCCGAGCGGACTTCAGCGGAAGGGTGGCCGAGTGGTTTAAGGCAGCGGTCTTGAAAACCGCCGTGGGTGCAAGCCTACCGTGGGTTCGAATCCCACCCCTTCCGCCAAAAATTTCCGCCTCAGCCGGACCTTATGCGGGCATCTCATCCCGGTTGCGCATGTGCTGTGCCAGGCTGACAATCTGCGGCAGCACGATTTCGGTCATTTCCCGATTGTCTCCCACCGTCTCTTGCCACGCGCGCGTGAAACACAAGAGCCAACCCTCAATTTCGGGCCCCGAAATAGCGACATGCAAATGGCGTCGCCGCAGCATGGGAGGCCCGCGTTTTTCGACAAACAAGGGCGGGCCGCCCAGCCAGCCGGTCAAATATTCAAACAATTTTTGTGCGCTCTCACCAAGATCGGCCGGGTGGATCGCCCGACACGCTGCAGCCTCCGGCAGTTCATCCATCAATTGGTAAAAACGCGACACAAGACGACGCACGCCAATCTCCCCGCCGATTGCATCATAAGGCGTCATGATCGGGCAGGCTCCTGCTGAAAAACTGGATTGGGTGCCAAAACATTCTGGCTGAAAACCTCAAGACCGCCAAGATCCAGCTCGCGTGCCAAACAGACGGTGATGATTTTTGCACCCGAAAATGGGCGTTTAAACGGGTCGTGCAATCGTGGGTAAACAATGGCGGTACAAGAGGGCTTGCGCCAAGAGATGCGTCTGAAGACAGCGCCGGCTGCAGACGCGTTCAATTCAAGCAGAGCCTGTTGTTTTAGCCAAAGACGATAGTCGATTGGCCCTTTGGACAGGCTCGATGAATGTGCCGTTGGGACTGTGCAGCAAATCTAACGTCTGCAAACCCGATAACCCTCGCGATTGTACCAGCATCTCGGGCGCGGACGCGTTGCATGCGCAATTGCGGCTCCGCCGACAGCGCCAATAGCTGCGCCTGCCACAGCTCCGCCCCCTGTGCCTGTTGCAAGCCCTCCCACCACGGCGCCGGTTGCTCCACCCAATCCCGCACCGATTGCGATCCTCTCCTGACGCGGCGAGCAGGCGGCGAGCGCCAGCCCCATGAGAGCGACAATGCCGATTCTTCTCATGGCTTTCTCCATCGAACTGAGAGCCCAGCGTCTCAACATCAAGAAGCGCTCGGCAACCAAATGCAAGCGTGGCAAGTCATGAAACCGATCTCAGCACGCAATCGGGCAAACCGGAGCCCGCAAGGCTTGACCCCTGCCATGAAGCTCTGATTCAATGAGAAAAAGGATTCCCCGCAAAGGGAACAAGGGGAGGATCACATGTCTGCATTTCAGCGCTTTCGCCCTCCCTGCAACGGAGCCGAAATATGAGCGCTCACAGCCTCGCCGATCCCTATCTTTCCTGGGCAAATGATCAAGGCGTCCCGATCATTCAGGACTTCGGGATCGATATTCGCAAAATCCCGGTCGCACCCTGGTCGCGCTACGGTATGAATGGCGCTTTCTGCCATTTGAAAGGCCGCGATGATTTCATCTCTATCTTCGCTTTTGAATTGCCACCGGGCGGCAAATCGGCGCCGCTTCGCCACATATGCGAGGAAGTGATCTATGTTATCTCTGGTCATGGCTCCACCAGCGTAACGCTTGCAGATGGGCGAAAGCACTTTTTTGAATGGGGCCCAAAAAGCCTTTTCTCGATCCCTTTGAATGCCACCCACCAGCACTTTAATGGCTCAGGGCGGGAGCCAGCCCGCTTTGCCTCTGTCAATAATATGGTCTTCACCATGAATTGCTTCCGGGATGAGGATTTGATCTTCAATTGCCCGGTGGATTTTCCCGAACGTGCGGGCCGACCCGATTATTTCGTCGGTGAAGGAGAATTCATTTCCATCTCTCCCGGTCGCCACCAGTGGGAAACAAATTTTGTTCCCGATCTGTCGGGATTTGAACTGAAGGAATGGTCAAAACGCGGCGCTGGAGGATCCAACCTCCGTTTTATGCTGACCGAAAACACAATCGGCGCCCATTCGTCCGAAATGCCTGTTGGAACCTATAAAAAAGGTCACCGTCACTTCGATGGTGTCTGCGTATTTGCGGTCACCGGTCAAGGCTATTCCTTGCTTTGGCATGAAGATGATCAGGATTATACGAGGGTCGATTGGGAACATGGCTGCGTCTATTGCCCGCCAGATTCAATGTTCCATCAGCATTTCAATATTTCAAACCATCCATCCCGCTATCTTGCACTCCAGATCGGGACCGTTCGATACCCCCTGCTCCAAATGAAACGGGATATCTGGACCATAGGAGTCGATAAAGATGTCAAAGAAGGCGGGGCACAGGTTGAGTATGAAGATCAGGATCCCCGAGTGCATCAAATCTGGCTGGATGAAATCGCGCGACACGGCGTCGAAAGCCGCATGAACAAATTCATCGACGAAACGCGCTTCGTGAGGAAACCATAAATGAGCGAGCAAGACCCCGGCTATCTCGACACAAAATTTATGGTTGATCCTTATATGAACTGGCTCCTCGGCGAAGGTGTCCCGATCCATACAGGACAAGCCATCGATACGCTCACAGCCCCCCTTCAACCCTGGTCCCGATTTGGAATGAATGGCGCTGCGTGCCATGTCGACGGAGGCTGCGATTTTCTGACCGCTTTTGTCTTCGAATTGGCAAGCGGAAAATCATCTGCGCAAATTCGCCATGTCTACGAACAGGTGCATTATGTTCTGGCCGGCGAGGGTCGAACCGAAATCATCCTCTCGGATGGGCGCAAAGAAACAATCCACTGGCACGAGAAAAATCTCTTTGCATTTCCGGTCAATGCACGCGTTCGACATTTTTCATCCGGCACCTCGCCCATGCGCATGATTGCATTTTCAAACCTGCGTTATCTTCTCGGTCTTTACAGAAACGAAAAATTCCTCTTCGCAAATGACGCACCCATGCATGGACGACAGCAAAGAGCTCTTGATGCCGGATTCCTCTCAAATCCATTGCTTCTACCGCCCAGCAAAAATGAATTGACGCCGATCTCGCTTGCCGATTTGTCCATCGGCATCGATATCACAAGTCTGGATCAGCGATCATCCATGCCAGCAAGACGGCAAATGCAGGGTCGTCAAATCATGGGTCTGGACGGTCAAGGAGCTACGATCTCCTTCACTTCGGAAAAAGATCACGGCCAGAAAACAATCTGGGGTCATGGTATTCTTGTTGGATTGAAAGGAATGACCTTTCATCGCCATCTGAACGAGGGCGACAAACCAGCCCGCATGTTCGGTGTCGAATTGGGATCGATCGCTTCACCCATGTTCAGAAGCCGACGCCACGTCTATGGCGACAAAAATGTCTATGCCTCTGGAGCGGCCTTGATCGACTGACAGGGGTTTTTTGTGGCCTCCGTTGGAATAGGCCTTATGGTCATTTGCGCTGTCAGAAACAAAAAGATGAGGCCGCCCAGAAAGACGTGGGATTGCAGAAAATTGAACGGGCTATCGGCGAACCTGCTCAGAGCAGGCAAATAATTCGCCATGAGACACCATGATAACCCAAGCCCTATGTGAAAACTGAAATGAACCTGCCGCGAGAGTGCTAATGCCAGAAGCGGCATAAAAAACGGAAGAACCGCGCCGTAATGATGCTCCCAAACAATTGGAGCCGCCAAAATCGTTGAAATCAACGCGAAAGCAAATCCAGCTATATCCCTCCGGTGCCCCACGTGAAAGGCAACCCAAATCAGAAACAAGAAAAGCATGAGGCTGGCCAGGGATGAGACCCAATAGATCCAAGCGATGAAAACAGGAAAAAGATGTGCATCCCAAATGAGATTGGGCCCATTTCCGACCATGCGATGGAGAAGCCCCATCAAAGATTGATTGGCATAGAACGATTCGCCATGTCGCGCGAGAAAAGTCAGCACATCGAGATACTGAAAATGATTGTCCCAGCCAAACCGATAAATTGAAAGCGACGCAATCATTGTCCCGACAATTAGAAATCCACGAACGAAAGACCAATCTCTCGCAGCCACAGACCAAATAAGTAAAAGTCCTGCCTGCGGCTTCAACATACATGTAGCTGCTACCAATCCTCCGGCGACCGTTTTCCGATCATTGAGCCAAGCAAGAACGGCCAGGGCAATAAAAGCATCAATCCAGATTTGGACCTGTCCCATATTCAGGGCGTGAATGACTGGATAAAAAACAAAGGGCATGAGGGCGCCAAGCGAAAAAAGCAAAACCTGAGCAATAGATGAAAGAGAGAAGAGATTTTTGAAACTCACGACAGCAATCAAACCGCTGGCGAATGCAAAGATGAAAAAAAAGATAACATTTAAAACTGGAAAAGCCATTTCCGGCTCGAGCTTCATGAGTCTCAACAGATCGATCGCAAGCAAGGAAGATGGGGGATATTGAAATCTCACGCCTGACTTGAAAAAAATTTCAGAATAAATGGATGCAGTTGACGACAGAAAGACATCATAGGCCGCTAACATGGGCGCCCAAGAATCCGGTAACGACCCTGCAGGGTTCACAAGGATGGATATCATCCTGCGTAAAGCGTGAAGTGAACTGACTGTCACGCTCGGGCGTTGATAGAAAAGACTATCGTCGCGGATGAACCAATTGATGGCTGAAAGCGATAAAAACAAGCCGATACAGACAATCAGCAACCCCAGTCCGACAAAACGGACAGGAGCTAAAGCTTTCCGTTCGCAAAAGCTTCCCATCCACCATCCTGGAACGAGAGATTGAAAACCCGGCTTTCACATTGGCACGACCAGATCAGGAACTGAAGATGCGAGCAAAATCTTTTTTATGTCTCCAAATCCTGTTCTTGACGTTCATCAGCTTCAGCAAATCAGCCTTGAGCTTTGACGGAACGGTCTGGAGCAATCCAAAAAATACGCCAAATGGTCTGCGTCACGAAACATTCTTCAGTCAGGCAATGTCAAGAGACATTGGATATGTCATTTACCTGCCGCCCGCTTATGAAGCACAGGGCCGATCGAGATTTCCTACAATCTATTTTCTGCATCGCAAGCTTGGCGACGAGAACACCGAGGCCCGTGTCTTTTCAGATTGGCTCAAGTATTCCAAGCCCCCAAATGCAATTATTGTTTTCCCAAATGGCGGTCGAAACAGCAAATATATGGACGCCGTGCCAGGAAGCAAAATGTATGGTCGCATCATGATGGAGACGGCTTTCACACGGGAACTGATTCCCCATATCGATGCTCAATATCGCACGATTCAAAATCCGGATGGCCGATCCATTCAGGGTTTTTCAATGGGAGGCATGGGTGCATTGAGACTGGCATTCGCATATCCAGATCTGTTCGGCAGTGTTTTTGCATTCAATCCAGCCGTCGATGACACTATGGAGAATATTCAAGAAGAGGAACCGGATCTCCTTTCCCAAATGATGGGAGGGGATTCTTCTGAATGGCACAAAAGGATGGCAAAAACTTTTGGGCTCAAGAATGCTTTTCAACTCACAAAAAGCCTTATCGATATTTCAATTGGCGATCGTGATGATCTACTCCCCTCAGTATTGGATTTTTCACGCGCACTTGGAACTGCGGGCGTCCCCCATAAATTGAATATTATTGCCAATTTGGATCATTGGTACCGACTCGGTCCAAATTTCAAGAATACTTCCAAACCCATCGTCGAATGACGACAATCAGAAGCGAAAGTAAATGAAATTCTGTGTCTCATGACCGCTCCCAATGACAAGCACGGCCAGAGTAGCGATCACATAAGAACACCACCGAAAAAAGATCGGCATGCGATGAACGACGCCCTTCACTGAATAGCCCCGCTCCTCTAAAACTTCACCCATACACACAATGATGATACCGCATAGACCGATCAAAAAACTCCATTTTGCGCTGCCAATAAATTGGCTAAGACTGGCAATTGGATCGCTCCATCCTCTGAAAAGATGCGTCATGATATAAAAAGCATCGGTCAAATTTGCAGCCCTGAATAAAATATAGGCGAAGCAAACCAAAACAAAGGTCGAAAAAATTTTGATGCCCTTGTGTAATTGCGGCAATTCATGGAGGCCCAATTTTCGCGTGACATTTGCGCGCCATTTTTGGGTCACAACCGAGACGATAATATAGGTGCCATGCAGCCCCCCCCATAAAACAAATGTCCATTGTGCGCCATGCCAGACACCGCTGATGAGAAATGTTGAAAAAATAGCTATCAATATTGTGTAATAGAGTTTGATTTTGAAGCGGCGCTGGCGGACGATTTGATTATAAACATATTCGGTCAGCCAGCTGGTCAGCGATATGTGCCAGCGCTTCCAAAAATCACTAATGGATGTTGCAAAATAGGGTTGTCGAAAATTCTGGATGAGGCGGTAGCCAAGAACGGCAGCGCACCCGATAGCAATATCCGAATATCCACTGAAATCGAAATAGAGCTGAAATGCGTAAGTGAGGGTCGCTGCCCATAACATCGGGCCGTCAGCAATTTGAGGGTTGTCATAAACCTGCTGAACAAAAGGCGCCAATCGATCTGCAACTATGATTTTCTTAAAAAGCCCCAGAAGAATGAGTTGAAGACCAAAAACCGCCAAAGCGTAGTCAAACGGTGGCTTTTTACGAATCTGGAGCAAGAAGTCATTTGACCTTTCGATCGGCCCCGCAATCACTTTTGGGAAAAAGCTGACAAATAGGAGAAGATATCCGAAGTTTCGTTCGGCTGCCTGGCCTCTCAGCACATCCACCAGATAGCCGATCAACAAAAACGTATAGAACGACAAACCAATCGGGATGCCTGGAATCAAAAAGTGTCGTCCTTCGGAATTTGACGATTGCCAAAGTAAATCAAAACGTCCCAACAAAAAGGGAAGATAGCGAAGAGTCAGAAAATTCAGGATCAAAAGTACTACAACGACTATAAACCCTTTTTGTCGTCGGTTTTTATCATCAAAACGCCCAAATAAAATTGCGCCCCAAAATGCTAAAAGGGAAGCACCGATCAGATTTGCAAGGAACCAAAGCTCAAAGCCTGAATAAAATAAGAGGCTTGAGATGAGCAACCAGCCTGCGCGCGCCCATAAAGGCAAAAAATAGCAGACGCCAACGACAAGGAAGAAAAACAGACCGAATTGCGGGGAGGCAAAATCCATCGTCAGCCTGTTTCTAGCAAGAAATACCACCATCCACGATGATTGTCTGGCCGGTGATCATCGATGCCCCGTCGCTGAGCAGAAATCTCAGGCAGTTCACAATGTCATCTGGAGAGGCAAGCCTCCCCAGGGGCGTCCGACGAATGATTTGCATCAATTGCTTTTTGGATAAACTCATCGACATTTCCGTATCGACGTAACCGGGAGCAATCGTATTGACGGTGATCTGCCGTCGGCCAATTTCGCGCGCAAGTGCGCGCGTCAATCCATCGAGCCCGGCTTTGGAAGCTGAATAAGCGGCGAGACCATTATATCCGCGTAGACCAATGATGGATCCAATATTGATGATCCGACCGCCCTGCCCCGTTTCCAGCATCGATCTGCTGGCTGGCTGGGCTGCTAGAATAGAACCCAACAGATTGACCCTTATAATTTTCTCTGTTTCTGAATTTGGAAAGGATGCAAGAATGCCTGCTTGCGCGATACCTGCATTATTGATGAGACCATAAAGCGGCCCGAGAGACCCAATCGCATTCTCGATGAATCGTTCGATTTCGTCGCCTTCACCGATAAAGCATGGGCGAAAGAACAAACGGGAGCGATAATCGGGCGTCTCCAGCAGGTCTCTCAAGCCTGGCGAAGAATGACGGCTGCAGGTTGAGATGCGAAATCCGTCTGATAAAAGCTGCCGAACCATGGCGAGACCCAGTCCTCGACTGCCGCCGGTCACGACCACATGACGACCTTCCATTTTAAAACCCCTTTTTAAGCGAAGGGTTGATGCTGATATGATCGACGATTTTCAAAATGCGGGGTACTTTGAAACCCGCCAATCCCTCTCGGCAGGCCGCAATTAATCGAAGCCTCAAATCATCGTCTTGCGATGTAGAATCTGCGACGACCTCCGCACCAACCAGAGCGCCAGAGATTGGATTTTGGACAGCAAAGACACGCGCTTCGGCCACGCCGGGCTGCTGCAGTAAAAAGGCTTCGATTTCGGCTGGATAAACTTTCGAACCAGCAACATTAATGACACTATCTTCGCGGCCAATGATGCAGACGCGATCCCCCTTGATCTGACAAAGATCCCGTGTGACCAGCCATTCTTGATCCTCGAACGGCTGGTGATCGAGATTTTCATATTTGCGCATTTTGCGATGGCTTCGGATATGCAAATGATGATCGACAATCTTCAGCTCGATTCCATCGATTGGTTGGTTGAGCCATTCGCGCGGAAAGCCTTCCCGGCCATCGTGAACGGCAAAAACCATACCAGCCTCAGTCGACGCATAAGTATGGCTTATTCGGGCCTTCGGAAATGCCGATTGCAAGCGATCCAGAAAAAGCTGATCAACAACTTCGCCACCCAATGTCACCTGCTCAAATTCAAGGCCCTGCGCCCCGGATATCAGAAAAGATCTCCAAAATGTTGGAGTTCCGCTCACATGTGTGACCGAATGATCTCGTGCTGTTGAAAGAAAACTGGACGGTGTCCTTTTGTCTGGCGCAAAAAGACGGGCTCCACTCAAAATGGCAGCGAGACTGACCTGCAGCCCCGCAAAACCCGTTGGCTGATAGGTCAGCATCCAATTGTGGGACCGTCCGTGCAAAGACACCCTGACAGATGCCAAGAGCCGATCAAGATGATGAGCTGCTATTTTCGGCTGCCCGGTTGTTCCGGACGTCATAATAAATATGGACTGTTCCCTCGTCTCCCGAACGGAGCCGGGCAAACAGGTCAATGACCCGGCCTCGACGATCATTTCAGGTCGAAATCTTTCGACCAAATCCTCAAAAGCCCTTTGGGGGATCGTAGTATGGGCAATCATCAGATGCGCATCGCTTCGAATACAGGCGTCGATTGCTGCGATAATCTCTGCAGGATTATCCGTATGCATCAAGCAAATGGATCCCGGTTTTCTCGCCAGACTTTCTGCCATTTGAAGCGAGAGCTCGAGCAAGGCTTCGCGCGTATACTTCTTGTCGCCATAAACAATAAAGACGCCATCCTGATTGTCTCGCTCAAGAATGGGCTTAATCATCTTGCGTACAGATCTGCAAGTTGACCAATCGTGCGGAATTCGATGAAACCATCCTTGAAAGGATCATGCCCAACAAGGTCCTCAAGCTCCCGAACAAGCAGAGCAAGATCAAGGGAATCGAACCCCAAATCATCAGCCAGCAATTCAGATGTTTCGATTATTTTTGGAGCAGACACGCCCTTATCAGCAAGCGTGCGCGCCATGATGTCAATAATACGTTCGATCACCTGTTCACGGCCCATAAAAGAATCTCCGGCCTGCCAATGAGTTGATAATTTTTCTCGCTGTCGTTGGTGACAGGCAATTTCATTAGAACAAGCAAAAAGAAAATTGGCTAGAAGCAAAATAAGCTCAGCTTTAGCAAGAATTGAAAAAAATATTTGATCATAACAATTGCTTGTTGCCATGATGATGGAACAGACCATCGGTTTTGATGAGATCGGCTGCTATGCGAGGAAGAGCGATGCGCTGGCAAATCGTATCTATGATTATCGTAAGTATTCTTCTTTCATCCGCCGCCCAGCTCCTGCTGAAATATGGAGCATCTTCCCCGTCCATTCATAAAGCAATTGAATCGCATTCGATTCTAAATCTCTTTCTGGCTATGATACAAACACCACAAATCATTTTAGGCCTCACATGTTTTGGAGCCAGCCTGATTTTATGGATCATTATCCTTTCACGAACGGACGTGTCTTACGCTTATCCCTTTGTTGCGCTGGGCATCTGCCTCACAATTTTAGCAGGCTGGTTTTTCTTTCACGAAACCATTTCCGCCATGCGCATAATTGGCGTTTTGATCGTCATTGCCGGCGTCATCACTGTTGCAAAAAGCTAGTCGCTTTTTTCAAGAACAACGATTGCCATGCGTTCTCCAAAAGCATCGCTCAACGCACATGATTTCAACCAGCAAGTCCACATTCTCTTGTTTCGAAATTCTACAATCTCAGCTTTCTCACCCAGCGCCTCTATCGTCGACTTTACCAACGGCTCATCAAGGAACCGGACAGTCCAAAGCCGGATAGGACAAAGGGAATCGAATTGGGCACGCGGTTCATTCAGAAGGACCGGGCGCATCTTAAATTCAGGCTGAAGATAAAAGCTGAAGAAAAATTCATGCTCACTGGACCGCGGGCCTGCATAGACCGGGATGTTTTTGCCATGGCACATCTGAAGTGAATTTACGAAAGCTGCAGATTCACGCCATTCCTCCTTATTCTGGCCACCCGCTGCCAATGCAAAGGGAAGTCCCCAAAGGGGGATCAAA
The DNA here is from genome assembly GCA_964534115.1 of uncultured Beijerinckia sp. Classification (GTDB taxonomy): domain Bacteria; phylum Pseudomonadota; class Alphaproteobacteria; order Rhizobiales; family Beijerinckiaceae; genus Terripilifer. The sequence continues at coordinate 16,283 of CAZHOK010000019.1, forward strand.
AGCAGAAGAAAGATTGCATATTTCCTGCTCGCCAAAAATCGCGTGTCCAGCATTGAATTCATTGCCAGCGCAGAGGCAATCCAGACGGATGTGACTGAAACGAGGAGGTTCCGTGTTGTGATCGAGGGCGCCCAAAAATGCGAAACGACCAGAGCCAAGGCCAGAAATATGACAATCGCAAGAATATGTGGCGCGAGCGGTGCAGCCACGGCATTGAATGCGGAGAAACGACCGCTCAAAAGATAGAAAACCATCAGAACGGTCACGGAAAGAACAATCAGTAGACTGGCATGATGTCCGCCAATCGCTAGCCAGAGATATTCACGGATCGTCCAATTTTGATAGGTCAGAGTTCCGGGTATCCAATTATCATGTATTGAAAAGCGCGTGTGAGTTAAAGCCCAGATCGCGTAACCTCCATTCACCATAAAAACGACGCAGCCAGCTGAGGAAAATTTCAAAAAAGCGAACCATTTTTTTTTGATACAAGCGAGGATGCATAGAACAGCAAATAAGGACCCACTGTAGATAAATCCATAATAATGATTGAAACCATTCAGAATGCTGATCAGGGCAAAAGCTACCAGAATATTTTTATCTATCGGAAGGCTGCGTTGCAGCTTTGTTGCAAGTTCATGGAAGATGAAGGCCTGCACTGTTCCAATCAGAAATGCGAGCATGTAGTTTCTCGCTTCTGTCGAGAAATGAACGAATGGAAAACCAGTCACAATCAGAGCCAGAAGAAACAGGCGGGCATTTATGGAGAGAAAGCGTCTGCCCATAAAGGCTGCGACGCAAAGCAGACCTAATCCGCATAAAGCGCTCAGAAGCCGCGGCGCATAAATGCTGTCGTGCGGAAGTCCCATCCAGAAATGGTTCAAAATAAAGTAAAGCGGCGGATGAAGTTCCTGGATAATACGGGATCGATACAGGTTATAAATTGGCTGCGAGGGATCGGAGAAATAGATCGACCAGAATTCATCAAGCCATAGACTTGCTTTTTCGATCCTCAAAAAAGGTAATATTGCACCGATCAAGACAATAATGATTGAGAGGATTCGGATGCTTTTCAGCACGCTTTTCTCGGCGAAGTGCCCTGGATCATGCTTCAGGGAAGATGATTTATCGAGCATCATTGAGAGCGCCTCATCGTAACCCATGCGCCCCCTCTTCAGATTAGCGCAAGCTGGTTGTGAGACAAGAGAGTTGCGTTAAGTTTGCTCCCTGTTTTCAAGATGCGAGCTCAGCCTTTGCCCACGCATCAATCCATAAATAATGAAAACGGCCAATAAAGCGGGCAAAACGGAGAGCGAAGCTGTCTTCGTCACAATCACGACAAGGGCTGCACAAAGACATCCTAAGGAAACCCCAAGATCCCAAGCGGCCTCCATGACAAAATGAAAACGATAAGCTTGGCCTGATCGTTTCGCACGATCGTAGACATGCGACATGACGACTGGAATATAAAGAGCCATGATTGCTGCTGCGCTTGCGTTGGCAATCAGAACAAGAATCTTGTCATTCATTGAAAAGCTTCGGAGGAGCAATCCGCCAACCAGAGCGATGCTGACAATCGTCAGATATTTGTCGCGCGAGCCACGATCAATGGCCCGACCGCACAGTAGCGCACCAGCTGCGCCCGCAAGACCAGCAAGAGCATTCGCCAACCCCATTTGCTCATAATTTGAGTCAAGCGCAACGAAGAGAACCATTGGCCAGGCGAGATGCATGCCGGCTGACATCCAGCCATCAGCAGCAAAAATGGCAAAAGTCCGGCAGTCGATATTTCGCATCGCTTGCCCCGCCTCAGGCACGGGCCCGGCATTGAAGTCGCGCATCAGAAAAAGTGGAATTGTAGCCATCGCGATAATCGCCGCAGCAATGGAGAAATTTGCCAGGGGTCCGACATGCTGCATCAGCAAGCCACCGACAAAGGGACCACAAATGGCCACGATTGCACCGATCGCCGCACGTATACCGAGTTCCCTGCCGCGCGATCCATCCACGCCCGTCACAGCCACAGCTGAATGATAGACTGGCCAATACAGAGATTCCGCCAAGGCGACGATGAAAAGCCAGGCGAGGAGCCCACCCGTTTGCGTTGCGTAAGACATGGGCCAGAATTGCAGGGCGGCCAAACAGGCGCCCAGAATAACGGCGCGCCTATAGCCTGCTTTCCGCACCAGATGCAGCCCGGCGAACCTGAGAAGGCAACGCAGGGTAAAGAGCGCGGCATAGGCAGACAGGGCTTCCTCGAGCGACAATCCACTCTGGATCAAATAGGCGCCGGCAAAGCCCAAAGCCATGGCAACGGCCAGTTGATAGAGGCCGTAATGCAGTGTCAGCATCCTGAATTGTCCGGCCGCCGACACGAATCCCCTCTTCCTCTCGCGCAAGCTGAATAGCACGGCCCTCAAGTCGCGCGCAGAAATAGTGCATGCCACGGTGGAGACTTGGCTTGACACCAAGATCGTTCCGCATAAAGGAACGAAGATCGCTCCTGCCGGCCCAACCCCCCCTTCTCACTTTATAAATCATGGGGCAGAGGCATGGCATGCTCTGGAGGACCTCCGAAAACATCTTCATTTTCGGTTTCTTCATCCCAAAAAGCATTGGGCCGCTTGCCGATTGCGCCCGCCCAAAAAAGGATGCCAAAAGAAAAACGGTTTAAACCGCCAATACCCGCCCGATGAACGCCATGTTCATTTCATCCACGGAGGGAAAGAATGCGTTGCGGGTCCGGACGGTTGTTTTGCATTTGACGGGCCAACCTCCCGCAGACCTGTCGCTCAACCTGACATGCACGGCAATGCGGCAGACTTCTATTTGCCCTGTCCCTTCTTGCCGCGCGGTTCGGCTTCGGCCAGAATGTGACTCAAAAGGCGGCCAGAAGTCCGTCGATCAAGGGAGGTCTAATGTCCGGAGCCTTGGAAGGGATTCGGGTCGTCGAATTCGCAAATTACGTATCCGGCCCCTATGCAGGCATGCTGCTGGGCGATCTCGGAGCAGACATCGTCAAGGTTGAAGAACCGACGCGAGGCGATCCATTCCGTGGCTGGGGCCGGGTCGAATATTCGCCCACATTCGGCTCCGTCAATCGCAACAAGAGAAGCGTCACAATCGACCTCAAAAGCGCGCAAGGAAAATCCGATGCGCGGGCCTTGATCGCGACTGCCGACGTCGTGATCGAAAATTTCCGCGCCGGCGCGATGGATCGGCTTGGCCTCGGCTTTGAGGCGATGCGAGAAGAAAACCCCAAACTCGTCTGGTGCTCCATCACTGGCTTTGGCTCCGATGGCCCCTATGCCATGCGCCCGGGCTATGACACGGTTGGTCAGGCCGCCAGCGGCTTGTTGAGCCTGCTGACCGATGTGTCCGACCCCAAGCCGATGGGCATTTCCCTCTCGGACCATCTTGCTGGGATGACGGCCACCAATGGCATCCTCGGCGCATTGATTGCGCGTGGGCGAACCGGTCGCGGTCAGCTCGTGGAAACATCGCTGCTGGAATCGACGCTGTCTTTTTGCGGAGAAAATGCAGCGCGGTTTTTCGAGAACGGGAAAGTGCCCGGTCGCGCAACGCGCACCCACCAGGCACAAGTCTATGCCTTTACGGCGAGCGATGGGAAAGCTTTTGTCGTGCATCTCTCCTCGCCGACAAAATTCTGGGAAGCGCTGACACGGGTCGCTGGCCATCCAGAATGGATTGAGGATCCCCGGTATCGTTCGAAAGAATTGCGGGGCAAGAATTACGATGCCCTGAATGCGGCACTCGCGGATGTTTTCAGACACAACACACGCGAATATTGGCTAGCGCTCTTGCTCGAGGCCGATGTGCCCTCAGCACCATTAAACACATTCGATGATGTCTTCAGCGACCCGCAGGTGCAACACCTCAAAATGCGGATCGATGTACCGCACCCAAAACTGGGCTCGGTTGGATATGTCCGCAATGGGGTCCGTCTCTCGGAGACACCCACCCATGTCAAAAGCTGCTCACCGGAGCTGGGCGAGCATAATGACGAAATTCTCGGTCCGCTCAGAAAAAGCCAAGGCTGAAACAGATCAAGGAGGGCGACATGAAAACGAGACCTCTGATTTATATGCTTGCTTCAGTTCTTCTGATGCCAGCTCTTGCTCAGGCTCAAACGGCAAATGAGTTTTATAAAGGCCGAAAAATGACGCTCATAACCTCCGCCAGCGTCGGCGGTGGCTATGACCAATATGCGAGATTATTGTCGCGCCACATGCCCAAGCATATTCAAGGCGCTCCCAGTATGATCGTCCAAAACATGCCCGGGGCTGAAGGCATCAAGGCCGGCAATTACCTCTATTCCGTGGCGCCGAGAGACGGCTCTGTGATCGGCGGATTACAAAGAAACACGGGCCTTGCAAAATTCTACGCGCCCGACAGCACAAATGCACAATTTGATGTACGCAAATTCACGTGGCTAGGGTCGACACAGCAGGAAATCGGCTTCTTCATGCTGAGAACAAATTCCGGGGTGAGTGATCTCGAAGGACTCAGGAAAAAGGAAGTCACGGTTTCGTCCTCATCCAGAAACTCACCAAGTTCCATTTACCCGCGCCTGTTAAATGCTCTCTACGGCACCAAATTGCGTGTCATCGAGGGATATGATGGATCGCAGGCCGCCCTGCTTGCAGTGGAGCGCGGAGAAGTCGACGGTCATATATCCGGCGGAACATCCGCCGCGTTCCGGGCGCGCTATCGTCCATGGGAAAAGTCCGGGCAGGTCGCCATCATTCTCCAATTGGGCATGGAGCGCGATCACGAATATCCGAATGTCGCAACAGCACTTGATCTTGCGCCAGATCCTATGGCGCGGGCGATTTTCGAAATCGCTTTTGTCGAACAGGTTATGGGTCGACCCTTCGTCATTCCGCCAGAGGTTCCCAAAGACCGTATCGCTGTCTTGCGCGAAGCCTTCGACAAAACAATGACCGATAAAGAATTCCTGGAGGATGCTGCGAAACAGGGTGTTGAAATCGATTCTGTCAGCGGCGCCCATATCAATGAATTGCTTGAAAAGGTCTATACAGCGCCTGCCGATCTGGCCCGGCGTGTTCGTGAACTCGTGCAATAGGTTTTGATGATGAGCATAATCACGAACACTTCACTGGTCGAACCGTCGCGGGAATTGCGCGATACTTGCGCTATTGTCGGAACAGCAACCAGCCGATTGGGAAAAGTTCCCGGGGTTTCAAGCCTCGACCTTCTGGTCGAAGCCATTCGAAATGCACTCGACGATGCAGGACTGAGAGCCTCAGATATTGATGGTGTCCTTTGTCGCGGCCCTGACGAATCCTATTCGCACCATCAGCTGGTAGCCGAACGATTGGGGATCAACGCCCGCTTTTCAACAACCCTGACCAATGGCGGCGCCAGCCAGATCATGTCGGTTGCGCTGGCGGTCATGGCGATCCGCTTTGGGCTCGCCAAAACAATCGTCTGCGGCTTTGGACGCGATACTTGGTCGCGTACCCATGCGAGCGAAGAGGCCCGCGTCAAAAATGAGACGCGCCCTGAATCGATGCGCGCGCGGGAATTCGGGCCGGAATATGGTTATTTTGGCGCAACAGCTGCCCATGCTTTCGGTGCAACAAGACATATGCATCTTTACGGGACAACGCGCGATCAATTCGGACAGATTGCCGTTGCATTTCGAGAGCATGCGCTCCGTAATCCTGACGCTCAAATGAAGAAGACCCTGTCCATTGACGATTATCATGCTGCACGCATGATCGTCTCACCCTTCGGCATGTTCGATTGCAGTCTACGCTCGGATGCAGCTGGCGCTGTCATCGTCACCAGCGCGGAGCGGGCACGCGACATGAAACAGCCTGCGGTCCTGATCAAAGGATTTGGAACTCACAATAATACGCGTGGCTGGTTTGCAGATGACAATATGGTCGTGACGGCCGCAAAATTGAGCGGTGAAGCAGCCTATAGAATGGCGGGTCTTGGACCGCGCGATGTCGACACGGCGCAAATCTACGATTGTTTCACTTATATGGTTCTAGCCCAGCTGGAAGATTACGGTTTCTGCAAGAAGGGCGAGGGTGGAGCCTTTGTATCGTCGGGCGCATTGAGACTTGGTGGCGCCCTCCCATGCAACACATCGGGCGGACAATTGTCCGAGGCTCATTGCGAAGGCATGTTGCAGATTGTCGAAGGCGTCAGGCAATTGCGCCATACATATCCGTTTGAGCGGCAGGTCAAAGATGCAGAAATCGCGCTGATCTCCGGACATGGCGGCAATCAGGTTTGTCATTCCACTCTTATTCTTGGACGTGCATCATGAGCGACATGCCCCCCAGACCAAAACCCCGCCCCGGTCCGGAATCCCTGCCCTATTGGCAGGCGGCGCGTGAACATCAATTGGCTTTGCCGAAGTGCGATGCTTGCGAGAAATTCTGGTTTCCGCCCTCAGCCTCTTGCCCGCATTGCCTTTCGTCCCAGTTTTCCTTTTCGCCTGTTTCCGGATTGGGGAAGGTGTTCAGTCATGTTACCTTCCACCGTGTCTATCGCGCAGCCTTTACGGAGCGCGTTCCTTATGTCGTCGCTCTGGTTGAGCTTGAAGAAGGCCCCAGGCTTTTGACGAATATTGTTGGCATGCAGGCAGAAGACGTGCGCTGCGACATGCCGGTTCAAGTTTGTTTTGAGGACATTGATGCGGATGCATCCATTCCCCAATTCAAACCGCGCGAATCCTGTTAAGCGCCAATTGTACTTCTGTCTCTGCCGCCTTGATCGCATCCTTGGCATCTAAAGATGCCGGGATCAGGGGAAGGCACGACACGGCAATTCTGCCTGGCCGCAAGGGCTGGCCTTTGCGCCAAAAATCTCCTGAATTCATGGCAACCGGCAGAATATCGCATTCAAGCTTGGCATAGAGCAATTCAACACCGCGCTTGAATTCAACAGGCGCACCCGGTTCTCCGCGCGTGCCCTGAGGAAAAATCAGGATATGGCGCCGGTCTGAAAGCGCCTCCAACCCCTCATCAACCATTTTTCGAATGGCTTTTGATCCACTCTCTCGATCGATGGTAATCATTTTCGATAAACGAAGAAAAGAACCGAAGATCGGTATCTTGAGCAATTCCTGCTTCGTCACAATAGCAACATCGGGAAACAGGACCAGAAAGAAAATCGTCTCCCAAGCTGATTCATGATTGGAAATGATCAGGCTTGGTTTAGATGGAATATTTTCGTGGCCGATCACTGAAACATCCAGGCCCACGACCCACCGCAGGAGAAACAAAACACCCCTGGCCCAGACACGCGTGCACGAACGTGCAAGCGAGGCTGGATTGCCTGCAAGCAGAACAATGCCAAGCATTGGGGTGAACAGGGCTGTCCAGCAAGACATAAGCCCGTTAAACAATGAGGATCTGATTTTCTGCATCTCGATTTCTAGTCTCGCACCCGAAGAAGGCGAGGTGCACCCGCAGATATAGACATAGATTGCTGCCTTTGCATCTGCCGTTAAACCCGCAGGCCCAAGCGTTGCATCCGCGGCAAGACCTCATCTCTCAAGGCCGGAAAATCGGCAATATAATTGACCAGGCCGATGGCTATACCGCTCAGTCCTGCATCGCTCATCCGCTTGAAAGCCTCCGCAGCGTCATCGTAACTCCCCAAGACTGGATATGTGCCGACGCCACTGATGAGCCGTTCCTTCAACTTCTGCATGGCATCGAAGGCTGTCTTGCGGCCCTTGGTCCTGATGACAGCAGCATGTTCAGCCGCTTCCCAATCCCCCTGCTCATAGACAATATAATTATAGTAATCCTCTGCCTCCTTGCGCGTCGGCCGACAGATCAAATGGCCGCTCGCATAAATACCGACGTCTCTTGTCTGATCATGAATGGAACTGCGAACCGCATTGACTTCCTGAGCCAATGTATCCAGCTCGACAATTGTCATGAACAATGCATCGGCATGATTGGCTGCAAAGGCGCGTCCTTCGGAAGAATTGCCGGCACTGATGAGAAGCGGCTCTCCGCCCCCAAATGGCTTTGGCTTTGAGATGACGCCTTTAAGGTCAAAGAAGCGACCTTGATAGTCGAAGGGAATCTCTTTGCGCCATATGCGTTTTGCGATTTCAATCCACTCTCCAGTATAGGCATAGCGCGCCTCATGATCGTTGAGGGCAACGCCCATCATGTCGAACTCGCCTTTATTCCAACCGGAAACAATATTCAGGCAAAAGCGCCCGCGACCAATATGGTCGGCGGTGACAATTTGTTTGGCCGCAAAGACCGGATTGACGAAAGCGACATGCAATGTGCCAGAAACAGAAATGCCCTTGGTCGCCGCAAGCAAACCGGATGCCCAGGTGAGTGTCTCGAAAGAGGAGCCCTCAGTATCCGTTTCACCCTTGTAACCGTGCCAACGACCGATCGGCAGCAAAAATTCAAGACCGGCTTCGTCTGCCAAATTTGCTGCCGTCAGATTATTCTCCCAACTGGCATCCCAACGTTCAGGCGCTTTGGTCATTGTCATGCCGCCCGAGCAATTCATGGCGAAGAGCCCGAGCTTGAACTTATTGGGCCCGGCCATCCGGGTGTGCGACCTCAACATCGGCAATCTTCCACTTATTGCTTGTATGGCCCGAGAAGTCTGACCGCTTCTTGAGCAAATGACATATCGACGATCCGGCCCACATCGATCTTGGATTCGACAAGCCCCTGAGATGCATAAAAATCAAGATCGCGCTGCAAGCTTGCACTATTGACGCGTCCATCCGGATCCATGCCGGTCGGTGTAATCTTGCGAAGCAGATCCTTGTTCTTCACCGCTGTATATTCAGTCAGAATATCGATCACCTCATCGGCAGTCTCTCCCGCAAGCCGACCATCTTTCAATGCGCTCACGTAGAATCTGATTCCACGAACATAGGCTTTCATGAATCGGACACCCAGATCGCGTTTTTTGGCAAATTCCTCGGCATAGATCAGCGTTGCAATTTGGTGATCGGGATAGATTTGATCGTCCCGCATGATTTCGACTGCATGACCAGCCTGGACAGCCAGCGTGGCTATCGGCTCGATCGTTGCACCCGCATCAATCGACCTGTTCTGAAGTGCAACCAGATGATCGGGAAAGGCGAGATTGAGAACGTCAACATCGGAATATTTGAGCCCGACCGACGTCAGCATGGCATTCAGCATGGCTGTATTGCTCACGCCGGGCGCGTTTCCTGCGACCTTCATTCCCTTCAGATCGGCCAAGCTCTTGAAGCGCCCTGAATCGACATGATCCTTACGCACGATCAGCTTGGTCGCCCCATATCCGGCGGTCGACATGGCCTTGTCTGCGACGATCCGAATGTCGATTTTACGGGCTACCGCATTATACATGCCGGCCGATGGGGAGCCCGCGCCCACATCAAGATGGCCCGCGCCCAATGGCGCAACCATAGTTGCCGCCGATTGGAACACTGTCATTTTGACGTCGATCCCCTCTTCTCGAAAGAACCCTTTCTTGTCCGCAATAAAAATGGGAGCATCGCTAATGGCCCCAAGTGTGCCGACGCGGACCTCAACGCGCGCCTGAGCCTGGACGTCTGCCACATTTCCTGCCCAGAAAGCGGTCAAACCCGTCGCGAAAAGGCCTATCCGAAAGATTCGAGAAAGCGGCAAACCTATGCCAGACATGGATTTCCTCCCGTTTCGCTATTTTCCATAGCGTCTTCTTGATTATGGCGGGCACCAAAGCAGAGATCAAGACAGGCAGCCAATAACCAGCTTTAAAGTGCACTCACACGCTTGAGCTTAACGAGCACGAGGCCGGCTTCCGTCTCGACTTCCATTTCACCAGCTGTCGCAGCATTCCCAATCTTGAACGAGTATTCCAAAGGCAATCCATTCTTGGGCATCTTTTCTCCGGTGAGAGATATTCCGCCATTCGGAAAAGCCATCGATAATTGACCCTGGATACCCATCCCGTAATCGCGATAGGCGCCGCGGAAAAATGAGCCGCCCGTATCCCAGCCGGAGACCGTGCCATCCGTAAAGATAATCGTTCCGCCTGCGCCACCCTCTCGCGCATAATCCATTCGAAAAAAGCCGCGCATCTTTCCCCCTAGTCGAAACAAGCCGCACTATCGCCAAGTGGCCCCGCCGGCCGATCCCAAGACATAGATATACCATCCATCAAAAACGGTTCGCGAAGCCGCTGCGCTGGGCCCCAAAAGGTCTGCTCAATGCTTTCATCAAAATCCTGCTCGCAACAGGCCAAATCGTCACAAATCTCTGGCTGCCGATATTTGGCGAGAAAACCCGCTGTGCGGGCCAGCGAAAGGCGTGCCGAACCGGACCCCATGCCTTGCCGCGCAGAACTCAGCAACCGAAGCACGGCGGCGGCCATCAAATAGCCAGTGCCATAATCCAAGGCCTGCACAGGCAATAACTTTGGCGCGTCACTGCCGCTCGAGAGCGCCTCCGAATGTGCAAGGCCGGTGCTCATCTGCACGATTGTATCAAAGCCACGCCGATGCGCCCACGGACCCGTCCATCCATAGGCATCAAGAGCGACATCGATCAAAAATGGATTGATGTCCTGCCTCGTGAGAAAACCAAAACCCAGATTTTCAAGCGCATCGCTTCTATACCCGTGAACAAGCACATCCGCCTGACTGAGAAGCTCCTCAAAAATACGGCGGTCGCTTTTATCTTCGAGATTGAGGCGAGCCCGCCGCTTGCCAATACTGACCTCGGGCAGAACGGCAGGCTCGTCCCATAGAGGTGAATCGATCCGCAACACATTTGCCCCAAATCCAGCGAGAAAACGTGTGGCAACCGGCCCCGCCAGAACACGCGTGAGATCCAACACACGCAAACCCTGCAGCGGACGAGATGGAGAACCAATCACCCGCAAGGAAAAATTTTTATGGTTCTGGCGCGCAATCAAAAACTCTTTTTCAACCGCCCTGCCCTGCGCATGCGCCAACCATTCATCGCGCGACAACATTCTTGCCGCGCATCCGCCTTGCTCAATGACGGCATCCTCAAGCGCCTGACCCGTCCATTTGGCCACGCAATCACCGACAGATTTGGCGTCGGCAGTACAGCCCAGAACCTTCAGAAGCGCCGCCCGGTGATGCGGCGCATTTGTATGAAGACGGATCCAGCCATCAATCGTGCGATAATTCCCCGCAATCGGATCCCATTGCGGCGGCAAAGGCCAACCTATGGGCCGTAATGATTTCGAAAACCAAAGATCGGAAAGTCGCCTGTCGACGGATAGGCCAGGAAACGGGCGGTCCAGGAGCGACACCCATTCCGCCAGTGCCAAAGCAGCCACAGATGTTGTTGCGGCGGCAAAATCCGAGACCGCAAAGGAAGAGGAAAGGATGCCCTTTCCTACAAAACTCAAATGGTCCAATGCCTGAGAAGGGCCCTCAAGCTCAGACCATAAATCAGCCGCAAGAGGATGGGTCGAGAGCATGCCCGCTCAAGTGCTGAAGAGTTTGGCGAATTGATCGCGCAACACATTCTTCTGAACTTTGCCCATTGTATTGCGCGGCAGATCCTCCATGAAAATGATCTTCTTCGGTTGCTTGAATTTGGCCAGCCTGTCCTGCAACGCGAGCATGATTGCTTTCTCGTCAATTGAATCCGGTTTGGTGCGTACCACCACAGCGGTCACGCCTTCACCAAAATCGGGATGCGGCACGCCAATGACAGCACTCTCGAACACACCCGGCATGGAATCGATCTCGGTCTCAATTTCCTTCGGGTAGACATTGAAGCCACCCGTAATGATCAAATCCTTTCCACGCCCAACAATATGAACATAACCACGGGAATCGATCTTCCCAAGATCGCCGGTGATGAAGAAACCATCCGGCTTGAACTCGGCAGCCGTTTTCTCGGGCATGCGCCAATAGCCTTTGAAAACATTCGGCCCCTTCACCTCGATCATCCCGATCTGGTCAGGACCAAGAATATCTCCGCTTTCCGGATCGGTGATCCGAACAGACACACCGGGCAGCGGGAAGCCCACGGCTCCAGGCACACGATCGCCATCATATGGATTCGACGTATTCATATTTGTTTCTGTCATGCCATAGCGCTCAAGAATGGCATGTCCCGTCCGCGCCTGCCATTCGCGATGCGTATCAGCCAAAAGCGGCGCTGAACCGGAAACAAACAATCGCATATTGCGAACAGAATCCTTGTTGAGAGCGGGATGCTGCAGCAGACGAACATAAAATGTCGGCACACCCATAAGAGTCGTCGCACGCGCCATAAGGCTCATGATCCGATCAGGATCAAGCTTTGGAAGAAAAATCATCGACGCATTGGAGAAGAAGGTCACATTGGACGCAACGAAAAGCCCATGCGTGTGATAAATCGGCAGCGCATGGATCAGCACGTCTGAGGATTGGAACCGCCAATATTGAACAAGAGTGGATGCGTTCGAAAAAAGATTATCATGCGTGAGCATAGCTCCTTTTGAACGCCCGGTTGTGCCCGACGTGTAAAGGATGGCCGCCAAATCCTCTCCGGCACGCGATACGGTTGGAAAATCCTTGGCCTGACTTGCAGCCAATTCCGTAAGGCTGCCCGCCCCCATCGGATCAAGGGTGAGAACTTTTGCTCCAACCTTTTGAGCAAGCGCGCCAATACCAACCGCGCTCGAGGGATCGCACACAATGACCGAGGGCTCGGAATCTGAAATGAAGTAATCAAGCTCAGCCAATGTATAGGCCGTGTTCAAGGGCAAATAGACGGCTCCAACACGCAGGCTTGCCAGATAGAGAACAAGCGCAGGAACGGACTTTTCGACCTGGACCGCAACTCGATCTCCGGGCTTGACGCCATGCTCGACCAAAACACGGGCTAATTGCGCCGAAAAACCGAAGAGGTCCGTGTACCGGAAAATCTGGCCATCCGCGCCCTCAATAGCCTTCGCATGAACGTCTTGGGTGTTGCGAACAAGGCGGTCGAAAAGATTATCGCTCATGGAGATAGGATGTCCCTGGCTGGCCCCACGCCGCCTCGAGCAGCGCTTCTTCAAAACGCTTAAAGCAGAGCGCAGCGCCCTAAGCAATCCGGGCTGACGGTAGCCCAGCCGGAGCCAATTAAATATGATAAAAAACAGATACTTAATAAACAAAACCGAAAACCGGGCCAGTCAAACAGCCTCAAAAAAACAAAAACTGACAAGGCCAGCCGCGGCCACCCGATTATGTCAGACAGGCCGAAGAGGAAGACCGTTAGGCCAGAAACGACAATACCCTCTGGCCTAGAATGCGAACATGTTTCATCAGGCGGACAAAATCCGCTGCCAAAGCGTAGGGCAATCCGGTCAAGGGCATGCTCCCAAAACCAAGCCATCGGAAGAAAAAATCAGCGAAATTGCGAGGCTCAAGCCAAGAGCAATCGGAAAGTGCCTCCTGATGTTTCTGTGCAAGCAAAGTATAGGGTGAACAACCGAGATACATAAAACAAAAGCGATCGAATATTGCCCGCCCTGGAGGCTTTGCCAGCCAAGGCTTGTCCCCAAGCGAGTGAACAAATGGTGGCGGATTTGAAAACATATGAAGCAGCCGTTCCCGCAACGTATACCCAAATGGCCCAGAAAACTGAATAATGTCTTGTCCCCGTCGCAAGACACGAACGTCAATCTCCGAAAACTCAGCTGAACCCAGGAGCGCACATAAAACATCCTGGTCACCGAGTAGATGCACCGGACGATGATCCCACGGCAATGCCTGTGCTTGTCGATATAATGACGAAGCCAATAATTGCGACCATCTCGCAATGAGCGCGAGATGAGACCGATCAACGTACAAAACACCTGTATTCAGTGCGAATGGAAAGCTTCTTGTCAGCTGAAATCCCCAAGCTGAAGTACGCAACCCGGCTGAATTATCATGAAATCTGCCAAGCATCTCCTCGCAAATCACCAAAACACCATCATGCAGTGAATCGACAAACAAACGAAAAGAGTCCGAGACAATAATATCGCTGTCCACCCACAAAATTCTTTTGATATTCGCACCCAAGAGAGATTCAAGGACGACAGGTTTAATGTCATAACCTTGTATATCTCTTGGGAAGTCACGCATTTCAATGTTCAGATGAAGCTTGGCGAGGAAATTCAAAAACTCAGAGGTTGGAGATTCCAGAAATAGATGGATATGGGCGGATGGGAAATTCAAACTGAGGCTGGATAACAACAAGCGCAAAGCTGGATACATCGAATGCCGGTCTTCGCATATGCAAAGATGAAGCTCGTCATCTGGATTCATATGGATCCTAAACGCTGATTCAAGAAAAACAGACAAGCTCGTCCCATGAGAGCATCTTAACAAAAAACCGTTGCGCTTTGCTGAGAAACATAACTCCCATACTCAATTAATCTGAAGCTCGCCTGCCAAATGAAACAGAAAGTGAATTGCAAACCGCAATCGATCTTCTCAAGCGCAAAATCTCATTGCCCCATGTGATTGATTCGAAAACAGGCACATGTAACTATCAAAAAATGGAACGCACGACCTGTACGGTCATTTTATGGAAGCCGTCCGTAAACCTATCCGGTGCGCGACTTGGTGTGTCAGCGAAACCATGAGGTTGACAGTGGTGATCCATAATCCAGCCGATATTCAAACGAGCGCGGAATATGAAATTGAGGACACTTTAGGTGGTCGCAGCAAACGTATTTTGGATTTGATGCTCTCATTGATAGCAATGGCTTTGCTTTTGCCATTCATGATGATCATTGCCGTATTGATCTATTTTTTTGATGGGGGCCCTGCCATCATATGCCACGAGAGAATTGGCCGTAAAGGCAAAAGATTTAACTGCCTGAAATTCAGAACCATGGTAAAAAATGGAGACGATATTCTCCGTGCTTATCTGAATGATAATCACGACGCCCATCAGGAATGGGCCGAAAATCGCAAGCTTAAAAACGATCCACGGATCACTGGGATTGGGCGGATTCTCCGAAAAACGAGCCTCGATGAACTACCCCAGATCATAAATATTTTAATCGGAGACATGAGCGTCGTCGGTCCTCGTCCGATCGTCTACGAAGAGATGAAAAAATATGGATCCGCATTTTCAGACTACAGAAAGACGCGACCTGGGCTCACTGGCCTATGGCAAATCAGCGGTCGGAACAATATAGCCTATGATGAAAGAATCGACCTTGATCAATCGTATATAAAAAACTGGAGCTTTCGTCTCGATTTGATGATCATACTCAAGACAATACCTGCCGTTATCCGGGCAAAAGGGGTATATTAGTCAAACCTCTTCACCAACACGCTTCGCATTCAAGAATGATTTGAACCGCCACATTTCCGCAAGAAAGAGACGACCATTTGGAAAAAAAGCAAGGCATAAGAGCGCACTGAGATAACTAAATACAAGAATAACAAGAATAAGTTTTACCCCAGAGATATGATACTTGAGGAAGTACGCCAGAGAAATTGTCAAACAGGCGCTTATACCGAGGGGGACAAGGTTTCTTAAAAAAACCTTATGCTGGATAAGACCCGCTCGACCGGCCAGAAAAACCATA